>NZ_KB976064.1:0-278060 GCF_000398845.1 Citrobacter sp. KTE151 | reverse complement strand
AGAAGGGCGTCCAGGGCTGGCAGTACCGGACGCCGATGTGGCGTTCAATGCTGGCAGATGCCGGAGTGACCCAGAGTATGTCACGCAAAGGGAACTGCCTGGATAATGCGGTGATGGAAAACTTCTTCAGCCATCTGAAGGTGGAGATGTATCACCGTAACCGGTATGACTCAGTGAATGTGCTGATGCAGGATATAGAAGGCTATATCTGTTACTTCAATAATGAAAGGATCAGCCTCAAAACAGGTATGAGCCCGGTGGAATACCGGGCATCAAGAGAAATGTAAAAAGTGTCCAGGTTATGGGGTTCAGTACAGCGATAGTACCCTTAACACGTTCACAGGTCGTATTGCCTCAGAGAAGTGACAAACATGAGGTGAACGTAGCAATACGCTGGAGGCAACAGATTCATTACCTCCGTATGTGCAAGACGTGGCTTAAGCTTTCAGTACGTCCAGCGCAGCAGTGTAGTCTGGCTCGTTGGTGATTTCATTGACCAGTTGGCTGAAAACGACGTTGTCATTTTCATCAATAACGACCACGGCACGTGCGGCCAGACCTTTCAGTGGGCCTTCAGCGATTTCTACGCCGTAGTTTTTCAGAAATTCTGCGTTGCGCAGGGTGGACAGCGTGATAACGTTGCTCAGACCTTCCGCGCCGCAAAAACGTGAATGGGCGAATGGCAGGTCGGCCGAAATGCACAGTACGACGGTATTGTCGATTTCTGTCGCCAGTTGGTTAAACTTACGTACCGATGCCGCACAAACGCCGGTATCGATGCTTGGGAAAATATTCAGCACTTTGCGCTTGCCTGCGAACTGGCCCAGCGTAACGTCAGACAGGTCTTTAGCCACAAGGGTAAAAGCCTGAGCTTTGCTTCCAGCCTGAGGAATTGAGCCGGCAACTGTAACCGGGTTGCCCTGGAAATGAACGGTTTGTGACATGGTTATCTTCCTGTTTACATATAGTTAACGTCGAGGCTAGTTTATGCCATCAGCAGTTAACACGGCAAACGCTATTTGCGGATATCCGCTTCAGGGACTGCATTAAGGAAAGCAAATGAGAACAGTTAAGGTGTATGAGGAAGCCTGGCCGCTGCACACTCCCTTTGTTATTGCCCGTGGGAGCAGAACCGAAGCGCATGTGGTGGTGGTTGAAGTGGCAGAAAACGGCGTCACGGGTATTGGCGAGTGCACACCGTATCCGCGCTATGGTGAAAGCGATGCCTCAGTGCTGGCGCAAATTATGAGCATTGCCCCACAACTGGAAAATGGACTGACGCGTGAAGAGCTGCAAAAGCTGCTGCCAGCGGGAGCCGCGCGTAATGCTGTGGACTGCGCGTTGTGGGATCTGAGTGCGCGTCAACAGCAACTGTCACTGGCAGAGTTGGTGGGAAGTGAGCTGGCGGAAGTGGTGACGACGGCGCAAACCGTGGTAATTGGCACGCCGGAACAAATGGCGGTGAGTGCGGCTGCACTGTGGGAAAATGGCGCGAAACTGCTAAAAGTTAAACTGGATGCGCGCTTGATTAGCGAGCGGATGGTTGCTATTCGTGCAGCAGTCCCTGATGCCACGATTATTGTCGACGCCAATGAATCCTGGCGGGCAGAAGGTCTGGCGGCACGCTGCCAGCTTCTGGCTGATTTAGGGGTGGCGATGCTGGAGCAGCCGCTGCCAGCGCAGGACGATGCCGCGTTGGAAAATTTTGTGCATCCGCTGCCGATCTGCGCAGATGAAAGCTGCCACACCCGCAGCAGCCTGAAAGCGCTGCACGGGCGCTATGAAATGGTCAATATCAAACTGGATAAAACAGGCGGCCTGACGGAGGCGCTGGCGCTGGCAACCGAAGCCCGCGAGCAGGGATTTGCGCTAATGCTGGGCTGCATGTTGTGTACTTCCCGGGCGATTGGCGCGGCGTTACCCCTTACGCCGCAGGTTAACTTTGCCGATCTTGATGGCCCTACCTGGCTTGCCAGCGACGCGGAGCCGGCCCTGCATTTTACGACCGGACAACTTCATCTCTAGGGTGCCAGCGCAGGAGATTGGACATGGCCAGCAGGTATTTCTCGCTCGCTTCATCTGAAGAGATGGGCGGAAATTCGGCGGTTATACAGTGTAAGTTCAGGTCTGCGCACCAGCTTCCAAATGAGCCGGGCGTTTCATAACCTACGCTGGTGACGAGAGGTAATTCAAACGACTGCGCCAGCCACGCGCCTAATTCGCTGCGCCTGGGATCTTCAATACAGGCCAGCGGATCGTGAAAAGAGACCACCCACGCAGGATGAATTCGGTGAATAAGCTGGCACAGCGCCTGGGTTTCTGGTTCTGAGCCCGGATTTTCGCCGGTCAACAACACCACATCGCGTTCTTCTGCGCTGCTGTTCCAGCGATACACCGTTTCACCCGCTTTCCAGTTGGCAGCGGGAAAGTTACGGTTTAGATCCACTCCGTTCGCATTTGCGCGCAGCCCGAGCTGGCAACCGTCAGGGTTAACCGCCAGCACCACATGGTGACGACGTAAGGAAGGGTTAAGCGTACGCAATGCGCAGGAAAGGGTGACGACCGATGCGTTTTCGTCGCCGTGCGTTCCTGCCAGTATCAGACCGCTTTCGCGATCGGCCGCCATTGCGGGAAACCAGATTAGCGGCGCGCCTAATAATGAACGTCCGTAATGTTCGGTTCCAGGTGGGAATGCGCCGCGCTCGGCACGGGGTCGGGTAACGGTCATAGTCATCTCTGAATGCGTGGATTGTTACTCGCAGTGTTGTGCAAAATGTATGGATAATCAAATCGTTTTCACACACTTATCTTTTCAGATGTAATATTATTTCCTTGTCGAAAGTTAATTGCATTTCCTGCTGGCGATACAAATAATTACACATTCACTTAGTAGCCGGAATTGAGGGTATTTTATGCAGCATTCTGTTTCAGTAACCTGTTGTGCGCTATTGGTAAGCAGCATTTCATTATCCTGGGCTGCTGATGTTCCCAGCGGAACGGTACTGGCAGAAAAACAAGAACTGGTGCGTCATATCAAAGACGAACCGGCGTCATTGGATCCGGCAAAGGCCGTCGGGCTTCCTGAAATTCAGGTTATTCGTGATTTATTTGAAGGGCTGGTCAACCAGAATGAGAAGGGCGAGATTGTGCCCGGTGTTGCCACTCAGTGGAAAAGCAACGATAACCGTATCTGGACGTTTACGCTGCGCGATAATGCGCAATGGGCAGATGGTACGCCGGTAACGGCGCAGGATTTTGTCTATAGCTGGCAGCGTCTGGTTGACCCGAAAACGCTGTCGCCGTTTGCCTGGTTTGCTGCGCTGGCGGGTATTAACAACGCACAGGCGATCATCGATGGAAAAGCCTCGCCAGATAAGCTCGGCGTTAGCGCGATCGATGCGCGTACATTGAAGGTCCAACTGGATAAACCGCTGCCCTGGTTTGCTAATCTGACGGCGAGTTTTGCTTTCTATCCGGTACAAAAAGCTAACGTTGAGAGCGGTAAAGATTGGACCAAACCAGGCAATCTAATTGGTAACGGCGCTTATGTGCTCAAAGATCGCGTGGTGAACGAAAAACTGGACGTTGTGCCGAACACGCATTATTGGGACAACGCCAAAACGGTGCTGCAAAAAGTCACCTTCCTGCCTATTAACCAGGAATCGGCAGCGACCAAGCGCTATCTTGCTGGTGATATCGATATTACCGAGTCGTTCCCGAAAAACATGTATCAGAAACTGTTGAAGGACATCCCGGGCCAGGTTTATACCCCGCCGCAGCTTGGCACTTACTACTATGCCTTTAATACCCAGAAGGGACCGACTGCCGACTCACGCGTGCGCCTGGCGCTCAGCATGACTATCGATCGTCGCCTGATGGCGGAGAAAGTTCTGGGTACCGGCGAAAAGCCCGCATGGCATTTTACGCCGGATGTAACGGCAGGGTTTGTGCCGGAACCTTCACCGTTTGAGCAAATGAGTCAGGAAGAGCTGAACGCTCAGGCGAAAACGCTGCTGCGTGCGGCGGGCTATGGTCCACAGAAACCACTTAAACTGACGCTGCTGTATAACACCTCTGAAAATCATCAGAAGATTGCTATTGCTGTCGCGTCTATGTGGAAGAAAAATCTCGGCGTTGACGTGAAACTACAAAACCAGGAGTGGAAAACCTATATCGATAGCCGCAATACCGGTAATTTTGATGTGATCCGCGCCTCGTGGGTGGGCGATTACAATGAGCCATCTACGTTCCTGTCGCTATTAACATCAACCCATACGGGCAATATCTCCCGCTTTAATAATCCGGCGTACGATAAAGTGTTGACCCAGGCAACCCTGGAGAATACGCAGAAAGCGCGCAATGCTGATTATAACGCCGCGGAGAACATTCTGATGGAACAGGCTCCCATTGCGCCGATTTATCAGTACACCAACGGGCGTTTAATTAAACCGTGGCTGAAAGGGTATCCGATTACTAACCCTGAAGATGTGGCTTATAGCCGCACAATGTATATTGTGAAGCACTGATATCGCTGGCCTGTTCGGGACGTTGCATTGGCGATTTCCCGAACAGGCAAGGCTGTGGGGAAGGTGAGTCATGAAAGCAATGGAAAAGTATCACCCAATAGAATGGGTTACACTGTATAAATACGAATGTCGTGCGCCTGAAACGCCGTGGCATACTCTTTGCTGATATTTTCCTCGACGACAATTACATCGATATTGCTGCTTTCGGTAACAACATAACGGGCGACGGCCGGGATCTTTTCAGCCGTCAGCGCGACAATAGTTTCATTACACTGTTTGATCACCGCTTTTTTGAACTCACAATCCGCGTAATCAAATCCGGTTAAGCCGGATTCTGGCGACATCGCGCAGCCGCCAATAAATCCCTGATCGAATAAAATGCCCTGCACCTGCGAGATAGCGGTGGCACCCACACACCCTCCAGAAGATCGTTGCACCGTGCCGCCCAGCATAATGACATCAAACAGTGGTTTTTTTAGTAAAACGGCGGCAATCTCCGGGGAATTTGTTACCACGGTTAACGCCAGCTCGGCGGGTAGGGCTTCAGCCATCGCCAGATTAGTACTGCCTGTGTCGATAAAAATGCAGCTTCCGGATTTGACCATCCGGGCGCATCTCTGCGCGATATTGCTCTTTTTCGCCACATTAATACTCTTGCGCACGGTGATGTCTTCGGATTCAGGGAGTGCAATGACCGCGCCGCCATAGACTTTTTTACACACGCCATCTTTACTCAGTTCATGCAGGTCGCGGCGGATTGTATGTTCCGAAACGCCTAACCTGCTGGCGAGTTCGGAACAGATGACTCTGCCGTTTTCCTGCAGGATCTGATAGATAAGCGCCTGGCGCTGTTCAGGGAATGCTGCGTAATCGAGCATCAATACTCCAGTGAAATAAACATCGAGCAATAACAAGCATAATTGTGCATTATGGTTCTCGATGTCAACATCCCTTTAGGGAACCTATTGTTTGGATACAACAAGAAGAGGTTAGCTATGAAGGTTGCGCATGTGGCGTTATGGACACGGGATCTTGAGCAACAAGCTCAATTCTGGGTCACGTTTTTTGACGCAAGGATCAACGAAAAATACTGCAGTAAAACCAATCCTGGATTTGAATCCTATTTTGTCAAAATTGGTGAGGATATCGCGATTGAGTTAATGACTAAGCCTGGACTGACAAAACATGCTCCCGACAATAACACCTCAGGCTGGGTGCATCTCGCCATTTCAGTTGGCGGCAGTGAAAACGTTGATGCCATGGCGATGCGTGCAAAAGAACAGGGAATATTAGTTTCTGGCCCGCGCACCACCGGTGATGGCTATTACGAAGCGGTGATACGCGATCCTGACGGCAACTTGATTGAAATTGTGGCCTAAGGCTTCACGCCATCTCCAGTAGAAACGTTGTACCTGTACCGACTATTGATGAGCATGATTCATAAGGTTGTCCTTCTTTTCACCTCTAATCACCCGCCTGTCGAGTCTCTATAATTTTTATAGTTTTCAGCATCGGTGGCGCGTGCTGCCACCGTTTTGGAGAGTCGAAATGCAAAATCAACGGAATACCGTCTCCAGCGCCGGCGCGGAAATTATGAGTCAACAATTTGATGGTAACAGCGTCTTTCCTCGCGGAGAGAAAAATGAAGCGTATGCGAAATATTTCACTGGCGACAGCTATCTGACCATGCTCTCCATGGAAGGCGTGGTCATTGGTAACGTAGCATTTGAGCCGGGCTGTCGTAACTTCTGGCATATCCATCATCAAGGGGGACAAATCTTGCTGGTGACCGGCGGCAGAGGCTGGTATCAGGCGTGGAATCAACCGGCGCGCGAACTGAAAACTGGTGATGTCGTACACATCCCGGCGGGAATGAAACACTGGCACGGTGCTGCGCGTGATAGCTGGTTTGCCCATATCGCTGTGGAAATCCCGGCAGCTGGCGCATCGAACGAGTGGCTTGAACCGGTAAGCGACACTGAGTACAACCTGCTCCCCTGAGCTGTGCGGGGCACGCGTTCTGCAGGTAAAGAATCCGATGCCCGAAGTGAATCAGTTTGAGCTGATTATTGATACAGTCCTGTATCTACATGACCTGAATCCGTATATTCCAACGCTGGCGCAGGTACTGCTTTGTCATTGATATTGCCTCATTGAAATAAGTGCAGAAAAAAGACGCGGATTTCCGCGCCTTTTCTTTTGTTAGTGTGTCGATGGCGATACTTCAGGATTATCCATATACAGCGTCTGGCTGGGGAACGCAAAGTCGGCGTCGTGTGCCTTGACTATCGAAATAATCTTTAAATAAACGTCCTGCTGTACCGCAAGCCATTCCTGCCACACGGTGGTTTTCGTGAAGCAATACACCATGATATTCAGCGATGAATCGGCGAATTCATTAAAATAAACCAGCAGGGTTTGTTTCTGGTCTATTCCCGGATGGTTTTGCAGCATTTCTCTGACCGACTCGACAACGGCACTGACTTTATCAGCATCTTCATATCGTAACCCGATCACCGTTTTGATGCGGCGGTTCGTCATCCTTCCTGGGTTTTCTACGCTGATAGAGGAGAAAATCGAGTTCGGGACATATAACGGACGATGATCGAAGGTGTTTATTTTGGTCATTCGCCAGCCGATTTCCGTAACTGTACCTTCAATATTGCGGTCCGGGGAGCGGATCCAGTCGCCGATGCTAAAGGGTCTGTCGAAGTAGAGCATAATCCCTGAGAAAAAGTTGCTCAGAATGTCTTTGCCTGCCATACCTACAGCGATACCGCCGATGCCGCCGAAGGTTAACAGGCCGGATAAGCTCATTCCGAAATGTTCGCCATACAGCAAAATGATGGCAACCACGATGGTAATCTTGATGATTCGCGACAGGATCCTCGCGCTGGTGATATCTCTGCCTTTATTAATCTGCGTCTTTTCAAACTGATTAATTACCAGAAAAAGTTTGATAGTAAGGATCAGCGCAATCAACGAGGTGCAGATAAAGTCGACCACGCTGGAGGAGATAAATTTCAGGCTGTAATTTTCGATAACGTTATTAGCAATACTGCCTAACGTCCCGATGATAATGGCATAGACAAGAAATTGCGCGGCATGAAATATGAATCCTTTGCAGCGACGCTCTCCACGATGATACCAGACGCTCATCAGAACCAGCGCGGCACAGCAGCTGAGAATTACCGTCAAATTAAACGCATTATTTATAAACAGTTCAGCGATCATGATTCTTCCAACAGCTCCGTGGTAGTGAAATATCTTCTGATATCCTAATCCTCGAATATTTTACTCAGTTCTGGCGGTCAGATCATTAATCCATAGGGGAGATATATAATGCAATTAGCGCTATTTTCGGCGAAATAGCGCTGGTATCCACCCTGAAAGCGGTTTATGTAGCAGACAGTCAGTTGATGTCATGGTATTGTTAGCGCAAAGTAACAAGGTTTTCATCTGCAAAAGGACAGTACTATGATCATGGCTAAGCTGAAGACAGCGAAGGGACGGAAGTTTCTGTTGTGCCTGCTTGGGGTGTTTATTATCGCAGCGTCGGTCGTGACGCGAGCGACGATCGGTGGTGTGATTGAACAGTATGACATTCCGCTCTCCGACTGGACCGCTTCAATGTACGCCATTCAATCGGCAATGATTTGTGTCTACAGCATGGTGTTTACGATTCTGTTGGCTATCCCGCTGGGAATCTATTTCCTCGGCGGCGAGGAGCAACACTAAGCGTTTGTTATGCCGGATGAGATCACCATCCGGCATTGAGTTGTGTGGTTAATCGTCTTCTTCGTCATCCAGTTCAACTGGCGTCTGATATTCATCCGGCTTGATGACCAGCAGGTCGCAGCGTAGGTGATCGATAACCTGTTCAGCGGTGTTACCAAGGAACGCGGCAGAAATACCGGTACGACCGACGGTACCCAGTACTACAATACCCGCCTGCAAGTGCTCGGCTAAATCAGGAATGACCTCTTCAGGCAATCCTTTTTCAACGTGCGTCACTTTCTCATCGATACTGAATTTCTGGCGCAACGCCTTCATGGCCAGCAGATGCTGTCCACGGATCGCGTCGTTATAAACGCTGGGGTCAAACTCAGGTAGTTCAATTGCGATATTGATTGGCGTAACAGGGTAGGCGCCAACCAGATGCACTTCAGTATGGTTAACCTGTTCTGCCAGTTGCAGCGTCTCTTTGACCAGTTTTTCATTGAGCGCGTTGTGATAAGGCTCTTCACTGGCGAGGTTCACCGCAACCAGCGCTTTACCCTCTTCAGGCCATGGCTGGTCTTTAACCATCCATACCGGGCTTGGACATTTGCGCAATAAATGCCAGTCGGTAGGCGTGAAAATTACGGCTTCGAGGCGGTCGTGTTGGTGTGCCATTTTGAGGACCAGGTCATGCTGAGCGCTAATGACTTCCTGGATGATGGCTTCAAAGGGACGGTTATGCCATACCACTTTAATTTCAAGAGGGATCCCTGCTTCGATGTAGTATTTTGCTTGTTCACGGATCCAGGCTGTTCGCTGGCTGATGACCCCCTGACGCATTGCCGTACGCTCATCGGGCGACAGCAGGGTAGTCATTTCGTAGGAAAAGTCATAGATTGGCAAAAAGGCTTTAATTTTGCCACCAATCCGTTGATGCAAATAAACAGCTCGCCGTAATGCTGGTTGATCGTCCTGGTTTGGATCGATGACGACCAGCATATTTTTATACATAGCCATACAGGGTCTCCTTACAACTGTCATCGCAGTTTGTAATTAAAAGAGTAACCCAATAATGTGGATTGAAACAGGGGAGAACCTCCTGCCAGATCAATAAATCGGGAAAATTTAGCGATTTGACAGAAGGATAATAGAAATGCTTGCGGAAAGATTACGCAACGTTACGCGTGTGGCCAGCAAGAACTGCCAGCGCGTCGCTATTCTCAATAGTTATGTATTTGCCTTTCACTGCCAGCATACCGCTTTTCTGGAAACGACCCAACAGGCGGCTGATGGTTTCAACCGTCAGACCCAGGTAGTTACCGATGTCGCCGCGGGTCATGGTCAGGCGGAACTCACGAGGCGAGAACCCGCGCTGGGCAAAGCGGCGAGACAAGTTGTAGATAAAGGCCGCCAGGCGCTCTTCTGCATTTTTCTTCGACAACAGCAGGATCATATCCTGGTCGCCTTTGATTTCGCCACTCATCAGACGCATCATCTGCTGACGCAGATTCGGCATTTTTCCGGACAGGTCATCAAGGGTTTCGAAAGGAATTTCGCAAACCATTGAGGTTTCCAGCGCCTGGGCAAAGCTCGGGTGATGTCCGCTGCCAATCGCGTCAAAACCGACCAGATCACCCGCCAGATGGAAGCCGGTAATTTGCTCATCGCCTTGTTCGGTAATGGTATAGCTTTTAATCGTTCCGGAGCGGATAGCGTAGAGTGATTTAAGTTCATCACCTGCTTTAAAGAGCGTTTGCCCCTTTTGGATAGGCTTTTTGCGCTCGATGATGTTATCGAGCTGGTCAAGCTCATGCTCGTTAAGTGTGAACGGGATGCAAAGCTGGCTGATGCTGCAATCCTGGCAATGGATAGCACAACCGCCAGACTGAATGCGCCGTATAATTCGCTTTTCCGGGATCATAGGTCTGCTCAAGCCGTAATTGATATTTGTCAATTTTAACATCTTTTTGGTGAGCACGTAAGCCTGAGCTACTCCCAATAGAGAATAATTCAGGTATAACCGGAATGAATGTTTGTATCTCCTTGATTAACCGCGTTTAATTTGTGGTCACATTATGCGAAAGTGTGACGAATAAGGCATTAATTGCCTGGAATCTAGAGTAGCAAATAGCCTTCGTGACGCAATAACCACTCTTTTCGCTGTACGCCGCCAGCATATCCAGTCATGGTGCCGTTACGCCCAATGACGCGATGGCAGGGGACCACAATGCTTACCGGGTTGGCGCCATTGGCCGCACCGACGGCTCTTGCAGCACCGGCGCGCCCTAACTGTTCGGCCAGTTGACCATAGTGCATGACCTGCCCACACGGGATAGTGCGTAATGCTTGCCAGACTTCACGCTGGAAAGGCGTGCCAGCCGTTGCCGTTTCCAGCGTGTCAATAATGCTGAGATTCCCGGCAAAATACTCCGACAGTTTATCGCTTAATCCGCCAGGGTTTTTGGCTGTAATACGCTGATAACCTTCTGTGCGGTAATGAATATCCAGCAATTGTTCCATGCGATCGCGGTGCTGATCCCATTCCACCGCGCGCAGGCGAAATTGCTCATCACAAATAACCCACAGCGGGCCCAGCGGCGTGTCGATGGTATCTTCCAGTAAGTTCAGCATCCGTTTCTCTCATTACAGCGTTCAGGCGAGGTTACACATTATCACGCCAGCGACAGTCGCAGCTATACCCCTAAAAACGGATATCTGTATGTCGTGAGTAGATCTTTTCAGCGGAGCGAGCCGGGTGAATTATTGGAAATAATCGTAAACCGTTGTCGGTATAATAGTGCGCGGTTATGATAATGCTCGTCGTAATTCGCTGGAGGAAGAAACATGAATCTTGATGATGCTTCGCTGTTTCTGGATGCTATGGGGGATGTCCAACCGCTGAAGGGCTGCGCCGATGTACACTGGCAGCCAACGCGTAATATCCGCACTCCGGCGCGTATCGATACGCTTCAACTGGATAACTTTCTCACGACGGGGTTTCTCGATATTATCCCGTTGAACGAGCCGCTGGAGTTTCGTCGCGAAGGTTTACAGCACGGCGTGACTGACAAACTGCGAACCGGAAAATATCCGCAGCAGGCGAGCCTTAATCTCATCCGCCAGCCCGTAGAAACATGCCGCCAGATGCTATTCAGTTTTATTCTGCAGGCACAGCAAGATGGATTACGTAACGTGCTGGTGATACACGGTAAGGGGCGTGACGATAACGCTCATGCCAATATTGTTCGCAGCTATGTGGCGCGCTGGCTGACAGAATTTGATGACGTCCAGGCTTACTGCGCCGCTTTGCCGCATCACGGCGGCAGCGGGGCATGCTATGTGGCATTACGTAAAACCGCGCAGGCAAAACAGGAAAACTGGGAGCGTCACGCTAAGCGCAGTCGCTGATCAACGTATTCATCAGGCGGCCAATACTCTGTTCCTGCCTTCGTGCTTGGCTTTGTACAACGCGTCGTCCACGCGTTTGAATAATTCATCAATACTTTCGTTCGTTTCGTGCCGCGCAACGCCAATGCTGACGGTAAAGCGGGGAAGACCAGGAAGAGTAACCTTGGCTACCGTCGCGCGGATCACTTCTGCAAGATTGAGGGCGACATCCAGCGAGGTTCGCGGCAGCAGCAGCACAAATTCTTCACCACCCCAGCGAAAAATAAGATCGTCTTTTCGTGCACAGGATTCCAGTGTGCGGGCCAGAGCGCAAAGCACTTCATCGCCTTTTAAATGACCGAAGAGATCGTTAATGCTTTTAAAACGATCGGTGTCGATCAACAACAGACTGTAGTCCTGCGTCAATGATACCGCATGCGTCTGCTCCGGCTCGGTTACCTGATAAAAATGTCGGCGATTAAGTAATCCCGTTAAAGGGTCACGCAGAGCGGCATGCTCAAGCTCCTGTTCCAGCCGTTTTTGTTCGGTGATGTCATGAATAATGCACAACATGAGTTTATTACCGTAAATTTCAATCGGTCCGGCGTAGGTTTGCACATGACGTGAGGTGCCGTCTGCCAGTTTATGGACAAAGTGCAAAGGCTTATGGCCGCCGGGCAGATGGGCGATTTCATGCATCACCGGCAATATATGGCGGCCCAGCATGTTGATCTCCCAGGTATGTTTCTGGCACATCACATCAAGGTTGTAACCATAAAAATTCAGGGCACTGAGGTTTGCATCAACGATCAGGCCATCGCGGGACGGATCAATCAGTAACATTGGCGCGGAGTTGGTCTGGAAAAAACGCGCATAAAAGCCCTGTTTTTTTCGTTGATAAGTTGCTGAACGGCTGGCTTTCAGACCTTGCGCAGTAGGCGTTTCAATGCCTTCGAAAAGGATAACATCCCCCACGCCAAGCAGAGATTTAATGGACAGGCGGCTGGCCAACGCGATTTCCTCACCATCGCGGTAAACCGTGAGGATCTCAACAACGTGATGATGATTGCTCAAGTCACTGAGATACATGGTTAAATCATTTTGAGAATGCGTTGAGAATATGCCCTTGCGCAGTGGGGAAAAACAGAGATCCTGCATTAGCTCACGTGCAACGATATTAGCGAACACCAGTTCTTCGGTTTGTGGCGAAACAATCCACACCGGAAAGGTTAACAAATCCAGTGAATGCAGCTCGGTTGTGCTCATCGATAATCCCGTTATCTTTATCTGCTGTGTTGCCCGTTTAATGGCGAATATTTTAGATATTACAGTCTCACAAAGTTATTGATTGTCGGTGAGACAAGGGTTGTACGACTGGCTTTTGTTTGATGCTGTTTTCTGATTGGATCAGTTCATGAATCTTATGCGCTGGCAGCGGTTTTGCAAACAGGAAACCTTGCAGCATGCTACACCCCATCTGGGTAAGAAGTATTTCCTGCTCCTGGGTTTCTATTCCTTCAGCCACCACGCGCATATTCATGGAGTGAGCTATGTCAATAATGGTAGACACAATTTTTGTATTTTTACTGTTCTCGCTAATATCTTTGACAAATATCCTGTCGATTTTTAATTCCCGTGCCGGGAGTGACTTCAACATCAATATATTTGAATAACCAGTACCGAAATCATCAATAGAAACGGTGATCCCCAAAGCCGAAAAAGCATTCAGGATTTCAATACTGCGTTTTAAATTTTTAAGTGCAGTGCTCTCCGTGAGCTCCAGCGTGAGAGAGGCAGGTGAAAGTTGGTATTGCGCCAGGGCGTTGCAAACAACATCAATAATATCATGCTGTTCAAACTGGGCGGGAGAGAGGTTAACGGCGAGCGTCCATTCTGTATTCCCTTGTAATGTCCACTGATGCAACTGCAAACATGCCTGTTGGATAACCCATTTGCCGACGGGAATAATCAGACCCGTTTCTTCCAGCGCAGGCAGAAATTCAGCCGGTAGCAGCATGCCGCGCTCCGGATGATGCCAGCGTAATAATGCTTCAAAACCAGTCAGGGAATGATCTCCGGCGGTATATTTAGGCTGATACCATAGCTCAAACTGGTTGCGTTCAAGCGCTTGTGAAAGTTCCTGTAGAAATGTCGGCGGCGTATCAGCGATAGCTTCCATCTGGGGACTATAAATAGCCCAGCCGTTTCTGCCCGCCTGTTTGACATGATACATCGCCATATCGGCCTTCACTTTTAGCTCATGCAGAGTCGAGCCATGTTCGGGATAAATACTGCTTCCCGCACTTAACGAAACCCGAATGGTATGACCGAATAAGGTAAAGGGGTCACCGATCGCATCTGAGATTCGCGCAAGCAAGGCGGAGATAGCCTGCTGGTTGCAGTCTGGAACCAGCAGGATAAATTCATCTCCCCCCAGTCTTGCCAGCGTCATTGAATCATCAAGGCAACTGTAGATACGCTGTGTACTGGCAATCAGCAGTTGATCGCCGATGTGATGCCCCCAGGTATCGTTAACGACTTTAAAACGATCGAGGTCGATAAATACCAACGCGAAATGCTGTTGATGCAATTTGGAATGCCGCAGGCAGGCCTGTAAGCAGGTATCTATTTGCGTTCGATTAGCAAGTCCCGTCAGCGCGTCGAAGTGGACCTGATGTTCAAGCTGGCAGTTCAACTGATGCAGGTTGTCAGCCAGTCGGGAAGTGCGCAGTTGTGAATCCACCATTGAGACGACCAGCATGATACCCAAAATAATCAGCGTGACGGCGCAGACCCAGACAGAGAGTTCCAGCGTACTGAGCCCATCGTGCGCAGTGTGTCCAAAATGGGTGAACGTTGCCGCTCCCATACCGGTGTAATGCATAGAAGCAATTGCCAGCGCCATAATAAGGGCAGCAATAAGTCGGTTAATCAGCACGCGACGGGTGTTTTGGCGTAAATGGAAGGCCAGCCATAAACCTACGCCAGACGCAACGACGGCAATAATTACAGAGAGCAAAATCAGCGAGCGATCCCATGAGATGGCCACATGTTCGATAATGGCATACATGCCAACGTAGTGCATCGTGACAACGCCGGCGCTCAATATGCTGGTGGCAATGACCAGTCGTTTTGTTGATAGCGTATTACCGGAAATAGCGATATTGATGGCGAGAGTTGCAGAAATGAGCGCAATAAAGAACGAAAACGCGGTGAGTGATAGGTGATAATTGATCGGCATAGTCATTTTCATGGCCAGCATACCGATAAAATGCATCGACCAGATCCCCATACCCAGCGTAGCGCCGCCAGATAGCCGCCAGAAGGTAGATTCACGTTTGCTGGAGATTGCTACCTTACCCGCGCTGTCGAGGGCAATAAAGGAGGCAATAAACGCGACAACAAAGGAAATCCCAATCAATACAGGGTCCCACGACACGTGCAACATCTTACTACCTATCGAAAAAAAGCCGTGATGATAAATCTAGCAGGTTTTGTCCAGTTAACCTGATAAAACCAGGAATGTTCTTGTGTTTTTACAATGAGTATTAGAGCGAAGAGCAAGATATTGAAAATGACAAGCCATTACTTATATAAACATTCATAAAAATTATGTTTCTGTGTGTTTTATGCTCGTCACGTGCTCGCCATCACAATAATCTGATGGTGGGGAACATTACCGCCATTGGCGGGATAAAGTGCTGACCTATTATGAATGGCTAGTGTAATTTATTGACTTAAGTAAAAGGTCTGCTGGCTCTCATTGAAAGTTCAGCTTTCGTCACAGAGCAATGGAAATCTGTATTGCAGATGCTATAAAAATAACATCCACGTTATTTCTTGGTGCACAGGGTTAAAATGTTAAATGATATTAGCGTCAGAACCTTTATTATTTTATTTCTGCTCATTACAGCGGTTGCGCTCAATGTTGTTGAAATGATTTTTTCGGCTACCCCAGAAATTATTATTGGCACTAATGCGGTAAGCATTATTTCTATATTATGTTTGTGGTGGTACATGACGAAATATCTGGTCATGCCGATTAATACGGTTAAAAGAAGCATTGAAGAGGTAACATCCGGAAATCTGGCAATCAGTATTCCCGAATTTGGTAATAACTGTGCGGGTAGACTAATTCCTGGCATCAATAGCTTATCAAGTAATATTTCAGCACTCGTTAATGAGATCAGAACATCCTCGCAAACGGCGATGGCGCTTTCTGAACAGCTGGCGGAACGCAGTGCCGAGCTTTCAGTGAAAACAGAACAGCAATCCGGAGCATTAATGCAGACGGCTGCCAACATGGATGAAATAGCGGTTAATACGCGGAATAATGCTGATAACACGCAAATAGCCAGCGCCCAGGCAACAATTGCCACGCAATGCGCCCGTCAGGGTGGCGAATTAATGGTGCAGGTTGCGACAAATATGCGTTCAATCACCGAATGCGCACAGCAAATGACAGAAATTATTACGCTGATAGATGGTATTGCATTCC
Organism: Citrobacter sp. KTE151; assembly: GCF_000398845.1. Classification (NCBI taxonomy): domain Bacteria; kingdom Pseudomonadati; phylum Pseudomonadota; class Gammaproteobacteria; order Enterobacterales; family Enterobacteriaceae; genus Citrobacter; species Citrobacter sp. KTE151. Next base: position 261,929 of record NZ_KB976064.1, on the reverse strand, counting down.
AGACCAATATTCTGGCATTGAATGCTGCTGTGGAAGCTGCAAGGGCCGGTGAACATGGCAAAGGGTTTTCCGTGGTGGCCGGTGAGGTAAGAATGCTTGCACACCGTAGTGCAGATGCTGCTAAGAATATTAAGCAACTGATTGCCCAAACCCATCAAAATGTTCAGCAAGGCGCTGCTATTGTGCGTGAAGCTGAGAAAAACATGCATGATATTGTCGGGGGAGCCGGGCAATTAAACCAACTGATGGGCGAGATATTAACCACTACGCAGGAGCAGGAGAAAGGAATTATCAGAATTACCCATGCTCTGGCTGAACTGGAGAACGTCACCCAAAGTAATGCCATTATGGTTGATGAGCTTTCTGACTCATCAGGTATCCTGAAAAATCAGGTGATTGACCTTCAATCGCGAACGCATAAATTTCGCTTAAGTCATACGCTTGAATCAGAGAAACGCCAGCGGGCCTGAGAGGGGCATCTCTTAACCAGCGCCGCATTCGTCGGCGCTTTTCTTATTATCAGATACTTTTTATGAATCATTTCAGCACAATGGGACAATGAGATATTGCTTAACATATTCTGACAGCTAGACTAACGAAAAAAGCTGAATGTTTGTGGAGGCGCTGTGGAAGCCATTAAGGGAACGGATGTTAATGTGCCGGATGCCGTGTTTGCCTGGCTGTTGGATGGCCGTGGTGGGGTGAAACCACTGGAAGATAACGATGTTATCGACAGTCAACATCCCTGCTGGCTGCATCTTAATTATACCCATCCTGAAAGCGCGCAATGGCTGGCGACAACGCCTTTACTTCCCAATAACGTGCGTGATGCGCTGGCGGGTGAAAGCACGCGCCCACGCGTAAGCCGGGTAGGGGAAGGTACGTTGATTACGCTGCGCTGTATTAACGGCAGCACCGACGAGCGACCTGACCAACTGGTTGCGATGCGCTTATATATGGATGAACGTCTGATTGTCTCAACGCGTCAGCGTAAAGTCTTGGCGCTGGATGATGTGGTCAGCGACCTCCAGGAAGGCACGGGAGCGGCTGATTGTGGTAGTTGGCTGGTGGATGTTTGCGATGCACTAACCGATCATGCCAGTGAGTTTATCGAACAATTGCACGATAAGATTATCGATCTGGAAGATAACCTGCTCGATCAGCAGATTCCGCCGCGTGGTTTCCTGGCATTGCTGCGTAAGCAGTTAATTGTGATGCGCCGCTATATGGCGCCTCAACGCGATGTCTATTCCCGGCTGGCGAGCGAACGTTTTTCCTGGATGACCGACGACCATCGGCGGCGGATGCAGGATATCGCTGACAGGCTAGGGAGAGGGCTGGATGAAATAGATGCCTGTATTGCCAGGACCGGTATTATGGCGGATGAAATTGCGCAGGTTATGCAGGAGTCTCTGGCTCGCCGAACGTATACAATGTCATTGATGGCAATGGTTTTTCTTCCCAGCACATTTTTAACCGGGCTGTTTGGCGTTAACCTCGGCGGTATCCCTGGCGGCGGCTGGCAGTTTGGCTTCTCACTTTTTTGTATTCTGTTAGTGGTCCTGATTGGTGGTGTTACTTTATGGTTGCATCGTAGTAAATGGTTGTAACAACAACATTTTTTAGTGACTTTTGCGCATGAAAACGTCCTGGTTTTTGAGCGAAGTCAATAAACCATCTACCTATTCGGGGCAATATCTCTCTCGCAGGTGAATGCAACGTCAAGCGATGGGCGTTGCGCTCCATATTGTCTTACTTCCTTTTTTGAATTACTGCATAGCACAATTGATTCGTACGACGCCGACTTAGATTAGTCGGCTTTTTTTTGCCTGCAGGAAATCAGCGTCTACCCTAAAAGAGCCAACCTGAATAACTGGAGGGGTATATGAACTGTCTGATTGCAACGCCGCACACTGATTCGCTACCGACCGACCCGGTTCCCATTCCCGATCCCATACCTCGTCCGCAGCCAATGCCGGATCCGCCACCGGATGAAGAGCCGATTAAATTGTCGCATCGCGGGCGCAGATCTGCGAGGATACGCGCCTGCTGATTGTGAGTTTTTACCGCGAGATTAAATTGTGACCGCTTTTTCAACCCTGAATGTTTTACCTGCTGCCCAACTCGAGAATCTTAACGAGCTGGGTTATCTTGAAATGACGCCTGTTCAGGCTGCTGCGTTACCGGCAATTCTGGCGGGGAAAGATGTTCGCGTGCAGGCTAAAACCGGCAGTGGCAAAACGGCGGCTTTTGGTCTTGGATTGTTACAGCATGTTGATGTCGCGCTGTTTCAGACGCAGTCCCTGGTGCTGTGCCCAACGCGCGAGCTTGCTGACCAGGTGGCGGGTGAGCTGCGTCGCTTAGCGCGCTTTCTGCCAAACACCAAGATCTTAACGTTGTGCGGTGGGCAGCCCTTTGGCGCACAACGTGACTCCCTGCAGCATGCGCCACATATTATTGTCGCCACGCCGGGGCGTTTACTCGACCATCTGCAAAAAGGCACTGTTTCTCTGGAGGCCCTGAATACGCTGGTGATGGATGAAGCCGATCGCATGCTGGATATGGGCTTTAGCGATGCGATTGATGATGTCATTCGCTTTGCGCCGGCTTCGCGTCAGACCTTACTGTTTTCTGCGACCTGGCCGGAAGCCATTGCCGCCATTAGTGGCCGGGTGCAACAAAATCCATTAACGATCGAAATTGATACCGTTGACGCGCTGCCGGCGATTGAGCAGCAGTTTTTCGAAACTTCCAGCCACGGCAAAATTGCGCTGCTGCAAAAATTGCTCAGTCAGCATCAACCTGCATCATGCGTAGTTTTTTGTAATACCAAAAAAGATTGTCAGGCCGTGTGTGACGCGCTGAATGCGGCGGGGCAAAGCGCTCTCTCACTGCATGGCGATCTTGAGCAGCGCGATCGCGATCAAACGCTGGTCCGTTTTGCCAACGGCAGCGCGCGCGTTCTGGTTGCTACCGATGTGGCCGCGCGTGGTCTGGATATTAAATCACTTGAGCTGGTGGTTAACTTCGAACTGGCGTGGGATCCGGAAGTCCACGTCCATCGTATCGGGCGTACCGCACGTGCCGGCAACAGTGGTCTGGCGATAAGCTTCTGTGCACCGGAAGAAGCGCAGCGGGCCAATATTCTTTCTGAAATGCTGCAACTGAAGCTGAACTGGCTGCCAGCTCCAGCTAACGGCCCAATCCTGCCGCTGGAAGCAGAGATGGCGACGTTATGCATTGATGGCGGTAAAAAGGCTAAAATGCGTCCCGGCGATGTTCTCGGTGCGCTGACCGGTGATATTGGTCTGGAAGGCGCCGATATCGGCAAAATTGCCGTTCATCCGGCGCATGTCTATGTCGCGGTTCGCCAGACTGTAGCGCATAAGGCATGGAAGCAATTGCAAAACGGTAAGATAAAAGGCAAGACTTGCCGGGTTCGGTTATTGAAATAACCACTCGTCGGAGCGCCTGATGGCGCTCCGCTTATCCGGTACTATCGACTTACTTCACTTCCACGACGTTCAGGCGCAGCTCATCCAGTTGAGCATCATCTTCTTCTGGCTGCCAGCCCGCAGGCTGCAACGGAATCTCTTCACGATCGAACGCTAAATCACCGCCGTCCACAACCTCTGAACCGTGCCTGATGCCTTTAAAATCGAACAGATTGATATCGCTCAGATGTGAAGGTACAACGTTCTGCATTGCGCTGAACATGGTTTCAATACGCCCTGGATAGCGTTTGTCCCAGTCGCGCAGCATATCGGCAATGACCTGACGCTGCAGGTTAGGCTGTGAGCCGCACAGATTACATGGAATAATCGGGAAACCTTTCGCTTCGGAGAAACGCTCGATATCTTTCTCACGGCAGTAAGCCAGCGGACGGATAACGATATGTTTACCGTCATCGCTCATCAACTTCGGCGGCATACCTTTCATCTTCCCGCCGTAGAACATGTTTAAAAACAGCGTTTGCAGGATGTCGTCGCGATGGTGACCGAGCGCAATCTTGGTGGCGCCTAACTCAGTTGCCGTGCGGTACAGAATGCCGCGACGCAGGCGAGAACAGAGCGAGCAGGTCGTTTTACCTTCAGGGATTTTATCTTTGACGATCCCGTAGGTGTTTTCTTCGACAATCTTATACTCCACGCCCAGTTGTTCCAGATATTCCGGCAGAATATGCTCCGGGAAGCCAGGTTGTTTCTGATCGAGGTTAACCGCAACTAAGGAAAAACTGATCGGGGCGCTTTGCTGCAAATTACGCAGGATCTCCAGCATGGTATAGCTGTCTTTCCCCCCGGAAAGGCACACCATAATGCGATCGCCGTCTTCGATCATATTGAAGTCGGCAATCGCTTCGCCCACGTTACGGCGCAGACGTTTTTGTAATTTGTTCAGGTTGTATTGTTCTTTCTTTGTAACTTGTTGATTTTCTTGCATTATTTACTGTCTCTGACTCCAAAAGGGGCATATAAGGGGCAAAATTTTTTTACAGGGCAAGTTTGGCGTTGAGCATTTTCACCTGTTCGCCGTTCAGTTCTTCAATCCATGCACTGTAAATTTCGTATACCATCTGCGCGTTTACATGCCCCATCTGATTAGCTATAAATGATGGGTTCGCTCCAGCCGATAACAGCCAGGAAGCAAAAGTATGTCGCGTATGGTACGGATTACGGCGACGAATACCAGCACGTTTTACAGCGGCGTTCCATCTGGCACCTATGCTACTCATAGAGTAGTAAGTTTTTTGCTCTCCTTTTCGCATCCAGTGCAGGCTCCAGTAGTTTTATCGTTCTAATCCCGGCATCTGTCTTTGGTGATCCGAAATTTCCGATGATCAGGATGCGCACTCAAAACTAGCGACTATATACGCTGATAGTATTGGTGCATATATCATAATATTCCGAACGAGGAATATAGACCCAAACTTATGGGAAGTATAATCCCTATGACGTGGTATTTCATGACGGAAAGAATCTGGACAGATAAACGGATTCTTGTCGGACGTATCCTTCAATGGATAACTATGGTTGAAACTCAGCGCGCAGGCAATATTTACGACCCAAACGAACCTACAATACCTAAAAACGGGGGGCAGCCTACAATCAAGAGAATTGTGTACTATTGCTTAGTAAGTGATCAGGCTACAATTGTTTAGAATTTTGAAATAAGTGTTGAATGAGCTTAATGTTGATAAGTTAACTTTTATTGTGGCCTCCAATAAACGTAGTGCTGGGTGTGCTGATAAATCTATGTGCAGGGTAAAAATAAAAACTATTTTTTCTTCGCTATTATCTTTATGATATCGAAGGATGAAAATGATCGTATCTCACGTATGGAGATTATATGAAATATATTGCTGTAGCCATCGCGACGTTACTTTTTAGTTTTAACAGTTCTGCTGCTAATGAACTCATTATCGATAATTCACCATTAACAGTTGTTTTGAGTGATGGAAACCAGGCGAAATTATCATCCTGTTCAGATTTTGTCGCTTTGCATAATTCTGGTGAGAGTATCAAGGAGTTACCCGACCTATCCAGATTTGATTCGTTGTACAACGAGATAACATGATGGCATTAGACAAAATTAAAGCCGATACTCACCGCGAATTTGGTTATTTCTCATGGAGAAAACTCTTTGTTGGCACATTAACCCGCAGAACCTTCCGCATCATCGTATTCATGCGGTTATGCCAATTTTGCGCCGTTTCTAGAACACCATTCCGCCTAATGTTATACCCATTTAAAGTATTACATCGATGGTCTGCTCATATGGGGTCAATGGACTTTCCATCAAGAACACGGGTTGGTGCAGGGCTGGCGATTACTCATGGGTGGGGGATAGTAATATCACCGGAAGCCAAAATTGGAGAGAACGTTACTTTGTTTCATGGTGTAACTATCGGCCAACGCGATAAAGTTTTAGAAAATGGAAGCCGCGTAACAGGCTACCCAGTTATTGAGGATGATGTCTGGATTGGTCCAAATGCTGTCATTGTAGGTGGGGTTATTATAGGTCGCGGGAGTAAAATTGCTGCGGGATCATTTGTGACAGGCAATATCCCTCCCTATTCAGTTGTCGTTGGTAACCCAGGCATTATTGTTAAAACAGGGTGTGTTCCTGATGTTATGAATAAAGCTCCTCTGTTGCATAAAAGAGATAGCGAGAGTTAACTCGGCACTAGCGCCGTTCGTTGAGGCATTAGTGAGTGCCAATCAACCCGGATTATGCCGTCGAAACCAGTCGTGCCCTGAACAGTTAAACATGCCGCTTAATGCGGCATGTTTAACTTAGTTTTAATCTGGATTTACTTCATGGCATGTAGCATCTGATATGGAATCAGTCACTCTCTTCACCCAGGCCCAACCACTCATTTTATTACCCTCGTAATCCAGCTCAAGCTCAGTAGCGCTACCATCCGTGAAATGGCGAGCACTTGATTTCGTGGATGAAAAGTAGCATTCAGCATCTACTTTAACTTCTTTTTTTTCATCACACCCAGCTATGAGAATTAGTGATGATAACATCGTAACGAGGATGATTTTCATAATAACAACGGGTGAGCAGTCTATTTTTCTGAAGGAAGGCAATAGTACATATTTTATCCCCCTTGGTCTATACGAAAGGCCACCGCAACCAATCCTCACTACGGGGCATAAGAGTGAGAGAACAACACAATGTCCAAAAGTGACTAATTCCTATGTTTGAAGTGGTTATTCATATATGCAATAGTTAACTCGTAGTTATAATTACTATAATAAATTAGTTTATTTACCGCTGTGTACCGTGATAGCAGCGGTTTTTTTTTGTTTAATCGCACTGTAGTTTTGCTTAAGCATCACACTTCCAGGCAATCATCTGATGTGATTTTTGTCTGATAGTTGAAAATAGATAAATAATGGCTGCTACATGGCGGCCTTTTTCATTGTGCACAGAAAACCTCCAGCTAGGCTGGAGGTTCCGTAAAGCGATTGGCAGCATCTTAAGAAAGCTGTGCGAATAGAGAAGTGTGAATGTTCTAGAAGCAGAATGTGTGCGGATCACATCCATATACTTCTGGAAATCCTACCGAAGATGAGCGTATCCGGCTTTATGGGAGATCTGAAAGGGGAAAGCAGTCTGATGTTGTATGAGCAGTTATAACTCTCGTATCCGGATAGCCCGTTTACGGGCCGTAATTAACTAAGTTTGATGCAAATGTCAGATCGTATGCGCCTGTTAGGACGCGGCTGGTAACAGAGCCTGATAGGCGTATCAGAAAAACCTCCGGCTATGCCGGAGGATATTTTGCTCATTCGAAAACCGGATCGCCGTCGCCGGGGAAAAAATCATCCGCAGGCTTTACCGTGAGATCAATCACAGACGGATCGTATTTCATCGCCAGGAAGCGCTCACGATATAGATGGTAGGACGCTTCGCAGACGTTACTGGTGAAATAGGCGTTATAACCTCCGCCAACGGCCGCGCCTGCGACGGGAATCGTTTGAGCTAGTTTTGCTTTGGTGAGTCGAATCCCCAGACTGTTGGCAATCTGCTTAATAATCTTCACAAACACTTGTTTTTCCAACTCTTCCCAGACCACTTTCTTGGCGACCTGTTGCGATATTTTTACCAGTTGTGCCATGGCGACATTTTTCGCCATAGTCGATGAAGCAGAAGATAGCCCCAAAATATTAAAGGCAAAAAGTCGTTCTTCTTGACGGGTTATATCAAAACCGTAATACGTCGCATATTCGCCAATGGCTCGTAGATTCAATGTAATGAGAGTAGGTATATCGATAGCCATCCCTGCAATCCCCATCATGCCCGTGCCTGCACCTTCCGCCAGTGCGATGCCCTTATACTTAGCTGCCAGCCAGCCAACGGTTTTATCGATGTCCTCAAGACGTAACGTTTCAATATCTTCATATTGATTGATGTGGACATGCCCGTCATTACGGAACTCTTCGAAAATCGCCTCTGGTCGCACTGACCACAGTGCGGCATCGTTACAGACTCCCACCAGACCCTGCACAGAAGATTGAATGGCTTCGCCGACGACTGGTGTAGAAAGCATCAACTCTCCGGCGCTGTTAAGAGGTTTACTGATTAAATCAAATGATTTAGCCAGAAAACCGCGTTGTGGGTTTTTCCAGTCGTGGATTTGCTGAAGTGCATTTTTATCGTAATTGATCAGTTTCATGTTATTCCTTGCCTGCCGGCCATCAGTATTTTATGACGTGAGTTTGATACTAAAGTTATCGGCAATAAAAATGTGTAGATGAGTATTTTTAAGTCCTTTTGAAAACAGACGGCAAAAGCAAAGGAGGGGCTAAGAATCATACAGAATGGTGAGATTAGTTGATGGAAAAGAATACTTAAGATTAGGCATGTAATGCTGCGTCATATTGGCTGGATTAGCTGGGTGAGTGGTTTAAACATTTTGCTGGTGGCTGCAGTCTAAACGAGAGTATTAATGAGTGGCGGTTTATCCCAACTAATCTCTTGATTTTGCGACATTTAATAGAGGCTCAATGCATAGTGTGGCATCAGAAGAGTATGCATCACGCCGGATGGTCCGGCAAAAGAAGTCTGATATAAAAACTGTGGCGTGTATGGTACGGATAAGCGGGAAAAATGTCAGCACATTTAGGACGGGAATCGTGGGGTATAAGAGGTAGAAACAAAAAAGCCCGCAGCGATGTGCGGGCCAGACAGCTTAGCGGACTACCAGTACCGAACACTCCGCATGACGCACCACGGCTGCGGCGTTAGACCCCAGCAGGTAGGTGGTGATGTCAGGTCGATGTGAGGCAATAATGACCATATCAGCCGGTAATTTTTTGGCCATCTCCAGAATCTTATCTTTTGGCGCACCTTCTGTGACATGAACGTGCACTCTGTCCGTTGGGATATTGAACTTCTTGATAATCTCTTCCAGTTGAGATTTTGCTTCGGCTTTCAGATCTTCCATGGCCGGTAACTCTGCCGAGTAGGCCAATCCCAGGGAAGCATAATAGGGCAGTGACGGAATTACGGTCAAAAAATGAACCTGTGCATCGTCAATTTTTGCCTCTGCTTCAACATGGGCAATAACACGTTGAGTTAATTCTGAGTCTGAAATATCGATGGGTACAAGAATCGTTCTGTTCATAAAACCTCCTGTTTAAGTATCCACCCAAAGCTTACCGCGTAATGGCACTTTATGTACAATGACAAAGATCACATTTTGGCATCACTTTATTTTTATTTCAGGAAACTTTCCTTTTATTACTCCATCGTAAAATCGACCTTTAGAAACGACGCTCAGGAAATCACGAAAAATACGAGCAGGGACATGCTGATATTGCAGAGTAGACAACTGGTGAAAGCGAATTTCTAGCGTGCGGGAGGATTCGTCATAGCCGACGGATGCAATACGGGATGATTTTACAGGATGATGATTCATTGCAGGTATCCTCTACTACAGGTCTTAATGCAAGATATCATCTATCAGAGATGTGTTTTAGCGCAACAGATATAATGTTTTGATCTGGATAAAACAGAATTGTTAGAACATAAAGAGAGCCCGCTGTTGCCAGCGGGCTGACGGATTAGAACTGGTAAACCATACCCAGTGCTACTACGTCATCGGTAGAGATGTCGTTTTGGCTGTAGAAGTTTTTATCTTCATCCAGCAGGTTTATTTTGTAATCAACATAGGTGGAGAAGTTTTTGTTGAAGTAGTAAGTAGCGCCAACGGATGCATATTTCACCAGATCCTGGTCGCCATCAGATCCGTTTACACCCAGATCCTTACCTTTAGACATCAGGAAAGAAACTTCCGGACGCAGACCGAAGTCGAACTGGTATTGCGCAGTCACTTCAAAGTTCTGAGTTTTGTTGGCAATCGTATTATCACTACCGTTTGAGCCACCATAAGGGGTCATGTTGCGGGTTTCGGAGTACATGGTTGCCAGGTAGATGTTGTTCGCGTCGTATTTCAGACCGACTGTCCACGCGTCAGCTTTATCACCGCCCGCGGTAGAATCGTTAACCTGCTCGTTAGTACGGTCAGAAGAGGTATATGCTGCACCGAAGCTTACACCCATACCCAAATCGTAGGTCGAGGAGATACCGAAGCCGTCACCGTTGGAGTTCTTCATGTTACGATCGTCGCCACCGTTATTGGTGCCTTCCTGCTCTGGTGACTGATTTTCGTTCGCGCCCTGATACTGCAACGCCACGTTCAGACCGTCAACCAGACCAAAGAAGTCGGTATTACGGTAGGTCGCCACGCCGTTCGCACGACCGGTCATGAAGTTGTCTGCTTTGGTGTAAGAGTCGCCACCGAATTCTGGCAGCATATCGGTCCAGCCTTCAACGTCGTACATTACGCCGTAGTTACGGCCGTAGTCGAATGAGCCGTAGTCGCCGACTTTAATACCTGCGAATGCCAGACGAGTCCAGGAGTCGCCTTTATCACCTTCGGTGCCGTTAGCCTGAACCTGATATTCCCACTGGCCGTAACCGGTGATCATATCGTTAACCTGAGTTTCGCCTTTGAAGCCCATACGCATATAAGTCTGATCGCCATCACTGTTAGTGTCATCAGAGAAATAATGCAGGCCGTCTACTTTGCCATAGAGATCTAATTTGTTGCTGTCTTTATTATAAACTTCAGCCGCGTGAGCAGCGCCTGCAGCCAGCAGGGCAGGAATTACGAGAGCCAGTACTTTTCTGTTCATTGAAATAATCCTTTAGTTTTTTTATTAACCTGTGACTACCCATGTAGGGAGTAAAAGCATGCTAAAGGAGAAGTTCCGTAAAGGGATAAATATGAATTGTTACGCCTTAAGTAAAACCTTAAAGAAATAATTCTACGGAAATGATGATAATTGTGGTGAATGTATGGATGGTAAATATATAAAATAAAAATTATACAAGTGAATTGTGTTGGGCTATTCTGCGCCTGTTATATGCCTTTATTGTCACGTTTTATTTTTCGTTGACGTATTGATAGCTATTATTAATTAGCCAGCGAATAAATTGACAAGCCCGAACAACTGTTCGGGCTTTTTTTTTTGGTTCCAGGTTAATACTGAGATAAACGCATTACTCGGTACCGCTCTTTTCCGCTTTTCCTGCCAACTGCGCAAGGAAGTCGTAGCGTTTTTGCAGATCGGCTGCGGCGTCTTTCCAGAGCTGTTCTGCGACTTCTGGCTGTTGGGCATTCAGGCGACGGAAGCGCTGCTCGTTAAGCAATGTTTCGGCCAGGGCGTCTGACGGTGGGCGAGAGTCCAGCGCCAGCGGCAGCTTACCTTCATCTGCTCGACGTGGATCAAAGCGGTACAGCGGCCAGAACCCGGTTGCCGTGAGCTGACGCATCTGATCATGGCTTAGTGCGAGATCGTAACCATGCTCTTCACATGGGCTATACGCGATAATCAGCGACGGACCTGGATAGGCCTCCGCTTCCTGGATAGCTTTCACCGTCTGGTTCAACTGCGCGCCCAGAGAGATTTGTGCAACATATACGTGCCCGTACATCATCATACTGACGCCAAGATCTTTGCGAGCTTTGCGTTTGCCATGCTCACCAAATTTAGTGACGGCCCCGAGCGGCGTAGCTTTCGACGCTTGTCCGCCTGTATTGGAGTAACACTGGGTATCCAGTACCAGAATATTGACGTTCTCGGTCAGGCTCAGGACGTGATCCAGTCCCCCAAAACCAATATCGTAAGCCCAGCCATCACCGCCAATCAGCCAGATAGATTTCTCGACCAGCGCATCGGCATCGGTTAACAACTGCTGTGCGCCGTCGACATCTTTCAGGTGCTGGCGCAGTGCTGCAACTTGCTCACGGCGCACCTCTGGCGTAGCTTCAGCGTGCAGGGCGTCATTCAGTTCAGCCGGAATGTTATCGGCAAACTGTTCCACTAAACGCATGACGCGTACACGGTGCTGATCCACCGTCAGGCGGAAGCCCAGCCCAAACTCGGCGTTATCCTCAAACAGGGAGTTTGCCCACGCAGGCCCGCGACCATTGGCGTCGGTGGTATAAGGCGTTGAGGGCAGGTTACCGCCATAAATTGATGAACAGCCGGTCGCATTGGCGATCAGCATGCGGTCGCCGTACAACTGCGTAAGCAATTTGATATACGGCGTTTCACCACAGCCAGAGCAGGCCCCAGAGTACTCAAACAGCGGTGTTATCAACTGCGAGGTACGAATATCAATGCGTTCCAGTTTAGTGCGATCGATTTCCGGCAGATTGAGGAAGTAGTCATAGTTAACTTTTTCTTCTTCCACGTGCTCAAGGCGCGACATCATATTGATGGCCTTGATCTCCGGGTTCTGGCGATCTTTCGCCGGGCATACTTCGACGCACAGATTACACCCGGTGCAATCCTCTGGCGCAACCTGCAGGACATATTTCTGACCGCGCATATCGCGTGATTTCACGTCCAGAGAATGCAGGCTGGCAGGGGCATTTTCCATCGCTTCTGGTGAAACCACTTTGGCGCGGATAGCCGAGTGCGGGCAGGCGGCTACGCAGTGGTTGCACTGGGTACACAGCTCTTCTTTCCAGATGGGGATCTCTTCGGCGATATTGCGTTTTTCCCAACGCGTGGTGCCCATCGGCCAGGTGCCGTCTGGCGGCAGCGCTGAAACGGGGAGGGCATCGCCCAGACCGGCGAGCATCGCCGCGGTGACGGTTTTCACGAAATCAGGTGCGGCATCAGAAACCACCGGTGGGCGATTAGCGCTATGTGGATCAACTGGCTGAAGCGCCACTTCGGCGACGGATTCACGCGCCAGGGCCAGCGCCTGCCAGTTACGTTCAACCAGATCCTGCCCTTTGCTGCTGTAGCTTTTCGCAATCGCACCCTGCAATTCAGCCAGAGCGCTGTCGCCTGGTAAGATTTGCGTCAGATGGAAGAACGCCATCTGCATAACGGTGTTAATACGTGCAGCCAGACCGCATTCGCGGGCAATTTTGGCCGCATTAATCACGTAGAAACGCGCCTTCTTCTGATTTAGAACAGCCTGAACTTCCTGCGGCAGACGTGTCCAGACTTCATCCACACTGTACGGGGTATTAAGCAGGAATATACCGCCAGGTTTCAGGCGCTCAGCCATCTGATACTTATCGATAAATTGCAACTGGTGACAACCAACAAAATCGGCTTGCGACACCAGATACGCTGAGCGAATAGGTTGTTCACTAACGCGCAGGTGAGAAACCGTCAGACCGCCTGCTTTTTTCGAGTCATAGACGAAATAACCCTGCGCATACCACGGCGTAGAGTTACCGATAATCTTGATGTTATTTTTGGTGGCCGACACGCTACCGTCACTGCCCAGCCCGTAAAACAGTGCCTCGAGCTTCGCGGTACCGGGCAGGGTGTTTTCCGGTAACGGTAGCGACAGGTTGGTGACATCATCATAGATACCGACCGTAAAGCGAGATTTCGGCTTCGCGCTACTCAGCTCATTAAAGACCGCCATGACGCAGTCCGGGCCAAACTCTTTGGAAGAAAGGCCATAACGCCCGCCAATCACGCGCGGTAGCGTTTCTCGTTCGCCGCAGTTAAAGGCTTCCGCCAGCGCGGTCATTACATCCAGATACAACGGTTCAGCTTGCGCGCCGGGCTCTTTGGTGCGATCCAGGACGGCGATGCTCCGTACCGTTTCCGGCAGGGCGCGCAGTAAATGTCTGGCAGAGAATGGGCGGAACAGACGCACTTTCAGAACGCCAACTTTCTCGCCGCGTGCCAGCAGCTCTTCGACGACTTCTTCACTGGTTCCAATCGCCGAGCCCATCAAAATAATGACGCGTTCTGCCTGCGGATGACCGTAGTATTCAAATGGCTGGTACTGACGGCCCGTCGCAGCAGCGAAATCGTTCATCGCCTGTTCTACGTGATCGTAAACCGCGTTGTACCACGGGTTTGTTGCTTCGCGTGACTGGAAGTAGGTGTCCGGGTTCGCAGACGTACCGCGAATAACCGGATGCTCTGGGTTGAGTGCGCGCGCGCGGTGAGCATCAATTTCCGCCTGCGGCATCAGCCCGAGGATTGTGTCATCAGCCAGCGGCACTATTTTATTAATTTCATGCGATGTGCGAAAACCATCAAAGAAATGAATAAACGGGACCCGGCTTTTCAGGGTGGCCATTTGCGAAATTAGCGCAAAGTCCTGAGCTTCCTGAACGCTGCTGGCGCACAGCATTGCGCATCCCGTTTGGCGCACCGCCATCACGTCTGAATGATCGCCAAAGATGGATAATGCGTGAGTGGCAATCGTACGCGCCGCAACGTGCAGCACAAACGGAGTCAACTGACCGGCCAGTTTGTACAGCGTCGGGATCATCAGCAACAGGCCCTGCGATGAAGTAAACGACGTAGAGAGCGCACCGGTCTGCAACGCGCCGTGAACGGTCGCTATCGCACCGCCTTCCGACTGCATTTCTACGACACGAGGGGTATCCCCCCACACGTTTTTAAGCCCGTTCCCGGCCCAGGCATCCGCCTGTTCAGCCATCGTCGAACTGGGCGTAATCGGGTAGATGGCGATAACCTCGCTGGTACGAAATGCGACCGAAGCAACCGCACCATTACCGTCAATTGTGATCATACTGACACCCTTACATTGCGCAAAAAAAGGGACACGCGTAACAGCGGCGAATCCTGTAGTTATCCTTTTAGTTTAGCAAAAGCGCTAAAGACAGATTTTCGCTTTTGTGTCCCTCGAATAAACAGAATGAATGGTTTGATCAAAGGAGCAGCCAAAAAATTGCCAGAAAATGTAAACAGTGCGCATAAATGCGCATATTGCCTCTCGACGGCGGTGTTTCCGCTGCCTATTATTTATGGCTGTGTCGTTTGGTTAATATTCAGAGGGGAGTAAGATGCGCGCAGCGTTTTGGGTAGGGTGTGCCGCGTTATTATTATCGGCTTGTAGTAGTGAACCTGTTCAGCAGGCAACCGCCGCGCATGTCGCACCGGGGATGAAGGCCGCAATGTCCAGTTCTGGAGAAGCTAATTGCGCCATGATTGGTGGTTCGCTCTCCGTTGCCCGTCAGCTTGATGGTTCAGCTATCGGAATGTGTGCGTTACCCAACGGCAAACGCTGTAGTGAGCAGTCGCTTGCCGCCGGAAGCTGTGGCAACTATTAAGCCACCGCGTTTCCTACATTAAATCCGCGAGTTTATACGTCAGCGTTTGTTCTGCTGTCGCCAGTGTTAACTGGTCAGCAGTCAGATCGACCTGTGCGCCTTGCTTAAACATGTCGCTGACGATCCCGTCGAGCGCGTTAAGCTGCGGATCGGCGCACATCATGCGGGTCATCGCCATATCTTTAACCTTCAACTCGCCGTCGGACAGTTTGCCCTGACCGTGGAATTGATTACACATCTTTCCCGATACCGTCATGTTTTCGCCAAAACTCAATTCGGGTGGGTTATTAGCGACGGTGACGGCTTTACCATTCACGCTCTGCAAAACGAAGCGGTGATGCTGCAACTGTTCGCGATTGACGGAAACTTTTCCATTGCTCACACAGCCAGCCATCAGCATGCTGAGCGCAATCAACGTGACAACTTTTTTCATTCAATTTCTCTACGTTTGTGACGGGAATACATTCAATATAATAATGATACTGAAGATTTTAGCATCGGTGATTATCTGAAAATGCCCCCCTGAATCCAGGGGAGCACAGGGATTAGAAGAGGGCGTTTGGACAGGTTTCGCCTTTAGAGATCTGTGCCAGATTTTGCAGCGTGGTCTCAGAAATGCTGGTCAATGCTTCGGCCGTCAGGAACGCCTGGTGACCGGTGAACAGCACGTTATGACAGGCCGACAGGCGGCGGAACACATCATCCTGAATCACGTCATTGGATTTATCTTCAAAGAACAGGTCGCGTTCGTTTTCATACACGTCCATACCCAGAGAACCAATTTTCTGGTTTTTCAGCGCATCGATAGCGGCTTGCGAATCGATCAATGCCCCGCGGCTTGTGTTAATAACCATCACGCCATTTTTCATTTGCTCAAAGGCTTCGTGATTGAGCAGGTGATAATTCTCCGGCGTTAACGGACAGTGCAGGGAGATGACATCGGACTCCGCGAACAGCGTTTTAAGATCGACATATTCAACGCCTAACTCCAGTGCAGCAGCGCTTGGGTAGGGATCAAACGCCAGCAGGCGCATCCCAAAACCTTTCAGGATCCGCAGTGCCGCAATCCCAATCTTACCGGTACCGATCACCCCAGCTGTTTTGCCATACATGGTAAAGCCGGTCAGCCCCTCAAGAGAGAAGTTGGCATCACGAGTACGCTGATAGGCGCGGTGAATACGGCGATTCAACGTCATCATCATGCCAATCGCATGTTCAGCGACGGCTTCCGGTGAATAGGCTGGCACACGGACGACCTGCAGGCCGAGCTCTTTTGCCGCGTCGAGATCGACGTTATTGAAGCCGGCGCAACGCAGCGCAATATATTTCACGCCATGCTTTTTCAGCTCTTCCAGAACCGGGCGGCTGCCATCGTCGTTAACGAAGATACAGACGGCTTCACAGCCATGGGCTGTTTTGGCTGTTTTCTCCGTCAGCAGAAAGTCAAAGAATTCAAGTTCAAAACCAAAAGCCTCGTTAACCTGCTGCAGATACTTCTTGTCGTACTGTTTTGTACTATAGATGGCGAGTTTCATAAGACTTTCTCCAGTGATTTTGACGTCACATTAATCCAATTCAAATTATTTTACAAAATCTAAAAAGTTATTGATAGTCATAGGCGTAATGAATAATTTCAGCGCATCTGTTGTTAGTGTGGGCAGGTTACTCAATTTCAACAACTGGATATTTTTCCGTCCAACTCAATACCCGTAATCGATGCAGGTAAAAAGCCAGCCGAATCACATCCAGACAGCTACGCTTATACAGGTAGCAAATATCGGGAGGGGTCATGTTAACTCACTCTGAAGCAAAGCGATGGGCCACCTTAATGCTTAAGGCGGCATTATGTGATGGTATGAAACCTGAGGAGATTTCCCGGCAGGTACATCTGGTCTGCGATCATCATGGTAGGGAGTGCCTCGAAGAGCTCATTGAGGAAATTCTGATAGAAGCAGGTCGTTTAGGACCTAAACATAGCGATGGAGAACTGAGGCCTCATTGAGTCTGAGTTCTTTATATTCCCGACGGCACGTGTAACAGCGTGCCATATAAAATCATGCGTTATCTAATTGAATTAACTATTATTTTATTAATTCTCGTTGATTGATAAATAGTGCATATACTTCATGGGAATTTATTCTTAATGTGGGCATATCCTGTTAAACATGCCACAATACTGGCCTAAACCGGCTTAAATTTTCGCTAAATCAGGATATTAACTACCCATGAAGGGTAAATATAAAGCCGCTCTGGCACTTCTCTTATTATTGATTCTCGTGCCGCTGACGTTGGTCATGACGCTTGGCCTGTGGGTTCCTACGCTGGTGGGCGTCTGGTTACCTGTTGGCACGCGCATCGCGCTGGATGAGAGCCCACGGCTGACACGGCATGGGCTGCATATCCCGGAACTCCGCTATCTGGTCGATGATTGCCCGCTAGCGCGCATTACTCAGGCCGATCTTTCCCATCCCAGCCGCTGGTTGCTCAATGTCGGGACTATTGAGCTGGATTCCGCTTGCCTGGCTAAATTACCGCAGACAGAAGCGTCTCCGGCAGCGCCCAAAACGCTGGCTGAATGGCAATCGATGCTGCCCAATACCTGGATTAACATCGACAAAGTTATTCTCTCCCCCTGGCAGGAGTGGCAGGGAAAACTGTCTCTCTCGCTAACGCCATCGACCCAGCAACTGCGCTACCAGGGGGAAAAAGTGAAATTCCAGGGGCGTCTGCACGGGCAAAATCTCACGGTAAATGAGCTGGATATAGCCGCATTTGAAGGGCAACCGCCGGTAAAACTGGTCGGTGAATTTACCATGCCGCTGGTTCCTGATGGACTACCGGTGAGCGGTCATGCGGTTGCTACTCTGAGCTTGCCGCAGGAGCCCTCACTGGTGGACGCCGAACTGGAGTGGCAAGAAAACAGCGGACAACTGATCGTTATGGCGCGGGACAATGCCGATCCGTTGCTCGATCTTCCGTGGGAAATAACCCGCCAGCAATTAACCATCAGCGACGGTCGCTGGAACTGGCCTTATCAGGGATTCCCGCTCAGCGGGCGGTTGGGCATGAAAGTTGAAAACTGGCAGGCCGGGCTGGAAAATGCGGTGGTGAGCGGGCGTCTGAACATACTGACCCAAGGCGATGCAGGTAAAGGAAACGCCGTATTAACGCTGGGGCCGGGTAAGCTGGGTGTGGATAGTAGCGACATGCCGTTACAGTTGATAGGCGAGGCGAAACAGGGTGACCTGATCTTCTACGCCAAATTACCCGCCAGACTCACCGGAAGCCTGAACGACCCGCAGTTGGCTTTCGAGCCAGGAGCGCTGCTGCGTTCGCGTGGACGGGTGATTGACTCGCTGGATATTGACGAAATTCGCTGGCCGCTGGCGGGCGTAAAAGTAACACAGCGCGGCGTAGATGGTCGTCTGCAGGCTATATTACGCGCGCATGAAAACCAGATGGGCGGTTTTGAATTGCATCTGGATGGTCTGGCAAATGATTTTCTCCCTGACGCGGGTCGCTGGCAGTGGCGGTACTGGGGCAAAGGCAGCTTTACGCCAATGCATGCGCGTTGGGACGTGGCGGGTAAGGGCGAATGGCATGACAACACCCTGAAGCTTTTTGATCTCTCCACCGGATTTGACCACCTGCAATACGGCACCATGAAGGTGGAAACCCCACGCCTGGTGATGGACGAGCCGATCGTCTGGGTACGGGATGCCAACAAACCGACTTTCAGCGGCGCGCTGTCGCTGGACGCAGGGAACACTACCTTTACCGGGGGGAGCGTGTTACCGCCGTCAACCCTGAAGTTCAGCGTGGAAGGCACCGACCCGACGATTTTCCAGTTTAAAGGCCAGCTTCACGCGGGCGCGATAGGTCCAGTACAGGTAAATGGCCGTTGGGACGGGAGCCGTCTGCGCGGACAGGCCTGGTGGCCAAAACAATCGCTCACCGTATTCCAACCGCTCATCCCACCAGACTGGAAAATGAAGCTACGTGAAGGTGAACTGTATGCGCAGGTTGCGTTTTCCGCTGCCCCGGAACAGGGCTTTGAAGCGGGCGGCCATGGGGTATTAAAAGGCGGTAGCGCCTGGATGCCCGATAACCAAATTAATGGCGTCGATTTTGTGTTGCCTTTCCGGTTTAGTGAAGGCGCATGGCAACTGGGTACGCGTGGACCTATTTCACTGCGTATTGCGGAAGTGGTGAATCAGGTGACGGTGAAAAATATCGCCGCCGATCTACAGGGGGCGTATCCCTGGAGTGAAGACAATCCGTTACTGTTAAGCGATGTCAGCGCCGAACTGCTGGGGGGCAAAGTCATCATGCAACAACTGCGGATGCCGCAGCACGATCCGGCATTATTACGGGTGCAAAATATCTCTTCCAGCGAGCTTATCAGCGCGGTTAATCCCAAGCAATTCGCCATGTCTGGCCCGGTCAGCGGTGCGTTGCCGTTATGGCTGGATAACGAAAAGTGGATCATTAAAGACGGCTGGCTGACCAACCCGGGGCCTATGACGCTGCGTATTGATAAAGACACGGCGGATGCCGTCGTCAAAGATAATATGGCAGCTGGTGCGGCCATTAACTGGCTGCGTTATATGGAAATAAGCCATTCCTGGACGAAAATAAATTTGGATAATCTCGGTGTCTTAACCATGCAGGCAACCGTAACTGGCAATAGCCGGGTGGATGGCAAAGTGGGGACGGTTAATTTGAATTACACCCATGAGGAAAACGTCTTTACGCTATGGCGTAGTTTGCGTTTTGGCGACAATTTACAGGCATGGCTTGAACAAAATGCAGCGCTGCCGGAATCCCATTGCCCGGAAGGCAAGGAATGTGAGGAACAACAATGAAAACGATAGCTGCCATGCTGGGTCTGCTGGCTTCATCTCTGCTGAGCGGGTGCACACCCAGAATCGAAGTGGCTGCGCCTAAAGAGCCGATCACTATTAATATGAACGTCAAAATCGAGCATGAGATCCATATCAAAGTCGATAAAGACGTTGAGAGCTTATTAAAATCGCGCAGCGATTTGTTCTGAGGTCACGATGAAAATACAGCTTGCAGTGATCCTGGTGGCATTGAGTTTATTCAGTGGCAATGGGTGGGCATTGACCTTGAATGAAGCCAGAACCCAGGGGCGGGTGGGCGAAACGCTTAATGGTTATCTGGTGGCATTGCAAACCGACGCCGAAACGCAGGCGCTGGTGAGTGAGATTAATAAAGCACGCAGCGCCAGCTATCAGCAACTGGCTGAGAGCAATAACATTCCTCCAGATGAAGTGGCGAAAATGGCCGGACAAAAGCTGGTCGCTCGGGCTAAACCAGGGGAGTACGTCCAGGGCATCAATGGTAAGTGGTTGAGAAAATAATAAATCTTCTCTGCACACAACCGGAGAGGCACGACGCTGACTTATTCATCGACATCGCAATAGTTGCCACACGGCATCAAACTGAGGCTGATATAGTTCAACACCGGTCGCGTTGCGGAGTGAAATCATGTGGCTTTTCAAGTGGTATGTCTGGAATCGTTGGATATTCAAGCTGTTAAGCCGGGATGTTGCCGAGCCAGAACAATTTTTGCTGCATTGCTGGGAAGAGAATCTGGCGAAGTGCAGAGATTATGCAACCATCTGGCGCGATATTAACCGCATTCACGGCAAACAGGTGCAGGTAAAGAAGTAAATGCTGGAGAAACCCTCCCACCGGATGGTGAGAGGGTGAATTATCAGGCAGCGACGACGCTGTCGATAGCGGCTTTCGCATCGGACTGCGCTTTGGACGCCACTTCCGGGCCGTACGCAATGCCTTCAGCAAAGACGACGTTCACGTCGGTGATGCCAATAAAGCCCAGGAATACGTTCAGATACGGCGTGATCAGGTCGGTCGGCGTATCTTTATGGATACCACCACGGCTGGTCAACACGACTGCGCGTTTACCCGTCACCAGACCTTCCGGACCTTTCTCGGTATAACGGAAAGTCACACCTGCACGGGCAATCAGATCGAAATAGTTTTTCAGCTGGGTTGGGATGTTGAAGTTATACATCGGCGCGGCGATAACAATCACATCATGCGCTTTCAGCTCAGCAATCAGCTCATCGGACAACGCCAGCGCTTCCTGCTGACGCGGTGTCAGCGGCGCATCGCTCGGGCGCAGCGCACCCACCAGTTCGCCATCCAGTACCGGAACAGGATTTGCAGCCAGGTCACGGACGGTGATTTCATCAGCGGAGTGCTTTTCACGCCACTGTTCAACAAAATAATCAGACAACTGACCAGACTGAGAGTACCCTGCCAGAATACTGGATTTAAGAACTAATACCTTGCTCATGGGTGTTTCCTTTTATGTGTTTGAAGGGGGCGTGCCCCGTTGCTTGTTGACACTTTATTCACAATCCTGTCGCAGTGATAGCGCAATATATCGAATCCTATGTTCGAAATTATTGAACAACACATGAAAAGCGCTGATGTGGTACTCTATACCTATCATCTAAAAGAGATTTAACCCGGCAGAGCACTGCCTTTTAACGCTATGACAGAACAACAAAAATTAACCTTCAACATGTTGCAGCAACAGCTGGATTCACTGATGCTGCGTGACAGACAGCGTTTTGCCCGCCGCCTGCAGGGCGTGAAGAAGGTTAAAAATCCTGATGCACAACAGGCCATTTACCAGGAGATGGCAAAAGAGATTGATCACGCTGCAGGTAAAGTTGTGCTGCGTGAAGCCGCGCGTCCGGTCATCAGCTACCCGGAAAACCTGCCCGTCAGTCAGAAAAAACAGGATATTCTGGAAGCGATCCGCGATAACCAGGTGGTGATTGTCGCCGGGGAAACGGGGTCAGGGAAAACCACTCAGTTACCCAAAATCTGTATGGAGCTCGGGCGCGGGGTAAAAGGGCTGATCGGCCATACCCAGCCGCGTCGTCTGGCGGCGCGTACCGTGGCGAACCGTATTGCAGAAGAGCTGCAAACCGAGCCGGGCGGTTGTATCGG
This sequence comes from Citrobacter sp. KTE151, assembly GCF_000398845.1. NCBI lineage: Bacteria > Pseudomonadati > Pseudomonadota > Gammaproteobacteria > Enterobacterales > Enterobacteriaceae > Citrobacter > Citrobacter sp. KTE151. Next base: position 239,776 of record NZ_KB976064.1, on the reverse strand, counting down.
TTATAAAGTCCGTTTTAGCGATCATGTCAGCGACAACACCATGGTTAAGCTGATGACGGACGGTATCCTGCTGGCGGAAATCCAGCAGGATCGGCTGCTGATGCAGTACGACACCATCATCATCGATGAAGCGCATGAGCGCAGCCTGAATATCGATTTTCTGCTCGGCTATCTGAAAGAGCTTCTGCCGCGCCGTCCGGATCTAAAAATTATCATCACTTCGGCAACCATCGATCCGGAGCGTTTTTCAAAGCATTTCAATAATGCACCGATTATCGAAGTCTCTGGTCGAACCTATCCGGTGGAAGTTCGCTATCGTCCAATTGTTGAAGACGCAGATGACACCGAGCGTGACCAATTGCAGGCAATTTTTGATGCCGTAGATGAGTTAGGCCGTGAAAGTCAGGGCGACATTTTGATCTTCATGAGCGGCGAGCGCGAAATCCGCGATACCGCCGATGCGCTGAATAAGCTGGATTTGCGCCATACCGAAGTGCTACCGCTGTATGCGCGTCTTTCCAACAGCGAGCAGAACCGTGTGTTCCAGTCGCACAGCGGTCGCCGTATCGTGCTGGCGACCAACGTGGCGGAAACCTCGCTGACCGTTCCGGGGATCAAGTATGTGATTGATCCGGGTACTGCGCGTATCAGCCGTTACAGTTACCGCACCAAAGTTCAGCGCTTGCCGATTGAACCGGTGTCGCAGGCCTCTGCCAACCAGCGTAAAGGCCGTTGCGGTCGTGTTTCGGAGGGGATCTGTATTCGTCTGTATTCTGAAGACGATTTCCTGTCGCGCCCGGAGTTTACCGACCCGGAGATCCTGCGTACCAACCTGGCGTCCGTTATTTTGCAGATGACCGCCTTGGGGCTGGGCGATATCGCGGCGTTTCCGTTTGTTGAAGCGCCGGATAAACGTAACATTCAGGACGGTGTACGCCTGCTCGAAGAACTGGGGGCGATAACCACCGACGAACAGACAACCGCTTACAAACTGACGCCATTGGGCCGTCAGCTCTCGCAACTGCCGGTGGATCCACGCCTGGCTCGCATGGTGCTGGAAGCGCAAAAACATGGCTGCGTACGTGAGGCGATGATTATCACCTCGGCGCTGTCTATTCAGGATCCGCGCGAGCGCCCGATGGACAAGCAGCAGGCCTCCGACGAGAAGCATCGCCGTTTCCACGACAAAGAGTCTGATTTCCTCGCATTTGTGAATCTGTGGAACTATCTCGGCGAGCAGCAGAAAGCGCTGTCGTCAAACCAGTTCCGTCGTCAGTGCAAACTTGATTTTCTGAACTACCTGCGCGTGCGTGAATGGCAGGATATCTACACGCAACTGCGTCAGGTGGTGAAAGAGTTAGGGATTCCTGTTAACAGCGAACCCGCTGAATACAGAGAGATCCACGTCGCGTTGCTGACCGGTTTACTGTCACATATCGGGATGAAAGATGCCGATAAACAGGAATTTACCGGGGCGCGTAACGCTCGCTTCTCGATCTTCCCTGGCTCTGGTCTATTTAAAAAACCGCCGAAGTGGACGATGGTAGCGGAGCTGGTAGAAACCAGCCGCCTGTGGGGACGTATTGCTGCACGTATCGATCCTGAATGGGTCGAACCGGTTGCCCAGCATCTGATCAAACGTTCATACAGTGAACCGCACTGGGAACGTGCGCAGGGCGCAGTGATGGCAACAGAAAAGGTTACCGTCTACGGTTTACCGATTGTTGCAGCCCGTAAGGTGAACTACAGCCAGATCGATCCCGCGTTGTCGCGTGAACTGTTCATCCGCCATGCGCTGGTGGAAGGCGACTGGCAAACGCGCCATGCGTTTTTCCGTGACAATTTGAAGTTACGCGCTGAGGTGGAAGAGTTAGAGCACAAATCGCGCCGTCGCGACATTCTGGTTGATGATGAGACGCTATTTGAGTTTTACGACCAACGCATCAGCCATGATGTAGTCTCCGCGCGTCACTTTGACAGCTGGTGGAAAAAGATCAGCCGTGAAACGCCGGATCTGCTCAACTTTGAAAAGAGCATGCTCATCAAAGAGGGCGCGGAAAAAATCAGTAAGCTGGATTACCCGAACTTCTGGCATCAGGGCAATCTCAAACTACGGTTAAGTTACCAGTTCGAACCCGGAGCCGATGCGGATGGTGTGACCGTGCATATTCCGCTCCCGCTGCTCAATCAGATCGAAGAGAGCGGTTTTGAATGGCAAATTCCGGGGCTGCGCCGTGAACTGGTGATCGCCCTGATTAAGTCTTTGCCGAAACCGGTACGACGCAACTTTGTGCCCGCGCCAAACTATGCGGAAGCGTTTTTAGGTCGCGTCACGCCGCTGGAACTGCCGCTTCTGGACTCGCTGGAGCGTGAACTGCGCCGCATGACCGGCGTGACCGTTGACCGTGAAGACTGGCATTGGGATCAGGTGCCCGATCACCTAAAAATCACCTTCCGGGTAGTGGATGATAAGAACAAAAAGCTGCAGGAAGGACGTTCGCTGCAGGATCTGAAAGACGCACTGAAGGGTAAAGTTCAGGAAACATTGTCTGCGGTGGCGGATGACGGTATCGAACAGAGCGGGTTGCACATCTGGAGCTTCGGTCAGCTTCCGGAGAGTTACGAGCAAAAACGCGGTAACTATAAGGTCAAAGCCTGGCCAGCGCTGGTGGATGAGCGTGACAGCGTTGCCATCAAACTGTTTGATAACCCGCTGGAGCAACAGCAGGCGATGTGGTGCGGTTTACGCCGCCTGTTGTTGCTGAATATTCCTTCACCAATCAAATATTTGCATGAGAAACTGCCCAACAAAGCCAAGCTGGGGCTGTATTTTAACCCGTACGGTAAAGTGCTGGATTTGATTGACGACTGTATATCCTGTGGTGTGGATCAACTGATCGACGCCAACGGTGGTCCGGTGTGGACCGAAGAAGGCTTTGCGGCGCTGCATGAGAAAGTGCGGGCTGAACTGAACGATACGGTGGTGGATATTGCTAAGCAGGTCGAACAAATTCTGACCGCAGTGTTTAATATCAACAAACGTCTGAAAGGGCGCGTGGATATGACCATGGCGCTGGGGCTTGCGGATATCAAATCGCAGATGGGTGGGCTGGTGTACCGTGGATTTGTTACCGGCAATGGTTTCAAGCGTCTGGGCGATACGCTGCGTTATTTGCAGGCTATCGAAAAGCGTCTGGAAAAACTGGCTATCGACCCGCATCGTGACCGTGCGCAGATGCTGAAAGTGGATAGCGTGCAGCAGGCCTGGCAGCAGTGGTTCAATAAACTGCCTCCCGCGCGCCGTGAAGATGACGATGTCAAAGAGATCCGCTGGATGATAGAAGAGCTGCGCGTCAGCTATTTTGCCCAACAGCTTGGTACGCCGTATCCGATTTCCGATAAACGTATTTTGCAGGCGATGGAGCAGATTTCGGGATAAATCGGTACCAGACAGCATACCGGGTAAGGTGACGTCACCGCCCGGTATGCAACCCGATAAAGCATTAAGATCAGGAGTCATGAGTATGAGCCAGTTTCCGACACTTTCCTCAACCACGCTTGCGGCGATCAATACCGTAGGGCGATGGTTGGCGCAGAATGATTTTACGGGGAATATCACCGTTCAGTCAGATTGCGTGATTCTGGCAGGGAACGCGGTTATTCCGACCATCGATGCCGCCTGCCGGATCGCGAAAGAGCAACAGGTTCCCTTGTTGATTAGCGGTGGCATCGGTCACTCCACACGATTTTTGTATGACGCGATTGCAGAGCATCCTCGTTACAACATCATTCGTACCACCGGACGCGCGGAAGCGGCGATCCTTGCCGATATCGCACATCAGTTCTGGCAAATCCCGGGGGAGAAGATTTGGGTGGAAGACCAGTCAACAAACTGCGGTGAGAATGCCCGTTTTAGCTGTGCATTATTGAATCAGGCGACGGAAAGTATTCATACCGTCATTGTGGTACAGGATCCCACTATGCAACGTCGCACGATGGCAACCTTTCAGCGCGTAACCCGCGATGAGCCGCATGCGCCGCGCTGGTTGAGTTTCCCTGGATTCATCCCTGAGCTGGCCCAACAGCAAGACGGCGTGGATTTTGTGCCAGCAGCAGAAGGTTTGTGGTCAGTGGATCGCTATCTGTCTCTCATAACCGGTGAGCTTCCTCGCCTGCGTGATGATGCCACCGGTTATGGGCCGTGCGGCCGCGATTTTATTGCCCATGTTGATATTCCTCAGAACGTTGAGCAAGCCTGGCAGCAGTTGCAAAATGACATCGTGCTGACTGACTTACTGGAGAGCCGCTCTCTGTAATTCCTGTTGCCCGTTTGTCGGCGTTTTGCGGCAAACGGGCAAAAATCACACCTGTTTTTTCCCTTCATCATCACTTTGCCAGACGCTTTTATGAAGCCGCTCACAGAACAGCCACTCCAGCCATAATACGACCTGCATGATTGATATTAATTAACAATAGTTTTACTTGTTAAAAACAAATCAATCACAGGAGAGCCGCATGTCAGTACCCGTACAACATCCTATGTATATCGATGGGCAGTTTGTGACCTGGCACGATGATGCCTGGATTGATGTCGTCAATCCTGCCACGGAAGAGGTGATCTCGCGTATTCCCGATGGACGTGCCGAGGATGCGTGTAAAGCGATCGATGCTGCACAGCGCGCTCAGCCGCAATGGGAAGCGCTGCCCGCCATTGAACGGGCGAACTGGTTACGCAAAATTTCTGCGGGTATCCGTCAGCGAGCCAGTGAAATCAGCGCGCTGATTGTGGCGGAGGGTGGAAAAATACAGCAACTGGCTGAGGTCGAAGTCTCGTTTACCGCCGACTATATCGATTACATGGCGGAGTGGGCGCGTCGCTATGAAGGCGAGATCCTGCAAAGCGATCGTCCGGGTGAGAATATTCTGCTGTTTAAGCGCGCTTTGGGCGTGACTACGGGCATTCTGCCGTGGAACTTTCCATTTTTCCTGATTGCCCGCAAACTGGCTCCCGCACTGTTGACGGGTAATACCATTGTCATTAAGCCGAGTGAATTTACACCGAATAACGCCATCGCCTTTGCCAAAATTGTTGATGATATTGGCTTGCCGCGCGGCGTATTTAATCTGGTACTGGGACGTGGTGAAACGGTCGGTCAGGCGCTGGCCGCAAACCCGAAGGTGGCCATGGTGAGCATGACCGGTAGCGTCGGGGCGGGTGAGAAAATTATGGCTGCGGCGGCTAAAAATATCACCAAAGTTTGTCTGGAGTTGGGCGGCAAGGCCCCGGCTATCGTGATGGATGATGCCGATCTTGAACTGGCCGTAAAGGCAATTGTTGACTCGCGGGTGATCAACACCGGACAGGTATGCAACTGTGCCGAGCGCGTGTACGTTCAGAAAGGTATTTATGACCAATTCGTCAATCGTCTGGGCGAGGCGATGAAAGCCGTGCAGTTTGGCAATCCGGCTGAGCGCAATGATATTGCAATGGGGCCGCTGATTAACGCCGCTGCGCTGGAGCGTGTAGAGCAGAAAGTTGCACGAGCGGTGCAGGAAGGCGCCAGAGTGGTGCTGGGCGGTAAGGCCGTTTCCGGCAAAGGGTATTACTATCCACCGACGTTACTGTTAGACGTGCGCCAGGAGATGGCGATTATGCACGAGGAGACGTTTGGTCCGGTGCTACCGGTGGTAGCGTTTGATACGCTGGAACAGGCGCTGACGATGGCCAATGACAGCGATTACGGTCTGACCTCATCGATCTATACGCAGAATCTGAATACGGCGATGAAGGCGATCAAAGGGCTGAAGTTCGGCGAAACCTATATTAATCGTGAAAACTTCGAGGCGATGCAGGGCTTTCATGCTGGCTGGCGCAAGTCCGGGATTGGCGGAGCTGACGGTAAACACGGTCTGAACGAATATCTGCAAACGCAGGTGGTGTATCTGCAGTCCTAAGTTTTCGCCGGGTGAGCCTGTACGCCACCCGGCGCAATTCTCACACTTTGCTGGCGATCCATAAGAATAAGCCGGGTGAGCAAAAGTTAATGAATTTTTAACAAAAGCCCGTTATGGTGACGCATTATTGTTTTTATTCAGGAAGTGTTATGGGGAATAAGTATTCTGGCCTGCAAATTGGCATTCACTGGCTGGTCTTTTTGTTGGTCATTGTGGCCTACAGCGCTATGGAGTTTCGCGGATTTTTCCCGCGCAGCTATCGTCCCTTATTTAACATGGTGCACGTATCCTGTGGCATCACTATTTTAACGCTGATGGTGGCGCGTCTGCTGGTCAGGCTAAAATATCCGGCACCGCCGATTGTGCCAAAACCGAAGCCGATGATGACCGGAATGGCGCATCTGGGGCATCTGGTTATTTATCTGCTGTTTATTATTCTGCCGATTATTGGACTGGTGATGATGTACAACCGGGGTAACCCGTGGATTGCATTCGGCATCGTTATGCCGCATGCGGCAGAGGCCAATTTTGATGTAGTGGATATGCTGAAGTCCTGGCACGTGACGCTGGCAAATCTGGGCTATTTTGTTATTGCTCTGCATGCCGCTGCGGCCCTGATGCACCACTATTTCTGGAAGGACAATACGCTGCTGCGCATGATGCCGCGAAAACGCTCCTGATGTAATGCCCCGCAAATGCGGGGTATTTTTTTAGCCGATTATTTTTCCAGACATCATAAAAACTTACCGACAAGATGGTTAAACAACGTCCAGTTCATCACACTCGCTACTTGATTGCTGCTCTTATTAAAACTACTGTATATAAATACAGTAAATGAGAGGCAGATTATTATGTTGTTTTTCCAGCCTGCGGAACGCCGCGAAATTAAACACTTTCCGTTATTTAGCGATCTTGTGCCCTGCGGTTTTCCATCTCCTGCACAGGACTACGTTGAGAAACGTATCGACCTCAATGACCTGCTGGTACGGCATCCCAGCGCAACCTATTTTGTTAAATCATCTGGCGACTCCATGAGGGGGGCAGGGATCGGCGAGGGCGATTTACTGATTGTCGACAGCGCCAGAAAACCTGCCCATGGAGACATCGTTATTGCCGCCGTTGAGGGCGAATTCACCGTTAAACGCCTGCAATTACATCCGGTTGTGATGCTGAAGCCAGAGAACAGCGCCTACGCGCCGATCATGATTAGCAGCGAGGACACGCTGGATATATTTGGCGTGGTGACATTTATCATTAAAGCAGCGGGCTGATGATGTTTGCACTGGTGGATGTTAACGCGTTTTATGCCAGCTGTGAGTCGGCATTCCGGCCTGATCTGAAAGGGAAGCCCGTTGTCGTTCTTTCAAATAACGATGGTTGCGTTATTGCCAGCAGCGTAGAGGCAAAGGCGCTTGGCGTTAATATGGGCGCTCCGTACTTCAAACAGAAAGATCTGTTCAGGCGCTATGGCGTGTTCTGTTTTAGTTCGAACTACGAACTGTATGCGGATATGAGCAGCAGGGTGATGTCGATTCTCGAGGAGTTATCGCCACGCGTGGAGATATACAGTATTGATGAAGCCTTTTGTGATTTAACGGGCGTGCGAAACTGCAGGGATCTTACGGATTTTGGTCAGGAAATCAGAGCAACCATTTTGCAGAAAACACGTCTCACGGTTGGGGTCGGCATTGCTCAGACCAAAACCCTGGCCAAACTGGCGAACCATGCGGCCAAAAAGTGGCAGGAACAGACGGGCGGAGTCGTGGATCTCTCAAATATTGAACGCCAGCGTAAGCTGATGGCAGCACTCCCGGTTGATGAAGTCTGGGGCATCGGACGCCGTATCGGCAAGAAACTGGACGTCATGGGCATTAAAACGGTTCTCGACCTCGCGGATACCGATATTCGCTTCATTCGTAAACATTTCAGCGTCGTGCTTGAGCGAACCGTCCGGGAATTGCGCGGTGAGCCTTGTCTGGCGCTGGAAGAGTTTGCGCCGGATAAGCAGGAAATTATCTGCTCAAGATCGTTTGGTGAAAAACTCACGGATTACAACGCCATGAGAGAGGCCATTTGCACCTATGCTTCACGTGCTGCGGAAAAGCTGCGCAGAGAACACCAGTACTGCCGGTTTATCTCTACGTTTATCAAAACCAGTCCGTTTGCCCTGAATGAACCTTATTACGGTAACAGCGCATCGATAAAACTGCTGACGCCAACTCAGGATAGCCGGGACATTATTACAGCAGCCACGCGCAGCCTGGACGCCGTTTGGCGAGAGGGGCTACGTTATCAAAAAGCGGGCGTTATGCTGGGGGATTTTTTTAGCTCTGGCGTTGCACAGCTGAATCTTTTTGATAATAACGCCCCACGGCGTAACAGCGATAAATTGATGGACCTACTGGATACTCTTAATGCTGAAAAGGGGAAAGGAACGCTCTACTTTGCCGGGCAAGGGATACAGCAGCCGTGGGCGATGAAGCGAGACATGCTTTCACCACGTTATACAACGAGATACAGTGATTTGCTGCGGGTAAATTGATAGTCAAACAAGGCTTCCGCCCACCTTATTTATACCGGATCAATTATCCTTTCAATGACAGGACGTTGTAAATTGCCAACGATTCCATAACTTTGGATACCTTTCCAGCGCGGCTAAATTAGCGCTCCTTTAATACTTCGATAAGATACAAAGTTGATATTCAAAAAGTTGGATTGTTGTGAACTCAGGAGTAGGATTATTTCTATCTGATAGAACCAGTTATCGAACTGGCTTATACGAGTTGTTTGTTTTTCACTTACGAAAAGGTGGTGCTGGTAATGAGTACATTCATCATTCGTTTATTATTTTTCTCTTTCTTATGCGGTTCTTTCTCAATACATGCTGAAGAGCAGAACGGTATGAAACTTGAGCGGGTTGTGATAGTGAGCCGTCATGGAGTAAGAGCACCTACGAAGTTCACTCCAATAATGAAAGATGTCACACCCGATCAATGGCCACAATGGGATGTGCCGTTAGGATGGCTAACGCCTCGTGGGGGAGAACTTGTTTCTGAATTAGGTCAGTATCAACGTTTATGGTTCACAAGCAAAGGTCTGTTGAATAATCAAACGTGCCCATCTCCAGGGCAGGTTGCTGTTATTGCAGACACGGATCAACGCACCCGTAAAACGGGTGAGGCGTTTCTGGCTGGGTTAGCACCAAAATGTCAAATTCAAGTGCATTATCAGAAGGATGAAGAAAAAACTGATCCTCTTTTTAATCCGGTAAAAATGGGGAAATGTTCGTTTAACACATTGAAGGTTAAAAACGCTATTCTGGAACGGGCCGGAGGAAATATTGAACTGTATACCCAACGCTATCAATCTTCATTTCGGACCCTGGAAAATGTTTTAAATTTCTCACAATCGGAGACATGTAAGACTACAGAAAAGTCTACGAAATGCACATTACCAGAGGCTTTACCGTCTGAACTTAAGGTTACTCCTGACAATGTATCATTACCTGGTGCCTGGAGTCTTTCTTCCACGCTGACTGAGATATTTCTGTTGCAAGAGGCCCAAGGAATGCCACAGGTAGCCTGGGGGCGTATTACGGGAGAAAAAGAATGGAGAGATTTGTTAAGTCTGCATAACGCTCAGTTTGATCTTTTGCAAAGAACTCCAGAAGTTGCCCGTAGTAGAGCCACACCATTACTCGATATGATAGACACTGCATTATTGACAAATGGTACAACAGAAAACAGGTATGGCATAAAATTACCCGTATCTCTGTTGTTTATTGCTGGTCATGATACCAATCTTGCAAATTTAAGCGGGGCTTTAGATCTTAACTGGTCGCTGCCCGGTCAACCCGATAATACCCCTCCTGGTGGGGAGCTTGTATTCGAAAAGTGGAAAAGAACCAGTGATAATACGGATTGGGTTCAGGTTTCATTTGTTTATCAGACGCTGAGAGATATGAGGGATATACAACCGTTGTCGTTAGAAAAACCTGCCGGCAAAGTTGATTTAAAATTAATTGCATGTGAAGAGAAAAATAGTCAGGGAATGTGTTCGTTAAAAAGTTTTTCCAGGCTCATTAAGGAAATTCGCGTGCCAGAGTGTGCAGTTACGGAATAAGTAACTAATTATTATATATAGCGTATTAAAAAATAGAAACCCCCGGTTTGTAGTCGGGGGTATTCGTATTGTTCATAATTACATGAGTCTTCAACTGACTGCTCTTTGCGAGTGACAATCCAGTTACGCTGCTCCAGAAAAAATCCGGACTGTTCAGCGATGCAGAATACATCGAAAAGCGCTCGGTGTTGCGGCTCTAAAACCGCTTAACACGGTGATATGCCCACATATGTCTAAATGTGCTGTTTGTACAACGTATTAAATAATAACAAGTTATTTATTTTACAATTAGTTAAAAAGACTGATAGTATACCCCCCTATAGTATTTGGAGGGCGTATGCCGCATTCACCCGAAGATAAAAAACGCATTCTCACCCGTGTACGCCGTATTCGCGGTCAGGTTGATGCGCTTGAGCGCGCGCTGGAGTCCGGCGAGCCGTGTTTGGCTATCCTGCAACAAATTGCCGCCGTGCGCGGCGCATCCAATGGCCTGATGGGCGAAATGGTTGAGATCCACCTGAAAGACGAACTGGTCAGCGGGGAAACAACCCCAGACCAGCGTGCCGTGCGCATGGCTGAAATCGGCCATCTTCTGCGTGCTTATCTAAAATAACACCATCACCTCGCAATAATGGGAAGAGACAAATGAAATCACGTGCAGCAGTTGCATTCGGCCCTGGCCAACCGTTAAAAATTGTCGAAATCGATGTCGCACCGCCAAAGAAAGGTGAAGTGCTGGTTAAAATTACCCACACCGGCGTGTGCCATACTGATGCTTTTACGCTCTCAGGCGACGATCCGGAAGGGGTTTTCCCGGCGGTGCTCGGCCATGAAGGTGGCGGCATTGTGGTTGAAGTGGGTGAAGGCGTTACCAGCCTGAAACCGGGCGATCATGTGATCCCGCTATACACCGCAGAATGTGGCGAGTGTAAGTTCTGTAAATCGGGTAAAACTAACCTGTGTCAGGCCGTACGTGCGACCCAGGGCAAAGGTCTGATGCCGGATGGCACCACCCGTTTCTCGTATAACGGCGAGCCGATTTATCACTATATGGGCACCAGTACCTTCAGCGAATACACCGTATGTGCGGAGATCTCTCTGGCGAAGGTTAACCCGCAGGCTCCGCTGGACAAAGTGTGTCTGCTGGGGTGTGGCGTGACCACCGGTATCGGAGCGGTCCATAACACCGCAAAAGTGAAAGAAGGTGATACCGTCGCTGTATTTGGTCTGGGCGGTATTGGTCTGGCGGTGATTCAGGGCGCGGCGCAGGCGAAAGCCGGGCGTATTCTGGCCGTTGATACCAATCCGGAAAAATTTACGCTGGCAGGTGAAATGGGCGCGACCGATTTCATCAATCCGAAGGATTACGACAAACCGATTCAGGATGTGATTGTCGAGCTTACCGATGGCGGCGTGGACTTTAGTTTCGAATGTATCGGTAACGTTAACGTGATGCGCGCGGCGCTGGAATGCTGCCATAAAGGATGGGGCGAAAGCATCATTATTGGCGTGGCAGGAGCCGGACAAGAGATCAAAACACGTCCGTTCCAGTTAGTTACCGGGCGTGTCTGGCGCGGTTCCGCGTTTGGCGGCGTGAAGGGGCGTACTCAGCTTCCTGGTATGGTTGAAGATGCGATGAGCGGGAAAATTCAGTTGGATCCGTTTATTACCCACCGTTTACCGCTGGAGCAGATTAACGACGCGTTCGATTTAATGCATCAGGGTAAATCCATCCGTACCGTTATCCACTTTGGCGATAACTGATTCATTGGCCAGCGGATTTCGCCGCTGGCACTTTCCTGAATTTTTTAGAATTATGTTGTGAAAGTGTGACGAATCTGGCGCTTTTCACGGTAAGTAAACTTCCCGGATTGCCGATGACTATCTAACGGGCGTGTTTTCACGCATAAACCCTACAAGAGAGTCGACGGTCATGGACAACACTACATCGATGCAAGCTCAGCATAAACTGGGCTTTCTGCATCAAATCCGGCTGGTTCCGCTGTTTTCCTCCATTCTCGGTGGCATCCTTCTGCTGTTCGCCTTAAGTTCCGGGCTGGCAAGCTATTTTCTTATGCAGGCCGATCGCGATCAGCGCGACGTGACCGATGAGATTCAGGTCAGGATGGGGTTATCTAACAGCTCTAACCACTTGCGTACAGCGCGTATCAACATGATCCACGCCGGCGCGGCGAGCCGTATTGCCGAAATGGATGACATGAAGGCCAATATCGCCGAGGCAGAAAAACGGATTAAGCAGTCGCAGGACGGTTTCAATGCTTATATGTCACGCGCGGTAAAAACGTCTGCCGATGAAGCGTTAGACGCTGAACTGAGCGCCAGCTTCAAAGCCTATACCGACGGCTTACAGCCGATGCTGAAGTACGCTAAAAACGGCATGTTTGAGGCGATCATCAACCATGAAAATGAACAGGCCAGACCGCTGGATTCTGCGTACAACAAGGTGCTGTTAAAGGCGATCGACATTCGTACCACCAGGGCGCATCAGTTAAGCGAACAGGCGCATCAGCGTACACAGCTTGGTATGGCTTTTATGCTGGGCGCATTCGTTCTTGCGCTGGCGCTGACCGTGATGACGTTCATTGTTCTGCGCCGTACCGTCATTCATCCTCTGTTGCGTGCCGCCCAGCGTATTGAGCAAATTTCAGCGGGGGATCTCACCATGTCGGAGGAACCGACCGGGCGCAGCGAAATTGGTCGCCTGAGCCGCCATCTGCAAACAATGCAACGTTCGCTGGGGAAAACGGTAGGCACGGTGCGTCAGGGCGCGGAAGAGATTTATCGCGGTACCAGTGAGATTTCGGCGGGGAACACCGATCTGTCTTCACGTACCGAACAACAGGCTGCGGCGATTGAACAAACGGCGGCCAGCATGGAAGAGTTGACGGCGACGGTGAAGCAAAACGCCGACAACGCGCATCATGCGAGCAAGCTGGCAGAAGATGCTTCCGGCAAGGCCAGTCGGGGCGGTCAGATGGTTTCTGGCGTGGTCAAAACCATGGGCAATATCTCAACGAGTTCGAAGAAAATCTCCGAAATCACAGCCGTTATTAACAGCATTGCTTTCCAGACCAATATTCTGGCGCTGAACGCAGCGGTTGAAGCGGCGCGGGCAGGAGAGCAGGGCCGTGGATTTGCCGTGGTTGCCAGTGAGGTGCGCACGCTGGCAAGCCGCAGCGCTCAGGCGGCAAAAGAGATTGAAGGATTGATCAGCGAATCCGTCCGACTGATTGACCAGGGCTCCGGAGAAGTGGTCGCCGCGGGCAATACGATGACGGATATTGTCGATGCGGTAAAACGCGTCACCGACATTATGCTGGAAATTGCGGCGGCCTCTGATGAGCAGAGCCGGGGTATCGTCCAGGTGAGCCAGGCAATTTCAGAAATGGATAAGGTAACGCAGCAAAATGCCTCGCTGGTTGAAGAAGCCTCTGCCGCAGCGGCATCGCTGGAAGAGCAGGCGGCGCGCTTAACGGAAGCTGTTGGCACATTCCGTTTAACAGGGACAAGTGCTATTAAACGCGTTCCTGTGACGACAAAGCCTGACCATTCACGCCCGCAGGCGGCAACTGCCAGTGGCGATAACTGGGAAACGTTTTAACAATAAAATCAATTAAGGGACCTGATGGTCCCTTAATTTTTGGCATCAAAACGGTACGGTTTTGCGTATTGCGGCGATCAGGATCTGTGCGGCCTGAGAGAGCTGCACATCGACACGGGTAAGAATGCCGATGGGTTCACCCGCACCGTGGGTGGGTATCGGCAACGACACCAGCGTCGCCTGGCGTAAATCTTCTCTAACCGCGCCTGAAGGGACAAACCACACATAGTCGTAATCGACCGTCAGTTGGCGGGAGAGCGATGCTGACAGCGTTTCAATACAGCCCGGCGGCATTTTGCAGCCCTGACTTTGCAACAACGCCTCTGCGTGCTGGCGAGGGGCTGTTCCTTTTGGTGAAACCACCACCGGCCACTCCATCACCCGACTCAGCGTGATGGTTTCCTGCAACAACGGGTGGTTAGGGCGCACGACCAGTTTGAGCGATTCCAGAAATAACAGCTCGTAGTTCAGACCAACCATCAATTCCGGATCGGCCATACGGCCAATACCGAGATCAATTTCCCCTGACTTTAAACCCGCCAGGATCATGGGATTACTCATGGTGGCAACCTGCAGCGTGGTCTCCATTTGCTGCTTATGGAACGGGCCAATGACCGCCGGCAGAATGCCCAGGGCCGCGGTGGGTAAGGCGCCAATCCGTACGACATCCGTCTGTGACTCTTCGCGCTGGTTTAAGGCTTGTCCGGCGGTGTTGAGCGCATCCAGCACTCTGACTGCGTGGGTAAGAAACTGTTCTCCGGGCAGCGTTAATTGTGCGCCAAGGCGACCACGCTCAAAGAGCCGGGTACCGGTCAGTTGCTCCAGTTCATTCAGCGTTTTGGAGAGGGCTGGTTGGCTCAGGTTAAGGGTCTCAGCCGCGCGGCCCAACGTTCCCTGCTGTGCAACGGCGACAAAAGTATGAAGGTGGCGCAAGCGAATGCGCTGATTGAACAGAACATTTTTTTCCATAAGCGATGTTAAAAACAGAGTCGTATCGGTGACAAGTGAAGTTGTTCGATTTTGATAACTTGATAGCAAAATATTATTAACATTTATCCTATTTTACTTACAATTGATTTATTTTGCTTATGTTTTGTACAGCGCCACCGGGTGGTGGGATCATGGAAGAGAATCCGTCCAGTCGATATACTTTCGTTATTGTTTGCTTTTGAACCATTCTCTTCACAAGGCACTGATTAATGATAGATGTAATAGGGCACCTTAACCCCGATAGCGATGCCATTTGTACCGCCGCCATGACGGCGCGTTGGCTTACTTTACGTGGCCAGCAGGCGACGGCATGGCGTCTGGGCGAACCTAACCGCGAAACGCAATTTATCTTTGAGTATGCAGGACTGACGATGCCCGAACGGCTGACGTTTGAACTGACCGATCGTGATGTGTGGCTGGTCGATTTCACCGAGCCTGCCCAGGGGCCGGCATCGCTGGCAGAAAGCAACGTCGTGGGAATTATCGATCATCACCGACTCGGTGGATTAGTCACTCGTCTGCCACCAGAAGTGTGGGTGAAGCCAGTCGGCAGCAGCGCGACGCTGTTATGGCAACTGATGACGGAAGAGGAGCGCAGCCAGTTGTCTGCCGCTGAGGCCGTTTTATTGCTGGGTGCCGCATTGAGTGACACTGTCACGCTTCGCTCACCAACGACCACCTCTGACGATCGCCTGGCGGTGGAGGCCCTGGCCCAAAAAACCGGTGTGGATCTCGAGGCGTTTAGTCGCGACCTGCTGTCTGCTAAAACAAGCGTGGAAGGCATGAGCGCTCGCGAGCTTCTGCAGAAAGACATTAAAACCTTCACCATTCATGGACATTCGGTTTGTGTGGC
Organism: Citrobacter sp. KTE151; assembly: GCF_000398845.1. NCBI lineage: Bacteria > Pseudomonadati > Pseudomonadota > Gammaproteobacteria > Enterobacterales > Enterobacteriaceae > Citrobacter > Citrobacter sp. KTE151. Next base: position 224,234 of record NZ_KB976064.1, on the reverse strand, counting down.
GCAGCTTGAACTGTATGCGCTGCAACAGGTGGATGCGGTGCTGGACGATCTCCGTCTGGAAATGGCGCGCTATGCAGAGGAAAAGAATGCCGCGCTGGTTGTACTGATGCTCACCGATATTAATCTGGGCGACACCAGCCTGTGGTTTGCCGGCCCAGAGCTGTCAGACATCCCGCAACCCTGTAAGGTGGAGGGGATGCTCAGCCGTAAAAAACAGATGTTGCCCTGGCTGGAAAGTCATTTAAAACCACGCCTGTAGGTTCTGTTCACCGTCTGTAGGGGTGGGAAATTTACGCGGGGTCACACTTTGTAAATTCTTCCCACCGGAGTCAGCGGCGTTTTCTACACTCCAGGTAATATTCACTGGAGGCATGACATTATGGCGAACACCATCACGGCAGATGAGATTCGGGAACAATTTTCGCAGGCAATGTCAGCAATGTACCAGCAGGAAGTCCCGCAATATGGCACGTTGCTGGAACTTGTCGCTGATGTGAATCTGGCGGTACTGGAAAATAATCCTACGCTGCATGAAAAACTGGCGAATGCAGATGAGCTGGCCCGGCTAAACGTTGAGCGCCACGGCGCCATTCGGGTGGGCACTGCGCAGGAGCTTTCTACGCTACGCCGGATGTTTGCCATTATGGGCATGTATCCGGTGAGTTATTACGATCTCTCCCAGGCCGGTGTTCCCGTGCATTCCACCGCGTTTCGTCCCATTGACGATGCGTCGCTTTCGCGCAACCCGTTTCGGGTATTCACCTCGTTATTGCGGCTCGAATTAATCGAAAACGCCGCGCTACGGCAAAAAGCCGCGGAGATCCTCGCGAAACGCGATATTTTCACCCATCGTTGTCACGAACTGCTGGATGAGTTTGATGTGCAGGGCAGTTTTACGCCTGAGCAGGCGCAGGAGTTTGTGCAAGAAGCGCTGGAAACTTTCCGCTGGCATCAGCATGCCACGGTCGATGAGGCGACCTATCACGCATTGCACAATGAGCACCGGCTGATTGCTGATGTGGTGTGTTTCCCTGGGTGTCATATCAACCATCTGACGCCGCGTACGCTGGATATCGACCGGGTTCAGTCGATGATGCCGGAGTGTGGCATTGAACCCAAAATACTGATTGAAGGGCCACCGCGCCGCGAGGTGCCCATTTTATTGCGTCAGACCAGTTTTAAAGCGCTGGAAGAGCCGGTGTTATTTGCCGGTGAAATGCGTGGCACTCACACGGCGCGTTTTGGTGAAATCGAACAGCGCGGCGCGGCCCTGACGCCGAAAGGCAGAGCGTTGTACGACGAATTGCTGAATAAAGCGGGAACGGGAAAAGACAACCTGACGCATCAGCTGCATTTGCAGGAGGTGTTCAAAGCATTCCCGGACAGCGAATTTCTGCTGCGCCAGCAGGGGCTTGCCTGGTTCCGCTACCGGCTGACGCCGTCGGGCGAGGCGCATCGACAGGCGATTCGCCCGGATGACGATCCGCAGCCGCTCATTGAGCGGGGCTGGCTGGTTGCTCAACCCATTACTTACGAAGATTTTTTACCGGTGAGCGCCGCGGGGATTTTCCAGTCTAATTTGGGGAATGAAACTCAGGCCCGTAGCCACGGTAATTCCAGCCGCGACGCGTTTGAACAGGCGCTGGGGTGTGCGGTTTATGATGAGTTTGCGTTGTATCAGGAGGCGCAAGATCGCAGTAAACGTCGGTGTGGTTTACTTTAATTGAATTTACATGGGATTCGGTCTGTTCCCATCGACATAAAATATTTTCGATTTTGTACAGATAATCGGCGACCAACAATTGGATTATTAATGAATTTTGTCTAGAGTGAGCGGTCAGAAATGTGCACTCTCTTGCCGCTGATTATGGCCGGCGCGGGACCATTTACACGACCAGAAGGACTTACTTTCAGGCATGAATCGCAGACGATTTATTAAAGGTTCAATGGCAATGGCCGCCGTGTGCGGAACCAGTGGTATTGCATCACTCTTTTCCAGCGCCGCCTTTGCGGCAGAGTCTGACATTGCAGACGGAAAAACCGTACGTTTTGATTTTTCCGTTCTGCAATCGATGGCCCATGACTTAGCACAGAAGCCCTGGGGCGGCGCACCGCGCGCGTTACCTGACACGCTGGCCAAACTGACGCCTCAGGCCTACAACAGCATTCAATATGACGCAGAGCAGTCTCTGTGGAACAATGTTGAAAATCGTCAGCTTGATGCGCAGTTCTTCCACGTGGGAATGGGCTTCCGTCGCCGCGTACGCATGTTCTCGGTTGATGGCAGCACGCATATGGCGCGCGAAATCCACTTCCGTCCGGAACTGTTTAAATACAATGATGCGGGTGTGGATACCAAACAGTTGGAAGGGCAGACTGACCTCGGGTTCGCCGGGTTCCGCGTGTTTAAAGCGCCAGAATTAGCCCGTCGCGATATCGTTTCTTTCCTGGGCGCCAGCTATTTCCGCGCCGTGGATGACACCTATCAGTACGGTTTATCGGCCCGCGGTCTGGCGGTAGATACCTACACCGACAGCAAGGAAGAATTTCCTGATTTCACCTCTTTCTGGTTTGAAACGGTCAAACCGGGCGCAACCTCCTTTACCGTGTATGCGCTTCTCGACAGCCCCAGCGTAACCGGTGCATTTAAGTTCGTGATCCACTGCGAGAAAACGCAGGTGATCATGGATGTACAAAACCACATCTATGCGCGCAAAGACATCAAGCAGCTCGGTATTGCTCCGATGACCAGCATGTTTAGCTGCGGCAACAACGAACGTCGGATGTGTGACACCATTCACCCGCAAATTCATGATTCCGACCGTCTGGCGATGTGGCGGGGCAATGGCGAGTGGATCTGCCGCCCGCTGAATAACCCGCAAAAACTGCAGTTCAACGCCTATACCGATAACAACCCGAAAGGGTTTGGCTTGCTGCAGCTCGATCGCGACTTCTCCCATTACCAGGATATCATGGGCTGGTACAACAAGCGTCCGAGCCTGTGGGTCGAACCGCGTAACCAGTGGGGCAAGGGGACTATCGGCCTGATGGAGATCCCTACGACCGGCGAAACGCTGGATAACGTCGTCTGCTTCTGGCAGCCTGAAAGGTCGATCAAAGCGGGCGATGATCTGGAATTCAAATATCGCCTGTACTGGAGCGCACAGCCGCCGGTGCGTTCACCGCTGGCTCGCGTGATGGCGACCCGAACAGGCATGGGCGGCTTCCCGGAAGGATGGGCGCCGGGCGAGCACTACCCGGAAAAATGGGCGCGACGTTTTGCTGTTGATTTCGTCGGTGGCGATCTAAAAGCCGCCGCGCCGAAGGGTATTGAACCGGTGATTACGCTCTCCAGCGGTGAAGCGAAACAGATTGAGATCCTTTACGTGGAACCTATCGACGGTTATCGCATTCAGTTTGACTGGTATCCGACCTCTGACTCGACCGATCCGGTAGATATGCGTATGTTCCTGCGTTGTCAGGGCGACGCCATCAGTGAAACCTGGCTGTATCAGTACTTCCCGCCAGCGCCGGATAAACGTCAGTACGTTGACGACCGCGAGATGCGTTAATCACTCCCTTTACGGCTCTCCGAATGGGGAGCCGTATCTGTAATCCTCTTCACAACCATTCTGTACACTATTTACTCGATCCCGTTCGCATTTTTCTGTAAGTCAAGTGGGTACTCTGGAGGTGTGTATTTCTTATACACGTCCTTTTCCACTAACAGGGAGAAAGTATGTTTCCAGAATACAGAGACCTTATTTCCCGACTGAAATCCGAGAACCCTCGCTTTCTGTCCTTATTCGAAAAACACAACAGCCTTGATCATGAGATCTCCAGACTGGAAGGTTCGGATGGTCGGGGGTATAGTTTGGACATTGTTCGCCTTAAGAAACAGAAACTCCACCTGAAGGAAGATCTGCTCAAAATATTGCAAAAAGAGAGTGTCAGTGAGAGCTAAGTAAAACGGCGCTTGCTGTGTAAAAGGGCTTCCAAAAGGGAGCCCTTCCTGTTTTTATTTGATGAGCAGGGTGGCCTGCTTAACCATCATAATGGAATGAAAATGTCAGAAGTGATTACCATCAATGACACGCTGGAACTGCGTGCCGTAGAAGAGCAACACGTCACGCCTCTGCATCAGTTGGTGCTTAAAAATAAAAGCTGGCTCCAGCAGTCGCTTAACTGGCCGCAGTTTGTTGCCTGTGAGGAGGACACCCGCAAGAATGTGCAGGGCAATATGATGTTGCACCAGCGCGGTTACGCCAAAATGTTCCTGATTTTTGCGCAAGAAAATGTGGTCGGGGTTATCTCGTTTAACCAGATAGAACCGCTGAACAAAGCGGCTTATATCGGCTACTGGCTGGATGAGGAGCATCAGGGTAAAGGCATCATGTCCCAGGCGCTACAGGCCTTAATTCATCATTATTCGCAGCGTCAGGAGATTCGCCGCTTCGTGATTAAATGTCGCGTAGAAAACGTTGAGAGCAACCAGGTGGCGCTACGTAATGGCTTCCAACTGGAAGGATGTATGCAACAGGCGGAATTCCTTAATGGTGATTACTATGATGTGAATCTCTACGCCCGCATCATTGATGGCTCTTCAGAATAAACCTGCGATAGGCGTGCGCGTAATGCGCTGTTCACCGTTAATCACTTTCGGTCCGCGTAGGTGAATGGTATCGCCATCAAACGCCTGGATGTGCGCCTGACCGGTTATCTCAATGTGATGCTCGATCAGCACTTCGCCCAGCACGCAGACGTGGCCTTCAATCAGGATGTGGTCATCTAACTGGAGCGGTCCACCGCGTAATTGCGCATGACCGCCGACCAGCACGTGGTGTTTCAGCACGCAGTTACCTTCAACTACCGCGTGCTCCGCCACCTGCGAACTGTAGCGTAGGGTAGGTATGGCATCTTCTTCGCTCCCGGCGATGACGCGCGCATATCCATAGACTTTGGCGCAATCGCAAATCCAGACATTGTTCTCTTCATTACCTTCCACCTGTGCGAAATCAAAAACTTCCGCCCGATGTTCAATAAAGGCATAGTTGATTTTCGCATCGCCATAGATCTGCGCCTGATGCACCACTCGTGAGTGACTGACAAAAGCCCGATCATAAATTTGCAGGAACTGGTCGCTTTCACGGGTTAGCCCCCTGGCGGCGATGATTTCAGAGTCACACACCACGCGCGCATCACCAAAGAGAAGGCACTCGCCGCGAACCACAGAACCCTGAATGGTGACGTTGTCACGTATTTGCGCATTATGACTGATTTCAGCCTGGTCAATCCACACGGCATCGCTAATTTGCGCGCCATCTCTGACCACGCTTGCCTGAGTAATGCGGGCGTTTCCTGTAATCGTCGCGCCGGAAAATGCGAGCGCGTTTTCATCGTAAATCCAGCAATCACCGCTTTGTGACAGCACGCTTTCATTATCGATCCAGCCTCCGGGCGTACCGGCCTGGACATCATTAAAATCAGTGAGCGCAATGATTTGGCGTAGTAATACGCTTTTTTTATTGCCATTATCCTGGTAACTAAAGGATCGAGACTCATCGCCGAGACGATATTTGGTCATAGCTCATTTCCATGTTGCGCACCTTAGTTAAACGTAGCAAAGTTTTCCGCACTGGCTAAATCAGCGGAAATTCCATAAAATGCATTTCAAATATACTTTAAAAAATAAACAAAATGAGTAAGAACAAACAGAGTGAGCGGGTCCTCAATCTTCCGGCCGGTTATTTTGGCATGGTACTGGGCATCATTGGGATGGGGTTTGCGTGGCGTTATGCCAGTCAGGTGTGGCCAGTGAGTCACTTGATTGGCGACGGTTTAGTGATCCTCGCAATGGTCATTTGGGGGCTGCTGACGCTGGCTTTTCTGAGCCGTTTACTGCGTTTTCCGCATAGCGTATTGGCGGAAATTCGTCACCCGGTGATGAGCAGCTTTGTCAGTCTGTTTCCGGCCACAACGATGCTGGTCGCGATTGGTTTTGTCCCGTGGTATCGACCGCTGGCGATTGGGTTGTTCAGCATTGGCGTGGTGATACAGCTGGCCTACGCCGCCTGGCAAACGGCAGGGTTGTGGCGTGGATCGCATCCAGAGGAAGCCACCACGCCGGGTCTGTATCTGCCGACCGTCGCCAATAACTTTATCAGTGCAATGGCCTGTGGCGCACTGGGTTTCAACGACGCAGGATTGGTGTTTTTGGGCGCCGGGGTTTTTTCCTGGCTCAGTCTGGAGCCGGTGATTCTGCAACGTTTACGTAGCTGCGGCGAGTTACCTGCGGTGTTACGTACTTCACTTGGCATTCAACTGGCGCCTGCGCTGGTCGCCTGCAGCGCCTGGCTTAGCGTTAACGGCGGCGAGGGCGATACGTTAGCCAAAATGTTGTTCGGCTATGGTCTGTTGCAACTGCTGTTCATGCTACGGCTCATGCCGTGGTATTTGTCACAGCCATTTAATGCGTCTTTCTGGAGCTTCTCGTTTGGCGTGTCGGCTCTGGCGACAACAGGGCTGCATCTGGGCCAAGGTAGCGAGTCAGGATTTTTTCATACGCTGTCGATCCCACTGTTTATTTTTACCAATTTTATCATTGCATTATTACTGGTACGTACGTTTGCATTGCTGATGCAGGGGAAACTGCTCATCCGCACGGAGCGTGCTGCATTACTGAAATCTGAGGATAAATAATGACCCTTTGCGACGAAAACTACTTTACTGAGAAATACGATTTAACTCGTACGCATTCCGATGTTGTTGAAGCGGCAAAAATTGTTAAGCCAGGTAAAACGTTAGACCTGGGCTGCGGTAACGGTCGTAACAGCCTGTACCTTGCGGCAAACGGTTATGACGTGACAGCATGGGATAAAAATCCCATGAGCATCGCTAACCTTGAGCGTATCAAAGCGGCGGAAGGGCTGACCAATCTGCACGCTAACGTCGCGGATCTCAACGCATTACGCTTTGACGGCGAATATGATTTTATTCTTTCTACCGTTGTGCTGATGTTCCTTGAAGCCAAAACTATCCCTGGCCTTATTGAAAATATGCAGCGTTGCACTAAACCGGGCGGATATAACTTAATTGTCGCGGCGATGGATACCGATGATTTTCCGTGTACCGTGGGTTTCCCGTTCGCGTTTAAAATCGGAGAATTGCGCAACTATTACAGCGGATGGGATCTGCTGAAATATAACGAAGACGTGGGTGAACTTCATCGTACGGATGAAAACGGTAATCGAATTAAACTGCGCTTTGCCACAATGCTGGCACGCAAAACTGCCTGAACCTCCCGCTTGGGTTAACTCTTTCTGCGCTCAGCATTTTTTGTGCCGGGCGTAGAGAGAAAATTGTGCGGTGTTTACCATTTTTAGTACATCCAAAATGAAACGGTTTTGCTATCCTTTTTAAGCATCATTGCGAAAACTAAAGGGATCGTTTCATGCGTACTCAAACTTTATTTAAAGTTGCAGTGCTTACTGGCTTGTTGGCATTATCCGGCTGTGCGTCAAAAGTGACCGCGCCGGATAAATATTCTGGGTTTTTAAAAAATTACTCTGATTTGAAGGAAACACAATCAGCATCGGGACAAACCGTACTCCGTTGGGTTGATCCGAGCTACAACGAATCCAAATATGACAACATTGTATATAACCCGGTAACGTATTATCCGGTTCCTAAACCTACCACGCAGGTAGGGCAGCAGGTTCTTGATCAACTGCTGACCTACACCAATACCCAGTTGAAATCCGCCATCAGCAAGCGTAAGCCCCTGGTTACTACCCCTGGGCCACGTAGCCTGATTTTCCGCGGAGCGATTACCGGTGTTGCAACGAGCAAAGAAGGACTGCAGTTCTATGAAGTGATCCCGGTTGCGCTACTCGTTGCGGGAACACAAATGGCAACGGGTCACCGTACCATGGATACCAACCTCTATTTCGAGGGTGAGTTGATTGATGCTGCGACCAATAAACCGGTAGTTAAAGTTGTACGTAAGGGTGAAGGTAAAGATCTGAGCAACGAAAATACGCCGATGACATTCGAAACGTTGAAGAAAGTTGTTGATGACATGGCGACGGATGCCACCATGTTTGACGTGAACAAAAAACCACAATAATAATCAACGCACCATCTCAGGATGGTGCGTTTTTTTATGCCACCCGGCGTCGATAGAATAGTTTACCCATCAGCACTTCTGGTCGGGCAAACATCACCATATTCCCCAGTAAAATCAACACTAATCCGGCAATAGCGTTAACTTGCCAGACGTATCCTTCATACAATGTTGACAGCGTTAGCGCAACCAGCGGGAAAAGCAGGGTGCTGTATGCCGCCCTACTGGGACCAATGCGACCTACCAGTGTGAAATAAGCGCCGAAAGCAATCACTGAGCCAAAAATAGCCAGATATAACAGCGCGCTGAGATAGCTGAATGTCCACTGTGGCGTAAAATTGTCCCCGCGCATCAGCGCAATGGCAGCGATCAACAGCGTGCCGTACAGCATGGCCCAACTGTTGGTCGTTAACACTTCCAGCCCTTTTTTCTGGTGACGCATGCTGATCATATTACCCAATGAGAAACCGAAGGTTCCAAGGGCGCTTAAGCCGATACCCAGCAGCAAGGAATGATTGAATCCGCTGTTGAGCAAATCCTGCCAGAACAGAGTCACAATGCCCGTCAGTCCGAGACCAGCTGCGATATAGAAACGCAGCGGTGGTTTTTGCCCAAAAAAGATGAAGCTATTGACCGCATTGAACAGGACGGCCATTGAGAAAATCACCGACTCCAGGCCGGTATTAATCCAGGCCGCAGCCGTATAAAAACACCAGAAGTTGAAGCAAAAAACGCATCCACCCTGTAACAGACAAAACAGATGATCGCGACCAGACAGTTTGCGTAATTTACCGCTAACCAGCAGGATCACTATCATCAGCGAACTGGCAACGGCGAAGCGCCAAAAGATAGAAACCGGCGCAGAAACCGGGCCCTGCTGCAAATAAATCGCAATCCATGTCGTTCCCCAAATTACCACCACCAGGCAGTACAACAGTGCGTTCATACAACTCTCTCTTTTTTGGATTCAGGTTCACACTGTGTCATGTCTGGCGGCAGGAGGCTTTCATCGGTTTGCGGCGGACTTGCAAAATCTTGCGCTTTTTTAGCGTAAAAGCGAAAAGGAAGCTGTTAACAATATGTGGCTGTTATAGACTGAAAGCCTGCTAACTTATTTTGAATGTGATGGTATGCCTCAGCCCTACGATGCCTTTGAAAACTTACGCAAACATAATGCCGTGCTGCATGAATCGGTTGCGTTACATTCAGGGATCCAACTGGCGGCCTGGTCAAACAAGCGCGATACCATCACCCAGTATTGCGATCACCATACGCTCAGTTTATATATCGCGGATGGCTACGAGAGTTATCACAAAACGGCGGGGGGCTGGAAGAATGGCGGCGGACCGGACCGTTTTTGCCTGATGCCGAAAGAGAGCGAGTCAAGTTGGGATATCCGCGACGCTCTCTCCTTTGTTCATCTCTATTGTACCGACGAACATCTGCGCGAAGTGGGTGAAAAAGTCTGGGATAAAAGCCCCTATAGCTTCACGCTGGACGAGCACACGTTTGGCAGTGACCCGGGGATCACGGCGGTTTACCGTCAGTTTCTGCTTGATAACGACTGGCAGCAACCGGCCAATCACCTCACGCTCAGCGCGGCATCTTCGCTACTGTTAACGCATCTGATCCAGCATTACAGCAACGTCCAATGGCGACTGCCCACCGTCACCGGGGGACTCGCGCCCGTCACCTTGCGTAACGTGCTGGCCTATATTGACGCGCATCTGGCGTACCCAATCACCCTGAACGATCTCGCTAGCGAGGCGGCGCTTAGCGAATTCCATTTTGCCAGAATGTTTCGCCAGTCGATGAATATGGCACCGCATCAGTACGTGATGCAACGTCGTATGGCGCTGGCGCAGCATCTGGTCTGTTACACTTCACGCAGTTTGTCAGATATTGCGATGACCTGCGGATTCAGTTCGGCAAGCCATTTTAGTAACCGGTTTAAACAGGTAACCGGTAAAACGCCAACGCAGCTACGTGCGGCGAAATAACGTCAACACGGCGTAGCAGATACCGCCGACGACCAGCCCCCAGAATGCAGATCCAACCCCCAATAACGTCAGGCCGCTGGCCGTGACCAAAAACGTAACGATGGCTGCGTCGCGTTCCGCTTCATTATGCAACGCCTGATACAAACTACCGCTAATCGTCCCGAGCAAGGCCAGACCGGCCAGCATCTGGATCCAGCTTACGGGCAGTGCCGCCATTAGTCCTGTGACCGAACCGCCAAAAACCCCAGCCAGAAGATAGAAGATGCCAGCCGCGGCAGCTGCGAGCCAGCGTCGTTTGGCATCAGGATGCGCTTCGGGACTTTGGCAAATTGCGGCGGTTATGGCGGCAATGCAGATGGAGTAGACGCCAAACGGCGAAAACAGCAGCGCCAGCAGGCCGGTAAAGATAATGAGCGGTGAAACGGGTAATGAATAGCCCGACGCATTCATAGTGGCAATACCTGGGGCATTTTGCGAAGCCATAGTAACCAGAAACAGCGGCAGCGCAATGCTGATACTGTGGGCAAATGAAAAGTGTGGGGTAATAAACGCAGGCATGACCGGCGACAAATCCACTCCGCTTGTGACAATGTCACCTTTTATTAGCGCGATAGCGATACCCGCCAGCATCGCGGCGATCGTCGCGTACCGTGGGGCTGTGACTTTAAATACCAGCCATGCCACCAGCATACTACCGCACAAAATAAGCTCACTGTTGAGGCTATTAAAGGCCAGCAGACCAAAGCGCAGCAGGATCCCGGCCAGCATGGCTGATGCCAGTGAGTGGGGGATTATTTTCATCAGACGGGCAAACAATCCGGTTATGCCGCACAGCACAATCAACGCGTTAGCTACGATAAAAACGCCGATAGCATCCTGAATCGATACCCCGTGTAGACCCGTAACCAGCAGCGCGGCGCCAGGTGTTGACCAGGCCGTGAGCACAGGAGCGCGATACCATAACGTCAGCGCCAGCGTACTGACGCCCATTGCAATCCCCAGCGCGGTCATCCAGCCCGCGATTTGATCGGTGGTCGCACCTGCGGCCAGGGCCGCTTGCCAGATAATGGCAGCCGAGCTGGCGTAACCGACCAGGACAGCCACAAAACCCGATAATACGGTGGGTAGTGGGATGGAAAATGCGCGCATAGTCACTCCGTGTGCGTTATAACGGTCAATCAATGTAGCACTGTGCGTTATAGCGTACAAGTGCTAAGCTGTAGCCTTGAGAAAGGAGAGAGTCAGGAAGGCGAAAAATGGAAAACTTAACCCACTATCTGGCCACAACGCTCCGCACGCTACGTCACCAGCGGGAATGGAGCCTGTCACGTTTGGCGGAGGAAACCGGCGTGTCAAAAGCCATGTTGGGGCAGATTGAGCGCAACGAATCCAGCCCAACGGTGGCGACATTGTGGAAAATTGCCACCGGACTGAACGTGCCATTCTCGACGTTTATTTCACCGCCAGAGTCAGACGGCGCGCCAACATTCGATCCCCAGCAGCAGGCGATGGTCGTCACGCCACTGTTTCCGTGGGATCCACAGCTGTGCTTCGATCATTTTTCGATACAGCTGGCACCTGGCGCACTCAGTGAATCGACTCCGCATGAAACCGGCGTTATAGAGCACGTGGTGGTGATAAATGGGCTGCTGGATATGTGTATTGAGGGGCAGTGGCGCACCATGAAATCCGGCGAGGGGGTGCGTTTTGCGGGAGACAGGGCGCATAGCTACCGTAACAGTAGCGAACAAACGGTTCACTTTCATTCCCTGATCCATTACCCGCGCGGTTAATCGGGAAAACTATTCCGAAAATCCGCGCTTGTGACTACAATAGCCGCCATTTTTACCACTTGTGGATGGTAACAACTGTATGCGCCAGCAGCCTCATCACCTTGAATTGTTAAGCCCGGCCCGGGATACCGCCATTGCACGTGAAGCCATTTTGCACGGCGCTGACGCCGTTTACATTGGCGGACCGGGTTTTGGCGCGCGTCATAACGCCAGTAACAGCCTGAAAGATATCGCCGAACTGGTGCCGTTTGCGCATCGTTACGGGGCGAAAATCTTTGTGACGCTAAATACAATCTTGCATGATGATGAGCTGGAGCCCGCACAGCGATTAATTACCGATCTGTATCAGACCGGCGTTGACGCCCTGATTGTGCAGGATATGGGGATTCTGGAGCTGGATATCCCTCCCATTGAGCTGCACGCCAGCACCCAATGTGATATTCGCAGCGTCGAGAAGGCGAAGTTTCTTTCTGACGTCGGATTCACCCAAATTGTCCTCGCGCGCGAACTGAGCCTTGAGCAAATAAACGCCATCCATCAGGCTACGGATGCGACTATTGAATTTTTCATTCACGGTGCGCTGTGCGTCGCCTATTCAGGCCAGTGTTATATTTCACATGCGCAAACCGGACGTAGCGCTAACCGCGGTGACTGTTCTCAGGCTTGTCGCCTGCCGTATACCCTGAAAGACGATCAGGGGCGCGTCGTGTCCTATGAAAAACATCTGCTGTCGATGAAAGATAACGATCAGACCGGCAACCTCGGCGCGTTGATTGACGCAGGCGTGCGCTCCTTCAAAATTGAAGGGCGCTATAAAGACATGAGCTATGTGAAGAATATTACCGCGCATTATCGTCAGATGCTGGACGCCATTATTGAAGAGCGCGGCGATCTTGCCTGTTCTTCAGCCGGGCGTACCGAACATTTCTTTACCCCATCCACGGAAAAGACCTTCCATCGCGGCAGCACCGATTATTTTGTGAATGCCCGTAAAGGGGATATCGGCGCATTCGACTCACCAAAGTTCATCGGTCTGCCGGTTGGCGAAGTCCTGAAGGTGGCAAAAGATCATCTCGATGTTGAGGTAACAGAACCGCTGGCCAACGGGGATGGTCTGAACGTGTTAATCAAGCGTGAGGTCGTCGGATTTCGCGCCAACACCGTTGAAAAAACGGGGCACAATCGTTATCGGGTGTGGCCGAATGAAATGCCCGCCGATCTGCACAAAGTGCGCGCCAACCATCCGCTGAACCGCAATCTCGATCATAACTGGCAGCAGGCGTTGACCAAAACCTCCAGCGAACGCCGCGTCGCGGTCGATATTGAGCTGGGCGGCTGGCAGGAACAGTTGATCCTGACGCTCACCAGTGAGGAGGGGGTGAGTATCACCCATACGCTGGACGGCCAGTTTGAGGAAGCGAACAATGCAGAAAAAGCGTTGAGCAACCTAAAGGATGGCCTGGCAAAGCTGGGACAAACGCTGTATTACGCTCGTAATATTCAGGTGAATCTGCCGGGAGCATTGTTCGTGCCGAACGGTCAACTGAATCAGCTGCGACGTGAAGCGGTCGACATGCTGGATGCAGCTCGTTTGCAAAACTATCAGCGCGGTCGCCGTAAACCGGTTGCCCAGCCGGCGCCGGTTTACCCGCAAACGCATCTGAGCTTTCTGGCTAACGTCTACAACCATAAAGCGCGAGAGTTTTATCACCGTTATGGCGTGCAGTTGATTGATGCCGCCTATGAGGCGCATGAAGAAAAGGGCGATGTGCCGGTGATGATCACCAAACATTGCCTGCGTTTTGCGTTTAACCTGTGTCCGAAACAGGCGAAAGGAAATATCAAAAGCTGGAAAGCCACGCCGATGCAGCTGGTTAACGGCGATGAGGTCCTGACGCTGAAATTTGATTGCCGACCGTGCGAAATGCACGTGATCGGCAAGATGAAACATCACATTCTGAAGATGCCGTTGCCGGGCAGCGTGGTGGCTTCCGTCAGCCCTGAAGAACTGCTGAAAACGTTGCCAAAGCGTAAAAGCTAACGGTTAGCTCTGATGTGTATCGGGTTTGCGTGATTTTTGCCAGTAATGGTGTTCGCGAAGATCGGCGGCGGATTCTTCCGCCGTCATTCGTAGTTCATCGCTGTCGGCCGTGTGTCGTAATAAGTGATCGGCATCCTGCACCTGAAGATATTCATGTCCCTGATTAGTAGCGAGAAGCTGACCGGAAAAAAGCGCGCTGGCCAGCAATAACACCGTTAACCCTTTCTTAAACATCATGCACCCTCTGGTACGTTAGCTGCGGAATTGACGATAATTTCGCCAGGTGACTATTCAATATTTTAATCGGGTTAATGACAATCTCTGTTTTGTCATTTCGATGTTTTTTACATTTTTGTTTAGATAACGTTGGGATTTGTCACAACCGGGCAGTGCAGCGCTGCCCGGTTGTTATCAGAGAGAGAATCAGGATTTAAATCCGGCGGCCGTCATCAAGAGACGAAAGAACATACCAACGGCGGCCAGGGCCAGCACGCTGCCGCCCCAGAGGATCACCAGCCACATCAGGCGTTTCCAGATTGTTTGTTGCATCAATGATACCCCTCACCATGTTGAACTTTGCCGCGGAAAACGTAGTAGCTCCAGAAGGTGTACACCAGGATTATCGGGATAATCAGCAGCGCGCCAACCAACATAAAGCCCTGACTCTGCGCCGGAGCTGCCGCCTGCCACAGCGTAATGGACGGTGGAATGATGTGGGGCCAGATACTGATCCCCAGCCCGCTGAACCCGAGAAAAATCAGCCCCAGCGTCAATACAAAAGGCAGCGTATGGCTGTTTTGCTGACCCAGCGAGCGCCACAGCCAGAGGCTAATCAGCGCAACCAGGAGCGGAACCGGCATCAGGAACCACAGATTGGGCAGGCTAAACCAACGCTCGGCAATGGCGCTGTGCGCCAGCGGCGTCCACAGGCTGATAATGGCAATGACAACCAGCATCGCCAGCAGCAGTTTTCTTGCCACGCAGCGCATTTTATCCTGCAACGGATTTTCGCTTTTCATCACCAGCCATGTTGCCCCCAACAGGGCGTAGGCTACAACCAGGCCCACGCCGCAGAACAGGGTAAAGGGGGTAAGCCAGTCGAAAGGACCGCCGCTGTAGCTGCGTCCGGTGACGGAAAATCCATTGAGTACGGCACCGACCACTATACCCTGAGTGAATGTCGCGAGGATTGAACCGCCGAGAAAAGCTTTGTCCCAGAATGGTCGATGCGCCGGCGTGGCTTTGAAGCGAAACTCAAACGCGACGCCGCGAAATATCAGGCCGATGAGCATCAGGGTCAACGGGATCGTCAGCGCATCGACAATCACCGCATAGGCCAGGGGAAAAGCGCCGAATAATCCGGCGCCACCCAACACCAGCCAGGTTTCATTACCGTCCCATACCGGGGCGACGCTGTTGACCATCACATCGCGGTCATCCGCATCTGAAATCGCAGGGAATAAAATACCGATCCCGAGATCAAAACCGTCCATCACGATATACATCAGCGTGGCGAACACGATAATTACAAACCAGATAACTGATAAATCGATACCCATTAGCGGTGTGCCTCCGGTTGAGAATCGAGAACGACAGCAGAAAGCGGCCGTGCCGGCGTGCCTGTTGGTGGAATGGTCGGCTCATCTTCCTGTGGTCCTTTACGGATCAGGCGGATCATGTAGCTGTAACCCACGCCAAACACCGAGCTATACACCACAAAGAAAGACAGTAGGCTGATGCTCATATGTAAATCACCATGTGCGGAAACCGCATCCGCCGTACGTTGCAAACCGTAAACCACCCACGGCTGACGGCCAACTTCGGTGGTCACCCAGCCAGCAAGGATGGCAATCAGACCGGAGGGCCCCATCCACAATGCAAAACGCAGGAAAGGACGTGAGGTGTATAGCCGCTCCTTATAACGCAGCCACAGGGCAAACGCGCCCAGCAGGATCATCAGCATGCCTAACCCTGCCATAATGCGAAACGACCAGAACACGATGGTGGAATTGGGCCTGTCTTCCTTCGGAAATTCTTTTAACGCCGGGACCTGTTTATCCAGACTATGAGTCAGGATCAGGCTGCCCAGCGCCGGGATTTCCAGCCCATAGCGGGTGCGCTCCTGCTCCATATCCGGCCAGCCGAACAACAGCAGCGGGGTCGGTTCACCGGGCGGATTTTCCCAGTGTCCTTCAATCGCCGCAATTTTTGCAGGCTGGTGCTTCAGCGTATTCAACCCGTGCATATCGCCAATTAAGGCCTGCAGCGGAGCGACGATTAACGTCATCCACAGCGCCATTGAAAACATAGCGCGAATTGCTGGCGTGCTATTACCGCGCAATAAATGCCATGCGGCTGAAGCCGCGACAAACAGCGCGCTGCTCAGGAAGGCGGCAACGGACATATGCAGCAAACGATAAGGGAATGACGGATTGAAAATCACGGCGAACCAGTCGACGGGAACGACTTGCCCGTTAACAATTTCATAGCCCTGTGGCGTTTGCATCCAGCTGTTGGAGGCGAGGATCCAGAAGGTAGAAATAATAGTACCCAGCGCAACCATACAGGTCGCGAAGAAGTGAAGCCCTGGGCCAACCCGGTTCCAGCCAAACAGCATTACCCCGAGGAAGCCCGCTTCGAGGAAGAAGGCGGTTAATACTTCATAGGTCAGCAGCGGCCCGGTGATGCTACCGGCGAACTCAGAAAAACCACTCCAGTTCGTGCCGAACTGATAAGCCATCACCAGCCCGGAAACCACGCCCATACCAAAGTTTACGGCGAATATTTTCGACCAGAAATGGTATAGCGAGCGCCAGGTCGGATTTTTCGTTTTTAACCATAACCCTTCGAGCACCGCCAGATAACTGGCGAGGCCAATGGTAATCGCCGGAAAGATGATGTGAAAGGATACCGTAAACGCGAACTGGATCCTCGCCAGGTGAAACGCGTCAAGACCGAACATGCTTAGCTCCGCAGGCAAAATTGATTTGGCGCAATTCTAAGGCTGCGAAGCAATGGAAGGCAGAAACAGAACAGTTCTTTTTAACCATAACAGTTGTCGCGCTGTTATAGGTTGGACTGGCTGATATGAAATCTGGAACCTGGATTCCTGTTATCAAATAGCGTCCACATCTTGAAACACGCGCCTTAGGCAAGGAACTGTCAGTAACAATGTTGTAAAACTGTTAACTATAACAGTTATAAAAAATGCCCTGATTATGTAAACTGATATATACAGTGCTTGTCATCGACACCAATTATCAGGACGAAAAATGAAAAAATACCAGCGACTGGCTGAGCAAATTCGCGATCAAATCGCGTCTGGCGTATGGCAGCCCGGCGATCGCTTGCCATCCTTGCGCGAGCAGGTGGTCAGCAGCGGCATGAGTTTTATGACCGTCGGACATGCATATCAGTTGCTGGAAAGTCAGGGCCGGATTATCGCCCGGCCGCAGTCGGGTTACTATGTTGCCGCGCGCCCTGAACGTGAGCTGGCAGCGCCGCAGGCGCAGGTGATGCGCGATGAAGCGGTGGATATCAACACCTATATTTTTGATATGCTGCAGGCCAGCCGGGATGCGTCAGTGATGCCATTTGCCTCTGCATTCCCTGACCCGCGTCTGTTTCCCCTCCAGCAGTTGAACCGCTCGCTGGCGCAGGTCAGTAAAACCGCGACCGCCATGAGCGTGATAGAAAACCTGCCGCCGGGAAATGATGAGCTGCGCCATGCCATTGCCCGCCGCTATGCTCAACAGGGGATGATCATTTCACCTGATGAGATTGTCATCACTACCGGTGCGCTGGATGCCCTCAACCTGAGCCTGCAGGCGGTTACCGAACCGGGAGACTGGGTGATTGTCGAAAACCCCTGTTTCTACGGGGCGTTGCAGGCCCTGGAGCGATTACGGCTGAAGGCGCTTTCGATTGCCACCGACGTGAAAGAGGGGATCGATCTTACCGCGCTGGAGCAAGCGTTACAGGAGTATCCGGTAAAAGCCTGCTGGCTGATGACCAACAGCCAAAATCCGCTGGGTTTTACGCTCAGCCCAGAGAAAAAGGCGCACCTGGTCGCATTGCTGGAAAAATATCATGTAATGTTGATAGAAGATGATGTCTACAGCGAGCTGTACTTTGGTCGCGAAAAACCACTGCCTGCCAAAGCCTGGGATCGCGCCGACAGCGTTTTGCATTGTTCATCCTTCTCGAAGTGCCTGGTGCCCGGATTTCGCGTGGGCTGGGTGGCGGCCGGGAAGCATGCGCGGCGTATTCAGCGACTCCAGCTCATGAGCACGTTATCCACCAGTTCCCCCATGCAGCTTGCGCTCGTGGATTATCTGTCAACCCGGCGCTATGACGCGCATCTGCGCCGCTTACGCCGTCAACTGGCGGAACGAAAACAGCAGGCCTGGCAAACGTTGCTGCGCCATCTTCCGGCGGAAGTCAAAATTCACCATAACGACAGCGGCTATTTTCTGTGGCTGGAACTGCCTGAACCGCTTGATGCAGGCGTGCTCAGCACCCAGGCACTGGCGCACCATATCAGCATTGCACCGGGAAAAATGTTTTCGACCTCGGGGAGCTGGACTCGTTTTTTTCGCTTTAATACCGCATGGCACTGGGGAGAGCGTGAGGAACAGGCTGTGAAACAGCTGGGAAAATTAATTCGCGAGATGATGAAATAAAACGTAACGCGCTATTCAATATAAAAGAATAGCGCGTTCTTATTTTCGAAATAGAGAATACCTAACCCCGATGTTATTTATATCGGGTGCTACCATACAAAAAATCAATAGTTCTTACTATTGCCACCTTTGCACCTAACTCCTTGTCTATACTCCAGAAGATTAAAGCTCCCGATCAGCGTCAGTAGCGTAATGAGCGTTAGCTCACAACCTGATTAAATTTCCTTGCGCCAGCAGGAACGCTTACAACACCCCGACTATTTTTAGGAAAGGACATATATTTACGGCAAGGCTGCCGCTCAATATTTTTTAGACAGGAGTAAGACGTTATGAGCAAGCAGTTTGCCCTCAGTAGCCTGTGCGCACTCAGTATGACGCTGATGACTGCACAGGCAGCCGAACCCCCGACATCCTTAGATAAACCGGAAGGCCGTCTGGATATTATTGCCTGGCCGGGCTACATCGAACGTGGACAGACCGATAAACAATATGATTGGGTCTCGCAGTTTGAGAAAGAGACCGGCTGCGCGGTCAATGTTAAAACAGCGGCCACTTCTGATGAAATGGTCAGCCTGATGGCAAAAGGCGGCTACGACCTGGTTACCGCTTCCGGTGATGCCTCATTGCGTCTGATTATGGGAAAACGCGTTCAGCCGATTAATACCGCGCTGATCCCTAACTGGAAAAGTATCGATCCGCGCGTGGTAAAAGGCGAGTGGTTTAACGTTGGCGGAAAAGTTTACGGTACACCGTACCAGTGGGGGCCAAACCTGCTGATGTACAACACCAAAATTTTCCCAACACCGCCGGATAGCTGGAACGTGGTATTTGTTGAGCAAAAACTTGGGGACGGAAAAAGCAATAAAGGGCGCGTTCAAGCCTACGATGGCCCGATCTATATTGCCGATGCTGCATTATTCGTTAAGGCGACTCAGCCGCAACTGGGCATTACCGATCCCTATCAGCTCACCGAACAACAGTATCAGGCGGTGATCAAAGTTCTGAGCGATCAACACGCGCTGATCCATCGCTATTGGCACGATACCACCGTGCAAATGAGCGACTTCAAAAACGAAGGTGTGGTGGCGTCCAGCGCCTGGCCTTATCAGGCGAACGCCCTGAAAGGAGAAGGCCAGCCTATTGCCACGGTCTTCCCAAAAGAAGGGGTTACCGGATGGGCTGATACCACCATGCTGCACAGCGAAGCCAAACACCCGGTGTGCGCTTACAAATGGATGAACTGGTCATTAACCCCGAAAGTTCAGGGCGACGTCGCAGCCTGGTTTGGTTCTCTGCCAGTCGTGCCTGAAGGTTGTAAAGCCAGCCCGCTGCTGGGTGAAAAGGGCTGTGAAACCAACGGCTATAGCTACTTTGACAAAATTGCCTTCTGGAAAACGCCGATCGCAGAAGGTGGCAAATTCGTTCCTTACAGTCGCTGGACGCAGGATTACATCGCCATTATGGGCGGTCGTTAATTCCGCTGGGGGTTTTATGACGTACGCAGTGGAGTTTCATAACGTCTCGCGTCTGTACGGGGATGTTCGTGCAGTTGATGGGGTGAGTATTGCGATTAACGACGGTGAGTTTTTCTCTATGCTGGGGCCATCCGGCTCCGGCAAGACCACTTGTCTGCGCCTTATTGCAGGGTTTGAGCAACTGTCAGGCGGCGCAATCACCATTTTTGGTAAGCAGGCCAGCGAATTGCCGCCCTGGGAACGGGACGTCAATACGGTATTTCAGGATTATGCGCTATTCCCGCATATGTCGATTCTCGACAATGTCGCCTACGGGCTGATGGTCAAAGGTATTGATAAAAAACAGCGTCACGCTAAAGCACGTGAAGCGCTGGATAAGGTTGCGCTCGGTTTTGTTTATGAACGCAAACCATCGCAACTTTCCGGTGGCCAGCGGCAACGCGTGGCGATTGCCCGCGCGCTGGTCAATGAACCGCGCGTCCTGCTGTTGGATGAACCGCTCGGGGCATTGGATCTTAAGCTGCGTGAGCAGATGCAGCTGGAACTGAAAAAGTTACAGCAATCCCTGGGTATCACCTTCATTTTTGTCACCCACGATCAGGGTGAAGCCCTGTCGATGTCCGATCGTGTGGCGGTGTTTAATAATGGTCGCATCGAACAGGTGGATTCTCCGCGTGAACTGTACATGCGTCCGCGCACACCGTTTGTGGCAAGTTTCGTCGGGACGTCAAATGTTTTTGATGAAACGATGTCAGCGAACGTTTGCGGGCTACAGGGTATGTTTTCCCTGCGTCCGGAACACATTCGCTTGAATGATAGCAGTGGCGAAGTCCAGGCCCGGGGGGTTATCCAGGCTGTGCAGTACCAGGGTGCGGCGACACGTTTTGAGCTGAAACTTGTCGGCGGTGAAAAATTGCTGGTTAGCCAGGCGAACCTGACGGGAGAAATGCTGCCGACAACGCTGTCGCCGGGTCAACAGGTGATGGCATCGTGGTCACGCGACGTGATGGTACCGCTGGTTGAGGAGAGGTGAATGGCTATGAATGTCTTACATTCGCCTCCACAGTCGACAAGTCTGAACCGGATCTCAGGGTTCTTCTGGCGTAATCCAGGTCTGGGGCTGTTTTTGCTGCTCCTCGGACCGCTGATGTGGTTTGGGATCGTCTACTTCGGCTCATTACTGACGCTGTTGTGGCAAGGTTTTTATACCTTCGATGATTTCACCATGTCGGTCACGCCCGATCTGACGTTGGCGAATTTGCAGGCGCTGTTTAATCCCGCCAACTACGACATCATTTTGCGTACCCTGACGATGGCGGTGGCGGTCACCATTGCCAGCGCGATTCTGGCGTTTCCGATGGCGTGGTATATGGCGCGATATACCAGTGGCAAAATGAAAGCCTTTTTTTACATTGCTGTGATGTTGCCGATGTGGGCCAGCTACATTGTTAAAGCCTACGCATGGACGTTACTGTTGGCTAAAGACGGGGTGGCGCAGTGGTTTTTAACCCATCTGGGGCTGGAGCCTCTGCTGCTTTCGTTCCTGACGCTGCCTGCGGTCGGCGGCAATACGTTGTCGACTTCAGGGTTAGGGCGTTTTCTGGTGTTCGTCTACATCTGGCTGCCATTTATGATCCTGCCGGTACAAGCCGCGCTGGAGAGACTTCCGCCTTCGCTCTTACAGGCCTCCGCTGATTTGGGCGCTCGTCCGCATCAGACTTTCCGCTATGTGGTCCTGCCACTGGCGATACCCGGTATCGCGGCAGGGTCGATCTTTACCTTCTCTCTGACGTTGGGCGATTTTATCGTGCCGCAACTGGTGGGGCCGCCAGGCTATTTCATCGGCAATATGGTGTATTCGCAACAAGGGGCGATCGGCAATATGCCGATGGCGGCGGCATTTACTCTGGTGCCGATTGTGTTAATCGCACTGTATCTGGCGTTCGTGAAGCGTCTGGGAGCTTTCGATGCACTCTGAACGCGCGCCCTGGTTACTCAAACTGGCGGCATGGGGCGGGGTTATTTTCCTGCACTTTCCCATCCTCATCATCGCCACCTATGCTTTTAATACTGAGGAGGCTGCTTTTAGTTTTCCACCGCAGGGGTTAACGCTGAAGTGGTTTAGCGTTGCGGCGCAACGTAGCGATATTCTGGAATCGGTGACGTTGTCACTTAAAATCGCTGCATTGTCGACGGCCATTGCTCTCGTTCTGGGAACGCTGGCCGCTGCCGCACTGTGGCGCAGGGACTTTTTTGGTAAAAGCGCAATATCGCTGTTGCTGCTGTTGCCGATCGCGCTGCCGGGGATTATTACCGGTCTGGCGCTACTGACGGCGTTTAAAACTATCAACCTGGAACCCGGTTTTCTCACCATCGTGGTCGGCCATGCGACGTTTTGCGTGGTGGTGGTATTTAACAACGTCGTGGCGCGTTTTCGCCGTACCTCATGGAGTCTGGTTGAAGCGTCTATGGATCTTGGCGCCAACGGCTGGCAAACCTTTCGTTATGTCGTGCTGCCAAACCTGGCATCTGCACTGCTGGCGGGAGGAATGCTGGCGTTTGCTTTGTCGTTTGATGAAATCATCGTGACAACGTTCACCGCCGGACATGAAAGAACACTTCCTTTGTGGCTGCTCAATCAACTGGGTCGACCACGAGATGTGCCTGTCACCAACGTTGTGGCATTGCTGGTAATGCTGGTGACAACACTGCCAATTTTAGGGGCCTGGTGGCTAACGCGTGAAGGCGACACTCTCGCCGGAAACGGTAAATAAACGACGATATGGGAAATTGCTATGCAACATCAATTACTGATTAATGGCGAGCTGGTCAACGGTGAAGGTGAAAAGCAGCCAGTCTATAACCCTGCCACTGGAGAACGCATTCTGGAGATTGCCGAGGCGTCAGCCGGGCAGGTTGATGCGGCGGTACGTGCAGCAGACAGCGCATTTGCCTCCTGGGGACAAACCACACCGAAAGTCCGTTCCGAACTGCTGCTGAAACTGGCGGATGCTATCGCCGATAACGCGCAAACCTTCGCTGAGCTGGAATCGCTTAACTGTGGTAAGCCGCTGCACTGTGTCCTTAACGATGAAATTCCGGCAATCGTCGACGTTTTCCGCTTCTTCGCCGGGGCAGCTCGTACTCTACAAGGGCAGGCGGCCGGAGAGTATCTGGAAGGGCATACGTCGATGATTCGGCGGGATCCGCTGGGCGTGGTGGCCTCTATCGCGCCGTGGAACTACCCGCTGATGATGGCGGCGTGGAAACTGGCACCGGCGCTGGCGGCGGGTAACTGTGTGGTGATTAAACCGTCAGAAATTACCCCGCTAACGGCACTTAAACTGGCAGAATTTGCCAAAGATATTTATCCGCCTGGCGTTATCAACGTGTTGTTTGGCCGTGGCAAAACGGTGGGTGACCCGCTGACCGGTCATGAAAAAGTCCGGATGGTTTCCCTGACCGGCTCCATTGCGACCGGTGAACACATTATCCAGCACACCGCGCCTTCGATTAAGCGCACACATATGGAGCTGGGCGGCAAAGCCCCGGTCATCATTTTTGATGATGCCGATCTGGATGCTGTGGTGAGCGGCGTGCGAACCTTTGGGTATTACAACGCCGGGCAAGACTGTACCGCCGCTTGTCGAATCTATGCCCAGAAAGGCATTTATGACGCGTTGGTTGAGAAACTCGGTGCCGCGGTTGCCAGTCTGAAAATCGGTGCACCAAATGACGAATCGACGGAGCTGGGGCCGGTAAGCTCGCAGGCGCACCTCGATCGCGTGACTAAAGCGGTCGATGAAGCCAAAGCACTGGGGCATATCAAAGTCATCACCGGTGGTAAAAAAGTGGACGGCGCAGGCTACTACTTTGCTCCGACGCTACTGGCCGGGGCGAAGCAGGAAGATGCTATCGTGCAGCGGGAAGTTTTCGGTCCGGTGGTCAGCGTCACCGTATTTGAGGATGAAGATCAGGTGCTGGCGTGGGCAAACGATTCGAAATACGGCCTGGCATCCTCCGTCTGGACTCGGGATGTGGGGCGCGCGCATCGATTTAGCGCTCGCCTGCAGTATGGTTGCACCTGGGTCAATACCCACTTCACGCTGGTCAGCGAGATGCCGCACGGCGGACAAAAACAGTCTGGTTATGGCAAGGATATGTCGGTTTACGGGCTGGAAGATTACACGATTGTTCGCCATGTCATGATCAAGCATGAGTAATATCTGAAGCGCGAGCGATAAATGCGGCTCGGATAGCTAAATACTGGCAAACGTGTGTCTATATTATTCGCGCCACTGACCTCGTCGCCATCGGACGACGGTAAGTTGGAAATATCCGCGAGGTCAGGCTAATTGATACAACAAAGCCCCGGCTTATTAATGTCAGGGCTTTGTGCTTTCAGGAACGTCGTCCGGTTATCCGCGGCGCAAGCTGCAAATCCAGGCGAGTAGCGCACAGACGCTCAGAACCAGCCCCAGTTGTTGCACCATGCCTGCAACCCCTAGCATCATTCCCAGCAACAGGTAATAGCTTAATCCGAATAATGCACCGGCGGCCCCGGCCTGTTCACGATAGTGGCGTAGGGCCTGACTCAGCACATTGGGGATCGCGATGCCATAGGCAATCACCGCGCCGAAAACCGGTATCAGAATCCACGCGGAGTGCTGTACCCACCACGCGGCGAGGCCTGACAATGCTGCCAGCGCACAGGCATAACGTACCCTCTGTTCCGATGTCAGGTCTGTCGTCAATAATCTCCGGTTCAGCAGGCTGCCCGACAGCGAAGCAAATGCAAGTAGTCCCCCCGTCCAGCCAAAGGCTCTGGAACTCCATCCCAATTGCCCGAAAAGAAACGGAGCCAGGCTGTAATAGCTAAACAGCATGGTGTTCAGCAGCGCAACCAGCATGGTATTTTTCCACAGCTCGCGGTCACGCATCATGCGGGAGAGCAGTGCAGCAAGGCTGGGTCTGAGCGTATTTTCGGGCCGGGTTTCTGGCAGCAAAGTCGCAGTCAGTAGCAGCAGTAGCAGCGCCAGCAGCACAAGGGCAATAAATACACCGGTATGACCATACAGGCTGACCAGCCAACCTCCGCTTAGCAGGCCGAAAACGGGACTCAATGCCAGCGCAGCGCCCATCACGGAAAAGACGCGGGATAGCGCAGTTGATTCATACGTGTCCCGTAACATGGTCTGTACCACCACTGACCCGGCAGCCGCGCCGGTGGCTGAGATCATCCGCGCCAGCAGCAAAACGCTGAAGTCAGTGGCAACCACGGCCAGGGTACAACCTGACCCATAGCAGATAAGTCCTGCCAGCATCGCCCAACGTCGACCGATGCAGTCGCTCAGCCAACCCCACATCGCCACGCCGATGGCGAAGGCAATAAAATAAACGGAGAGTGTTTGCGCCGCGCGCTCACTGCTTACGTGAAAAGACGTGGCGATTCCTGGCAATGCCGGGCTATAAATGGTTTCCACCAGTTGCGGAAACATAATCAGCAAAGTAAGAAGCCACAGCGGCGGGCGGCGAAGAGTGTTCATAGCAATATCCAGAGAGACAGAAAACTGGCGGGCATTATTGCTGAAAGGGGGGTGTCGCATTACCATTATCAAGACTTTAAATATCAACTATCGGACAGATAATGGAAATTGCCCCGGATGATGATTTCGATGCGGATAGCTTTGATAAACCGGTAATCGGCATTGCCTCCGAGATGGGCGTACACGATTCCGGCCGGCATAGCCATCTTCGTCATCAGCTACTTTTTTCGGCTGCGGGAAGCATTACGATTGAGCTGGAGCATGCCCTGTGTCTGCTACCGCCACGGCGCGCGGTCTGGATCCCGGCTGGTACGGTACATCGCGCCATAATGCGCGGGGTGATGGCTTATCGTTCGTTGTATTTTTCAACTACATTGCCGTTATCTAAATTTCCGCTGCAGATAGTCGACGTTAATCCTCTCTTTTTTGAAGTAATAGAACGTATGGCTTTCTGGCCGTGGGAAATGCCTGCCGCGCAGCAGGCCAGTCTTATCACCGTTTTCTGTGAGGAAATGCGGGCCGCCCACAGTGAAAACTGGACGTTGCAGTTTCCCTCAGATCCACGGCTGAACGTGTGGCTTGAAGGAGTACGTATGGGCGAATTGCCACCACGACTAAATCAATTATCCCAACGGGTTGGGGCATGCGAGAGGACGATCAGTCGAATATTTACCAGGGATACCGGGATGAATTATCAGAGCTGGCGGCAGCAATTTAGACTATTAAAAGCCATGGAGATGCTGGCTGACGGGGGGCAGATCAGCCAGGTGGCGCAATATCTGGAATTTGTCAGTGACAGTGCTTTTATCGCTTTTTTCCATCAGCATACCGGCACAACACCGAGCCGTTATGCGGGCAATATAATGCCGCAGAAGGATTAGGGGGATTACATACTAAGGATAATTTACCGGGTGGCAGGAGAGTGGGAAAATCGTGTACTAATGGCAGAGAGAAGAGCCTCTCTGCCAGCGGACGCTGCAATTAATCAAGAAGAACGACATCAAGCAAACCAGCCAAACCTTGCGGAAATCAGACTGAAAAGTCCTACAGCAGCAAATATATTTATCAGCACCACAGTTTTACTGGAAACATTCATTTGTGCCACCTTTCGTTTTAACCCTTATGGGTATAGTACGGGTTATAACTATCCGCAATAGTACGGATTCTGAACATAATGAAAACGGCTTGTTTTACCGGCGTTTCTTTTAAAATAATTAATAAAACTTGATGTGGGTCATGAAAAAGAGCATATTGCGCGCGATTTTACCTTTCGGCCCGGATGCCTGACATGTCTCTGTACCAAAAAATGCTGGTTTTTTATGCGGTGATGGCCGCTATCACGGCAATCATCACCTGGTTTCTTTCCCGCGATAAAAAGCGGATTCGTTTTCTCAGCGCAGTATTAGTCGGGGCGACCTGGCCGATGAGTTTTCCCGTCGCGTTAATGTTTTCTCTCTTCTGATGACGGCGTAAACGCCGTTTCAGGAGGAAAGCAGGGCATCTAATCGTTTTTTGTCGGCTGCGCAAACATCCATTGGATGCTGATATCCCACGTTTTCATTGGCGCGGGTATACAAAGCGACCAGCCAGTCGTAAACGTAACGGCTTGCGCCATGCGAAGGTTGTTCATCCAGTTTCGTCAACCGTAACATCGGCTGTTGCGCCGGGGCACTAAAAATAGCCGATCCTTTTTGGATCCTGCTGGCCGGACGCTGTTCCTCTGCCACGCTGGCAAATCCAAGCCAGGTAATAAAATCCCCAATATCGGCGTGAAGCTGCGCGGCGCAGACGTTTTCTCGCTGCATAATGCGCTGTAAGCGTTGCGGCATCTCCAGCCGATAGCTGGTGGTAACGAGGATATCGGCAACCTGCCTTAGCGTACGCGGCTCGAGACGTAATCGGCGCGCATTATTTTCATCGCGACACCACTGGCGCACGTGGTTAACCCACATTTTGTGCGCCTGATACCCGGCCTCTTTGCTTTCCGGCGAGTGCGGTGTGTCACGCACCTCGGCAAACAGGTCAATCTCTTCATTAAATAATCCGCTCACCTGTTCCTCGCGCGGCTGCTGAACACGCAGCAGCGACTCAAAGAGGCGCATCGGCGGAAGCAAACCGTCCAGGAGTTCGCCATGCTTTGCCGCCTGGGCCTGGAGCTGGCGGATCACCGACTCATTGCTACCCGATTCGGTTTCAACGGGATTAATCCAGCCGATCAGGGTTTCGCGTACACGCTGCTGGTGCTGCTCACGCAGGGAGGTCAATCTCGCCTGGCGTTGCTGGGGCGAGGTTGCCTGAGTCAGCCATTCGACGAGGCGTTGTAAGCTGTGTTTATCCAGCGCCTGCAGCGTGCCCCAGTGCAGTCCGGGTTTGCCCATTAATTGCTGCACAGATTCATCAAGATTTTGCTGAGTGCTAAACCGCGCATCCTGCGGAGTAATGGCCCAGACCACTCCCGGCAATGCGGCGTCATGTACGGGCTGAGTGTCGTTAACCCAGCCCAGCAGCTTGCGGGTGATGGCGGGCGTCTGGGAGCGGGTAGAAACCGCATTACAGATTAAAAGTACATCCGGTTGCAGATGCTGGCGATAATGTTCCAGCATCCAGCCTAATTTGGCCTGCCACAATGGATGGGGATGAACATCCGGGGCGAGGGGAATATCCAGCAGATCGACATTCTCCAGTACCGCGTCTTCAACCGTCAGGACCAGCTCGCGCGTGAGCAGCGCCAGCGAAGCCTGAGAAAGGCTGACCGCATTGAGCAACTGATCATTTTCTATTGGATGAACCACCACATCGCTTTGCGCCTCATTTCCGTTCAATGCTACCTGAGTCAGGAAACTCTCGGCAGGTAAACCAAAATGGTCAACCAGCAGGCTCAGCGGAGCCGCGAGTTCTTGCGCGCTCCCGGTTTGTTGCAGCGTATGCGCCAGCGCCAACCACTGTTGCGTCAACTCTGGCTGTTCTCCCCACAGTAACGCCCAGGCGTTTGCCCGGGTAGTCAGATCCAGTGCGGGTAGCAGCGTGGCAAACTGATGCCATAGCGCGTCGTCAAATTGCTGTTGTCTGGCCGGTACGCAGGCGCGCCAGAAACGGCCAATTGCCGCGACATCATGCGCGGTAATGCCCGGCACCGGATGACGCTGGCGCAACGTTTGCCATTTTTCCAGGCGCGCCTCAATAATCGATTTCTCGACCTGGCGGTTGTCCGCAAGCGCACAGAACTGGGTAATAAATAGCTGTACCAGTTCGGCTTCACTGAGTAGCCGCAGGCGCAACGGCCATTCACCATCGAGCGGATTTTCATCACGCGTAAAGCGGATCGCCATATTGGTTGGCGCATGACCAGGATTAATATGTGAAAAGTAATCAAAGCTGCGATCCGGGGTAACGATATTCACTTTGCCATTGGCGTTGCTGCACAATGCTGTGAGCAGGTGCGCTTTTGCCGATTGCGAATGTCCGTAAAGCCCAACGCATCCTCGCGATGAAAAGGTTGTCTTCAATGCAGACTCATTAACGGCAGCCAGGGTGAGCTGTGCCAACAGGGCATCCGCTTCATCATCAAGACGCGCCGCACGCTGACGGGTATCAGTTACCCACTCGATGGCGGCCTGCGCGGTGTTTAACATCTTACTCATTTCAGGTACACGCTCCCGCTATCAATCCAGTAATGGCTCCCGCTATGGCGTCGGTCTGCCAGCGTATTCAGTTTTAACGTTAAGGCATTGGCGGCAACGGGAGTGCCATCCTGTAACCACGCATCGCTCAGTACGAAGAATTCCGGGCCGCTTTCTTTGCTACCACCGCGTAACTGCAGCCGTACATTCAACACGCCATCTCCGGCGATGGTTTTTGCCAGTTCGGCAGAGTTTATGCTGAGCGTATACAGCGGTGTGGCAGGCCAACGGCTGTTGGCCAGTTGGCGGAAACCTAACGTAACGTTGCCGCGCAATGGGAAGTGCAGGCGGGCATCCAGCTTCGCGCCGGGCTTATCCAGATCGATATCGTGATACCAGATGTTCTCATCACGCAGCGTATTGACCGTATTATCCAACACGCCGAGATAACGTACGGTCGAGTAAGCGCCGATATCGGCAGCTTTAAAGTTGAAACGCGGCAAGCGTAGATCCAGCGCCAGGCTACACAACATTGCACCAACTGCTGCGGTGGATTTGGGGTTACCAATCCGCCCTTGTTGGCTGAACGGATACCACTCATGTACGCGGTAGTTATCCATCCAGATCATACGATTAACCGGAACGGGCTGCAGATGGCGGATCAACGCCTGTACGCCCGGCAAACAGGCGGGTCTGCCGGTCACTAATAAAATATCGCAGCGATAGTGTGAAATAGCCTCACAGACCGCGTGCAGTGGGGAGGTCAGGGTAAACTGGCCCGCCAGTAACGCTTCTTGTAACTGCCTGAACTGCACCTGTAACGGCACGCTCAACACATCAAACGCTGGCGATCCCGCAGGTAACGCATGATCGATAGCCTGCTGGATGTAATTCAGTACGTTGCGCGTTGGTTGCTGGCTCAGGAGTTCGCCAAAGGTGGCATGCAGACCCGCTACCGGATCGTTAATATCACTTTGTTCCCAGGCTGAAAGTACCGCATGACCGAGCGGCATAAAGAGTTGTAACGCCGTTTGTTGACGCAAAATCGCCTGGGTGTCGATGCGCCCGGAATCGCCAAATAGCGTAGCCAGCAATGCGGCCGCGTCGGTCACGCCAGCCTGTTGCAGACGGGTTTGCAGCGCAGGCAACACGCAGCGCTGAATCACGTCCAGCAGCATGTCATCGCCCGCAACCTTAAAGCCTTCACGGAACAGCAGGTGCGGGGTAATTTTGACATTTGTACCCACGCCGTCATCAAGCTGGTAATGGACGACGGCCATATCCGTTGTCCCGCCGCCAATGTCGATCGATGCCACGCGCAGCGCACGACCTTTAGTCTCACCAGGCTCCGGCAGACGGTCCGGGCGGGCAAGGGCGTTAAAGAACGATTCGGTGTGACCATCGTAGTGAGAGATAGCTTCGTTATACAGCCACACCAGTTGCCCGCAGCTGGCCTCATCCCATTCCATCTGGATCTCAGGTACGGGAACCACGCTCTTTTCCTGCTGTTTACGGGTGGTGAAGTCTTCATCCTGCGGGTGCCAGCCCATTGCTTTCCAGACCAACGCAATGGCTTCAAACATGCGCAGGCGGAAAATCTCACGCTCCTGTTTGGGCATCGCCGAGGGCAGGGTCAGGATCAGCGTACGCAACTGACGAGGAGATGCCGGGAATCCGAGGCGCAAACGCGTCGCCACGCTGTTAATTTGCCCCAGCGCCTGGGCCAGTATTTCGCACAACATATGCGTCATCAGCGTACTGCGGCTGTATTGCGGTGAGAATACCGGCAGACGATCATCCTGCGGCAGGGTGAACAGCGGTTGCCCGTCATCGTTCATCAGGTTCATCAGCGGGAAGGCGGTAGCCAGTGGTTCGCGCTGGGTTTTGCCATTCATCTGGCTAAAGCGCCAGTCATGCAACACCGGCGTTTCGTCCCACAGATAACGGCGCGGGCTGGAGATCCCACTGCTGCCTTCAGTGCCCATGCGCTGCATCGCCAGCTTTCGGGCTTCATCGCCAACGCGGACAATCGACGGCCAGATAAAGGCATCATCACGACCGCTCTCCACGGAAAAGTGCTGCTTACCAAAACGCGCTTCGGAAAACTCCAGTCGGCTGGTGAACAACGGATCGTTGAGAAACTGTGGCTCGCTTAACGAACGCACCTGCAATTCGGCTGTCTGGCGCAGTCCGTCATTGGCATCCCCGTGATCTTCAATCAGGACGCCACAGGTATGGGTGTTACCGATATCCAGGATAAGATCAACGGGAATGGCGGGCGTGCTAAGGGTATGCGTGACCAGTTTCACTTCCGGAACGGAAAGCTGCTCGCCTAACAGGGTCAGCACATTCAGCCAGTGCGCCTGATATTCAAAGTTACGCAGCGCCTGCTGGATCTCTTGTTCTGAGCGGTTCTCATGCTGTGTGACATGATGCATAAAGGATTCGCGCAACCAGCCGTCAATCCAGGTCTGGTCGAGGAAATCGGCAATTTCGTTGTCATGCCAGGCCAGCGCAAATCGCGTACCGTTCAACAGGTCATTTTCGTTGGGGGTTAACGCCGCAGGGGCATTTTCAGTGAGCTGGCTGTCCAGCGCCACGGTGACGCGGTGGGTGTTGCCCGCGCTGTCAGGTTGCGCCAGCTTTCGCACCTGTACGCGCGCCCAGTTATCCGGGCCTTCAACGAACGTACGCGGCGGATTAAAGCGCAGGAACGGCAGCGGCAGCCAGACACCGTCGAGCACGTCCAGCGAATAATGCAGCTTCTGGGTGCTTTCCGGCTTCACCACTTCGGGCTGACCGCCGGTGCTGCCTGGTAAGGTATAACGTCCGGTTGTCAGATCGAAATCCAGCCGCAGCAGGGGACCGTTTGCCGTTTTGCGCACAAAGCGGCCATGATGCGCAGATTCCTGCGGCGTCAGGCCAAAATCCAGAAATTGCACACCGCTATTGGCGATGAGCGTCACGCTCTGTTTGTAGTCACACAGATTCACCAACATAAAATCAGGCACCTATCTTTTTGATCGTCAGAGGGATTTCCGCGTGATCGTCATAACGTGCGGTACAGGCTGCGACGTCATTGGTTCCCGCTTTGCAGGTAATTTCCGGCATCGGATAACGTGACCCGTCCGTACAACGGGCATTCCCGCGACTCTTAATCATTAATTCACCTGACTGATGCAAACCGGAGAAAATCTCGGCACGACAAACAATATTGTCGCCATGAACCACGCGCGCCGTGCCTTTATTGGCCTGGATCTGATAGCGCAGCGACGGCGCTTTACCGCTAACCGGATCTTTAACATCAACCATTACGCGCCAGTTACCGTTGAGAAAACGCGTCGTTCCTGCCTTCATCTGGTTGGCATCCATCACCAGCGCATCTTTTGGAATCGCGGCGATCACGACCGGTCCTTCGATAGGTTTTTCTTTTTTCGCAGCCGGAGCCACTTCAGCCCGATGCAGCGGCAGTGCAGATGTCAGTTCTGGCAGCGGTGCCATATCTGCCTTAGCGACGTCTCCAGGGGGAACAGCGGGTACGGGCTGGGTGGGCTGTTGCTTCCACAGCAGCGGCCCAACCATGGCTGCAATGATCACCGCGGCAACGGGCAGGCTCCACAGCGGCAGGCGGCGTGCGGGTTTCTTCTTTGCGAGCGGCGGCGAGACTTCCGGTTCGTTAACAACGACCGGGGGTTGTGGTTCATGTTCAGGTTCAGCCGGTTTAGGTAGCTCAACGACTGGAGTCAGCAAAGGTGCCTCGGCCTCGGCGAAGGTGATTGGGGCAGTGATTTCTTCTTCCGGCTCAGGCTCCGCTACGGTGACGGCCGGAGGAATATCGGCAAGGCGTAGGCAATCGAGCACATCGTCGCGAGGATTTTCATTCAGATTGACGAAACCCCAGAACGTAATAACGGGTTTACCTTCAACCAGAAACACGTGATTCTCACCAGGAAACTGGATGGCTTTTTCCAGCAGTGAGCCAAACAGTTGCAGGGAGGTTTTACCCGATTGCAGACTTTTACGGCTAAGCGCCGCCGCATTTTCCAGCGTGCTCCCCAGATAGCGCAGCGCACGAAAACGGGCCTCTTCATCAGCGGCTTTCCATGCAACGGCTTTCCCTTCAATCGGCGAATACCAGTCAACGCGATCGCCGTTGTCGTTAATTTGTGGGATCGCCAGACAATCCACCATCGCCTGCTGTTTACGCAGGCGAAGCGTTTCACGAATTTGCAATGCTGAATCAAACACGGCCTGACCACCGCCGCCCACGGCCTGATAGTCATCCAAATTGCCGCTGCGCAAGAGAGTTTTTGCCACGTTGTTACCCCTTAGACTTCTTCACGTATCTACTTTACGTTTTATAAAAACGAGCAAACGGTGGAAGAGAGGCAAAAAGGGGCGAATTTTCATGGCATAGAGTGCCGGGAAAAATCTTGACGTTTTGAAAAAGACTTAAGGGAAATTAATTCGCTTAGGGTGATGAATTATTCAGCGAAATACACCGGATTAGAATAACCTGATAGTGATTTGTTATTGGTCAGTTTTTGTCAGCTATGCTCTGATATCCCGGTTAATAATAAAATAAGAAGGCTTATAACCATGATTGCAAGGAAAACGTTACTCGCGCTGGCGCTCAGCGCCGTCTTACCATCAGGCGCGGCGTTCGCGGCCAATACTGACACTCTCATTTACTGCTCAGAAGCGTCGCCAGAGTCATTTAACCCGCAAATCGCCAGTTCCGGTCCATCGTTTGTGGCCAGCTCACAGGTGCTCTACAACCGACTCATCAATTTTGATCCGGTAAAAAATACGCCAGTTCCGTCTCTGGCAACGGACTGGACGATTTCGCCGGACGGTAAGACCTACACTTTTACCCTGCGTCAGGGCGTGAAATTCAACAGTAATAAATTTTTTAAACCAACCCGCGACTTCAACGCTGATGACGTGGTTTTCTCGGTATTACGACAGAAAGATGCCGATCATCCGTACCACAAAATTTCTCAGGGAAGCTACGAATACTTCAACGATGTCGGTTTGGATAAACTGATTAAAGAAGTGAAGAAGGTCGATGATTATCATGTTCAGTTTATCCTTAATGAACCTAACGCCGCATTTCTTGCCGACTGGGGAATGGATTTTGCCTCCATCCTCTCTGCGGAATATGCCGACGTGATGCTGAAAAAAGGCACCCCGGAAAACGTCGATAACTGGCCAATTGGCACCGGGCCATACGTGTTGCAGCAGTACAAGCAGGATTCGCAAATCCGCTATCTCGCCAACCCCAACTACTGGGACGGCGCCGTCCCCACGAAGCACCTGATCTTCTCAATCACGCCAAACGTACAGACCCGATTGGCGAAACTGCAAACCAATGAATGTCAGATAATTCCGGCGCCTGCGCCCGTACAGTTTGACGAGATTAAGAAGAATAAAGATTTGACGCTGCATTCGGTTGAAGCGCTGAACGTCGGGTATCTGGCGTTTAATACCGAGGAAAAACCGTTTGATAACGTGCTGGTGCGTCAGGCGCTTAACTACGCGACAGACAAAAAGGCCATTATTAACGCCGTCTTTTTAGGTTCCGGTACGGTGGCAAAATCGCCAATTCCGCCGAATATGTTGGGGTTCAATAAAGATCTGCAGGATTACGCTTACGACCCGCAGAAAGCGAAAGATCTGCTGAAACAGGCGGGACTGGAAAACGGCTTTGAAGCGACGCTGTGGTCAATGCCGGTTCAGCGCCCATACAACCCGAACTCCCGACGGATTGCCGAGATGATCCAAAGCGACTGGGCGAAGGTTGGCGTGAAGGCGAAAATTGTGTCGTACGAGTGGGGCGAATATCTCTCCGGAATGCGTAAAGGTGAGCATGACACCGCGTTGTTCGGTTGGATGTCAGACAACGGCGATCCGGATAACTTCGCCGATGTACTGCTGGGTTGTGACAGCATTAAAACCGGATCTAACGCCGCGCGCTGGTGCGATAAAGAGTATAATTCGCTGGTTCAAAAGGCGAAACTGGTGAGTAAACCGGAAGAACGCGCCGCGCTTTACCAGCAATCGCAAGAGATTTTCTACCAGCAGGCTCCGTGGATTGCGTTGGCAAACGGGAAAACGTTTTACGCGACGCGCAGCAACGTCAGCGGATACAGCGTTAGCCTGATGGGCAGCGATTTTTCAAAAGCAAAATTAAATTAATGAGTTAAGGAGAGGTTATGTCGCATCTGGATGAGGTCAGCGCACGTGTTGATGCCGCCATTGAAGAGAGCGTCATTACGCATATGAATGAATTGCTGATTGAACTCAGCGATGATGTCGTGCTGAGCCGGGAAGAACGTTACACCCAGCAACAGCGTTTGCGTACGGCTATCGCACATCATGGCCGTCAGCATAAAGAGGATATGGAAACCCGTCGCGAACAGTTGACCAAAGGCGGCACAATCCTTTAATTCGTTGTGGCCAGATGGCGAAGTAACACCTTATCCGGCCTGCATGTTCAGGCCGGATAAGCGCAATTAAAACGAACGTCTCGCCACCAGCCAGGCCCCAACGACCAGCAGCACCGCGCCGCAGATCGGCCCCACCAACGCCCGCAGCGGCACGCCATGACTGCGCAGAATATCCAGCACCAGTCCGCCGATTAACTGGCTGGCCACCAGCACCGCGATAGTGGTTGCTGCACCCACATTTTGGTATCCACTGATGCTGGCAAAAACAAAGAACGATCCCAGCAAGCCAGGGATTAGCGTCCACCAGCGCACGCTGGAAACCAGTTCCCCAAACCCCGCCATACCTTGCTTAAACCACAGTATGCTGACAAACAGCACGATCCCGACCAGCGAGTTAAGTAACATGGCGATGAGGATCGTCGAGGACGTCTGCGTGATGCGTACCATCAAGGTATTTTGCACCACCAGACCAATACCTGCGGCAATCAGAAAGGAGAGGGTTAGCGTCTGGTTCATCTGCTGGCATCCGGTTCGCGGCGATCGTCTAACTGCAACTGCATAAAAGTCAGATCCAGCCAGCGCCCAAATTTCGTGCCAACCTGTGGCATTTGCGCGGTGGTTTTAAAACCCAGCGTACTGTGCAGATGCAGCGACGCCTGATTCTGAGACTCAATGCCAGCAACCATCACATGCTTGCCGCACGCGCGGGCTTCTTCTATCAGTCTGCTGAGCAGCGCTCGTCCCAGGCCTTTACTCTGATGAGCAGGATGGACATATACCGAATGTTCAACGGTATGACGGAATCCATCAAAGTTACGCCAGTCGCCAAAGGAGGCGTACCCTGTAATCACGCCATTCTCTTCACTCACCAGCACCGGATAGCCCATCAACTGGCGGGCTTGATACCATGAGATACGGTTTTCGGCATCGACCGTTTGATCGTTCCAGATAGCCGCCGTATGCAGTACCGCGTGGTTGTAGATTTCTGCAATGGCGGCACAGTCTTCTTTGCTGGCAAATCGAATGGACATGTTGAACCTCAGGGATTGTTCACTATAGTATTACAATATGAATACTATTGAAGACAGCATAAATCAACGGATCGGTGCAAGAATTCGCATTGAGCGGGAGTCTCGCGGGTGGTCTCTGACGGAACTCGCTGAGCGCGCAGGCGTGTCGCGGGCGATGATCCATAAAATAGAGCGCGGTGAGAGCAGCCCAACGGCCACGCTGCTGGGCAGGCTCTCCGGTGCCTTTGGTATCAGCATGTCTATGCTGATGGCGCGGGCCGAAATGCAGGAGGGCAAGCTGCTGCGCTTCGCTGATCAGCCTGTCTGGCACGACCCGCAAAGCCACTATCTGCGCCGCCACGTTTCACCGCGCAGCGATCTGCCTATTGATCTGGTGCAGATAGAATTGCCTGCCGGAAGCGATATCCCGATGCCAGCCTCTTCCTACGTGCAGGCAAGACAACTTATCTGGCTACAGCAGGGGGAATTGGTCTTTGTGGAAGGGGACGTGCGTCATGAAATGCGGGCTGGCGATTGCCTGGAGCTTGGTCCGCCGAATGATTGTCGGTTTATCAATGAAACCGCACAACCCTGCGTTTACCTGGTTGTGCGGTTAAATCATGTCGTCAGCTAACTGGCGGGCACAGGCTGCTACTATTGATGGAATCATGCCAAAAGCAGAGGAGCACATCATGGGTCAACAGACTAATCGCAATCGCCGCTGGGTACTGGCTTCCCGCCCGCATGGCGCGCCGGTCCCGGAAAACTTCCGTCTTGAAGACGATGAGGTGGCAACGCCGGGTGAAGGCCAGGTTTTGCTGCGCACCATTTTTCTTTCCCTCGATCCCTACATGCGTGGACGCATGAGCGATGAGCCGTCTTACTCCCCGCCGGTAGAGATTGGCGGCGTGATGGTTGGCGGGACCGTGAGTCGCGTGGTGTCCTCCAACCATCCTGATTACCAGCCAGGCGAGTGGGTGCTGAGCTACAGCGGCTGGCAGGACTATGACATCTCCGACGGTAACGGGCTGGTGAAGCTTGGCGATAATCTTGAACATCCCTCCTGGGCGCTGGGAGTGATGGGGATGCCAGGATTTACTGCTTATATGGGGCTGCTGGATATCGGTCAGCCAAAAGCGGGGGAAACGCTGGTTGTGGCCGCCGCCACCGGCCCGGTTGGCGCAACGGTAGGGCAGATTGGTAAGCTCAAAGGCTGCCGGGTGATCGGGGTTGCAGGCGGGGCAGAGAAATGCCGACATGCCACCGAGGTCTTGGGCTTTGATGTCTGCCTCGATCACCACGCACAAGATTTTGCGCAACAGCTGGCAAAAGCCTGTCCGCAGGGGATCGATATTTACTACGAAAACGTCGGCGGCAAGGTATTTGACGCCGTTCTGCCATTACTCAATACCTCTGCGCGCATTCCGCTGTGCGGACTGGTCAGCGGTTACAACGCCACATCGCTTCCAGGCGGACCCGATAGATTACCTTTGCTGATGGCAACGCTGCTGAAAAAGCGAATTCGGATGCAGGGCTTTATCATTGGTCAGGATTATGGTCACCGCATTCAGGAGTTTCAGCGGGAGATGGGGCGCTGGGTTAAAGAGGGCAAAATCCATTACCGCGAGCAAATCACCGACGGTCTGGAAAATGCGCCGCAGACCTTTATCGGCCTGCTGACCGGTAAAAACTTCGGTAAAGTGGTGATTCGTCTTGCAGACGATGCGTAAAACGGATGGCGGGAGTTATTCCCGCCAGTGTTACTCAAAACGCCAGGCCAGATTAATCCCTACGCCATAGTTTCGTCCTGGCGCCGGTTCGTAATATCGACCATTTGCCTCATTCACTATCACCGAACCGACGTAGGACTTATCAAACAGATTATCCACCCGACCGAACAGGTCGATCATCAGACTGCGGTAATAAAATTTATAGCCGGTATTTAAACCCACTACGGTATAGGACGGGGCTTGCGCCGTATTTTCATCATTGGCCATAATGTTGCTCATATAACGAACATCAGTTCCCGCATACCAACCTTCATCAGGCACGTAGCCCAGCGAAGCAAATCCCATGTTTTGCGCAATGCCAGGCAGGCGGTTGCCGTTGCAGTTTTGATCGCCACAGACGTTGCTGCGGTAGGTCGCATCCAGCCAGGTCCATGCAGCTTTTACGCGCCAGCTTGCGGCAAAGCGTTGGTCCCAGGATAACTCACCTCCCTGACGGCGGGTTTTTCCAGCGTTTTTGTAGGTTGTCCGCCCGCCGCTACTGCTGTCAACCACGATCTCGTCATCGGTATCGGTCTGGAATAGCGCTGCGGTAAACAGCCCATCGCCGATACGCGTTTTACTGCCGATTTCCACGGTATCGTTTGTGGAAGGCTGTAGGTCAAAATTCATCCCACTTTGGCCGTCGGAGCGGTAAGACAACTCGTTGATGGTGGGCGTTTCGAACCCGCGTCCTGCGGCCAGGTAGACGTTCCAGGCATCGGTGATGGCGTATTTTAACGATCCAGCAGGTAACCACTGGTGATAGCTGGCGTCACCGCTGTCATCTGCGTTACCAGGCGTAATATAGCGATCGTTAGAATCAAACCACACCGAACTGTAGCGAACCCCGGCATCCAGCGAGAGTTTCTGCGTTAATTGCCACTGGGTTTGCAGATAGGGATCGACATTCCACATCAGGTTACGTTCGTTACGTCGTAAGTCGCCTTTCTGACCATATTCTGGCACGCCATCATCAAGGCGAAAGTTGTTGTAGCCTTTACGGTTTTCGCTCATGTTTTCGTAATTCAGACCGGTGGTGAAGGTCACGGGTACGCCCAGTTCGCCACGGTGAGTCCAGCGGTTGTCTATCCCCTGATAATGACGTTGCAGGGTAATAACGCCTCCGGCATGAGAGGGTTTTAACTGTGGGGCCATCGGGATTGACTGATACTGAGTGGTTTCACGCTCGCCCGCATAAGTCATGATGCTGATATCATCCCTCGCGCTAAGCTGGCGTTCATAGCGCAATCCTGCCTGGGTCTGCTTGATGGTTTTTCGCGTGTTGTATTGCTCAGCGCGGGGAGATTGCTGCGGATTGGCCTGCCACTCTGACTCGGTAAGACCACCAGGATCGTCAGCTTTACTCTCTACACTATTGAAAATCAGGGTTAGTTTGCTCGTATCGTCCATGCGCACGCCCAGTTTGGCATTGGCCATATTTTTTTGGGCGCTGCTGCGATCGCGATAACCATGGGTAGTAAACCGGGTTGTTGAAACGGTGTAATCCACATCCCCTCGCTGTGTGCCATCGCCCAGTGCGCCAGTTGCTTTTAACCCGTAGCGCCAACTGCCAAAACTGCCGTAATAACTGCTGGCTTCAATGGTTGGCGGCTCATGTCCCGTTTCAGTGCTGACATTCATCACTCCACCAGACGCATTGCCATACAGAGCAGAGAAGGGGCCGCGTAAAACCTCAATATTTTGTACGCTGCTGATATCAATGTTGGATGTTTGACCCTGCCCATCCGGCATGGTTGCCGGGATCCCGTCGACATACAAACGAATGCCGCGGATGCCATAAGTGGTTCGCGAACCAAATCCGCGAATCGACAACTGGAGATCCTGGGCGTAGTTCTGCCGATTTTGCACCTGTAGCCCAGGGACGCTGGTCAGGGATTCAGACAGATTAATTCGCGGCGTTGCCAGACGCATATCTTCTCCGTCAACGACGCTGACGGCGGCAGGGGTGTCCAGTTCAGAAACGGACTGTGGTGTCGCGCTAACGATCAGCGTTTGATCGTTTATCTCACTTTCTGCCACGGCATAAGGCGAGAGGAAGACAGGCAGTAAAGAAACAGGAAGTGCAGTGTAGCGGGATGCAAAAATCGTCATGAACAAGGCCAGTTAATGATGCTTACGCCGTAAAACCGGCGATAAGCGCGTGAATTTTTTTATAAAAGATGAATTTTAGCGCTGCTGAATTGCGCTAATTTTTCGGGCAATGACAACGATTGTAGTCAATATGTGAAGAAGTGCTCCACTTTGAGATGAATAATGATTACTATTCTCATTCTTAAAAAGGGCAAAACCATGATTTTGCTCATTGAAGCTATGTGAAGCAGTAACAAACGAATTTATCAAAGGGAGTCGTCATGTCTTTACGTCATCTGTTTTCGCCGCGTCTGCGTGGTTCTTTACTGTTAGGTTCACTGCTCGTTGCATCATCTTTTACTACGCAGGCTGCAGAAGAACTGCTGCGCAAAGCCGTGGGCAAAGGCGCCTATGAAATGGCATACAGTCAGCAAGAGAACGCGCTGTGGCTGGCGACTTCGCAGAGCCGCAAACTGGATACCGGCGGGGTGGTTTACCGTCTTGACCCGGTCACCCTCGAAGTGACTCAGGTTATTCATAACGATCTCAAACCGTTTGGCGCCACCATCAACAACGCCACGCAAACGCTGTGGTTCGGCAACACGGTAAACAGCGCGGTGACGGCAATGGATGCCAAAACGGGCGCGGTGAAAGGACGTCTGGTGCTGGATGCGCGTAAGCGTTCTGAAGACGTTCGCCCACTGCAGCCGCGTGAGCTGGTCGCCGATGACGCCACCAACACGGTATACATTAGCGGTATTGGTAAAGAGAGCGTGATTTGGGTGGTGGACGGTGATGCCATTAAATTGAAGGACACCATTCAAAATACCGGCAAAATGAGCACCGCTCTGGCTGTCGACAGCAAGGCTAAACGCCTGTACACCGCCAATGCGGACGGTGAATTCATCACTATCGATACCACCACCAACAAAATTCTCAGCCGTAAAAAGCTGCTGGATGATGGAAAAGAGCATTTCTTCATCAACCTGAGTCTGGACACGGCGGGCAACCGTGCCTTTGTCACCGACTCTAAAGCGGCGGAAGTGCTGGTAATCGACACCCGTAATGGCAACGTCCTGGCAAAAGTCGCCGCGCCGGAATCCCTGGCCGTGCTGTTTAACCCGGCGCGTAACGAGGCCTACGTGACCCATCGTCAGGCCGGCAAAGTGAGCGTGATCGACGCGAAAAGCTATAAAGTCGTTAAAACGTTCGAGACCCCAACATTCCCGAATAGCCTGGCGCTCTCCGCCGACGGTAAAACCCTGTACGTGAGCGTGAAACAGAAGTCCACCCGCGAGCAGGAAGCCACCCAGCCGGACGATGTTATTCGTATTGCGCTGTAATTAACAGGAGGGGGAAACCCCTCCTGTCACTTCTCTAAATCCCCCGATACGCCTCGTTACACCCCGCCAGTAGCCTGACCTACTTCAGGGACTTACACTACGCCCTCAACGGCTAACTGAATAACACGGGAATACCATGAAAAAGCCATTTATCTGTCTTTGTGCAGGCGTAATGCTGTTTACATTGGCAGGATGCACCACCGATTACGTTATGACGACCAAAAGCGGACAAACCATCACCACCCAGGGTAAGCCAAAACTGGATAAAGACACGGGAATGACCAGCTATACCGATCAGGATGGGAATGCGCGGGAAATTAACAGCAACGACGTAGCGCAGTTGATTGAAGCGAACTAAAAAAGAAGGCCTGAAGGATTAATCTGTCAGGCCTTCTGCCGTTATGGCGCGGTGCGGTGGATCTCTGCAACGCGTTTACGCACACCGAACCAGCCCGCGACCAGCAGGATGGCAATCAGCGGTAATGACGCGATGGTATAGGTGCCATTTGGATAGTCAAACGCCATCAATACCAGTACGCTCAGCAGGAACAGCAGCGTTAACCACGAGGTAAACGGTGCGCCCGGCAGTTTAAAGCTGACGTCTGCCGTTTTACCTTCTTTTATGGCCCGGCGCAGACGCATCTGACAGACCATGATAAATCCCCACGACGCAATAATGCCCAGAGACGCAAAGTTCAACACGATCTCAAACACCTGTGACGGCACCAGATAGTTCAGGAATACCCCAACGACATACACGACCAGCGTGGCGAGGATCCCGGCCCAGGGCACCTGTTGACGGCTCATTTTAGCCATGAATTTCGGTGCCGAACCGCCCATCGACATGGAGCGTAAAATACGCCCGGTGCAGTACAACCCTGAGTTAAGGCTGGAAAGCGCCGCGGTGAGCACCACAATATTCATGATACTGCCAATGTACGGCACGCCCAGTTTGGAAAAGAAGGTCACAAACGGGCTTTGCCCCGCCTGATAGGCGTTCCAGGGCAGTAGCAGAACCAGCAGCACGACAGAACCCACATAAAACAGACCAATACGCCAGATAACGCTATTGATTGCTTTCGGCACCATCGTTTGCGGATCTTTGCACTCACCGGCGGCGGTACCCACCAGTTCAATAGAGGCAAAGGCGAAAACCACACCCTGTACCAGTACCAGCGCAGGCAGCAGGCCATGCGGGAAGAAGCCGCCGTTGTCGGTAATCAGGTGAAAACCCGTGGCGTTACCATCCAGCGGCTTTCCGGTACCTAAAAAAACGGTACCCACCACCAGGAAGATCACAATTGCCAGTACCTTAACCAGCGCAAACCAAAACTCCATCTCCGCGAACCATTTCACGCCGATCATGTTCATGGTACCGACAATAGCCAGCGCGCCGAGGGCGAACACCCACTGCGGCACGTCGCCAAACGCGCCCCAGTAGTGCATATACAACGCCACCGCGGTGATATCGACAATGCCGGTCATCGCCCAGTTGATGAAGTACATCCAGCCAGCCACATAGGCGGCTTTCTCACCTAAAAATTCACGGGCGTAGGAAACGAAGCTACCGCTGGAAGGGCGATGTAAAACCAGTTCGCCGAGCGCGCGCAGTATAAAGAACGAAAAAATACCGCATACCAGATAGACCAGCGCCAAAGCCGGGCCGGCCATCTGCAGGCGTGCGCCTGCCCCTAAAAACAACCCGGTACCAATTGCGCCGCCAATGGCGATCATTTGTACCTGTCGATTGCCCATCGCTTTGTGATACCCCTCTTCGTGAGCATTCAACCAGCGTCGTTTCGCCGCATGTTGTTCCGCGGCTTGCGTGTTGTTTGTGTTCATTACGATTCCTGTTGACCTGACAAAAATACAACATCCTTTTTGCCGCACCTGCTGCGGCGAAAACAGCCTTACCCTTCATTGTGTTACGGGGGAAAACTGCCGGCCGAGCATCCTACATTCAATTGATTGGTTCCGCAAAGCCCCGGTAACAAGAATTCAGCATTTTTATGCAGCCGGTACTGGCGCGGTGTGGCCTCGATTCAGCCAATAAAAGAGAAAGGCGTTTATACCTGTAGAGGAGTGCGCTTATCGAGGCATTCACCCAATAAGCGCCGTAACGTTATGCCGATACGCCAAAGACCTGAACGGCCTGCTGTAAGCGTGATGAACGCTGGGTCAGATCGGCGGTGGCGTCGGTGACGCGCTCCACCATCTCGGCATTATTGTGTGTCATGGTGCCAACGCGCGAAATTGAATCGTTAATCAGATCCAAAGCCTGGGTTTGCTCACGCGTGGCCAGACTAATGTCTTTGATCATCATCGACATCTGCAGTACATCCCCAATCATCCCGGTGAGATGTGTTTCCGTTTGCTCCACCATTTTGACGCCGCTATTAACATTGGCGACGTTCTTCTCAATAAGCTGTTTGATCTCTTTTGCCGCAGACGCCGAGTGTTGGGCCAGATTGCGGACTTCTGCCGCGACAACGGCGAAGCCACGCCCGGATTCCCCGGCTCGCGCGGCTTCAACCGCGGCATTGAGCGCCAGAATATTGGTCTGAAAGGCGATGCTGTCGATCACGCCAATGATGTCAACGATCTGCCCGTTGTCACGCGATATCGCCTGCATCATGGCGATAGTTTGTTTCATGATATCGCCGCCTTCTGCAGCGTTGGCGCTGGTTTTATCGGCCATGGTCATGGTATGTGCCGCCGTCTCAGCGGTTTGCTGTACCGCGCTACCAATTTCTTCAATGGCCGCAGCGGTTTGTTGCAGGTCGGCAGAGGTTTCTTCTGAACGCTGATGCAGCGCCGTACCTTCTTTTGACACCCGCTGACTGATAGCGCGAATACCGGAAATTTGCGTACTGACGTCATCGA
The DNA here is from genome assembly GCF_000398845.1 of Citrobacter sp. KTE151. NCBI lineage: Bacteria > Pseudomonadati > Pseudomonadota > Gammaproteobacteria > Enterobacterales > Enterobacteriaceae > Citrobacter > Citrobacter sp. KTE151. The sequence goes on along the minus strand of NZ_KB976064.1, from coordinate 179,410 downwards.
CCAGAGAATTCAGATTAAGCCCGGACTGATTAACCAGTCGCATTAGCATTCCGATCTCATCCACCCGATTTAAATGACAGTTATCAGGTTTACGTCCGGACACCACTTTCTTCATTTGCGTCAGGAGCGTATTAACTGGCTGACAAATTTGATACTTAAGGTAAATAGCCAGCGCCATAAATAACACCAGCAAGCCACCCGACTGAATAAATGGATTAAACGGGGCGAAGATAAATAACAAAGCGAGCAGGGCCGTCACCCCTAAAGAATAATTGACGCGCTGGCTGATATTCAGCCATTTAAACATGGAAGTCCATGCCAATAAGCCGCGACGAATGACAATCCCTTTAAAAAGTCGAAAGCCTTTAAACTGATGACTATTCATTTTTTGGTATAAACTTTCGCTGTGAGTTATTTCATCACGCGAAGGAACGGTACGCACGGAGATGTAACCGGTGAGTTTTTCATTGTGCCAGACCGGCGTAACGTTGGCGCGAACCCAGTAATGGTCACCATTTTGGCGGCGGTTTTTCACCATACCCGTCCAGCTGTCTCCCTGCTGTAGCGTGTACCACATATCGGCGAATGCAGCGGGAGGCATGTCAGGATGGCGAATAATATTATGCGCTTCGCCCATTAATTGATCTTCGTTAAATCCGCTGGCATCGATAAAAGCAGAGTTAGCGTAGGTAATATGACTTTCTTTATCCGTCGTTGAAAGCAGCGTCGCTTTGTCGTTAAGTGCGTGCTCAATTTGTGTAACGGGCATGTTACTTTTCATAGAGGCCCCATAATGATATGTATAATCCATACAAAAATTCCCGCAATAAAATCGGGAGGAATATTAAAAAGCCGTTTTAAACCGTTTTAATAAGAAACGCTGCATTCTCTACTAATCATCATTTCTGTGGAAGTATTTAAATTAAAAAATCTCTGTGGAATATTCATTCAGGGTCATAAAACTGAAACATTTTATACAACCGCATAACGTTTTAAGTCATTTAACCTGACTTAACGTAAATCGCGTTAAAAAACGTTTTCGCAAAAAGAAAACTGGCATGAAATGATTTGGATGTTATTCCCGTGAGACCAACGACCCTATTATATTTTGTAGGCCATACATTCCGCGTGTTTTCAGTTTCGTGTTCCGACCAGTACAAGGCGATCCGAATTTTAACCCTGACAGCGTCAGGGCTGGTTATCTACTTTTTAGCTGAGTAAATGTAAATTAAATGTTTCTGCATGGTTATCTGATAATTTAATAATAATGACATGTTAACAAGCATAGGCCCGTAACATGTCATATCGCCTGAGTATTCTGGATAAAAGCCCCCTCGGGGAAGGTGAAACCGCCGCGATGGCGCTTGCCCGGACGTTGCGTCTGGCGCAGCGGGCAGAAGAGTGGGGATACCATCGTTTCTGGATCGCGGAACACCATAATACGCCACAGCTGGCCAGCCCATCACCGGAGCTGGTGATCGCCTGGATCCTCGGGCAAACCCAGCGTATTCGCGTAGGCTCCGGTGGCGTGATGCTGCAACATTACAGCCCGTACAAAGTGGCGGAAAACTTCAATCTTCTGGCCTCGCTGGCACCTGGGCGTGTCGATCTCGGCGTAGGGAAAGCCCCTGGCGGCTTACCACTGTCGACTCAGGCACTACAGCAAGGAGTGCATCAGGATGAAAAAGGCAGTTTTGCCGACCAACTTTCCCAGCTTAACGACTGGCTGACGCTGAGCGGCACGGAAAGCGGGGAAACGGTATTTCCGACGCCAATCCCACCGTTACCGCCGGAAGGATTTGTCCTGGGAGCCAGTGTGCAAAGCGCACAGTTAGCAGCGCAATTCAATTGGCATTTTATCTTCGCGGCACACCTCAACGGTGACCGCGCGTTATTGCGTGACGTTTTGTCCTTCTGGCAGGCCCACAGCGCACGTCCGACGATAGTTGCCGTCCAGGTGATTGTGGCTGACAGTAACGATACCGCCGCGCAGCTTGCGGAAAACGTGCAAATCTGGGGCGTGGAGCTGGAGAATGGTCAACGTGTCACGGTAGCCAGCGAAGAGCAGGCGCTGGCATTCGCCGCGCAGGCCGGCAGTCCGCCACGCAAAATCGCGCGTCGTGAGCAGGCGTTGTTACACGGCACGGCTCAGGAGGTGATGGCAAAGCTGAATGCCCTGCATACGCAATTTGGCATTGAGGAGTTCATTATCGACACGCCAGTCGCGGAAGGTCACGCGCGTATGACATCGCTGCGGTTGTTGGCGCAAGCCCATAACGCCGTGGAGGTGCTCTGATGACTCTGGCCTCAACGCTTATCAACTGGCGTCGTGAATTACACCAGCACCCGGAGCTTTCCCTGCAAGAGTCGGCAACGACGGCGCGCATTCACGCCTGGCTGCACGCAGCGGACGTCGAGATTTTGCCGTTCGACCTGAAAACCGGTCTGGTCGCGGAAATCGGGCAGGGAGAAGATGTCATCGCGCTGCGAGCGGATATCGATGCGCTACCGATAGAAGAAAGCGCCGATGTGCCGTTTCGCTCCCTCACGCCGGGAGTGATGCATGCCTGCGGGCATGACGTCCACACCAGCGTCATGCTGGGCGCCGCGCTGCTGCTTAAACAACAGGAAACACACTTACCGGGTCGAGTACGTATTTTGTTTCAGCCCGCTGAAGAGAGTTTCGGTGGCGCAAAAACGCTGATCCGCGCCGGTGCGCTGCACAACGTTGCGGCTATTTTTGGCATGCACAATGAGCCAGGTTTACCAGTGGGGGAATTTGCCACACGCGGCGGCGCGTTCTATGCCAACGTCGATCGCTTCGTGCTGCGTATTAATGGCAAGGGCGCACATGCGGCGCGTCCGCATGAAGGCAGAGATGCCATCCTGCTCGCCAGCCAACTGGTCACGGTGTTGCAAAGCGTTGCCAGTCGCGACGTTAACACACTGGATTCAGTGGTGCTTAGCGTGACCCGTATTCAGGGAGGAAATACATGGAATGTGTTGCCAGAATCCGTTGAGCTGGAAGGGACGCTCAGAACGCACCGGACTTCGGTGCAACAGCAGGTTAAAGCACGGGTTAATGACATCGCCGCCGGTTTTGCCCACGCCTTTGGCGCACAAATCGACGTTATCTGGCATGCGGGGCCGACCGCGTTGGTAAACGATGCTCGTTGGGCCGATATCGCCACCGCCGTGGCGAAACAATCAGGCTACACCACCCATCATGCCGACCTGCATATGGGCGGCGAGGATTTTGCTGTCTATCTGCAAAATACGCCTGGGGCATTTGTCAGTATTGGCAGCGCCAGTGAATACGGATTACATCACCCGGGCTTCAATCCGGACGAACGTTTAATTGAACCTGCCGCGCATTACTTTGCACAGTTAGCAAAAACGGCATTCGCACATCTTTAAGTTTACCTGTTGGGTAGGGGTTATTATGGCTGAAAATCGGCAACTACGGCTCGGCACTATTCTGCATGGCGCAGCGGGAAATATGTCCGCATGGCGCCATCCGGCGGCACAGGCCGATGCCAGTATTAATTTTGATTTTGTCAAAGAGACGGCGCTTATTGCGGAAAAAGGGAAGCTTGATTTTATTTTTGTCGCCGATGGTCTGTATATTAATGAAAAATCAATCCCACACTTTTTAAATCGCTTTGAGCCGCTGACGGTATTATCTGCTTTGGCCAGCATTACCCAGAATCTGGGATTGGTTGGCACGGTATCCACATCATACAGCGAGCCGTTTACTACCGCACGGCAGTTCGCCAGCCTTGATCATCTCAGCCAGGGGCGAGCCGGATGGAACGTGGTCACGTCACCTCTGGAGGGTTCGGCAAAGAACTATTCCCGTGCCCAGCATCCAGAACATGCCCTGCGTTATCGTATCGCCGATGAATATTTACAGGTGGTGAAAGGACTGTGGGATTCCTGGGAAGATGATGCTTTTACCCGTAATAAGGCAAGCGGAGAATTTTTTAATCCGCAAAAACTGCATACGCTTAACCATCATGGAGATTATTTTCAGGTCGCAGGGCCGTTAAATATTGGGCGCACGCCACAAGGCCGTCCGATTATATTCCAGGCGGGCGCTTCACAGGATGGTAAGAAATTAGCGGCGCAGCATGCCGATGCTATTTTTACCCATCAGGAGTCGCTGGCGGAGGCCAAAGAGTTCTATCAGGATGTAAAAAGCCAGTTGGCCTACGCCGGGCGACATCCCGAACAACTGCATATATTCCAGGGCGTCAGCGTGATTGTTGGCGACAGCGCAGAGGACGTTGAGCAGCAGTATCAGACTACCGCTGCGCTGGTCTCTATTACCGACGCGCTGAACTACCTGGGCCGCTACTTTGAACATCATGATTTCGCACAATATCCATTGGATGCACCGTTCCCGGATCTGGGTTCCCTTGGACAAAACAGCTTTCGCAGTACGACTGATGAGATCAAACGCAACGCGCGTGAGCGTGGCTTAACGCTACGCCAGGTTGCTCTGGAAGCGGCCAGTCCACGCCCACGTTTCAGCGGTACGCCGCAACAGGTTGCCGATGGCCTTCAGCAGTGGTTCGACGAAAAAGCCGCAGATGGTTTTATCATCCAGGGTGGAACACCAGATACCTTCCCGCGTTTTGTCGAACAGGTTGTCCCCGTGCTTCAGGCGCGTGGCCTGTTCCGCCATGAATATCCCGGTACGACCCTGCGCGCAAGCCTGGGACTCGCGACACCTGCAAACCAATTCACACAATAAGAGAAAAACGCTATGCAGAAAAAATCAGTCTTCCTCGCGCTGTCACTGGCTTTCAGCGCTAACGTCTGGGCAAATGATGTGACTATTAACGGTACGGGCGTAAGCCTGGAAGCCAATAAAACGCCAATCAATACGGCAAAAAATCCGCAGGCGATTGCGCAGTTGCCCGCGAACCTGCACCTGGCCGTACCGGGTAAATTCACCGTGGCGATTGCCGGGTTAAGCCAGCCCCCGCTGACCGTCTTTGCCGATGACAATAAGACACTGATCGGCAGCGAGGCGGACATCGCTCGTCTGGTGGCTGATAGTCTGGGGCTGGAACTCAACGTCGTGCCCACGTCATGGGAAGACTGGCCGCTGGGCGTCACGTCCGGCAAATATGATGCCGCGATCAGCAATATTACCGTCACCAAAGCCCGCAAAGAGAAATTCGATTTCGCGACGTATCGTAAGGACTCCCTTGGCTTCTATGTCAAAACCGGCAGTAAGCTGAAGAAAATCGAGCAGGCGGAAGATATCGCCGGTCTGCGCATCATCGTCGGTTCGGGGACAAATCAGGAAGCCATCCTGCTCGCCTGGAACGATCAGAACGTGAAGAAAGGGTTGCAGCCGTTTACGCCGGTGTATACCAAAGATGATGCCGCGCAAACCCTGGCTCTGCAGTCAGGCCGCGCCGATGCTTACTTCGGTCCTAACGTTATCGGCGCGTGGAAAGCTGCACTCAACGGTAAAACGCAACGGGTGGGCAGCGTTGATGGCGGTTGGCCAAAAGCGGCACACATCGCTGTGACGCTGAAAAAGGACAGCGGTCTGGTTCTGCCGGTACAAACCGCCCTCAACGGCGTAATTGGCAACGGCGACTATGACAAGGTGCTGAACCGCTGGGGAGAAGGGGTGGAACGTATTCCGCAATCTGAAATCAATCCAGCCGGTTTAGGCGACTAAGGAGGTCATCGTGAGCGATCAATTTCGCGTGGTCTCACCTGAAGCCAGCGAGCTGCAGCCAATTTTGAACGGTCTGTTCGGTGAATATGCCGCTCGCTATGGCGATTATTTTTCTCGCGACGCTGAAGTGGAGCTGACCGAATGGTATCTGGCACCGCAGGGACTTTTCGTGGTACTGGAGCGCAGCGGCGAGATTATCGCCACCGGGGCCTACAAACCTTACGACAAAGACACCGCCGAGATTAAGCGCATCTGGACGAAAAGCAGCCTACGTCAGCAGGGGCTGGCGGCGCGCGTGGTGCAGGAGCTGGAACGCAGGGCGCTGCTGGCGGGCTACAGCCGGATTTATCTGACCACGGGATTTCGCCAGCCAGAGGCCGTGCGACTTTATTTAAGCCAGGGCTACGATCCGCAATTTGATACAGCGCGCGATCCCGAAGAGTACAGCCTGCCACCGTTTGATGGCCGGCTGCGCTTTACCAAACTGTTGACCATCGCCGGTCAGGCCAGAATAGCCTGAGGAGAGAAGATGAAAACGACGGAGAGTATTAAAGTCGTACCGGCGCGCTATCCGATGCGCACCGCAGGAGCAGTCATTGCCTTGTTTGTCCTGGCGGTGATTATCCAGTCCGTGGCGTTTAATCCGCGCTGGGAATGGGGCGTGTTTGCCCGTTGGTTCTTTGATCCAGTTATCTTGTCCGGCCTTGGGCAAACTCTGCTACTGACGCTTATCGGTACGCTGTTGAGTATTATCATCGGTGGTCTGCTGGCGCTGGCACGGCTTTCATCTTCCTGGCTGCTGAACGGTCTGGCATGGGGATACATCTGGCTGTTTCGTTCGTTACCGCTGATTGTGGTGCTCATCGTTTTGTACAACTTCTCCTATTTGTACGACACGCTGGCGATTGGTATTCCGTTTACTCCCATTCAATGGGGCAGTTTTGAGACCATCAATGTGCTCGGCCAGTTTTCCACCGCAGTGGTTGGCCTGACGCTGGTGCAAAGCGCCTATACCGCTGAAATTATTCGTGGTGGATTTTTAGGAGTTGACCACGGCCAGTACGAGGCAGCGGCAGCGCTGGGCTTACCCGCATGGCGACGTACGCTGCGAATTATTCTGCCGCAGGCGCTGCGCACCATTTTGCCTGCTGGCTTCAATGAAATCATCAGTCTGGCGAAAGGGACGGCGATGGTATACGTGCTGGCAATGCCAGAGCTGTTCTACACCATCCAGATGATCTACAACCGCACGCAGGAAGTGATCCCGCTGCTGATGGTGGGTGCGGTGTGGTATCTGGTGATCACCAGCGTCCTGTCGTTAATTCAGCACCTGGTGGAACGCGCGCTGGCCCGCAGCGAGCGACGTTCAGCAATCAATACCGCCCGGGTGAGTCGTGCAGAAAAACGCAACCGTCAACGTCCGCAGCAGGAGGCCGTCCATGTCCCACTCGCCTGAAGGCCATATTTCCATTACCGGCGTCAGCAAATACTTCGGTCGCCACAAAGCGCTGGATAATGTGTCGCTGGAGATCCCTCCCGGAACGGTAACGGTTATTCTTGGCCCGTCCGGTTCAGGAAAATCCACACTCTTGCGGACGATCAACCATCTGGAGCGCGTCGATGAAGGGTTTATTCAAATCGATGGCGATTACATTGGTTATCGTCGGCAGGGAGACAAGCTGTATGAGCTGAAAGAGGCGGAAATTTTGCGCCAGCGCGTTAACGTCGGCTATGTATTCCAGAATTTTAATCTGTTTCCGCACTTAACGGTGCTGGAGAATTTGATTGAAGCGCCCATTGCGCACGGTCTGGCATCGCGTAAAGCCGCCACCGAGCGGGCATTAACTCTGCTTGATGCCGTTGGCTTGCGTAATAAAGCCGATGCCTGGTCGCGTCATCTCTCCGGCGGTCAGCAGCAGCGTATCGCTATAGCCCGTGCGCTGGCGCTAAATCCACGCGTTATGCTGTTTGATGAACCCACTTCAGCGCTGGATCCTGAACTGGTAGGCGAAGTTCTGGATGTCATCAAAGCACTGGCGCAGTCGGGAACCACGCTGGTTGTGGTCACGCACGAGATTGGGTTCGCCCGGGAAGTGGCGGATCAGGTGGTGTTTATGGTCGATGGCAAAATCGTCGAACAGGGCAGCAGCGAGCAGGTGCTGAATCATCCACGCCACACGCGCACCCAGCAGTTCTTGTCGAAAGTGCTGTGAACTTCAAGGGAAAGATAGGCAGGTCTGCATAGACTGACGAATGCTGCTCTACACTTAGGGTTTTAACTTTGGGGGTTGCAGCATGATTAAGGTCTATGGGGTGCCGGGCTGGGGATCGGCCATCAGTGAAGTGATGCTCACACTGGCGGAGATCCCTTACAGCTTTATTGATGTTGATGGTTTTGACCGCGATGGGCCTTCGCGGGAGTTGCTTAAAAAAATGAATCCGTTGTGCCAGGTGCCCACACTGATATTGGAAAATGGTAACGTGATGACGGAAACGGCGGCGATCGCCCTGATGATCCTCGATCGTTGTCCTGAACTTGCACCACCCGTTGGGCACGCTGAGCGCCAGCAGTTTCAGCGTCTGTTGATATGGCTGGTGGCAAATGTCTATCCAACGTTTACCTATGCCGATTATCCACAACGCTGGGTACCAGACGCCGCGGCGCAGTTAAAAAAGAACTGTATTGAGTACCGCAAATCGCTTTATATGTGGCTGAACGACCAGCTAAGCGCTGAGCCGTACGCGTTTGGCGATCAGCTAACACTGCTGGACGTTTATATTGCCGTTATGCGCACCTGGGGGCCAGGGCATGACTGGTTTCAGGACAACACGCCCAATATCAGCGCCATCGCTGACGCGGTTTGCCAGCACCCGCGACTGCGTACTGTACTGAAAAATAATAAGATTATTTGAAAAAAAAACGCTGTTCCGCAGGAGTGCAAATCCCGGAACAGCGGGCGAACTATCGCCATAAGCTTACATTACGCGACGGACGGGCTCAGCGTAATACGATCCAGTGGCCCCACGATAAACAGATAAGAAATCAGGCCAATCAGCCCCATCGAACCGACGTACAGAATGGCGTAATCGAAGGACTGGGTATTCGCCAGAATGACGCCGATCACCAGCGGCGTGATAATACTCGCCATATTGCCGCACATATTGAATACGCCGCCAGCAATGCCGAGCACTTCTTTTGGGGAAGTATCGCTAAGTACGCACCATCCCAGATTGCCAAAGCCTTTGGCGAAAAATGCCAGACTCATCGCCGCGATAACCACAAATTCTGACGAGGTGTAGTTAGCGATAACGATGACACAGGAAAGTAACATTCCGCAGATAACGGGTAGCTTACGAGCAACCGTCAGGCTGTAGCCGCGCTTTAATAGCCAGTCTGAAAAAACGCCCCCTAACAATCCACCGATAAACCCGGCAATAGCAGGAATACTGGCGACAAACCCCACTTTAAGGATCGACATTCCTTTAGCCTGATACAGATAGGTAGGAAACCAGGTCAGGAAGAACCAGGTGATTGACGTCACGCAGAACTGCCCGATGTAAACGCCAATCATCATGCGGTTGACGCAGACGCTTTTTATTTGCGCAAAGGTAATCTTCTGTGGCTCTTTTTTATTTCCCAGCGACGGTTCGCCACCGCCTTCCCGGATATAGTCAATTTCCTGCTGGTTTACCTTCGGATGATGCATAGGATCTCTGATTTTTACCAGCCAGAAGATGCCTAGAATAACGCCAATCGCCCCGATGTAATAAAAAACAAAGTGCCAGCTGAGATTATGCAAAATTATCGTCATTAACGGTGTAATTACCCCTAACGAGATATATTGCGCGGCCTGGTAAACTGAGGTGACAAAGCCACGTTCATTATTAGGAAACCACTGCACGCTTAATCGGCTGTTGGCAGGAAAGGCCGGAGCCTCAATGGCACCCATCAGTAAACGTAAGATTATCAATACCACAAGTGGACTGGCATACAGATAAATGGTGCCCTGAAACATGGTCACCAGTGACCAGCCAATCAGGGCGCAGCCGTATACCAGACGAGAACCGTAGCGATCAAGTAGCCAGCCGCCAGGCAATTGCATAATGACATAAGAAATACCGAAGGCAGAAAAGGCCAGCCCCATTGCTTCGGGATCAAAACCTAATTCTTTGCTCATAATCGGAGCCACGACGGATAACGTCGCGCGATCGGCGTAATTAAATACGGTGGCAAGAAACAGAAATATCAAAATACCGTAACGCACTTTTGTGCGCTTTATTATTGTGTTCATCACCCACTCCTTTCATAAGGTTGAGAGCGTTTCTGTAGGGAAGAGGGCGGGTATTACTTACCCGCCAAATAAATTAAGGACGTTTACCAAACTCGCAGGTTAATTGCGTCCAGCGGCGTGTCTGCTCGCTGATGCTGAACCCCAGACCGTGACGGTCGGAAACCCACATCCGACCATCGCGCAGCTCAAGCTGTTCATTAAATAACGGGTTCAGCCATTCGAAATGTTCCAACCATGGCTCAAGCGGGTAAGCGGCGGACAGATGCAGGTGAACTTCCATGGCAAAGTGCGGAGCCAGTTTGCGACCGTGTTTCGCCGCCAGGTCCATAATTTTCAGAAACGGTGAAATTCCCCCCACACGCGGTGCATCGGGCTGCACAAAATCACTGGCATTACCGAGGATCAGCTGTTCATGTTCGCGGAAGCTGGTCAGCATTTCACCGGTAGCAATCGGGGTATCAAGCGCGGCGGCCAGTTGGGCGTGACCTTCCACATCGTAGGCATCCAGCGGCTCTTCAATCCAGATCAGATTGAACTGCTCCATTTTTCGTCCCATACGAATGGCGGTTTCTCGATCCCACTGCTGATTGGCATCGACCATCAGCGGGAAGTCATCGCCCAGCGCTTCACGCACCGCGGTTAAGCGGCGAATATCCTCGGCGCAGTTTGGCTGACCAACCTTGAGTTTGATGCCGCCAATGCCGTTTTCACGGGAAATAACGACGTTTTTGAGCACCTGATCCAGCGGCGTATGCAGGAATCCGCCGGAGGTGTTGTAACACTGCACGGAGTCCCGGTGTGCACCCAATAGTTTTGCCAGCGGCAACCCTGCACGCTTGGCCTTCATATCCCACAAGGCGATATCGATAGGGGAGATAGCCTGAACCGCCATGCCGCTGCGCCCTACGGAAGCTCCAGCCCACAGCAGCTTGGTGTAGATCTTGTCGATATCGTTTGGATCTTCGCCTAACAGGTTATCGGCAATTTCTTTGGCATGAGCATAGATCCCCTGGCCGCCAGCCCGTTTGGAGTAACTAAATCCAACGCCTTCAAACCCGTCGCGACTGCGGATCTCCGCGATAATAATGGCGACTTCGGTTAGGGGTTTCTGGCGACCGGTCAGCACTTTGGCATCGCTCACGGGTGTTGCCAGAGGAAGGAAAGCCAGGGATAGCTTAACCCACTCGATACGGTCGCCGGTTTCAGCCGCGGTTTTTGCATTGGCTGATTTGGCATACGTTACGGCATCGGAATTCGCACTTAATGACATTTTAATCTCTCCTGGTGATAACAAATGATTGCGCTAACATTTTTAGTGTTAGCGCAATCATTGCGCCAGCGAATTGAATGCGTTTTGAACAATCGCTCACAAATACTGAGACAAAAGGGCAGTAACTTGTAAACAGCATCACATTCCAATACTTTATGGGTAAATGCACAAGTCATTATGATGGCGCTATCATTTCAGATGACGCTAATTAACTAAGCTGCTGTTTTCTCAGCGTTATCGTAGAGGGGCGCTGGCAATAGCCGAAATCATGATGAATAATGCCAGGATAAATCAGCGATTTTTGACAAGGGCATCGACAGTGAAAAATCCCAGACCTCCGCGCGCACCCACGCTGGAAGATGTTGCCCGTACCGCGGGATTGTCGCCCATGACGGTGAGCAGGGCGTTGAATACCCCGCAACTGGTGCGCCCGAGAACAGTAGAAAAAGTGATGCAGGCGGTACGCGCCACTGGCTATATTCCCAACGCGCTGGCCGGGGGGCTGGCGTCGCGTCGCAGTAAGCTTATCGCTGTGGTTGTCCCACAAATTAACAACAATATGTTTGTCGATACCATTCAGTCATTGAGCGATGAACTGGCTGAACGCGGATACCACATCTTGCTCTGCGTGTCGGGTTATACGCCGCAAACAGAGGCTGAGCTGGTGGCGACGCTGCTTTCTCGTCGCCCGGATGGTGTAGTGCTCACCGGTATCCATCATACCGCCGAGCTGAAAAAGGTGATTCTTAATGCGGCCATCCCGGTCGTGGAAATATGGGATTTAACGCCAACGCCCATCGATATGCTGGTGGGGTTTTCGCATGAAAAAGTCGGGCAGGCGGTAGCAGACTATTTGCTGGAAAAAGGGTATCGCCGTCCTGGTTTGCTATGGACCGCCGATCGCCGGGCAGGCCAGCGTAAACAAGGACTGTGCGATGCGCTGAGCCGTCATGGTATTGCGGCTGGTGCACAGGTGGATGTCCCGCTTCCTGCCTCTCTGGCATTGGGGCGTAGCGGGTTGGCACAGCTATTGGCTGAACGCGCGTTTGATGTCATCGTCTGTAGCTCAGATACGTTAGCCCAGGGGGCGATCATGGAAGCCGAAAGCCGTGGTCTACGCGTGCCGCAGGAATTAGCGGTAATCGGTTTTGGCGATCTCGACTTTGCCGCCAGTAACCGACCTGCCATCACCACCGTCAGCGTCGACAGACGGGCTATTGGACAACGCGCCGCCTCTCTGCTTGCCGATCGTATCGAACAAATTCCGCGTGAAGACGATATTATTGATGTTGGATTTCACCTGGTGGAACGAGAATCCGCATAAGTTACCTGCATCCCAAAACAATAAGGAATCTGCTATGCCGCACGTCGATATCAAATGTTTTCCTCGCGACCTGAACGACGAACAAAAATCCGCGCTGGCGGCGGATATTACCGACGTCATTATTCGTCATTTGCAAAGCAAAGACAGTTCAGTGAGTGTGGCGCTTAATGAAATTGAGCCCGAGGCGTGGCAGGGCGTGTGGGATGCGGAGATTGTGCCGCAGATGGCCAGGTTGATTAAAAAACCCGGCTACAGCATGTAAGAAAAAACGGGCGGATTTTCCGCCCGTTTTGTCGTGCCATTATTCAGCTGCTGTTATGAGTTTTCCGCTGGAGACAAACGTTCCGGCCCCAAGGTGATGCAGGGTATTGAGCTTGCCATCATCAAACTGCCAGCGTCCTTCCGCGAAGGCTCGCTCATCAGCGGCAGCCGAGACCACTTCACCAAACAGCGTGTCATATTTTTCCTGTGCCGCAGTGGCAGGCAACAGGCGACACTCCATCCAGGCCAGACATTTTTCTTCAATCAGCGGTAAACCCAGTACCGGTCCCTGCACCACGGGAATGCCGTAGCAGTTGAATTTATCTTCCACACGACCGGAAACGCTGCCTACGGCCCAGGTCCAGTTGGCGGCGGCAACGCCCGGAATAACGATGCCGAATTTGCCGCTACGTTCAATGAGCTCCCGTGACCAGGCGGTCTTGTCGACAACAATCGCGATCCGCGGTGGTTCAAACTCCACGGGCATTGACCACGCTGCAGCCATCACATTTCGCCGCTCGGTATGCTCATCCCGGCTGGTGATTAATATCGTTGGGCCGTGATTTAGCAACCGACTGGCATGTTTTAATTCGATCGGACGAAAATGGCTCATGGATGCTCCTTGGCTGAGAGATAACACACCACAATAAACATAGATATTAACGGTATTAGCGATTTTGTCGCCTCGTCTGGAGGAACAACGCACAAAATCGACGGCGCAAAATTAAAAATGCGTTATAAGTACTGCATTAATTGAACAGGAACTCCGTATGACGCCTTTTTTAACCGCTTATTTTGCCCGTATTGGCTGGTCAGATTTGGCCAGGGTCAACATTGAAACCTTACGGGCGCTGCATTTACTGCACAACGCCGCCATACCTTTTGAAAACCTGGATGTATTGCTTCCAAGAGAGATGCAGCTTGATGATTTGTCTTTGGAGGAGAAGCTGGTGACGGCGCGTCGCGGCGGCTATTGTTTTGAACAGAACGGAGTATTTGAGCGGGCGCTACGCGAAATCGGTTTTACCGTACGCAGTCTGCTCGGACGTGTGGTACTGGCGAACCCGTCAAGCCTGCCACCACGCACGCATCGTCTGTTGCTGGTTGAGTTGCAGGGGAAGCAGTGGATCGCCGACGTTGGTTTCGGCGGGCAGACGCTGACGGCGCCGATTCGTCTGCAGGCGAATGTTGAGCAGAAGACACCACACGGCGAGTATCGGTTGATTCAGGAAGGTGAAGACTGGATCCTACAGTTCTGTCATCACGAACACTGGCAATCAATGTACCGTTTCGACCTGGTCGTACAGCATCAGAGCGATTATCTGATAGGCAACTTCTGGTCCGCTCACTGGCCGCAATCACATTTTCGCCATCATTTGCTGATGTGTCGTCATCTGCCCGACGGCGGGAAATTAACGTTAACCAATTTTCATTTCACCCATTATCAGGATGGACACGCGGTAGAACAGATTAATCTGCCTGACGTCCCCAGCCTGTATGCTTTGTTGCAGGAGCGGTTTGGCCTGGGCGTGGATGACGTGAAGCATGGGTTTACCCAGGATGAGCTGGCGACGGTAATGGCGGCGTTTGATACGCATCCGGACGCGGGGAAATAGGGGCATCGGGATTAGTGCCGGATTGGCGTAATCGCCTTAACAGTGCCTTTGGCCCGTCAGGGCTTGTTGCGTTACCGCTCATGACATCTAACAACGGGATTCTTCCGGCGATTGCCGTTTATGGTGGTGGTGTTCTGATCTGTTACGTTTCAGGGTTTATCATCACTGCATTGTTTGGCTGCAAAAACGTAGACCTGGATTGAGGGTATAACATGAAACTTGATATAGCTGCTTATGGTTGGATTGTTGATCAGATATATGGTGCATTGAAATAAAGCTAGTAAAGGGACTCCAACGGAGCCCCTTTATTTATTCAAATATGCCATTATAACCGCTACAATAAAGGAGATTGCTATGGGTATGCTAAAATAAAAAGTTACCACATAAATTCTTGTTAATTTTTTCGGTAATGATTTTATAAACTCCACATCGCAATCATTTGAACTAGCAAGGCATTTTTTATTGAATATCAAGGGGGATATAATAAAACTCATTTTTATATCATAACCAGAAATAAAGAATGGTGATGATTTATAAAATAATTCAGTGTTAAAAGGCAAATATCCAAATCTTTCTTTATACAAAGAACATATTACATAAAAATTCTTATTTCCAATAAACATTAATATATATAAAATTATAGTGCCAAGAACAACTACTCCAGTTAAAATTAATATAATTAATTCATTGCTAGTCATATATTCCCTCATTGTTTAATCATAATAGCAGAAGCTAATTAATTGCTTCTGCTTATATATTAATTAGTCATATTATATATTGATTCACCTAACAACGCCCCCCCTTCTTCGCCAGCCTTACTAACTCCAAAAGTGGTCAATGCTGGTACAACAATTTGGCAAGCTATAGCTCCCGCGCCTCCTGCTGGAGCACTTAATGCAGCCAATACAATTGAACAGACTGCTGTCGATGTTGATTTAATGGCAATTTTAAATACTACCGGAGCAGCTAATCCACCAGAAAATTTGCCAATTTCAGTGTAAGCTGTTTTTTCACAGTCTCTACCAATTGTACAGGCATCATAAATAGAAGTAGCACCATTCAATGCTGACAAACCGATACTAACTTTATTGAATGTTTTCATCAGCTTTGCCAGTTTTGCCGATTTTTCTATATAAGTTGCGTAACCTTCAATATCGTTAACGCCAGTTTGATTCCATTTATGGACAATTGAAGACGAAGATAATCTTAGTGCTTTTTTCATATCATCATATTGAGCAAGGCCAATGTGCTCCCTAAATATTTTTAAAAATATACCATCCAGCTTTTTGAATAATCTTCTTCGCTCTGCAAAAAATTGCTCGCTAATTAAAATGCCACGAGTTGCATAAGTGTTTTTATATGTGTCCTGAATTTGCTTTAACGTACTTTCAATTTCACCAAAATATTTTTCTGACATATCACTCAGAATACCGCCATAGTCAGAACCATATGAAGTAAACATGTCTATTACATGTCTGTTCTGATATAAAAATCTTGCTTCGTCTAATGTTAATGGTTCCAACGCATTATCAATTCTATCTCTAGCTCTCTCGATATGTTTGATTTGATCTGCATCCTGTTTTTTTGGATCTACAATAATTAAAATTGAACCAGGTTTTTTCTTTATATCTGGATTTAATTTTTTATATAGTTCGCGAGTTCCTTCTGGTGGATTAACGAAAATATACTGTTCATATGATGATGGTGTGGACCCGTAAGGTAATACGCAAAATCCCGCATCTACAGGCTCGCATGATGGTTCATCTTCTTCTACTGGACAGGATGATCCTGGTGCCATAGTAAGCGGTTTTGGTACGTTATGTGGTGTTACCGGCTCTATTCTATTTGTTACTGGTTTTGACGTGTTGATAGCCATGCTCTCATAATCATAAGTCATACCTGAATGCGAATGAATAAATCGACATTTACATGGGCACATACCAACACTGTGGGCCGTTCCGGCTGCCCGCCTGTCATGTATAAAATAACCTGGTTGACCACCTACTATTTGATAAAGTTTCTTATCTACACCACATATATATTGATCACCTTCACAAGCGGTTGGTTGTCCATGAATCGTATGTTCGATACAGCCAGAAATAATTTTCCCACCGCAAGTTGTTTTATCTCCAATGACTAAAAAAAATCCATATCCCATTTCGTGTTCCTTTTTTATTAATTTAAATTCTCAGGATACGATGACAGACTAATTCTCACATCGGTTATGTGATTCCCGTCTCATAAAATAAAAATGCCTGAATTTTTTTTGGGGGGATGATTCAGGCTTTCAATAATTAATTTAATTAAATTTTCTTTATGAATGTGTTCTATTGTTTTTTCGTTCTCTATAATGAGATTGATCTTATCAATCCCATTATTTGATAATAGTATCTGTAACGCTTTCTCCCATTTCAACGTGGTTTCACGTTTTTCAATAATATAATCGTATTTGTCATAATGTTTTTACCCATACTTTTATTAGTATGTTGACTTACTATATCCTTTTCATTTTCTGCAAAATGAAGCATCCCGGCTAATGTTTTAAATGTTCTTGTTATATCGCGCATCGAAAAAACAGATTCCAAATATTTTTTCGCAAAAATATTAACAGACTCAGACCAATAAGAAGAACTTAGCCCTATTGTTGGCTTTAAAGCGCGTTTGAGTTTATCAACTTTGACTTAGCATTATAGATTTTGAGCTGTTTTTCATAATTTTTATTAGGGAAATAAAAATCACTATCAGGATACCGTTTAGCTTGTTCCTCCAGTATTTTTTAGCTGATTCATAAATGTACATGACATTATCTCTGTTCAACTTTGTAAATTATTTTGATATCACGAATTTGTTATTTTTAGATTCATATAAAATTTTTATAGTCAATGATTTTGAACGTTGTAGGCCTTATCCGGCCTACGGGAACAATTAAAAATCTATCGCCCATTCTGCGTGAAACAGGATCACCGCCGAACCGGTAATGGTGACTTTTTCTGGCTGGTTATCACGGATAGTTACCGTCACATCAACAATACCGTCGCGCCCGAGCGCACGGCCCTGATGTCCCTGAACACGTAACGTTTTCCCATCATGCGCCATCAGCCCATGGTGAACCAACCACGCGCCCATTGGACCGTTGGCATTGCCGGTAACCGGGTCTTCCACAATCCCAATTGCAGGCGAAAACATGCGGCCATCGGTGGCGTTTTCGCCCGGGCGGATTTGAAAAGGAAAGAAGCCGTTACAGCCAATTTGTTGGCTGATGGCTGTCAAAGCCTGCAAATCAGGGGAAAGGGCGTCGAGGTCCACCTCGGGCTTGAGCGGAATCATCACTTTCGAATGCCCGGTGGTAGCAACCTGAATCGGCAAGCCTGCCAGCATATCGTCTTCGCTCAGGTGTAGGGCCTCGATAATCGCACTACGAATAACCCCTTCCAGCGGAGGTTCAAATCCGGGTACGCCTTGTTCAAGGCTAATACGATAGTCATTCCCGGTAGCTTCGATATCCACCCGATGACGACCAGCCAGCGAGGTTTGCCAGACTGTACTGTTGCCCAAGCCAAGCACGTTTGCCCGCACATAATGTGCAGCGACGGTAGCATGCCCACAGATAGGAACTTCGACCGTCGGCGTGAAATAGCGGATGCGAACATCGCTGTCGTCGCTGGTCAGCAGGAAAGCGGTTTCCGAATGACGCAGCTCGCGAGCAATGAGTTGCATCTGCGCTTCGCTCAGTCCGTCAGCATGCAAAACCACACCTGCTGAATTGCCGCGAAAGGGTACCGAGGTAAAGGCATCGACGTGGTAAACCTGTGGTTTCATTAACGTTCTCCCTGGAATGGAGAAGCATCATAACGTGCAAAATGCCGGATGGCGATGACCGCTATCTTATCCGGCCTACGGTGCCTGGTTGTAGGCCGGATAAGGCGTGTCGTCACCCGACATTTCAATGCGGATTTATCGGCGTGAACGCACTATTTGATAGCGGCGGGTAAAGTACTCAAACGGCGCGCTCCACACGTGAACCAGGCGTGTGAACGGGAACAGCAGGAAGATAGTCATCCCCAAAACCAGATGCACACGGAAAATCAACGCCACGCCATCCAGATGCGCAGACGCGCCGCCCTGGAAAGTCACCACCGACTGCGCCCAACCTACCAGTTTCAGCATTTCACTGCCGTCAGGATGCTGCGCAGAGAATGGGATGGTGGTTAAGCCGAGGATACACTGAATCAGCAGAACGCAGAGGATCAGGATATCGGCAGTGGAGGAGGTTGCACGAATGCGCGGATTGGTCAAACGACGTACCAGCAAGCCAGCGCCACCGACCAGCGTCAGCACGCCACAGAGCCCACCGGCGATCATCGCCATCTGCTGCTTCACCGCAATCGGCAGGAACCAGGCATACATCCAGTGCGGGGTTAACATGCCAAACAAGTGCCCGAAAAAGATCCCCAGAATGCCGATGTGGAACAGGTTTGACCATAACACCATGCCGCGTTTGTCCAGCATCTGGCTGGAAGAGGCCCGCCAGGTGTATTGCCCGTAGTCATAGCGTAGCCAACTGCCGAGGATAAACACCGTGCCGCACAGGTACGGGTAGATATCGTAAAAAAAGACGTTCAGGTACTGTATCATTTCGGGCCTCCCGCGCTGACGTCGACATACTGAGGTGCCACGTCCTGGCTAAAGCGTCGTTGATAGTTTTGTAACGGTGAACTGTCACAGGCGGTGGCGTTATCCTCGATAAACTTCACCTGTTCCTCTTCCCAGACGGCATCCAGCGCCTGTCGGGTATCGTCGCGGGTTTCCGTGCCAACCTGCTTAGTGACACTGTCACTTGAAAGAGGGCTTCCGGCAAGCAGTAGCAGGGCGTCAAACAGTTGATACCACGGCGTATCACGCTGTTTCAAACGCCCACCCAGCAGCGCCAGAATCGGTGCGACGTTCTGCAATCCTTCTTTGGCCTCCGCTTCCGGCAATACGCTTAAGTACTCCAGATACAGCGGCAGATGATCCGGCAGTTCGCGGCAGTCGAGCTGCAGTCCGACCTTTTCGTACTGCGCCAACAGATCAACCATCGCCTGGCCCCGATCGCGAGACTCGGCGTGCACGTGCTCAAACAGCAGCAGAGAGGTGGCCCGGCCCCGGTCAAATATCTCACACCATTCGGCTTGTTTATCCAGTAATGGCGCATTGAGCAGCCCCTGGCTAAATTCGGTAAGCATTGGGGCATCGCTGGCCACAAGCGCCAGCGCCTCGTCTTTACACTCCCACAGCAACTCGTCGGGATATTCCATCAGCAGGCCGATAACCTTCAGGATTTGCATTATTCACCCTCCGCTTTATCGCGCACTTCGGTGATGTCGATGGCGTCAATACGACTGCTGTTAAACAGGTTGAATTTGGTATCTGAACCATGGCAGCCGTCGCCAAAGGTAAATCCGCAACCGTTTTTCTCCGGGAACGCATCACGCGCCATTTCACGGTGGCTGGTCGGGATCACGAAGCGGTCTTCATAGTTGGCGATGGCCAGATAGCGATACATCTCTTCAACCTGCTCAACGGTCAGACCCACTTCCTCAATCGCGCGGGTGTCCGTAACGCCTTCTACGGTTTGCGAACGCATATAATGGCGCATGGCCATCATTCGTTTTAGCGCGCGCAGCACCGGACCGGTATCGCCCGCGCTAAGCATGTTGGCAAGGTACTGAACCGGAATTCGCAGTGATTCAACCGCTGGCAGAATGTTGCCATTGTGCGGCAGTCCCCCCGCGTCAGCGACCGACTGAATCGGCGACAACGGCGGTACATACCAGACCATCGGCAGGGTGCGGTATTCCGGGTGCAGCGGCAGTGCCAGCTTCCAGTCCATCGCCATCTTGTAAACGGGCGAACGTTGGGCCGCTTCGATGACGTTGTGCGGAATACCTTGTTTTAACGCCTCTTCAATGACCGCCGGGTCGTGCGGATTGAGGAAAACATCGCACTGACGCTCGTAGAGATCGGTCTCATGCTTGGTGCTGGCTGCTTCTTCTATGCGGTCGGCGTCGTACAGCAATACGCCAAGATAGCGGATGCGTCCCACGCAGGTTTCCGAACATACCGTCGGCTGGCCGGACTCAATACGCGGGTAGCAGAAAATGCACTTCTCTGATTTACCGCTCTTCCAGTTAAAGTAGATTTTTTTGTACGGACAACCGCTGATGCACAAGCGCCAGCCGCGACATTTATCCTGGTCGATCAACACGATGCCGTCTTCTTCACGCTTATAGATGGCACCGCTCGGGCAGGTGGCGACACAGCTTGGGTTCAGGCAGTGTTCGCACAAGCGCGGTAAATACATCATGAAGGTGTTTTCGAATTGCCCGTACATCTCCTTTTGCATTTTCTCAAAGTTACGGTCGCGGGCACGTTTTGAGAACTCACCGCCGAGCAACTCTTCCCAGTTAGGGCCCCAGATAATCTTGTCCATCCGTTTGCCATCTATCAGCGAACGCGGACGTGCGGTGGGCTGATTCTTGCTTTCCGGCGCGCTATGCAGATGCTGATAATCGTAGGTAAAGGGTTCGTAATAATCATCGATTTGCGGGATCACCGGGTTAGCAAAAATTTTGGTGATAACGCCCATCTTGCCGCCCAGGCGCGGCCTTATCTTCCCGTTAACATCGCGAACCCAGCCGCCTTGCCACTCTTCCTGATCTTCCCAGTTTTTCGGATAACCAATGCCTGGCTTGGTCTCAACGTTGTTAAACCACGCATATTCCATCCCTTCGCGCCCGGTCCAGACGTTTTTACAGGTGACGGAGCAGGTGTGGCAGCCGATGCACTTATCCAGATTAAGAACCATGCCTACCTGTGAGCGTATTTTCATTTTTTCGCCTCCTGTACCTGATCGCGACCTTCATCATCCAGCCAGTTAATATTTTTCATTTTTCTAATCATGATGAACTCATCGCGGTTAGAGCCGACCGTGCCGTAATAGTTGAAGCTGTATGCCAGTTGCGCATAGCCGCCGATCATGTGCGTGGGTTTCGGGCAGACGCGGGTGACTGAGTTATGGATCCCGCCGCGCATACCGGTGACTTCCGAGCCAGGGATATTCATGATTCGCTCCTGAGCGTGATACATCATGGTCATTCCCGGCGGCACGCGCTGACTCACCACAGCACGCGCGGTGAGCGCGCCGTTGGCGTTAAAGGCTTCAATCCAGTCGTTATCCTCAATGCCCAGCTCTTTAGCATCGGTTTCACTGATCCAGACAATGGGGCCGCCGCGCGACAGCGTCAGCATCAGCAGGTTTTCGCTGTAGGTAGAGTGGATCCCCCATTTCTGATGCGGAGTCAGGAAGTTGAGCGCTTTTTCCGGGAAGCCGTTAGGCGGAACTTCGCGCATATTGCTGACGCTTCGGGTATCGATAGGCGGACGATATGCCACCAGACTTTCACCAAACGCTCGCATCCACGCGTGATCCTGGTACAACTGTTGGCGACCGGACAGGGTACGCCACGGGATCAGCTCGTGGACGTTGGTATAGCCTGCGTTATAGGAGACATGTTCACTTTCCAGCCCGGACCAGGTGGGGCTGGAGATGATTTTGCGCGGCTGCGCCTGAATATCGCGAAAACGGATTTTCTCGTCTTCTTTGTTCAACGCCAGATGCGTATGGTCGCGTCCGGTCATCGCTCCCAGCGCTTCCCAGGCTTTCACCGCCACCTGACCGTTCGTTTCCGGTGCCAGGGCGAGGATCACCTCAGACGCATCCAGCGCGGTGTCTATCAGTGGTCGGCCTTTCGCCGGACCTTCGCGTTTGGTGTAGTTCAGCTTGCCGAGGAAATCGACCTCCGCCTGGGTATTCCACGTAATACCTTTCCCGCCGTTACCGAGCTTGTCCATTAGCGGACCGAGCGAAGTGAAGCGTTCGTAGGTGGCGGGATAGTCACGTTCCACGACGGCAATATTGGGCGCCGTTTTCCCCGGGAGGAGATCGCATTCGCCTTTACGCCAGTCCTGAATGTCAAACGGCTGCGCCAGCTCTGCCGGGGAGTCGTGTTGCAGCGGTTGTAATACCACATCCGTTTCTTGCCCAAGGTGCCCGACGCAAACCTCAGAGAAGACTTTGGCGATGCCTTTATAAATTTCCCAGTCGCTCTTCGATTCCCACGCAGGATCGACCGCCGCCGACAGCGGGTGAATAAACGGATGCATATCCGAGGTGTTCATATCGTCTTTTTCATACCAGGTGGCGGTCGGCAAAACGACATCGGAGAACAGGCAGGTACTCGACATACGGAAATCGAGCGTTACCAGCAGATCAAGCTTGCCCTCTATCGCCGCGGACTGCCATTCCACCTCTTCAGGTTTGATACCTTCGCTTGAACCGAGCGCTTCCCCCTGGATCCCGCTTTCGGTACCCAGCAGATACTTGAGCATGTATTCATGCCCTTTACCGGAGGAGCCGAGCAGGTTAGAGCGCCAGACGAAGAGATTACGCGGATGGTTGTTACCACTATCCGGCTGCTCGCAGGCAAAACGAATTTCACCCGATTTCAGCGCCTGTGCAGTGTATTGCGCAGGCGACACTCCCGCTTGTTCTGCCTTTGCTTTGACGCTCAGAGGGTTGAGGTTGAGCTGCGGCGCGGACGGCAGCCAGCCCATTCTTTCTGCCCGCACGTTAAAGTCGATCAAATGTCCGCTAAACTTCGACGCGTCAGCCAGCGGAGAGAGGAGTTCCTGAGCGGTGAGTTTTTCATAACGCCACTGGCTGGAGTGATTGTAGAAAAACGAGGTGCTGTTCATCTGACGCGGCGGGCGGTTCCAGTCCAGCGCAAAGGCCAGCGGCAACCAGCCAGTTTGCGGACGCAGTTTCTCCTGACCCACATAGTGCGCCCAGCCGCCGCCGCTTTGTCCCACACAACCGCAGAACACGAGGATGTTAATCATTCCACGGTAGTTCATATCCATGTGATACCAGTGGTTGACGCCAGCCCCGAGGATAATCATCGAACGGCCATGCGTTTTGTGCGCCGTATCGGCAAACTCACGGGCGATTTGTTCGATATGACGACGAGGGACACCGGTAATTTGCTCTCCCCAGGCCGGGGTGTAGGCTTTCACTTCGCTGTAATCTTGCGCGCTATGAGCGTCATCCAGACCACGGTCGAGGCCGTAATTCGCCAGCACCAGATCATAGACGCTTACCACCGGGCAACGGCTGCCATCGGCGAGGGTAAGATGTTTTACCGGCAGTTGACGAATCAGCACGGGTTCCTGTTTCACGCTGCGAAAATGTGGGTTTTCGTTGCCGCCAAAGTAGGGGAATGCCACGCCGGTCACTTCATCATGCTGACCGAGCAACGAGAGGGAAAGTTCTGTTTCAGCGCCAGCCGCCAGTGGCTCCAGGTTCCATTTACCTTTCTCGCCCCAGCGAAAACCGATAGACCCGTTCGGGACCACCAGTTCGCCAGCAGTGTTAAAGGCCACGGTTTTCCACTCCGGATTGTTACTTTCGCCCAGACCATCGACAAGGTCTGAGGCGCGCATCATGCGACCTGGCACGTAGCTGCCATCTTCCCGGGCATCCAGCAAAACCAGCATCGGCATATCGGTATAGCGACGACAGTAATTGATGAAGTAATCGCTGGGATTGTCGAGGTGGAATTCTTTCAGGATAACGTGGCCCATCGCCATCGCCAACGCGCTGTCTGTTCCTTGCTTGGGGGCCAGCCACTGGTCGCACAGTTTAGCGACTTCCGAGTAATCCGGCGTAATGGCAATCGTCTTGGTGCCTTTGTAGCGTACTTCAGTAAAAAAGTGCGCATCCGGGGTACGGGTCTGCGGCACGTTTGACCCCCAGGCGATGATGTAGCTGGAGTTATACCAGTCGGCGGATTCTGGAACATCGGTCTGTTCGCCCCAGGTCATCGGTGATGCAGGCGGTAAGTCGCAGTACCAGTCATAGAAGCTCAGGCAGGTTCCGCCCAGTAGCGAAAGATAACGTGTGCCTGCGGCATAGGAGACCATCGACATAGCAGGGATCGGGGAGAACCCGGCCACGCGATCCGGGCCATAGGTTTTCACCGTCCAGACGTTGGCGGCGGCAATGAGCTGATTAAGCTCTTTCCAGTTGGAACGGATAAAACCACCGCGCCCGCGTACCTGCTTGTAGCTCTGGCATTTTTGCGGGTCGTTCATAATGGATTCCCAGGCCAGCACCGGATCGGGCTGGCGGGACAGGGCGTCGCGCCACAGTTCGATCAGACGTTTACGCACCAGGGGATATTTCAGACGGTTGGCGCTGTAAAGATACCAGGAGTAGCTGGCACCGCGCGGGCAGCCACGGGGTTCATGATTTGGCAGGTCAGGGCGAGTTCGCGGGTAGTCGGTTTGCTGCGTTTCCCAGGTCACCAGTCCGTTTTTGACGTAGATTTTCCAACTGCATGAGCCGGTACAGTTAACGCCGTGGGTAGAACGCACAATTTTGTCGAACTGCCAGCGCTGACGATAGCTGTCTTCCCAGTCCCGGTTGGTGTGCATCACTTGCCCGTGCCCATCGGCAAACGTATCGCCCTTTTGTTTAAAGTAGCGAAAGCGATCGAACAGTTTACTCATGACATAACTCCTGCTTTGAGAATATTGCCGACGGTGAATCGAACGGTAGGCCGGATGGCGGTTAACGCCTTATCCGGCCTATCGAACTGTCCGATCCTGCGGTATCCATTTTGTTATTTTTTTTGTGATTTACGGCCATAGACCAGCCAGGTCACCAGCACGCAGACGATGTAAAACACGAGGAATATTTTCATTGCGCCCACCGGAGAACCGGTCAGCGCCAGCGATGAACCAAACGCTTTGGGGATGAAAAAGCCCCCCACAGCGCCAATAGCAGAGATGAATCCCAGGGCGGCAGCGGTATCGGTTACCGCCTCACGTTGGGCCTGTTCTTCAGTACCACCGTGCAGCTTGACCCGGTATATGGTGATTTTGCGAAAGATCACCGCGATCATCTGGAAGGTTGAGCCGCTTCCCAGACCCGCAGTCAGGAACAAGCCCATAAACACCAGGTAGAAGGCGACAAAGTTTCCTTCGCCTAACCCTGGCAGGGTGAGAAACAGCAGGGCGCTAAACAACGCCATAAAGATGAAGTTAATTAACGTGACGCGCACACCGCCGAATTTGTCAGAGATCACCCCACCTGCCGATCGCGCAAGAGCGCCGATGAAGGGGCCGAAGAACGCCAGTTGCAGGATATTCACGTCCGGGAACTGAGTTTTCGCCAGCATGGCAAAGCCTGCCGAAAAGCCGATAAATGAACCGAAGGTGGCGAGATACAGCAGGCTTAATAACCACAGATGAAAACGTTTGAGGACCGGCAACTGGGAAGCAATTGAGGCCTTCGAACTGGCAATATCGTTCATTCCCATGCCTGCTGCTAAGGTGGCTATCAGCAGTAACGGAACCCAAATCCATGCGGCATTGGCCAGCGACAATAACGAGCCGTCGGCTTGCGGTACGCCCTGTACGCCCAAAAAGGTAAAGATAGGCAGAAAGATCACCAGCGGCGCGATCAACTGCATCACGCTGACGCCAAGGTTGCCGAGACCACCGTTAACGCCTAATGCGCTGCCTTGTTTCGCTTTGGGGAAGAAAAAGCTGATATTACCCATGCTGGAGGCAAAGTTTGCGCCAGCAAAACCACACATCAGCGCAATGATAATAAATACGCCAAACGGAGTAGCGTTATTTTGCACGGCAAAACCGAGCCAGACGCAGGGAATAACCAGAATAATCGTGCTAAAAATGGTCCACCGGCGCCCACCAAATATAGGTACCATAAAGGAGTAGGGAACGCGTAATATTGCGCCAGAAAGAGAAGGCAATGCCGTTAATAAAAACAGTTGGTCAGTGGTGAAATTAAACCCAATTTTATTCAGATTGACTGCCACGGCGCTGAACAACATCCAGACGCAGAACGCCAGCAACAGACAACTTACTGATATCCAGAGGTTTCTGCGTGCAATATGCTTACCTTTGTTTTCCCAAAAGGCGGGGTTCTCCGGTTTCCAGTCAGTTAAAAGATAACGATTATTTTTCTCATTTGATGCTGACATATTATTCTCCATGCCCATGCCGTTCATGAAAAAGAAATAAACGCACACAGCGCCGCGCGAGTTCTTTTTAGAAACTATTGAAAAGTTTTGGGAATATTGACTGAAAGAATAGATAAAAAAGCGCAATAACGCGGCGTGATGAGGGAATTACATGTTGCTTAAGTGTTACCAATTGTAAAATTAAAAGATGTATTATTAATTCATCTATAACATCAATTAACTAACTCTAACGTAATCATACGATCCAAATGGCGTTCGAATGCAGGGTCGGCCATTTCCTCAATGCCTAAGACATAGATGCCATCCAGACCGCAAACCAATGCGATTAAGCGCCAGGCCACCTCGGCCGCATCCGGTATTGCTGAAAATTCACCTGCACTCTGTCCTTGAGTGATGATAGCGGCGGTTTCTTCATGCCACATCCGCATGGTTAGCAGGTAGGCGCTTTTGATTTCCGGATCTTTATCCGCCAGGACCTGCGCTTCGCGCCACAGTTTAATGTAGGGTTCGAACCCGCCATCTTCGCTGCCCAACATAGCATGCAGTCGTTCGCGGAAGCTGGCGTTATCACTGACCTGTTCGGCATCCAGAAGGGTCCGTATCAGTTGCACAAACGCGAGGGATTTTAACTCACCCGCAGAGGTAAAGTGATGGTGTACCTGCCCGGTGGACACCTGAGCTTCCGTGGCAATACGCCGCACCGTCATAGCAGTAAATCCTTCCTCAAGCGCGACACGCATGGCCGCTTGCAGAATAACTTCCCGACGTTCGTCCCGATTCAGATAGCTCATCTTTCCTCCTGTACCCGTATAGCACGCAGTCTAACAAAAAGTTGGACATACGTTCAAATTTCCGTAGGCTCGCTAAAGCTGGACACGTGTCCAGTTTCAGTTTCGTTAGGGAGTTTTATGTTTCGTCAGTGGTTAACGTTAGTCATTATTGTACTGGTCTACATCCCTGTTGCGATTGATGCAACGGTGCTGCACGTTGCCGCGCCCACGCTGAGTATGACGCTGGGTGCCAGTGGTAACGAGCTGCTGTGGATCATTGATATTTATTCTCTGGTAATGGCCGGAATGGTATTGCCAATGGGCGCGCTGGGCGATCGTATTGGCTTTAAACGTCTGCTGCTGTTAGGGGGCGGATTATTTGGTCTCGCATCGCTGGCCGCTGCCTTTGCCCACAGCGCGGGTTGGCTGATTGCCACTCGGGCTGTATTGGCGATTGGGGCGGCGATGATTGTTCCGGCAACGCTTGCGGGTATTCGCGCCACATTCGCTGAGCAACGGCATCGCAATATGGCGCTCGGTGTCTGGGCTGCCGTGGGTTCCGGCGGTGCGGCATTTGGCCCACTGGTTGGTGGAATGCTGCTGGAGCACTTCTACTGGGGATCCGTATTCTTAATTAATGTACCGATTGTCCTGGTGGTGATGGCCTTAACCGCACGTTTAGTGCCGCGCCAGGCCGGACGTCGCGATCAGTCGTTAAATTTCGGTCATGCGATAATGCTGATTGTCGCCATTCTGCTGCTGGTTTACAGCGCTAAAACCGCGCTGAAAGGGCATACGGCGACCGCTGCCATTGCGTTGACGCTGTTAACCGGCGCGTTACTGTTGTGGCAGTTTGTCCGCATTCAGCTCGCTGCTTCCCGCCCGATGATTGATATGCGGCTGTTCACGCATCGTATCATCTTAAGCGGCGTTGTGATGGCGATGACCGCCATGATAACTCTGGTGGGTTTCGAGTTACTGATGGCTCAGGAGCTACAGTTTGTTCATGGTTTAACACCGTATCAGGCGGGATTGTTTATGCTGCCGGTGATGCTGGCAAGCGGCTTCAGCGGACCCATTGCCGGTATGCTGGTGTCACGCCTGGGATTACGTTGTGTGGCAACGGCGGGTATGGCGCTTAGCGCCGTCAGTTTTTACGGCCTGGCGATGACGGATTTCAGTACTCAGCAGATTCAAGCCTGGATATTAATGGCTTTGCTCGGTTTCAGCGCCGCCAGTGCGCTGCTGGCCTCAACGGCGGCTATCATGGCGGCAGCCCCGGCAGAAAAAGCCGCAGCCGCGGGCGCCATCGAGACAATGGCTTATGAACTGGGGGCCGGGCTTGGGATCGCTATCTTTGGTTTGTTGTTGAGCCGCAGCTTTTCAGCCTCGATTCTGCCGCCTGTCGGACTTAACCCACAGGAGATAGAACGAGCCTCATCGTCAATGGGGGAGGCGGTGCAACTGGCGCACTCGCTCCCGTTGTCGCTGAGTGAGGCGTTGCTGTCGGCTGCTAAAGAAGCCTTTACCTGGTCGCACAGCGTGGCCTTAAGCAGCGCCGGCAGCATGCTTATCGTATTAGCGGTAGGAATGTGGTTCAGTCTGGCAAAGGTACAGCGTCAATAACTAATGGGCTAAATGACAGGGGTAATCCATCTCTTCGACTTCTTTCCCACTCAGTCGAGCGTATTGCCCCGTCAGCCTCCAGAACGCAGGCTGTGTTTCCGTATAGATCTCTGCCGCTAAAACCAGGCGGCGGCGATCCACCTCATTCAGCTCCAGCAGCGTCCACGGCACAAAATAACGATCGCTGCCCGTTAGGGTAAACCACAGCGGGCACCCGCATCCGGAACAGAAGAAACGTTCACCACGATTTGAAGATGGGAAGTGCGAAGGTTCTGCTGAATCTGGCGACATCAGCGGCTGAGCGCTGGCTTCCAGATACATAGCGATGCCACCTGACCACTTCTGGCACAGCGTACAATGACAGGCATAGACATCCAGCATTTCGACGTCGACGGTAAAATGACTCTGCCCGCAAAGACAACGACCAGTGAATGTCTGCACGGCATACTCCTTATGACCGAGTCTACATTAAGAGAAAAAGCCAGCCCTGGAAGGACTGGCTTTGTATTCAGACTACAACAAAATTAGAACTGGTAGTTCAGACCAACAGCAACGATGTTGTCGGTTGATACTTTTGCTGCAGTGGTGAAGTTATTGTCATCCAGCAGGTTGATTTTGTAATCAACGAAGGTAGACATGTTTTTGTTGAAGTAGTAGGTAGCACCCAAGTCTACGTATTCAACCAGATCCTGGTCGCCGTAACCATTGATGTCCTTACCTTTGGATTTCAGGTAAGCAATGGACGGACGCAGACCGAAGTCGAACTGGTACTGAGCAACTGCTTCAAAGTTCTGTGCTTTGTCTGCAATACCTGTAATACCAGTACCGCCATAGGTGGTCATGTTACGGGTTTCAGAGTAGGTCGTTGCCAGGTAGATGTTGTTCGCATCGTATTTCAGACCAGCAGCCCATACTTCAGCGTTCTTACCGGAAGCCATGAAAGCGTTGTTACCTACAGCCTGACGGTCGGTACGGTCAGATTTCGCATAGGTCGCACCTACGCCGAAGCCTTCGTACTCATAGGTAGTAGACAGACCGAAGCCGTCGCCGTTAGCTTCTTTCAGGTTGCCACGGTCGTTTTTGCCCTGGTACTGAGCAGCAAAGTTCAGACCTTCGACCAGACCGAAGAAGTCGGTGTTACGGTAGGTTGCAACGCCAGTAGTACGGCCAGTCATGAAGACGTCAGTCTGGGTCCAGGTATCGCCACCGAACTCTGGCAGAACGTCGGTCCATGCGCCGATGTCGTATGCTACGCCGTAGTTACGACCGTAGTCGAAAGAACCGTATTCAGCGAATTTCAGGCCAGCGAATGCCAGACGGGTTTTGTCTGCTTCGGAACCCTGATCTTCAGAACGGTTGCCTTTGAATTCATATTCCCACTGACCAAAACCAACCAGTTGGTCGTTGATCTGAGTTTCGCCTTTGAAGCCCAGACGCGCGTAAGTTTTGTCGCCATCGCTGCTGGTATCGTCAGAGAAGTAGTGCTGAGCGTGAACTTTACCGTACAGGTCCAGTTTGTTACCGTCTTTGTTATATACCTCAGCTGCGTTTACCGCACCTGCCGCCAACAGGCTAGTCACTGCCACTGCAACTAATTTAAGTTTCATTCTAAATAATCCTTATAATTATTTCTTGGTGTGTTTCCTAAACCATTGCTAAACGAAGGGGTTCGTCAATGGCAAACCATTTTTAAATGACGCAGTGGTATAAGTTCAATAATAAGTTTCATAATATTGCGAAATATTTGAAGTTGTGTGATCCAGATCTACATAATATAGCTGATTGTATTAATCTTAATATGTGACAGATCGGAATGGGTATATTTACATGGGGGACTATTGTGCAGGCTATGATTTAAATGGCGTTAGTTTCGTAGGTGTAATATATACATGTGAAGAGATATAGATGACCGAGTATTACTTTCGGGCGTTAATTAATTTCCATATATTTAACATTTAATTAAACAAATATAAACATAAACCGCAGTGGAATGAACAATTATTATTCATTAAATTGTCTAAAGTATAGCCGGATTTTATTTGTTTGTGATAAAACCCGACTTTTTTTCAGGCACGGCGCGTTGCCAGCCAGCAAAGCAGAGACCCCGCGCAGACCATTAGAGCTCCTTGCCAGAAGGATAGTGACAGCGGGGAGCTGAGCAACACCGCCGCCAGCGCAGAGGAGAGCACTGGAGTAAAATAAGACCCGACGGCCATAACGGTCACGTTGCCATGCAAAATGCCAATATTCCACGCGGCATAGGCAAATCCTAACGTTAATGCTGCAGTGAACATTTTAATCGTCACCGAAGTGCTGAAAACCATTTCCGGTTGAGGCGTAATAAAATAGTAAACCCACAAACTTGCCGCCGTTAGTAAAACGAACACGGTGATGCCGTTAAAACCTTTTGCATATTTATTAGTCACCGTGCAATACGTTGCCCAGATAAAAGCGCCGAGAAAGGCGAGGAAATAGCTAAGCGGGCTGCTGGCAACATTACTGATAATTTCTCCAGGATTGAGGCCGTTTTCGCCCCCCAACACCCAACAAACCCCGGTCAATGCGATGATTAATCCGGGAATCACCAACCAGGTTGTTTTTTGGCCATTAAATAAGATGGCGAATAATATTGTCAGACTTGGCCAGAGATAATTGACCATACCGACTTCAATAGCCTGGTGACGAGTGGCGGCATAGCCGAGGGCCAGCGCTAAGCATATTTCATAGCTAACAAAAAGCACGCTGCCGGCGATTAAATATCGCACAGGAATTTTTCTGATATTTGGGAAGCCGACGGTAAATATCAGCAACAGGCCGCTTAATGTAAAAATCATCGCCGCGCCGCCTGCCGGCCCCAGTCCTTCGCTTACCCCACGAATAAGCCCGACCATCGTGCTCCAGAGCACGATGGCAATAAGCCCAATTAACGTTGCTTTTTGTTTTGTCATGCTGATTGTCTGTCCATGGTACTGGCAAAAATTAAGCTGAAATGTATAGCACCTTTACACCGTAGCGCGCTAATTAATTCCCTTTTATCTACTCCCTTATGGGTGCAAAGGTTAAGCGAAGTGCACTATTTAGTAGCGGAACCGTTTCGTTATTGATTTGACGCAAAAAAAATATGGATATAGCTGATAGTTTCGTCGCGAAGTTGTACATGTCATCTTTCAATCATGCCGCGCTGGCGCAATTTGAGAGATTTCCTGTACGAACCCCTGCAAAAAAGAGGAAAGCAATGGACGTCAGCCGCAGACAATTTTTTAAAATCTGCGCGGGCGGTATGGCGGGAACAACAGTAGCCGCTCTGGGTTTTGCACCCAAAATGGCACTGGCTCAGGCGCGAAACTATAAGCTGTTGCGCGCCAAAGAGATCCGAAACACCTGCACATACTGTTCCGTAGGTTGCGGGCTATTAATGTATAGCCTGGGAGATGGAGCAAAAAACGCCAAAGAGTCGATTTACCATATTGAAGGGGATCCGGATCATCCGGTGAGCCGTGGGGCATTATGCCCTAAGGGCGCAGGATTACTGGATTACGTGCACAGTGAAAACCGTCTGCGTTACCCGGAATATCGCGCTCCAGGCTCCGACAAATGGCAGCGTATCAGCTGGGATGAGGCTTTCACCCGTATCGCGAAGTTGATGAAAACTGACCGCGACGCCAACTTTATTGAGAAGAATGAGCAGGGCGTAACGGTAAATCGCTGGCTTTCTACCGGGATGCTGTGCGCATCTGCGGCAAGTAATGAAACCGGCATGCTGACGCAAAAATTTGTGCGCTCACTCGGCATGCTGGCAGTAGACAACCAGGCGCGCGTCTGACACGGACCAACGGTAGCAAGTCTTGCTCCAACATTTGGTCGCGGTGCGATGACCAACCACTGGGTTGATATTAAAAACGCCAACGTCGTGATGGTGATGGGCGGTAACGCCGCTGAAGCACATCCGGTGGGATTCCGCTGGGCGATGGAAGCTAAAAACAACAATGATGCCACGCTAATTGTTGTTGACCCCCGTTTTACACGTACAGCCTCGGTAGCGGATATTTACGCGCCAATTCGTTCCGGCACGGACATTACGTTCCTGTCCGGCGTCTTGCTGTATCTGATTGAAAACAACAAAATCAACGCTGAATACGTTAAGCATTACACCAACGCCAGCCTGCTGGTGCGGGATGATTTTGCTTTTGAAGACGGCCTGTTCAGCGGTTACGACGCGAAAAAACGCCAATACGATAAATCGTCCTGGAACTACCAGTTCGATGAAAACGGCTACGCGAAACGCGATGAAACGTTAAGCCATCCCCGCTGTGTCTGGAATCTGCTAAAACAGCACGTTTCCCGCTACACGCCGGATGTGGTGGAAAACATCTGCGGTACGCCAAAAGAAGACTTCCTGAAAGTTTGCGAAGTGCTGGCTTCCACCAGCGCAGCGGATCGCACCACCACGTTCCTGTATGCGCTGGGCTGGACACAGCATACCGTCGGGGCGCAGAACATCCGTACCATGGCGATGATCCAGTTGCTGCTCGGCAACATGGGGATGGCAGGTGGCGGGGTCAACGCTTTACGCGGTCACTCCAACATTCAGGGTTTAACCGACTTAGGGCTGCTCTCTACCAGTCTGCCAGGCTACCTGACGCTGCCGTCAGAGAAACAGGCCGATCTGCAAACCTATCTGGCCGCTAACACGCCAAAAGCGACGTTGGCCGATCAGGTGAACTACTGGGGCAACTACCCGAAATTCTTCGTCAGCCTGATGAAATCTTTCTACGGCAATGCGGCGCAGAAAGAAAACGACTGGGGCTTTGAGTGGCTGCCGAAGTGGGATCAGTCCTACGACGTCATCAAATACTTCAACATGATGGATAGCGGGAAAGTGACCGGCTACATCTGTCAGGGCTTTAACCCGGTCGCGTCCTTCCCGGACAAAAACAAAGTGGTGCAGTGCCTGAGCAAACTGAAGTATCTGGTGATTATCGATCCGCTGGTAACTGAAACCTCAACGTTCTGGCAGAACCACGGCGAATCAAACGACGTTGATCCGGCTTCTATTCAGACCGAAGTCTTCCGTTTGCCATCCACCTGCTTTGCAGAAGAGGACGGCTCCATCGCCAACTCCGGTCGCTGGCTGCAGTGGCACTGGAAAGGTCAGGATGCACCGGGTGAAGCCCGCAACGACGGCGAAATTCTGGCCGGTATTTATCACCGTCTGCGCGACATGTATCGCACTGAAGGCGGTAAAGCCGTAGAACCCGTGCTGAAAATGAGCTGGAACTATAAGCAGCCGGACGAACCGCACTCCGAAGAAGTGGCAAAAGAGAACAACGGCTATGCGCTGGAAGATCTCTATGATGCCAACGGTGTGCTGGTTGCGAAGAAAGGCCAGTTACTCAGCAGCTTTGCGCTTCTGCGCGATGATGGGTCTACGTCATCGTCCTGCTGGATTTATACCGGTAGCTGGACCGAGCAGGGCAACCAGATGGCCAATCGCGATAACGCCGACCCGTCAGGTCTCGGTAATACGCTGGGCTGGGCCTGGGCATGGCCGTTAAACCGTCGCGTGCTGTATAACCGCGCTTCGGCGGACCCGCAAGGTAAGCCATGGGATCCAAAACGCATGCTGATCCAGTGGAACGGCACGAAGTGGACGGGGAACGATATCCCGGACTTCAACACCGCAGCACCGGGCAGTGGCACCAATCCGTTTATTATGCAGCCGGAAGGGCTGGGTCGTCTGTTCGCTATCGATAAGATGGCGGAAGGTCCGTTCCCGGAACACTACGAGCCGATGGAAACGCCGCTGGGTACGAACCCGCTGCATCCGAACGTGATCTCCAACCCGGCAGCGCGTCTGTACGAAGCGGATAAGCTACGCATGGGCACGAAACAGGACTTCCCGTACGTCGGGACG
The DNA here is from genome assembly GCF_000398845.1 of Citrobacter sp. KTE151. NCBI lineage: Bacteria > Pseudomonadati > Pseudomonadota > Gammaproteobacteria > Enterobacterales > Enterobacteriaceae > Citrobacter > Citrobacter sp. KTE151. Next base: position 144,529 of record NZ_KB976064.1, on the reverse strand, counting down.
ACCTATCGTCTGACCGAACATTTCCATACCTGGACCAAGCACGCTTTGCTGAATGCGATTGCCCAGCCAGAGCAGTTTGTGGAAATCAGCGAAACGCTGGCGGCAGCGAAGGGGATCTCCAACGGCGATCACGTCAAAGTCAGCAGCAAGCGTGGATTTATTCGCGCAGTTGCCGTGGTTACCCGTCGTCTGCGTACTCTGCACGTCAACGGTCAGCAGGTTGAAACGGTTGGGATCCCGATCCACTGGGGCTTTGAAGGAGTCGCGCGTAAAGGCTATATCGCCAACACCCTGACGCCGAATGTCGGTGATGCAAACTCGCAAACGCCGGAATACAAAGCGTTTTTAGTTAACATCGAGAAGGCGTAAGGGAGGCGAACATATGTCTATGGAAACGCAGGACATCATCAAACGGTCCGCAACAAACGCCATCACGCCGCCGCCTCAGGCCCGTGATTACAAAGCTGAGGTCGCAAAGCTGATCGACGTTTCCACCTGCATAGGCTGTAAGGCCTGTCAGGTGGCATGCTCAGAGTGGAATGATATCCGCGATGAAGTCGGCCACTGCGTCGGGGTGTATGACAACCCTGCCGATCTTAGCGCCAAGTCCTGGACGGTGATGCGGTTTACCGAAACCGAACAGAACGGCAAGCTCGAGTGGTTGATTCGTAAAGACGGCTGTATGCACTGTGAAGATCCGGGCTGTCTGAAGGCATGCCCGTCTGCCGGGGCTATCATCCAGTACGCCAACGGGATTGTTGATTTTCAGTCAGAGCACTGCATTGGCTGCGGCTACTGTATTGCCGGGTGTCCATTTAATATTCCGCGCCTCAATAAAGAGGATAACCGCGTATATAAATGTACGCTGTGTGTGGACCGCGTCAGCGTCGGGCAGGAGCCTGCCTGCGTGAAGACCTGTCCGACCGGGGCAATCCATTTCGGCACCAAGCAGGAAATGCTGGAAATGGGCGAACAGCGTGTGGCAAAACTGAAAGCACGCGGTTATGAACATGCCGGTCTCTACAACCCGGAAGGTGTGGGTGGCACGCACGTGATGTACGTTCTGCATCATGCCAACCAGCCGGAGCTGTATCACGGCCTGCCGAAAGAACCGCAGATCGATACCTCTATCAATCTGTGGAAAGGGGCGCTGAAACCGCTGGCCGCTGCCGGATTTATCGCCACCTTCGCCGGACTGATTTACCACTACATTGGTATCGGTCCGAATAAGGAAGTGGACGACGACGAGGAGGATCATCATGAGTAAGTCGAAAATGATTGTGCGCACGAAGTTTATCGACCGCGCCTGTCACTGGACAGTGGTGATCTGCTTCTTCCTGGTGGCGTTGTCGGGGATTTCGTTTTTCTTCCCGACTCTGCAATGGCTGACGCAGACCTTCGGTACGCCGCAGATGGGGCGCATTTTGCACCCGTTCTTCGGACTGCTGATCTTCGTGGCACTGATGTTCATGTTTGTACGCTTTGTTCACCACAACATCCCGGATAAAAAAGATATCCCGTGGCTGAAAAACATTGTGGAAGTGCTGAAAGGCAATGAACACAAAGTGGCGGACGTGGGTAAGTACAATGCCGGACAGAAAATGATGTTCTGGTCGATCATGAGCATGATTTTCGTGCTGCTGATCACCGGCATCATTATCTGGCGTCCGTACTTTGCGCAGTTCTTCCCGATGCAGGTCGTGCGCTATAGCCTGCTTATCCATGCGGCTGCGGGGATTATCCTGATGCACGCCATCCTCATCCACATGTATATGGCATTCTGGGTGAAAGGATCGATTAAAGGCATGGTCGAAGGGAAAGTGAGCCGCCGCTGGGCGAAGAAACATCACCCACGCTGGTATCGCGAAGTTGAACGACAAGAAGCGAAAAAAGAGAGCGAGGAAGGGGTTAACTAACTCCTGACGAGCCCTGATCGTAATGGCGCTACACCAGTAGCGCCATTTTTTTGCCAAAAAAACGTCATGTTTCGATAAGCCGGATGACGGGCCTACACGCGCATTTTGCTGATGTAGGCTGCCATCCGGCAATACGGTTTACTCCAGTTGTGAGTTCAGGCGCTCAATCTCCTCACGCCATTGCGCCTGTAACAGCGGCTTTTGATGTTTCGGCTTGCGGGCAAGATCGTCAGCCAGACGCTGCTCCAGCTCAAGAAGTTGTTCCAGCAATCCATCGCTGTCACCGCTTATTTCGGCTCTCGCATCGACCACCGTTTTGGGAACGGTTATCTCCGAGGATGTTTCCCGAATACGCGCATTGACCGCGTCCAGATCGTGCCATTCACTGAGTTCGCCGTTGTCGATCAACCAAAACCGGTTACAGCTTTGGCTAATAAGCTGACGGTCGTGACTGACCAACAACACGCCGCCGTTATAGCTTTGCAGCGTTTCTGCTAACGCCTCTTTACCTTCCAGATCCAGATGGTTGGTCGGTTCATCGAGCATCAGCAGGCTGTAGCGCGCAAGCGTTAGCCCAACAAACAGCAGCCGGGAGCGCTCACCGCCGCTTAGGGAACTGATCCGCTGCGCGTGACGAACCCACGGAAAACCCGCGCTAATCAGCGCCATTTTGCGGATATCAGGCTGCGGAGCAAACGGCTCCAGCGCGTCAAATAACGAATCGTTATCTGCGAGTTGGTGCAGCGTCTGGTCGTAATAGCCCAACGTAACGCGCGGGTGCAACACCAGTGAAGGTGATGCCAGTTGTGAGTGAAACTGTTGCCAGATAAGCCTTAACAACGATGATTTCCCACAACCGTTGCGCCCGACAATCGCCACGCGATCGCCGCTTTTTAACCGGAGACCGGCAATGGAAAACAGCGTATCGGCGTCGGGAGCAGGGGCCACGGACAGATTAGTCATCTCCAGCAAACGATCCGCACGCAGGGCATCTCCCTGCAATGTTAGTGTCCACTGACTTCCTGACGTCACTTCAGTCTGTACCTCTTTCAGGCGCTGTACCTGTTTTTCCATCTGCTTGGCCTTGCGGGAAAGATCTTCGTTGTCGTAGACCCGCCCCCAGGTAGCCAGCCGTTTGGCGCTGGCGGTCACCCGGTCTATCTCCTTTTGCTCAGCCTTATGGCGCAGAGCATCGCTGATGTCTCTTTCTGCCAGAGCCTGACGCGCCGCGCTACAGGGCAGATCGAAGGCATGGAGAGTTCGATCGCGCAGGATCCAGGTTCCGTGAGTCACCGCGTCTAACAGCTGCGGGTCGTGGGAAACCACCACAAAACTGCCAGACCAGTTTTGTAAGAACTGTTCCAGCCACAGTAATGTTGGCAGATCCAGGTGGTTACCCGGCTCATCCAGCAGCAGCAGGTCAGGGTTTCGCATCAGCGCCCGCGCCAATAACAGACGCGTGTGTTGGCCGCCGCTCAGCGTGTGTGCTGTCAGAGATAAATTCTCCGGCGTGAACCCCATTTCGGCGAGCAGTGCTTCAACTCGCCACTGCTGACCTGCGCGTTCATGCTCGGGCAGTTGAGCCAGAACGGCTTCCTGCAGCGTGAGTGGCAATATTTCGTCAGGCAGATGTTGTTCTACACGGGCGAGATGGCAGTGATTTGCCTGCGCGATAACCCCACTGGTCGGCGAAATTGTGCCGTCGAGCAGTTTTAACAGCGTGCTTTTGCCGCAGCCGTTGTAGCCGATAAGCCCGATGCGGTCGCCTTTTTTCAGGGTAAAGGAAAGATCGTCGAATAGCGTGCCGAATGCCGTATCAACGTGTAAGGATTGTGCGGTTAGTAATGTGCTCATTGTTGCTTACTCAAGAGTTACAGGCGTAAAAACGCCTCGTCAAACATCGCTGACGATAACCCGGTAAGCCCGAGAGAAGGGGATTTAGAAGTTAGCTTCGCTCAAGCAGAAGTTATCGCAGCACGATACCGATAACGCTTGAGCACTGGCGATCGCCAAAAGCATGTGAAACGATAAAACGTTCACAGTACAGCATAAGTATCCTCCTTATTATTTTCCAAATGTTAATAGATGGTGAAAGTGTAATCGTAAGTCACGCAGTCGCGCAAGTTCTGAGCGCCCGGCAGCAGAGTGCCGCCGGGCAAACCGTCAGATAGAGGTACGACGGTAGTCGCGGTATTCTGCCTGCCAGAAATTATCGTCAATCGCCTGTTGCAGCGCTTCGGCGGAAGTTTTCACCGCCACGCCTTGCTGCTGGGCCATTTTACCGACGGCAAACGCGATGGCGCGGGAAACGGTCTGAATATCTTTCAGCTCAGGTAACACCAGTCCTTCGCCGTTGAGCACCAGCGGTGAATACTGCGCCAGCGTTTCACTGGCCGACATCAGCATTTCATCGGTGATACGCGATGCACCAGAAGCAATTACCCCCAGACCAATACCCGGGAAGATATAGGCGTTGTTACATTGGGCAATGGGATAGATTTTCTCTTTCCACAGTACCGGTGCGAACGGGCTACCGGTCGCAACCAGCGCGTTACCCTCGGTCCAGGCGATAATATCCTGTGGCGTGGCTTCTACGCGGGAAGTTGGGTTAGACAGCGGCATGACGATCGGACGCGGGCAATGTTTATGCATTTCGCGAATGATCTCTTCGGTAAACAGGCCGGTCTGTCCGGAAACACCAATCAGGATGTCCGGCTTAACGTTGCGTACCACATCGAGTAACGACAGCACATCTTCTTGCGTATCCCAGTGCTGCAGATTTTCGCGTTTTTGCACCAGTTTGGTCTGGAAAGAGAGCAGGTTCGGCATCTTATCGGTTAACAGGCCGAAGCGATCGACCATAAACACGCGTTGACGCGCCGCTTCTTCGCTTAAACCTTCACGCTGGATTTGCGCGATGATCTGCTCGGCAATTCCGCAACCGGCGGAACCTGCCCCGAGGAAGACAATGTTCTGTTCGCTTAACTGGCTACCGGCCGCACGGCTGGCCGCAATCAGCGTGCCAACGGTTACCGCAGCGGTACCCTGAATATCGTCGTTAAACGAGCAAATTTCATCGCGATAGCGGGTCAACAGCGGCATGGCGTTTTTCTGTGCGAAGTCTTCAAACTGCAACAGCACGTCCGGCCAGCGATGCTTCACGGCCTGGATGAATTCATCGACAAATTCGTAGTATTCATCATCGGTGATACGCGGATTACGCCAGCCCATATACAGCGGATCGTTGAGCAGTTGCTGGTTGTTGGTTCCGACGTCCAGTACCACCGGCAGGGTGTAGGCCGGGCTGATCCCACCACACGCGGTATACAGCGACAGTTTACCGATTGGAATACCCATCCCGCCGATCCCCTGATCGCCAAGACCCAAAATACGTTCCCCATCGGTGACAACGATGACCTTGATATTGTGGTTAGGAACGTTTTGCAGGATATCGTCCATATTGTGGCGGTTCTGATAAGAGATAAACACGCCGCGCGCGCGACGATAAATCTCGGAGAAACGCTCACAGGCCGCGCCAACCGTTGGGGTATAGATAACTGGCATCATCTCATCAAGGTGATTATGCACCAGTCGGTAAAACAGGGTTTCGTTGGTGTCCTGGATGTTGCGCAGGTAAATATGTTTATCGATTTCGGTTTTGAATCCCTGATATTGGATCCAGGCGCGTTCAGCCTGTTCTTCAATCGTCTCGACCACTTCCGGCAGTAACCCCAGCAGGTTGAAGTTACGGCGTTCTTCCGCACTGAAAGCACTCCCTTTATTCAGTAAAGGGAATTCAAGCAGAACCGGGCCAGCGTAGGGGATGTAAAGGGAACGCAGTTTTTTAGTTTCGTTTTCCATGTCACTCACTCTTTTTTGAATAACCGTCCCTGGCACTCTTTATGATCGTATGTGGCCTGTCCGCCAGGGAAACGGCCGAAGTATAAAGCATTGTGAATGGGTTAAGGGGTTTTATAAGCAAAAACACCACTGCGGTTGCAATGGTGTTTATCTCGTTATTCAGTCAGACGTGCGAAAGGCTATTTGGCGTCAGCGCGGCGCTTTCTTCCGGTAGGATTATTGACCACGTTGGTTTTGTCACCTTCGGTCACGACTTTGCGTTGATTTGAGATTTTGTGGTCCAGTCCGAGAATATGACGGGCCTGACGGTTCGATTTCATTCTAACTCCTTAATCCTGTTACTGGTTTCAAGGGCGAGTCCGTATGAGAACGGACGAAATACAACCTGATAGAAAGCCGATGTTAAAAATAGCGGCTTTCTGGATGGTCGGTCATTTCAGCTGAAAGGTCAATGCTTAAGCGGCAAATGAGAACTATCCCGTATGTGCCATGCTTTTTCTCAGCCGTCCTATACTTGTAACTCCAACGACAACACAGGAGAGCGGTAATGACTATCCATAAGAAAGGTCAGGCACACTGGGAAGGCGACATTAAGCGCGGTAAAGGTACCGTGTCGACCGAAAGTGGGGTGTTGAATCAGCAACCGTATGGGTTTAATACCCGATTTGAAGGGGCGAAAGGCACCAATCCTGAAGAGTTGATTGGCGCGGCGCATGCAGCCTGCTTCTCAATGGCGCTTTCGCTCATGCTGGGCGAAGCGGGTTTTACCCCAGATGCCATTGATACCACTGCCGATGTTTCTCTGGATAAAGTGGATGCCGGATTTGCTATCACCAAAGTCGCGCTACACAGTCAGGTGAGCGTCCCCGGGATAGATTCCGCCACGTTTGACGGCATCATCCAGAAAGCAAAAGCCGGCTGCCCGGTATCACAGGTACTGAACGCGGAAATCACGCTGGATTATCAGTTAAAATCGTAAAGATGGTGTGCCGGATGCGACGGGGTCTTATCCGGCACCAGATGTCTTTATTGCGCCACCCAGCCGCCATCCATATTCCACGCCACGCCACGCACCTGCGACGCCCCGTCTGAGCACAAAAATAGCGCAAGCTCACCCAACTGTTGCGGCGTGACGAATTCGCGCGACGGCTGTTTTTCCGCCAGCAGGGCGTCACGCGCGGCGTCAGGCTCAGCGCCTTCGGCAATACGTTTATCGATTTGCTGCTGGACCAACGGCGTAAGCACCCAACCGGGGCACAGCGCATTGCAGGTGATACCCGTCTGCGCGGTCTCCAGCGCAATGGTTTTGGTTAATCCCACCACGCCGTGCTTCGCCGCCACATAGGCGGATTTCTCTTTTGAGGCCACCAGACCATGAACAGAAGCGATATTGATGATGCGTCCCCAGTTACGCTTACGCATGCCGGGAAGCGCCAGGCGCGTGGTGTGAAAGACAGAAGAGAGGTTAATGGCGATAATCGCGTTCCATTTATCAACCGGGAAGGTCTCCACCGGTGAAACATGCTGGATCCCGGCATTGTTGACCAGAATATCCACACCGCCAAATTCGCTATCGGCATAGCGCATCATGTCGGCAATTTGCGCTTCATCGCTCAGGTCCGCGCCATGATAGCCTGGCGTTTTGCCATATTGTGCAATGGCATCTTTGGCGGCTTCCACATCACCAAATCCGTTAAGGATCAGGGTAGCGCCCGCTTGCGCCAGCACCTGTGCGATGCCTAATCCAATACCGCTGGTAGAGCCGGTAACCAGAGCGGTTTTTCCCGTTAAGTTCATGATGATTCTCCTTAAACAATTCCGGTGGTGTAGAAGACGCCGATAACAAACAGCACGGCCAGACTTTTAATTACGGTAATGGCGAATATCCCGCCGTACGCCTGACGATGGCTAAGACCGGTTATGGCCAGCAGGGTAATGACCGCACCGTTATGCGGCAGAGTATCCATACCACCGCTGGCCATTGACGCCACGCGGTGGAAGACCTCGAGGGGAATATTGGCGGCATGGGCGGCGGCAATAAAAGTGTCAGACATGGCGGCGAGGGCAATACTCATCCCGCCAGATGCCGAGCCGGTGATCCCGGCAAGCGTGGTGATGCTGATAGCCTCATTGAGCAGCGGGTCGGGAATGGCCGCCAGCGCTTTTGACAGCACAAGGAAACCTGGCAGGGCGGCGATCACTGCGCCAAAACCGTATTCTGATGCGGTGTTCATGGCCGCGAGGATCGCGCCGCCAACCGCCGTTCGGCTCCCTTCCGCCAGGCGACCTTTAATGTTGCGATAGCCGAAGAGTACCACCAGCAGGATCCCAGAAATCAGCGCCGCTTCTACCGCCCAGATAGCGGTGATTTTACCGACTTCGGTGGTAATCGGTTTGGCAAGGCCCGGAAGTTCCAGTTGATGCGTAGCGCCATACCATTGCGGGATCCAGTGGGTAAATAGTAGGTTAAAAACGCCAACCAGGATCAGCGGAGAGATAGCAATTATCGGGTTCGGCAGGTTAATGTTATCCGGCGTTTCCGGCTCGTTTAACAGTTCAGTGCCGTACCCTTCATTCTTTGCCTGCGCTTTACGACGCTGGCGCTCGAGATAAACCAGACCGACAACGATGATAAACAGAGAGCCGATCAAACCCAGCCAGGGCGCGGCCCAGGCGTTAGTTCCAAAGAAGCTAGTCGGAATAATGTTCTGGATCTGCGGCGTGCCTGGCAGAGCGTCCATGGTGAAGGAAAACGCGCCCAGCGCAACGGTGGCCGGGATCAGGCGCTTCGGAATATTACTCTGACGGAACAGCTCCGCCGCAAACGGATACACCGCAAATGCCACCACGAACAGCGATACGCCGCCGTAGGTCAACAGTGCACACACCAGCACAATCACAGGGATGGCGTGACGACGCCCGAGAATGTTGATGGCGGCGGCAACGATGGAGCGAGAAAAACCCGATAACTCGATTAACTTGCCAAACACAGCGCCCAGTAAGAACACCGGGAAGTAAAGCTTCACAAAACCGACCATTTTCTCCATAAACAGGCCGGTGAAGGCAGGGCCGACGGCGCTGGGTTCGGTGAGCAATACAGCACCTAATGCCGCGATGGGGGCAAACAGGATGACGCTATATCCGCGATAGGCTGCCAGCATCAGCAGGCCCAACGCTGCCAGGGCGATTAATACACTCATCATGACTCCTCAATATCATTGTTATAGTGGGGTACAGAAAGAGAAGTTACGGTTTCAGGGCAAAGCGCAGCTGATGCTCTCTGCGTTGCTGGATATATTCCTTGCGCGAATCATCCCAGCGATAAAATCCCTGACCGCTGCGCAAACCGGTATCACCGTTAGCCACCTTGTCAGCGACCAGAGACATCATGTCGCTCCCGGTCGCCAGCTCCGGTAGCAGATGCCGACAAATGTCCTGTACCGTAGAAAGTCCGGTCATATCCGCCGCCTCCAGCGGACCGACCATCGCATAGCGACGACCGAGCGAGGCGCGCATTACCTGATCCACCACCTCTGCGCTGGCGATCCCGCTTTTTACGATATGCAACGCTTCACGCAGCAGAGCGAACTGCAGGCGATTACCGACAAACCCCGGCGCGGCGCGGTCGAGCACAACGGCTTCCAGTTGCATCGAAAGCAGCAGCTGTTGCAGTTCCTGCAGATATTCCGGCTTCGTGGCCGTGCCGGGTACAATCTCAACCAGTGGAATAAAATGCGGCGGGTGCCAGAAATGGGCGATTAACAACCGCTCAGGATGGGCGAGCTTTTCTGCCAGCGCATCCGGCGGCAGGCCGCTGGTGTTACTGGCAATGACGGCCTCTGGCGCGATCAGTGCTTCCAGTTGTGCATACAACGCGTGCTTGAGTTCGAGTCGCTCCGGGATGGCTTCGATCAGTAACCCGCACGCGGCAATATCGTGCAGCGAGGTAGTACCATGCAGACGACTCACAGCCTGTTCTTTGTCGTTTTTAGGAAACTGTTCGGTGGCAATCAGTTCATCCAGAATACCGCTGGCAACTGCGCCAATGTCTGCAATACGGTTGCTATCGGTGTCGTACAGCCAGACATCGTGACCATAACGGACGAAGTGGGTGGCAATACCGACACCCATTAACCCCGCGCCCAGTACGCAGATATGCTTACTTTTCATGAGATACCTCCTGCGGGCGCTCAACCGCCAGCGCCACCCCCTGACCGCCGCCTACGCACAGCGTAGCCAGCCCTTTGGCGGCGTTACGGCGGGCCATTTCGTGCAGCAAAGTCACCAGAATTCGGCAACCTGACGCCCCAATGGGATGGCCCAGCGCAATCGCGCCGCCGTTTACGTTCACCCGATTGCTGTCCCAGTTCAGGGATTCGCCAACCGCCAGCGCTTGCGCGGCAAAGGCTTCGTTGGCTTCAATGAGATCGACATCATTCAACGTCCAGCCAGCTCGCTTCAGGCACTGAAGTGATGCCTCTACCGGCCCAATACCCATAATCGCAGGGTCGACGCCGGAGACAGCGTAGCCCGCCACTCTGGCAAGAACCGGCAGATTGAGTTCTGCTGCTTTGGCGGCGCTCATCAACATCACCGCGGCGGCGCCATCGTTGATTGAAGAGGCATTCCCTGCGGTCACCGTGCCGTTACCTGGGCGAAACGCTGGTTTGAGCTGCGCCAGCTTTTCAGCCTGCGTATCCGGACGAGGCTGTTCGTCATGATCCACGACACGCGGCGGTTTTTTGCCCTGCGGGACGCTGACTGGCGTGATTTCCGCGCTAAAACGACCGGCTTCAATGGCGGCGGCCGCTTTTTGCTGTGAGCGCAGGGCAAAGGCGTCCTGCTGCTCGCGACCGATCACGAACTTATCCGCCAGATTTTCCGCGGTAATCCCCATGTGATAGTCGTTAAACGCATCCCACAGACCGTCATGCACCACGCTGTCTTTCATGCTGGCATGACCGAGCCGCAGTCCCGCCCGGGCGCCGTCAAGGAAATAGGGCGCATTGCTCATGCTCTCCTGCCCACCGGCAATCACAATTTGCGCATCGCCGCAGCGAATCGCCTGGACCGCCTGATGCACCGCCTTCATGCCCGAGCCGCACACCAGATTAAGGGTTAACGCGGGCGTGGTGACCGGCAGTCCTGCGCGTAACGCCGTTTGCCTGGCAGGGTTCTGGCCGCTGCCAGCCGTCAGAACCTGGCCGAAGATCACTTCATCAATTTGCTCAGGTGCCACGGCGGTTTTTTCCAGCAGCGAACGGATCACCACTGAACCTAGTTCAACCGCGGAAAGCGGCGCCAGCGCGCCATGAAAACTGCCAATTGGGGTGCGCGTTGCCGCGACAATAACAACATCCTGCATGGTCAGCTCCTCAGCTAAAGTGCATTTCGGGGACATTTTCGGGAACGATCAGCTTGCCGGCGGTTCTGGCGACAATCTCATCCACGCTGATGCCCGGCGCTCGCTCGCGCAGAATGAACGCCCCATCGGCAATCTCCAGCAGCGCCAGATCGGTAAGCACGCGTTTAATACAGGCCACGCCGGTCAGCGGCAGGGTGCAGGCGGGAAGCAGTTTCGACTCGCCGCTTTTAGAGGCATGCGTCATCACCACGATGATGTTGTCGGCTCCGGCAACCAAATCCATCGCGCCGCCCATGCCTTTCACCATTTTTCCGGGGATCATCCATGAGGCGATATTGCCGTTAACATCCACTTCAAACGCGCCGAGCACCGTCAGGTCGACGTGACCGCCGCGGATCATGGCGAAGGATTGCGCCGAGTCGAAGATTGCCGCGCCTTTGCGCGCCGTCACGGTCTGTTTCCCGGCGTTGATCATGTCAGCATCAATTTCGTCTTCCGTGGGAAACGGGCCCATACCCAGCAAGCCGTTTTCCGATTGCAGCATTACGTCCATGCCTTCAGGAATGTAGTTCGCCACCAGAGTAGGAATACCAATCCCAAGGTTGACGTAATAACCGTCTCGCAGCTCGCGGGCGACACGCATCGCCATTTGTTCACGCGTTAACATGGTCAGGCTCCTTTCTGGCGCAGGGTGCGTTGTTCAATACGTTTTTCAAACTGCCCCTGGATAATGCGGTTAACGTAAATTCCGGGGGTGTGAATTGCGGCGGGGTCCAGCTCTCCGGGAGGGACAATTTCTTCAACTTCCACGACGGTAATACGCCCAGCGGCGGCCATCAGCGGATTAAAATTCTGTGCGGTGTGGCGATAAATAACGTTGCCGTACCAGTCGGCTTTCCAGCCTTTAACCAACGCAAAATCACCGGTTATCGCCTGCTCTAAGATGTAAGGGCGTCCGGCAAACTCGCGAACTTCTTTCCCTTGCGCGACCGGGGTTCCGTATCCGGTCGCGGTAAAGAATGCCGGGATCCCCGCGCCGCCCGCGCGCAACTGCTCAGCCAGCGTGCCTTGCGGCGTCAGGATAGCTTCCAGTTCACCGCTGAGAACCTGCTGCTCAAACAGGGCGTTTTCACCTACATAAGATGCGACCACTTTGCGTACCTGGCGCGTTTCCAGCAGAACGCCAAGGCCAAAACCATCCACGCCGCAGTTGTTTGACACAACCGTAAGCCCCTGAACCTCCCGACGGCGTACTTCGGCAATCAGGTTCTCAGGGATCCCGCATAAGCCAAAACCGCCCGCCAGCAGCGTCATGTTATCGGTCAGTCCTTCCAGCGCCTCTTGATAGGTGGCAACCCGTTTATCCAGTCCAGCCATACACTTGCCCCTCCTGTTGTCCTTGCCGACATCATTGGGGGTGAAAAATGATTTGTTAATTTTAAATTTGTGACTCACTCATTGGGTTTTTTTATCAATTTAATGTTAATTAAAGGTATTCAACAAGTTAAAGGAATGCGAAATGGGAATGAGCATCAAACAGTTACGCGCGTTTTTAGCGGTAGCTCACACTCTGAATTTTGCTCATGCCAGTGAAAGACTGAATATGTCGCAACCCGCTTTAAGCCTGGCGATTAAAGGACTGGAGGATTCACTGGGCGGGGCGTTACTGTTGAGAACCACCCGTAAAGTGACCCTGACGCAGGAGGGAGAAACGCTGCTCAACATGGGGCGACAGCTGCTGGCGGACTGGGAGAATACGGAAGAGGCAATGCGCCAACGCTTTACGCTGCAGCGCGGGAAAATTTCTATTGCCGCCATGCCCTCATTCGCCGCTAACGTCCTGCCATCGGTACTGAAAACGTTTCGTGATTCCTACTCCGGGATCAACGTAACGGTACATGACGTCATTAACGAACAAGTGATTGAGATGGTCAGTGAAGGGCGGGTGGAGATGGGCATTGCTTTTGAGCCGGACTCTTCAGGGCATCTGCATTTCACCCCGCTCGGCGTGGATCGTTTTATCGCGATTGTTCCGCCGACATGCAAACTGGCGGGCCGGGATCGTATTGCGTGGCGCGAATTGCTGACGCTGGATTTTATCACCCTGCAACGTCCTTCCGCCGTGCGCCTGATGCTGGAAGAACAGCTGGTGCAAAGTGGGCATACGCTGGAGGTGGCGCTGGAGAGCCATCAACTGGTGACGGTTGGTCGCCTGGTGGCGAGCGGACTGGGCGGCAGCGCCGTGCCCGCATTGTGCCGTACGCAAATGACAGAGCTGGGCGCAACCTGTATCGATCTGGATACGCCGGTGATCCAGCGTCGGATCGGCGTTTTGCGTTCGGCGCATCATAAGTTATCTACCGCTTCTGAAGTGCTGGTGGATTCACTGAAAAAGGCGTATTGCACCTGACTCTCACGCAATACGCCAACCGTTCAGCTCATGCAACCGCCCGCCAGCAGCGAACTTCACCTCCGCTATCACTTTTCAGCAATGCCTGTTTCTTCTCACAGCCGCTGGTTGCCAGTGGGCACCTGTCACGGAAAAAACAACCCTGGGGCAGCGTTCGATTCCCCGGTAGTTCGGTTTTCCGTAACACCAAATCCTCCGCCAGCGGTGCTCCCGTTTTAGGGACCGAATCCAGCAATAATCGCGTGTAGGGATGGGCGGGCTGCGTGAGTACCTGCTGCGCATCGCCCAGCTCAACAATTTGCCCGAGGTACATCACCGCCACGCGGTCGCTCATATGGCGGACCACCGACACGTTGTGCGAGATCAGCACGTAGGTCAGGTTTCTGCGCGCCTGCAATGACACCAGCAGATTGAGAATTTGCGCCTGCACGGAGATATCCAGCGCCGAAGTAGGTTCATCGAGCACAATCACGTCCGGCTCTGATGACAACGCCCGGGCGATGGCAATACGCTGGCGCTGTCCACCGGAAAACGCATGCGGCAGGCGGTCGAGATATTCAGGACGAATTCCCACTTGTCGCGCCAAATCTTCAGCAAGCATTCGGCGCTCACGTTCTGCAGGACGTTTTTGGATCCACACCGGTTCGGTGATAATCCGCCATACCGGTAAGCGCGGATCCAGCGATGAAAGGGGATCCTGAAAGACCATTTGCATACCGGTATGCTGCTTGTCACCACGGCGCGTATAGTTGCCCTGACTGGGTTTCAGCATCCCCATCAGCAGTTGCGCCAGCGTACTTTTTCCACAACCGGACTCACCAACAATCCCCAGCGTTTCCCCCTGACGGATCTCTAAATCCAGACCATTGAGCGCATGCACCCGTTCCGTTACCTTGCCGAGCCAGTTTTTACGCGCAGGGAAGTTGACATGAACATTCTGCAGCGCCAGTAAAAAATCAGACATGTGTTGTCTCCAGTTGCGGATACCAGCAGGCAGATTGTTGATCCCCGCCTCCCTGACTGCGTAACGCAGGTGTTTCTTCACAACGGGGGCCAGCGGCAAAGCAGCGCTCGCGAAACGCGCATCCCGTCGGTAAGCAGGTTAAGTTCGGCACGGTGCCGGGAATGGCAGGCAGCAATGCGCGCGGCTCGCCGTGTTCCGGCGCGCATTTCAGCAGACCAATGGAATAGGGATGCGTCGGGCGTTGAATAACGGTTTGCGTTGGGCCACTCTCAATCACGCTTCCGGCATACATGACGTACAACCGGTCGCATAACTGTGAAACCACTGCCATATCATGGCTGATAAATAACACGGCTGTCCCGCTGGCTCGCGCTTTTAACTTCAGCAAACGCAGCACCTGCAGTTGCACCGTGACGTCCAGAGCGGTGGTCGGTTCATCGGCAATAATAAGCTCCGGTTCACACGAAAAGGCCAGCGCTATCATTACGCGCTGGCGCATCCCGCCGGAAAGCTCAAACGGGAAACGCTTCATGACTTCCGCCGCGTCCGGGATTTGCATCTCCTGGAGTAAAGCGATGGCTTTCTGACGGGCATCCGTGCGGCTTAACGCCTGATGATGGCGGATAACCTCCACCATTTGCTGACCGATGCGTCGGGTCGGATTCAGCGCCGTCATGGGTTCCTGAAAGATCATCGCTACGCGTGCGCCGCGCCATTGGCGCATTTGCTTCTCGCTGGCATTGAGCACATCTTCACCCAGCAGCGAAACGCGCCCCTGGTGGATATGATAACTGCCTTCCGGCAGCAGACGCATGGTGAGCATGGCCGTCACGGACTTACCGGAACCGGACTCGCCAACCACGCCAACGATTTCTCCGCGATTAATATGCAGCGATACATGCTTAAGCGCATGCACGTCAGCTTTATAGCCGGGAAAACTCAAATGCAAATCTTCGATTTCCAGCACGGGTTGTGTCATGACTGTTTTCCTCCGGCTTTCGGGTCAAGCAGATCGCGAATACCATCGCCAAAGAGATTAAAGCCCACGGCGGTAATCAGAATGGCGGCGCCGGGGAAAGCGCAATACCACCACTGGTCAAGCACATAATTACGGCCTATTGCGACCATCGCTCCCCATTCAGCGCTGGGTTGCTGTGCGCCCAGACCGATAAATCCGAGCGTGGCGGCCATCAGGATCGCACTGCCGATATCCAGCGACGCTTGCACAATTAGCGGGGGCAGAGAGTTACGTAAAATGTGCCAGCTAATCAGATGCCAGCGTGATGCGCCGTAGGTCCGCGCCGCCTGCACATAGGTAAACTGGCGCACTACTAACGTTTGACCGCGTGCGAGGCGCACATAAAACGGAATACGTACGATAGCAATCGCCAGCATGGCGTTAAACAGGCTTGGACCCAACGCGGCGGCCAGCGCCATCGTCAGCACCAGCGAGGGAATGGACAGCATAATGTCCATTATTCGCATAATAATTGCATCGGCGCGTCCGCCCATGACGCCAGACAAACAGCCCAGCAGCGAACCTAATCCCCCGGCGATACCCACCACGACCAGCCCCGCAACGACCGATTGTTGGCTACCCACCAGAACGCGGCTGAACAGATCGCGGCCGACTTCATCGGTACCAAACCAGTGAGCGGCTGACGGGGGCAGCAGGCGTGCACTCAAATTGATGGCATTAGGGTCGTGAGGGGTTATCCACGGCGACAGCACCATCAGCAGCAGTATCATCACAATGATGACCCCGCCAACCAGCGTCAACGGGCTGCTTTTCATCATCCAGAACAGTTTAGCCCAGTCTGTGCGACGGCGTGTTGTCTGAGGCGCGGCTGGCGTTTCTTGTGTGAGCATCATTGTGCGTCTCCGCGTCCAATTCGTGGATCGATCCACAAGTAGAGTAAATCCACCACCAGGTTAACCAGCACATAGGCGAAAGAGACCACCACGGCAAATCCCATTACCGCCGGGAAGTCGAGCGCCTGAATCGACGTCACCACCCAGGCACCCATTCCCGGCCAGGCGAAGACCGTTTCAGTCAGCACCGCACCGTAGAGCAGATCGCCCAATGCCAGGCCGAGAACGGTTATCGAGGGGATAAGCGCATTTGGCAACGCGTAACACAGCACGATGTACCAGCCCGGCAACCCGCTGGCGCGAGCGGTGCGAATGTAATCTTCACTCAGTTGCTCCAGCATGGCGGAGCGAATCTGGCGGGCAACGATCCCCAGGTGCACAAAGGCCAGCGTCAGTGATGGCAGGATCAGGTGCTGAAGCGCATTGAAAAAGACTTCGCCATTGCCTTCCAGCAGTGCATCAATCAGATAGAACCCGGTGACGTGAGTTGGCGGATCCAGCCAGTCGTCTAAACGTCCACCGCCGGGTAAAATTTGCAGATGACCATAAAACAGCACGATAACCCCCAGCCCCAGCCAGAATGCTGGCGTGGAGATACCGGTGATCGCCATCAGGCGAACGAGGTGATCAAGCCAGCGGTTGCGCCAGACCGCAGATAAAATGCCCAAAGGAATACCGATAACCAGCGCCAGCAACAAGGAGCAGAAAGCCAGCTCAAGGGTGGCCGGGAAGAAGATGCGCAGCTCATCCAGCACCGGACGTCCGGTGCGAATAGAAGTGCCTAAATCACCGTGAAAAATGTCGCTGACATAGCGAAAAAATTGGACATACAGCGGCTGGTTCAGCCCCAACTGTTGGCGGATATTTTCGACAATTTCATCGCTGGCGCGATCGCCCGCCAATAGCCGCGCGGGGTCGCCAGGTATCAGGTGCGAAATAATAAAAGTGATTACGCAAACACCGATAACCACCAGAATAAGTCCCCAGCATCGCTGGCGTAAAATGCTCCAGAACGTCATTAGCTTCCCCTTGCGGAGCCAGAGCGGCTCCGCATTAACGTGGCTTATTTACTCATGGTGGAGATATTGAAGACCTGTTCCAGCATGGGGTTGAATACAAATCCTTTGACGTCTTTGTTCATCGCCAACTGATAGTTTTTCTGGAATAAATAGACGTAGGCGGCTTCATCAATCACGATAGTTTGCGCCTGCTGGTAGTCATTGGTTCTGGCAACCTGATCGGTCGTGGCAAGCGCGCTACGCAGCAGCTTATCGACCTCACCGTTTTCATAGAACGAACGGTTACCCGGCAAGCCTTTCTTATCTGACTCAAACCAGTAGTTCATAAACATGTACGGATCGGCGAAATCTGGGCTCCAGTTGCCAATGGCAATGTCGTAATCTCCTTTGCCCACGCGGTCACGCATGGTGGCGTTAGCCAGTTTTTCCAGCTTCACCTTAATGCCCAGTTTGCCAAGGCTTGCTTGGGTCGCGAGCGCGATAGGTTCCCAGTTGGGGTCATTATCCGAGTACAGGAAGCTCAGGCTGTCAGGTTTGGTGGCAACTTTCTCCCACGCCGCTTTCGCTTTGGCTTCATCGAAACTGTACTGCATGGCCTTGTCGTCAAAACCCCACATGCCTTCAGGGATCGGACCCCGCATTTGCTTACCGTTGCCGCTCAGGATCCCGTTTACCATGCCTTTATAATCGGTGGCCCACGAGATGGCGCGGCGTAAATCCACCTGATTGAGCGGCGCTTTACTGTTATTCAGATACAGATAGGTCACGCGCAACGAGGGATAATCCGCCACGTTAACTTTGCCTTCCTGTTTTAAGGCGGCAAGCTGGTCAACCGGAAGCGCATCGGCAATGTCGATATCACCCCGCGACAATTGCAGACGGCGAGAGGCGCTTTCACCGATGATTTTTACCGAAACCCGCTTAAACGCCGGTTTTGCACCGGCATAATATGGGTTAGGAACCAGTACCAACTGCTGTCCCTTTTGCCAGCTTTTGAGCATAAAGGGACCGGAGCCTGCCGTGTTCTGCGCCAGGAATCCGCGGGCATCGTCTGCGGCATGCTCTTTTAAGACGGCCGGGTTAATAATTGAGGCCCCGTCATTGGCCAGCGTATACAGGAACGGCGCAAATGGCTGGCTGAGGGTAAACTTCACCGTATTGTTATCGATAGCCTCAACCTTCAGATCTTTCGGGAACGCTTCTGCAGGCCCCTGGCCGATTTTGAGCAGGCGTTCAAAAGATTGCTTTACCGCATCAGCCGTCACCGGCGTTCCGTCGGCGAATTTGGCATCGTTTTTCAGGATAAACGTCCACTCTTTCTGGTCGTCAGAGGCCTTCCAGCCGCTGGCCAAATCGCCTTCAACTTCCGTGGAGCCTTTACCGCCATCTGTTTTGTACTGAACCAGCCGCTGATAAGAGGGATAGGTGACCGTCCAGTCGTTGTTATCGATGGTCACGGCGGGATCGAGCGTCTGCGGATCGGCAGCTTTGCCGATCACCAGCATATCTTTGGGAACGGCGGCCTGCGCAGCGGGCAGGGCAAACGCCAGCGCAACGGCTATCAGAGCGGGGCGAAAAAACGCGTTTAACGCAGGTGTAGTCTTCATAACCAGGCTCCAGAATTAAAGGGAATGTTGTGTTGTTATGTGTGTGACAGTGTAACAATTTATCTGATCGTCAAGCAGCGGATAGCGGGCGGCATCAGGTAATTCAAAATGCCACCACTCGCTGGTGATACCGACAAAACCACCGCCGAACATAATGGCATTGAGCAGCAGGCGGTTGCGCTGCGCAGCCGGAGGAACAGAAGGGTGCCAGGCATGGGAACGGTCGTGCATCTCATCAAAGCCCGCGCCCATATCGAGAAGATTGCCACGATCGTCCATTAGCGTAACGTCAATGGCCGTCCCGCGGCTGTGATTAGATCCTATCGCCACATCAACAACATACTGAGGATCTGGACACGCATTCCACAGCACCGCCTGCGCCTGCTGCGGGCGATACGCGTCGTATACCACAAGTTTCAGGCCCGCCAGTTGCGCAATACTGATGCTTTTCGCCAGCGCAGTGACCGCCTCGGTGTGCAACAGGCAACGAGCTTCCCGGTAGATAGGGGCGCCGGTAATGTTGTCTGCCGTAGCGTATTTAAGATCGATATGTAGCGACGGGAATATCACCGACAGATCGACCAGTTCTGGGGTTTCTGACATAGCACGTTTCCTGTTTATTGTTCGAATTGACCAAATTGTTGTTGTAACTGGCGATTGGTTTGCAGGCGTTCTGCGAGGGAGTCACCCAGTTGTGCCACCACCGCAGAGAGTAATAAGTTGAACAGACAGCTCACCGGAGCCAGTGAGTCCCAGAAATGTCCGGTGTCAGTTTTCACCTGAAGTAAGTCAATGGAATAGTCTCTGGCCCACGGGCACCACACATCGGTGATTAGCGCCAGCGGAATGCAGCGTTCTGTGGCAACGCGGCAATATTGTCGCGAGATAGCGGAATAGGCGCGCATATCGGTGATCACCACGTAAGGCTGGGTGAATCCTGAATTCAGCGACTCGACCCAACTGCCGGAAAGCCCTTCGGAGTAGCTGACTTTAGGCCGCAGGTATTCCAGGTGACTGAAAAAGGCGTTAGCGATCCCGCGGGTGGACTGGATCCCAAGGATATACACGGCTTCCGCATGCGCCAGCCGCTGCGCTATGCGTAAAAACGTTTCGCCTTGCGCGAGTTGATAGACATAGGTAATGGCGTCGATTTCCAGTAACAGCGACTGCTGCGCGCGATCTGGCAGGCTTTGTTGCTGGTGCCAGGAGTCCAGCCGCTCGTTCATCCCCCAGGGTTGATAGGCGACGATGGGTAGCTCCCGCAGGCTGGCTTTTGCATCTTCCAGATTGCGAAAACCCAGTTTACGCAGATAGCGTCCAACGGTAATGCCGCTGGTTCCGGTCGCTTTAGCAATACCATCCGCGGTTTCAAAAGGGATCTGCACAGCATGGGCTAACAGCCACCCGGCCACGCGCTTTTCGCTGGGCGTCAGTTGGCTAAAGGTCTGCTCTATGCGGGTAAATAACTCCGGTTTCGCTGTCATTACCTTCTCGCTGTTAATTGTTTGTCAGAGTACGGCTCACTGTTAGCAAATTAACAATGCAGGACGCGTGCCATGTTGGTAACAGCGGCACGCTGACCATGTTTGTTAAAAATCAGCCCATATCCGTTAACTAATGATCAACATTTGTGCAGCGTAGTTCAGTTTTGGTGCAGCGACAGGGGAAGAGGGGTATGAATCTGCTGATTTCGTCGGAACGATCACATTGTGGCCACGTTTTACGCCCAGACATCAGAATCAGTAATGTGAAATATAAATTTCAGCCATATCAATGGTGGCAATCTTTATTCTTATGACGTTAGGGGTATTATTTTTTGCGAACTACATTAACGGTTTGAAGCGCAAGTGTAGATATTATTTATATTATAAATGGAGTACTACAATGAATAAATTCTCCCTTTCTACAGCAGGTATTCTGGTCGCAGCGCTGTTAACCAGTGTCAGCGTCAATGCAGCAACTGATAACGCTAAAACTGAAGTGACTCCAAAAGGCATGAATTGCCAGGAGTTTATTGATTTGAACCCGCAAACTATGGCCCCAGTGGCTTTCTGGGTGCTCAATGAAGACGAAGATTTCAAGGGTGGCGATTACGTAGACTATAACGAAACCGTGACTACAGCAGTTCCTCTGACCGTTGAACTTTGTAAAAAACATCCGCAGAGCGAATTAAGTAAAATAAAAGACGAAATCAAAAAAGAATTATCCAAATAAGATTAAGTCATTATTAAAACCCAGCCAAAGTGCTGGGTTTTGCTATTTGTGACAATGTCACGTATTTATTTTTTGATACTTAAGAAAACTTTATAAAGATATAAACGCCTGTGCCGATACTGGATAAAAGTTAGCCTTTTGCAGAAGGAGTTTGTATGGCCTGGTATCCTACTCGTATTTCAACGCGTTTAACCATCGGCGGCATTCTGCTGCTTGCAGTCACGACCCTTGTTATTGTGGTGATTATGCTCTGGCGTGGCCAACCGCGCGTCGTTGAAATCAACACCGCCCTGATCGAAGAAACAGGGCAAGGTTTAACCCGTCAGTTGAGTACCGTATTGTCCCGAATTGAAGGTGAGACCGTTAGCTTGTCACGACTGGCTGAGGTGCTGCCAAATGATGAATCTCTTTATCAAAGCGTCGTTCCGCATCTGATTGGTGAAGATAAAGATTCGATTATTACCGGTGGCGGCATCTGGCCAGAACCCGACGCTTTCACCGCAGGTGTGGAGAAAAGAAGCTTTTTCTGGGCGCGTAATGCTGAAGGTAAACTGGTGTATTCCAACGACTATAACGTCGAAGGGTCAAGCGGATACCACAATGAAAACTGGTATCAGCATGCTAAAGGACATTCACAAAACAGTTGCTTATGGTCTGATGTCTACCAGGACGCCAGTTCAGGCGTCAACATGGTGACGTGCAGCGTACCTTATCAACTGGCGGGCAAGTTTGCCGGTGTCGCCACCACCGATATTCGCCTGGATAACGTCGCCACTTTCATGCAGCAGCAGGGAAACAGTACCGGTGGTTACGCGTTTGTGGTGGACAAGCAGGGACAAATCCTCTATTTCCCGCAGGCCGATCTGGCGAAATATAAAACCATTAACGATCTGGCGCAAAGCGCGCAATGGCTTATCCCGGTGGAAAACGGTCTGAAATCTCTGCGCCCAGCGGACGGGGTGAAAACGATTACGCTTGCAAATGATAACGTCCTGAATTCGGCTTCACGGGTGATGCTGTTCCCGATGGCGGATACCGGTTGGGTTGTTGGTCTTGCAACGCCTGAATCGCGTATCGTCGGCCTTGCCAAAGTGATGATGCAGGACGTGCTGGAAGTGTTGATCCCGATCATGACCCTGTTGCTGGTGGGATCCTGGCTGGTGGTTCGCCGACTGATTTCGCGTCTTGATGATACCCGTCAGGCTCTCGATGACATTGCGCAGGGAGAAGGCGATCTTACCCGTCGCCTGGATGTGCGTGGCAAAGATGAGATTTCCGCTATCGCCGAAGCGTTTAACCTGTTCGTCGATAAAATCTCAGCCATTCTGATCACTGTCAGAAGCAGTAGCGTAGTGGTGGCGAATAACGCTGTCAGCCTGGCAGACAGTAATATGGAACTTTCATCTCGCGTGACGCAACAGGCCGCTGCGCTGGAAGAGAGTTCGGCGGCAATGGAACAGTTAAATGCGACCGTTCATCAAAATGCCAGTAATACACAACTGGCGGATGAACTCTCCGATAGCACCGCGCAAACAGCCAACCGCTGCGGCGATGTTATGCAGGGTGTTATCTCTACAATGGATAACGTCAGTGCCTCATCCGGCAGAATGGTGGAAATTGTCGCGGTTATCGACAGCATTGCGTTCCAGACCAATATTCTCGCCCTGAATGCCGCGGTTGAAGCCGCCAGAGCAGGTGATGCCGGGAGAGGGTTTGCCGTTGTGGCCTCCGAAGTGCGCACGCTGGCTCAGCGCAGTGCCACTGCCGCGCAGGAAATAAAAGCATTGATTGATGAATCCGTTTCTCATGTAGGTAGCGGAAGTCAGCAAATTCACAATGCGGGCGAACGTCTGGGAGAACTGGTCAGTAATGTACGTCAGGTACGTCAGTTAATGGGGGAAATACGCGTTGCGGGTGAAGAACAACGCAAGGGCGTTTCCGAAGTTACGCTGGCCGTTACCGAAATGGACAGCACCGTTCAGCAAAACGCCTCGTTAATAGATGATGCCGCCGCGCGAACGCAGGCGCTGAAAGAGGAGGCGGAACAGCTGGCGATGCTGGTCTCATCATTCAGATTGCCTGAGCCTTCAGTTGCCTGATGGATCGGTTAAGAGCGTCCGTATAACCGGACGCTCTTGCGTTATAAATCCAATACGGACAACCATTAACGCCCCCAACGACTGCGAATATAGGTCACGGCTTCCTGCGTTTGCGGCTGATTAAGGTAATCTTCGCGAAACAAAATTGTGCCGTTAATGTGCGGTTCAGATTCGTTCAGATCGAGCTGTTTTTTCAGCTCCGGCACACCGCCTTTGACCGTCCAGTCAGGTTCTTTTCGCGACGGCTCACCGACTTTGTACAACGCCACCCCAATATACAGGCGGGTGTTGGTTGATTTGACGACATCTGCCCACCATTTCGCCAACACATCGTAACGCGCCGCATCGCGGGCAAAAGGCCAGTACAGCTGCGGGGCGATGTAGTCCAGCAAGCCTTGTTGCACCCAGCGGCGGGTGTCCGCATACGATTCATCATAGGCTGCCGCGCCGCGCGTGTCGGAGCCCGCCGGATCGTGCGAACGGTTGCGCCACACGCCCGCAGGGCTGACGCCAAATTCAACTTCAGGTTTGAGTTTCTTGATGGTTCGTGAAACCTGAGCGATCAGGCGTTGCGTGTTATCGCGCCGCCAGTCAGCTTTGGAGACAAATCCCTGGCCGTATCTTCTGAAGGTCTGGCTGTCGTTGAGCGCAGAGCCGGGAGACTCGGTATAGAAGTAATCATCGAATTGCACGCCGTCAACCGGGTAATTCTCAACCACTTCAGCCACGATGCTGGTTATCCAGTCACGCACTTCGGGAATACCGGGATCTAACACAAAACGCTCGCCCGAGGTACGGATCCAGTCCCGATGCAGGACATAAACGCTGGAAGGCGTCTGTGACAGCGTGTTGTTTAATTCGGTAACCGTTGCCGGTTTAGTGTTCACGGACACGCGGTAGGGGTTAAACCAGGCATGGACTTTCATTCCGCGTTTATGCGCTTCATCGAGCATAAACCGTAACGGATCGTAACCCGGATCCTGACCAATCTTACCGGTCAGGGTATCTGACCATGGCAAGATTGTAGAATGCCACAACGCAGTGGCATCGGGCTTCACCTGGAAAAAAACGGTGTTAATACCAAGACGTTTCAGGTTATCCAGCTTGTCCGTCAGCGCCTTTTGCTGCTGGCTGATACGAACGGCAGGCGAGCTGATGTTGACGGATGAAATCGGCGGCCAGTCAAGACGCGAAACCGTTGCCAGCCAGATACCGCGCACCGGCTCCTTGCTCTGCTGTGGTTTGCCCACCGGGGGCAGTGGGGTGATTTTTGAACCGGGCGGCTGTGAAGAACAACTGCCAAGTAGCAACATACTGCCTACGAGCAGCGCGAACCATGTCATGTTGGTTCGCGGCAGCCTGGCTCGGGAACGGGCGAGAATATTCGCCAGTTTTTTCTGATAATTTGCTGAAATAAAACCGGATGCTGACATCAGATTTTGCTCTTAATTCTTCTTGTTGCGGCTGTTAGCCCAGGGATCGAACGCCGGTTCGGTGGTGTTATTTGAGGCCAGATCATGCAGTGAATCCAGGTACAGCGCTTCAACTTCTGCCCGCGCCCAGGGCGTGCGGCGCAGAAACTTCAGACTGGATTTAACGCTCGGCTCATTTTTAAAGCAGTTGATATTAATGCGTTGCGCCAGCTCAGCCCAACCATAACGATCAACCAGTGCATTAACCTGCATTTCAAGCGTTACGCCATGTAAAGGGTCTTTAGAAATATGAGCATTCATATGAAGTCCAGTTCAGTGGTTCCAGATTTTGTCAGTAGTGCAACGGGAAGAAGGTTACAAGAAAGCGGGGCGACCAGCAATGGCATCTGTTCCTCGGGCTTTCATGATTAAGAAGTAAACACCAGCCAGACATTGCTGAAGAAAAGATCTGGATTAGATGCGTTCATTAATCTTAAGTAGGTATTTATACCTGGATTGTTACTTCAGTTTCTCTTTATTTATGTATTATTGCTGTCATTCGACTATTAAAATTAAAAAAACAAAAGATCTAAAAAAACGAAAATAACATATCCATAATGTTAACCATTGATAAAATTAAAGTAACATTTAGTAAAACATGGATATTTTGTTTTTCATGGACGAGAGTTTACATATCATGATATAATATTGCGGAAAAATTTGCAGGCTATTAATCTGCATGTAATGTAAATGAATTTCTGAGGAGACTATTCCAGTGGGACGTAAATGGGCAAATATTGTTGCTAAAAAAACTGCTAAAGACGGTGCAACGTCTAATATATATGCAAAATTCGGTGTAGAAATCTATGCTGCTGCCAAACAAGGTGAACCAGACCCAGAATCAAACTCAGCTTTAAAATTCGTTATTGAACGTGCGAAACAAGCACAGGTTCCTAAACACGTTATTGATAAAGCAATTGATAAAGCCAAAGGCGGCAGCGATGAAACGTTCGTGCAAGGGCGTTACGAAGGCTTTGGTCCAAGTGGTTCACTGATTATCGCTGAAACATTGACGTCAAATGTTAACCGTACGATTGCTAATGTCCGCTCAATTTTCAATAAAAAAGGCGGGAATATCGGAGCGGCAGGTGCTGTCAGCTATATGTTTGACAATACCGGGGTGATTGTATTTGCAGGAACAGATCCTGACCATATTTTTGAAATTTTGCTTAATGCTGATGTAGATGTTCGCGATGTAACCGAAGAAGAGGGAAACATCGTTATTTATACTGAATCTACAGACCTTCATAAAGGAATTGCAGCCCTGAAAGCCGCTGGGATTACTGAATTCTCAACAACAGAATTAGAAATGATTGCTCAATCAGAAGTTGAACTTTCACCAGAAGATTTAGAAATCTTTGCAGGACTCGTTGATGCCCTTGAAGATGACGATGATGTTCAAAAAGTCTATCACAACGTTGCAAACCTCTAATTATAAATAAAGGAATCTGTTATTGCGGCAGATCTTTAACTTATAAAGTTGTTACAAAAATATCTAGCCCGATACATTGATTATAAAAAAAGAAAAAATTTACGGTAGAAAATCAAAATGACTGTCTGCTTTTGCTCAAGGCAGACAGTCATGTCCAGCAGTTTTCAGTCAGGATTAGCAGGGGGAGCTTTTTCCAGGAATGAAAAATACCGCTTCCTGGCTTCCTGACTCGAAGGCGACAACAGCTCTGACCTTATCGTTTTTCATCACTGTGTACCAACCGGAACCGCTAAACTGAGAATGGCTAAAGAGGAATCTGCATTCGGGGTCATCTGACGAAAACTTTTTACCGTAGCAGATAAGGGAAGGGTAAGGATTTGATGGAACGGCGTCAGCTAAGGGGTATGAACTAAGCATTCATCAAATACCAAATTGCATTTAACATAATATACATTATGCGCACTGATGTTGAGTAAGGTAGAATCTGAAGCTTTATGGTAATCCTTGTGCTGCTCGATAATGATGACCAAACCTCTTTTCAAATGCCGTTACCAGCGCTAACCAATTTCGTTCTGTGCCATATCACTCACTGAACATCAAAACTGATAACTGTAGTTCACGCTGGCAAACCACAGACATGCCAATCTGTCTTCCTGGCATATTTCTGCCCTTATTCTTCATTTTCATATAATCTTCTAAATGAAATGGCTCACCGGCAAGGACTTATGCGGTCCTTTCTGCCTTTTTCTCTCATACTGGAGATTCATTCATGGCTGACTGGAACCCTTCGCTTTATCTGCAATATGAAACTGAACGTTCAAGACCCGCAGCGGAATTACTCAACAGAGTGGCGTTAGAGAGTGTTCGTTCAGTTGTTGATCTTGGCTGTGGTCCGGGAAACAGCACGGCATTACTGCATCAGCGCTGGCCTTCGGCTGTAATAACCGGGGTTGATTCCTCACCCGCCATGCTGAATGAAGCGCGCAACGCATTACCGCAATGCCATTTTATTGAAGCGGATATCAGTCAGTTCCAGCCCGAGCATCCTGTGGATCTGCTTTACGCAAATGCGTCTTTACAATGGGTACCCGATCACTATGAACTATTGCCGAACCTGGTATCGTTGCTGGGTCGCAATGGCGTTCTGGCCGTGCAAATGCCGGATAACTGGCTGGAACCCACGCATGTTCTGATGCGCGAAGTGGCTTATGAACAGGGTTTCCCGGACCGGGGCCGTGCGCCACTTCCTGGCGTACATGCCTACTATGATATTTTGACCGAAACTGGCTGTGAGGTGGATATCTGGCGCACCACGTATTATCACATTATGGATTCTCATCAAGCAATTATCGACTGGGTAAGTTCTACAGGCCTGCGCCCCTGGTTGCAGGATTTGAGAGAAAGCGAGCAATGTCAGTATCTGGCGCGCTACCACGAACTACTTCAGGAGCAATATCCACTGCAGGAAAATGGCAAAATTTTACTGGCATTTCCCCGATTGTTTATTGTTGCGCAACGCAATAATTAAGCATTTATCATCAGATAGATCACAGGAATAGAGGATCGCCTATGAGCGCCCTCGCCTTTTTAACATAAGGATCTAGTGACAATGCGAGGCATCTGCTAGTGTCTTGCCACGTGTTTCCGACGGGAGTTGTTATGTCTAAAGTCTACATTGGTGGGTGTCTTTGTGGTTCGATCCGCTTCACGGCCAGCAGTCCTAATAATTCCCATACCTGTTCCTGCGATATATGCCGGAAACATACGGGCGCACCGACCGTCGTCTGGATTGAGTTTGATGCAGAAAATGTAGAATGGACGGGAAAAGCCGGAAAACCGACAACCTGGCGCTCGTCAGAAACGAGTTGTCGAGCCTTTTGCCCACAGTGCGGCAGTTCCGTGGGCGCTATTGATGACGCCCCGGTAATTGCACTTTTAGCCGGGGCTTTTGATGATCCTAACGATGAAGACCTGGCGCCAGAGTTTCATTCGTTTTCCGATATGCAGCCAGCCTGGTGGCAAAACGAACGTAACTAAGTTAGTTGGTAATGCTTATCAGGCATGTGTTTTGCTGGCACATTTGTTTCATCGTTCATCTGCAGCAAATCGATTTCGATCGCATTGCAAATCGCATCCAGCGGCAGGTCATTGTTCTCTGTCCCAAACGGATCTTCAAGCTCTTCTGCAAGCGTGTCGAGCGAGATAAATGTATAGGAAATAAGCACAGAGATAAACGGTGTCATGTAGTGCAGATCCACCACTAACGCGAATGGCAGCATGATACAAAACAGGTATACCGTGCGATGAAGGATCAAAGTATAAGCAAACGGGACCGGGGTATTCGCAATCCGCTCACAACCAGCCAGTACCGCAGACATATCGTTTAATCTATTGTTTAAACTATGAAATAATATGTCTGACAGTTGACCATTACGCCTGCGCACGGCCAACCACTCTCCCATCAACAACAAAATGCGGTTTGCTGGAGATTGTGAGGCAAATACCGTCTGCAGATCTTTCTCGCTGAGGTACTTCGCCAACGGCTCTGCCTGTGGCTTTCGACGTAAAGTCATGCGTAAACAGTGGGCAAACGCGATTTGCAGACGAACAAACTGCCCTAATTCGGCGTCGTCCGGTAAGGTGGTTTTTACCTCACGCAGTAGCGATCGGGAAGCAATCATCAACTGCCCCCACAGGTGTCGGGCCTCAACGTAACGTGAATAACAGGCGTTATTGCGAAAACCTAAAAAGATTGCAATCGCCACGCCGAGAATGCTGAATGGCGCCAGCGTGAATTTGATTCCCAGCATCGTATACCACGGAAGCATGATAATAACGGCGATGGAGAGCAGGAAGTTCAGCAGCAGTCGTGAAAAGATTTTAGATAATACTGACCCATGCCAAACGAATATCAGGCGTAGCCAGTGTTGTTGGGGGCGAACGATCATGGTTTTCTTCGGGAAAATGTGAAATCCATCACATTAGACGCGATCATGATCAATGTTGCAAGTTAATCGCAACATTAACTAAACAACTTTTGCTCTGCCAGAACCACAACGCACCGGGGTTACAGAACGGTGTAGTCATTAATAAACAATAGTATGTTGTAACTAAAGAATGTTCTATAAAAAACCCGGCCTGAGCCGGGTTGTCTTCTTAGCACAATGGCTTAACGGCTTCACGCATGCCTTTGGCCAGAATGGTATCCAGATCGGCTGAAACCTGCTCCACGAGTCCGGAAACCTGAGTCAGATCCTGTTCCCAGTGTTCTTTAACGCCCAGTACCGATT
Source organism: Citrobacter sp. KTE151 (assembly GCF_000398845.1). Classification (NCBI taxonomy): domain Bacteria; kingdom Pseudomonadati; phylum Pseudomonadota; class Gammaproteobacteria; order Enterobacterales; family Enterobacteriaceae; genus Citrobacter; species Citrobacter sp. KTE151. Next base: position 115,008 of record NZ_KB976064.1, on the reverse strand, counting down.
TGACTAACTCTTCGGTGCTTATCTGGCGGTCATGATGCTGGGACCACAGCTGTTGAAAACGTGCCACCCAGTGCGCATCATCCTGGACCGGATAAGCCTCACCGTTACGCTCTCCACGATAGAAAGCAATCAGCGCGGCAAGCGCAAACGTCAGGCGCGCCGGCAGCTTACCGCTGGCCTGTTGCCCTGCCAGCAGCTGCGGCAAAATACGGGTACGGAATTTAGTCATGCCGTTCAGGGCAATCGACAGCAACTGATGCTTGATGTACGGATTGCAGAATCGACCGGTCACCGCACTGGCGAAAGACGCCAGCTCATCGCGGGGTAAATCCAGTACCGGAATGATCTCTTCATAAATCGCTTTTTCAACGAAGGCGCAAATCTCTGCGTCATTCATCGCCTCCCCCACGGTGTCCAACCCTGCCAGCCAGGCAACGGGAACCAGTGCGGTGTGTGCGCCGTTGAGAATCGCCACTTTTCGTTCTTTGTACGGTTTGATGTCATCAACAATCAGGACATTGAGCGGATACTTATCCAGACGCAGTTCTGCAGCTAATGACTTCGGTCCCTGAATAACGAACAGATAGAAGTGTTCTGCAGTGTCGAGGAAGGCATCGTGATAGCCCAACTCAGCTTCCAGTTTTTCCACTTCGTCACGCGGATAACCGGTAACAATGCGGTCCACCAGCGTGGAGCAAAATGCGTTGGCCTGATCCAGCCACTGAATAAATGCCTCCGGCAACGCCCACTCCTGAGCATAGCGCAGGACCAGTTCACGCAGCGCATCACCATTGTAATCAATCAGTTCGCAAGGAATGATAATCCAGCCTTTATCCGACGCGCCATTAAAATGGCTGAAGCGTTCGAACAACAGTCGGGTCAGTTTAGCCGGATAACTCACCGCCGGTGCATCCTCAAACTTATCGCCCGCGTGGTAGCTGATGCCCGCTTCAGTCGTGTTGGAGAACACAAAACGCATATCTGGATTATGCGCCAGCTTCAGGAACTCATCGTATTCGCTATAGACGCTGATTTCGCGGTTAACCGAACGGATCAAACGGGCATCGCTTACGGCCTCGCCCTTCTCATTCAAACCACGAATGATGGTGGTATAGAGACCATCCTGCGTACTCAGAGATGGCGGGAAGGTACTTTCGATAGGACGAACAATGACTACACCAGCGTTCAGATCGGTATGTTCGTTCAGCAAATCGACTTGCCAGTCAACAAAGGCGCGCAGGAAGTTTCCTTCACCAAACTGAATAATGCGTTCAGGATACTGAGCACCGGGGAAATCGCGACGATTTAGTGTTTGCACAATGGGTTCCCTTTTTAATTAGTCATACAACCTGATTGAATTGGTCCAATAGGTTAGCAAACTTTAATACATTGAAACCCTGTTTTGATCAATCCCCGGCGACAAATTAGAGAGTTTTGTAGAAAAGTGTGGTCCCGGTCAGCTTCCCGTCAGGCATTTTTGCATAGTCCGGTATCACCCCTACTTTTTGCCATCCACAATTGTGGTAGAACAACTCAGCGTCACTCCCCGTCGCTGTATCAAGCACCAGCAGCGTTTTCCCTTGCTGACGCGCGCAGTTTTCGAGTTCGTTCATCAACGTCCGGGCAACACCACCGCGCCGCGCTGAGGGGTGAACCAGCAGCTTGGCGACATCAGCACGATGAGGTTGGTTTTCGGGTTGATCGATAATTAGCTGGACGGTACCGACAAGCACCCCCTGTGCGTTCTGTGTACCCAGAACAATCCTTTCTCCACGGTCAACGCTTTGCGCGACACTTATCCAGAAAGGCCGTGATTTATCACCACTAAAAGGGAGCATAAAGCTGACAGAGGCGCCATCATTGACGCATGTTTCAAGGATGTCGCTGAATTCATCGATTCTCGACAGAATCTGGGCCGCGCTCAGCACAAAGCAGGGTTTACAGGAAGCCATTTTTTTCTCCTTAGAATGACCCCTTCATACTGCTTTTAACAATTGCACAACACAAGGAGTCATATCATAGGATTATGTTATCTATGGCTTGTTCATCTGGATCACTAGCCAGTGATAGATAACCGTGACAACGTAACGCTGCTGTTCATCGTTTAACGCCACACCCTGAGGGATATCATGCCATTTCGCCAGACATCCCCGACAACAGGTCGCCGTGGCATGTTGAGCGATAAATACCGGATGCCCGCGCATAGGTGTCTGCTTACCGTCATTGGCAGGAAACGCGGGCGCCAGCCGTTTGGCAATAAAATCCGTGGCGTGTTGTTCGATAACCGGCGCGCCTTTATCCAGACAATACTGCCTTTCTTTCTGGCCAAGGCGAAACCGCGAGCGAAACGTTGATTTCGCCAGCCGGGCAAAAAGAGGATCGAGCGTGTTCATCAGTAAACCGAGCGCCCCAGTTGTTGCGTTAATTGCTCCAGCACGGCGATACCCGCCAGCGAATTTCCCGCCGCATCCAGTTCCGGACTCCAGACGGCAATCGCCATCTCGTGAGGCACGATAGCCACGATACCGCCCCCCACACCAGATTTCGCCGGTAAGCCCACTCGCCAGGCAAATTCCCCTGCGTTCTGATACATGCCACTGGTCGCCATCAGCGCGTTGATCTGCCGGGCCTGCATAGGCGTCACCACGGGCTCTGCAAGATGAAAAGCATGTCCCTGATTCGCCAGAAAGACGAACGTGCGGGCCAGCTCCACACAGCTCATTTTCAGTGCGCAGTAGTGAAAGTAATTTTGCAAAACGGTGGTCACGTCATGGTGAAAATTGCCAAAGGACTTCATTAGCCAGGCAATAGCCGCGTTACGCGCCGAGTGCTCAAACTCAGAACGCGCCACCGTCGCATCATAGGCGATATCCGAAACGCCGCTTAGCGCCCGTACCACTTCCAACATCCGTTGACGCGGTGCGCTCAGACGTCCTTGCAGCATATCGCAAACCACCAGCGCCCCGGCGTTGATAAAGGGATTGCGTGGGATCCCTTGCTCCATTTCCAACTGCACCAGTGAGTTGAAAGGATGACCGGAAGGATCCTTGCCGACACGTTGCCAGATCTCATCTTCCTGATAGTGACGCATCGCCACGACCAGACTGAGCACCTTTGAAATTGACTGAATAGAAAAGCGCTCTTGCGCATCCCCCGCCTGATAGTGCTGTCCATCGACGGTGCAAATAGCAATACCCAGTTTTGAACCGTCGACAGAAGCTAAGGCAGGAATGTAATCAGCGACTTTACCCTGACCAATCAGCGGACGAACCTGCTGCACAATGGTCTCTAAAATTGAATTGTCCATGGCCCTGGCCACAACATGCTCCTTGCTCGCAGGTATGAAAGGCCTGCGAGTATAACAGAGCTGAATACGCAGCGTCAGGCCGGAAGGCGGAATCTGGCCACGGTCTGCATGAGCGGGTGAGATTCATGCCGTAGACAGAAACATTGCAGAATTTAAGGCCGGTGCCCCCGTCGGAGGCACCCACACCATCAGAGGCGGTTTTTCCAGACGGTCTGTACATTACAAAACTCATGCAGACCAAAGTGTGAAAGCTCGCGGCCAAAACCACTTTTCTTCACGCCGCCAAATGCAACGCGGGCATCGCTGGCGCTGTAACCATTGATAAATACCCCCCCACACTCCAGGCGTGACGCCATCTTCTGCGCCAGAGCTTCATCCGCAGTGAACACCGTGGCTGATAAGCCGAAATCACTGTCATTAGCCAGCGCTAAGGCATGTTCCGCATTCTTTGCAACGGTAATCGCTGCAACCGGGCCAAACAGTTCCTGACGAAAAGCCGTCATCTCCGGGGTGACATCCCCCAATACCGTCACGGCATAGTAATTGCCCTGACCCGCGATTTTTTCCCCGCCGAGAAGTAGCCTCGCGCCTTCGGCAAGGGAGGCTTCGACCTGCTGATGCAGCTCATCGCGCAGATCAAATCTTGCCATCGGACCCAGATCGTTTTCTTCGTTCAGCGGGTCGCCCATTTTGAGCGCGCTCGCGGCCGCCACAAAACGAGCCGTAAATTCTGCCGCAATTCCTTCTTCGATAATAAAGCGCTTTGCTGCCGCACAAACCTGCCCGGTATTCTGATAACGACCGGCGACCGCCGCCTTAACGGCCAGATCGAGGTCAGCATCATTAAGGACAATAAACGGATCGGAACCCCCCAGTTCAAGCACGCATTTTTTCAGCGCCGCCCCCGCCTGAGCACCAATCGCCGCACCAGCTCGAACGCTGCCCGTCACCGTTACCGCAGCGATACGCGGATCATTGATCATCTGACTTACCCCGGCGTTATCGGCATTCACCCAACCGTAAACACCCGCGGGGACGCCCGCATCAGCAAAAACCTGCGCGATAATCGCAGCACAGCCGGTTACGTTTGGCGCATGCTTTAACAGATAGCCATTTCCGGCCAGCAGAATTGGAATGGCGCCGCGAAGTACCTGCCAGAGCGGGAAGTTCCACGGCATGATCGCCAAAATAGTTCCAACGGGGCGATACTCAATCACCGCCTGGTTGTTCTCCACCAGCGTAGGTTCCGGGTTGAGCATCGCCGGTCCATGTTCAGCGTACCAGTCACACAATGCGGCTGATTTGGCAACTTCACCACGCGCCTGCTTGATGGGTTTCCCCATTTCACGTGAGATACACTGCGCCATCTCTTCCGCGCGATGACGCAGAGCCTGCCCGATATGACGCAGCGTTTGCGCACGGTGCTCAACGGCAGTGTGTTTCCATTCGCGGTAGCCATTCGCGGCAAGGCTCAGCGCATGTGCAATCTCCTCAGTACTGGCCCACGGCATTGCCGCCAACCCTTCACCGTTGGTAGGGTTAACGGAAATCGCATGTGTTGCTGCTGTGATAGTCATAAGTGCCTCTCTTTATCGCAGGGTATGGTCATATCATGCGCATATTTACTCTTTCTGAAAAATGAATAATATTAACCACACCATTCACGAACAGAGAACATTATGGATCTGACGCAACTGGAAATGTTCAACGCCGTCGCGGAGACAGGCAGTATTACGCAGGCCGCCGCGAAGGTGCATCGCGTGCCATCCAATCTCACCACCCGTATTCGCCAGCTTGAAGCCGACCTTGGCGTCGATCTGTTTATTCGTGAAAATCAGCGTTTGCGGCTTTCCCCGTCCGGGCACAATTTTTTACGCTACAGCCAGCGGATCCTCGCCCTGGTTGACGAGGCGAGAATGGTCGTCGCCGGCGATGAACCGCAGGGGTTGTTCTCTCTTGGCTCGCTCGAGAGTACTGCCGCTGTGCGGATCCCTGCCACGCTGGCTGAATACAATCAGCGTTACCCCAAAATTCAGTTTGCGCTGGCGACAGGTCCTTCAGGCACGATGCTGGACGGCGTGCTCGACGGGACGCTGAACGCCGCCTTTGTCGACGGCCCAATTACTCATCCAGGTCTTGAAGGAATGCCGGTCTACCGTGAAGAGATGATGATAGTCACTCCGCACGGTCATCCCCCTATCCAGCGGGCCAGCGACGTTAACGGTTGCAGCATTTACGCCTTTCGCGCCAACTGTTCCTATCGTCGCCATTTTGAAAGCTGGTTTCATGCCGATCGCGCAATGCCTGGCACCATTCATGAAATGGAGTCGTATCACGGCATGCTGGCTTGCGTCATTGCCGGTGCGGGTATCGCGCTGATCCCGCGTTCGATGCTGGAGAGCATGCCAGGACACCATCAGGTCCACGCCTGGCCGCTAAGCGAAAACTGGCGCTGGCTGAATACGTGGCTGGTCTGGCGCAGAGGCGCAATGACAAGGCAACTGGAAGCGTTTATTGAGGTATTGAACCCTCAGTTGTCGAAAAGCACGGAATAATTCGCGATTCTCAAACAACGCCATAAATAGCGTTCCGGGTGAATTCACACGCCCGGAATTTCATTAATAATGAAACAGTTAAAATTACGCGGAATGTTCGGCAGTCAATTTTGCCACCCAGTCAATGAAATGAGATCTGCATCACGAAATGATTGTATTTTAGCCAGCAAAAGTTTTAAGATCGTGGCCTTACCTTTTCGCAGCTAATCCACCTAATTGATATGACAACAGACACTGTTTCCCGCAAGGTCGCGTGGCTTCGGGTAGTTACGCTTGCCATTGCCGGTTTTATTTTCAATACCACCGAGTTTGTCCCTGTCGGTTTGTTATCCGACATCGCACAAAGTTTTAATATGCAGACCGCTCAGGTCGGGATCATGCTGACGATCTACGCCTGGGTTGTCGCCCTGATGTCGCTGCCTTTCATGCTGCTTACCAGCCAGGTAGAACGCCGCAAACTTCTGATCTGCCTGTTTGTCGTTTTTATCGCCAGCCACGTTCTCTCTTTCCTGGCATGGAATTTTACCGTGCTGGTGATCAGCCGTATTGGTATTGCTTTTGCCCACGCGATTTTCTGGTCGATCACCGCATCGCTGGCGATTCGCCTGGCTCCTGCCGGGAAACGCGCGCAGGCTCTCAGCCTGATTGCGACCGGTACCGCGCTGGCGATGGTGTTAGGCCTGCCTATCGGGCGCATCGTTGGCCAGTATTTTGGCTGGCGTACTACCTTCTTCGCCATCGGTATGGGGGCGTTAGTCACCCTACTTTGCTTGATTAAGCTCCTGCCAAAATTACCCAGTGAGCATTCCGGTTCATTAAAAAGCCTGCCGGTTTTATTCCGCCGTCCGGCATTGATGAGCCTGTATCTGCTGACGGTGATTGTGGTCACCGCGCATTACACGGCCTACAGCTATATCGAACCGTTTGTACAGACCGTCGCCGGGCTGAGCGCAAACTTTGCCACCGTGCTGCTGCTGGTTCTGGGTGGCGCGGGGATTGTCGGTAGCGTCATTTTTGGCAAGCTGGGTAACCAACATGCTTCCGTATTGATTAGTAGCGCCATTGCCCTGTTGACGGTGTGCCTGGTGCTGTTACTGCCCGCAGCGGACAGCGAAATGCATCTGGCCATCCTGAGTATATTCTGGGGCATCGCCATTATGTTGATAGGCCTGGGTATGCAGGTGAAAGTGCTGGCGCTGGCCCCGGATGCCACCGACGTCGCAATGGCCCTTTTCTCTGGTATCTTTAATATCGGGATAGGCGCTGGCGCGCTGGTGGGAAATCAGGTGAGTCTGCACTGGTCAATGTCTACGATTGGTTACGTAGGTGCAGTGCCTGCGGTTGTGGCGTTCATATGGTCGGTGATTATCTTCCGTAAATGGCCAGTATCACTGGAAGAGCAGCCTCAGCATTCATAAAAGCGTGCCCGGTAGACAATACCGGGCACGTTGTTTTAAGCGTAAGTTTTAATGATTTCCAGCACACCGTTAATAATAAACTGCACGCCCATACATACCAGCAGGAAGCCCATCAGACGGGAGATCGCCTCAATACCGCCTTTGCCGACCAGGCGCATAATTCCGCCAGAACTGCGCAAACAGCCCCACAAGATAACCCCGACCACGGCAAAAATAATCGGCGGTGCGACCATTATCACCCAGTCCGGAAACTCAGCCCCATGACGCACGGTGGACGCCGAGCTGATGATCATTGCAATCGTACCCGGACCCGCGGTGCTTGGCATGGCCAGCGGAACAAATGCAATATTGGCCGTCGGTTCATCTTCCAGTTCTTCTGATTTGCTTCTCGCTTCCGGAGAGTCATGTGCCTTCTGCTGTGGAAACAACATTCGAAAGCCGATAAACGCAACGATTAACCCACCCGCGATACGTAACCCGGGAATCGAAATCCCGAAGGTATTCATCACCAGTTGTCCGGCATAATACGCCACCATCATGATGGCAAACACGTAAACGGACGCCATGAGTGACTGACGGTTACGCTCTGCGCTGTTCATGTTGCCGGCAAGGCCGAGGAACAACGCCACGGTGGTTAACGGGTTTGCCAACGGTAACAGGACTACCAGCCCCAGTCCTATTGCTTTAAACAAGTCCATCATAATGTCATCTTTCCTGTGCGTTAATCGTCAACGGCAAGTATACGGTGAAATCCGGGAGATAAGCCATTTTCGCGGTGTAAGGATTCATTTTTCATCCGCACGTATAAACCATAATTTTCAAACCGTTAAAATTCCACTCGCCAGATATTGAGTCTGATGATTTAGCAAAACGTGGCATTTGCTGACCCATTCATTTGACTTATATTTGCCTAAGCAATAATATCAGCCGTGACTAACTACTTGCCAGGGCAACCATTGTGAAAAGCACCAGTGATCTGTTTAACGAAATCATCCCACTGGGTCGTTTGATCTACATGGTTAATCAGAAAAAAGATCGTTTGCTAAACGACTATCTGTCACCGCTGGATATCACGGCATCACAGTTCAAGGTGCTCTGCTCCATCCGTTGCGCGGTGTGTATTACCCCTGTCGAATTGAAAAAAGTGCTGTCTGTCGATCTCGGCGCCCTGACGCGGATGCTGGACAGGCTGGCCTGTAAAGGCTGGATAGAAAGGCTTCCGAATCCACATGACAAGCGAGGCGTGCTGGTGAAACTCACCGAGCATGGCGCGGCAATTTGCGAGCAGTGTCATCAATTAGTAGGGCAAGACCTGCACCAGGAACTAACAAAAAACTTAACGGTGGATGAAGTGACCACGCTTGAGCATTTGCTTAAGAAAATCCTGCCGTAAACAGAAAGAGGTATGACGATGTCCAGACGCAATACTGACACAATCACTATTCATAGCATTTTGGACTGGATCGAAAATAACCTTGAATCGCCGCTCTCGCTGGAAAAGGTGTCAGAGCGTTCAGGTTACTCCAAATGGCACCTGCAACGGATGTTTAAAAAAGAAACCGGCCATTCACTGGGTCAATACATCCGTAGCCGTAAAATGACTGAAATAGCGCAAAAATTAAAAGAGAGTAACGAGCCGATCCTTTATCTGGCGGAGCGTTACGGTTTTGAGTCCCAGCAAACGCTGACCCGGACATTCAAAAACTATTTTGATGTTCCACCGCATAAATACCGTATGACGAATATGCACGGCGAATCACGCTATTTGCTGCCACTCAATCAATGTAATTGCTAATCGCCAGTTAACGACGTAACCGAGGAAATCATGAAACTTCTGTCTTATGCGATGCTGGCTCTGCTGTATGTTGTTTCGGGCCAGAGCATGGCGGAACAGACCGCGCAACCTGCCACACAAAACAGTCGTGACGCGATGATTATGCCGCCTGCGCACGATCGGTCCCCGTTCGATTTTAATCATATGGGTGCAGGCAGCGACAAATCCGACGAATTAGGTGTGCCTTATTACAATATGCGCAACCTGTAATTTTTTTGCCCCGTCACTGCGGGGCTTTTTTTTACCCTCTCGCCTGCGCAGTCTTACGCAACCGAAAGCCAAACACATTAATGTACAATCCTGCCATGATCAGCAGCGCACCGAGCAGTTGTAATCCGGTAAGCGTTTCATCCAGCAGCACGGCCGCGCTCGCCAGTCCAACAACCGGCACCAACAGCGACAACGGCGCGACACGCCAGGTTTCATAACGCCCGAGTAAAGATCCCCAGATGCCATAACCCACAATGGTCGCCACAAACGCCAGATAAACCAGTGACAGAATGGTGGTCATATCTATCGTCACCAGACTTTGGATAATTTGCGTTGGGCCATCGAGAAGTATTGAGGCGAGGAAGAATGGGACAACAGGAATCAACGCACTCCATACCACCAACGACATCACGGCCGGGCGTGACGTATGCTGCATGATTTTTTTATTAAAGATATTACCGCTGGCCCAGCTTAGCGCCGCCGCCAGCGTCAGCATAAAACCGAGCATGCCGACATGCTGTCCGTGCAGACTGGCCTCAATCAGCACCAGCACGCCAAATATGGCCAGCGCGATTCCTACCCGTTGTTTACCTTGCAGACGCTCACCAAAGGCGAATGCCCCCAGAATGATGGTGAAAAACGCCTGAGCCTGTAATACCAGAGAAGCTAACCCGGCAGGCATACCGAATTTGATGGCGCTAAAGAGAAACGCGAACTGCCCAAAACTGATGGTCAACCCATAGCCGAGCAGCAGTGAAAGCGGAATTTTCGGCCGGGCAACAAAGAAAATCGCCGGAAATGCCACCAGTAAAAAACGCAACCCAGCCAGCATTAAGGGTGGCATATTGTGCAGCCCCACTTTGATGACGACAAAGTTCAGCCCCCAAACCACAACGACCAGTAACGCTAATAACCCGTCTTTACGCGACATACCACCGCCCCTGCGAATATTAAATTTTTGTAAACAAATTAAAGTAACGGAAATCGTTGTGCCGTAACAGATCATTAATTCAGGTAGGCCACACAGGGCATTTTCGGACAACTTATTGAGTGTACATCACACTTTTAGCATGCTATTTGTTTCTGATATCTAAAAAAAACATAACAACATGCATTGTCGGGCAGGAAAATGAATATCTCTCTGAGAAGGTCCACTCTCGCGTTACTCGCGTCATCATTGTTATTAACGATTGGGCGTGGCGCCACGCTGCCCTTTATGACGATCTACCTCAGCCGACAGTACAATCTGAGCGTCGACCTGATCGGTTATGCGATGACGGTCGCACTGACCATTGGCGTCGTGTTCAGCCTTGGCTTTGGTATTCTGGCCGACAAGTTTGATAAAAAACGCTATATGCTGCTGGCTATCTGCGGCTTTGCCTCTGGCTTTATTGCTATTCCACTGGTGCATAACGTAGTGTTAGTGGTTTTGCTCTTTGCCCTGATCAACTGCGCCTACTCCGTCTTCGCCACGGTGCTGAAAGCCTGGTTTGCCGATAATCTCTCGGCGACCAACAAGACTAAAATTTTCTCGCTTAACTATACCGTGCTGAACATCGGCTGGACCGTAGGCCCACCGCTGGGCACGCTACTGGTGATGCAAAGCATTAACCTGCCGTTCTGGCTCGCTGCTGCATGTTCAGCACTCCCTCTGGTGTTTATCCAGACCTGGGTAAAACGTTCACCAGCAGCATCAGAAGGTTTGAACGCCGCAGTTTGGTCCCCCTCGGTACTGCTACGCGACAGAGCATTATTCTGGTTTACGCTGTCAGCATTTTTGGCGTCATTCGTTGGTGGTGCCTTTGCGTCCTGTATTTCGCAATACGTTATGGTGGTTGCAGACGGCGATTTTGCCGAGAAAGTGGTAGCAGTCGTCCTGCCTGTTAACGCCGCCATTGTGGTATCACTGCAATATGCCCTCGGGCGCAGGCTCACCGCCACGAATATCCGCCCGCTAATGACTGTGGGCACGCTGTTCTTTGTGGTCGGTCTGGTTGGCTTTACCTTCTCCGGCAACAACCTGGTGTTATGGGGCATTTCTGCAGCCTTTTTCACTATCGGCGAAGTCATTTACGCACCGGGTGAATACATGCTCATCGACAACATCGCGCCTGCAGGAATGAAAGCCAGCTATTTTTCCGCCCAGTCGTTAGGCTGGTTGGGCGCAGCGGTAAACCCATTAGTCAGCGGCGTCATTTTAACCACATTGCCGCCGTGGTCGCTGTTTGTGGCGCTGATGGTGGCGATCGTTCTTGCCTGGGCGCTAATGATAAAAGGTATGCGCGCCAAACCCTGGAGCCAGACGGCGGTCTGCTAATGATGATCGCGACAGAGCCAAAGCCGCTCTGTCGCGAATCTCAAATGGCGACCAGCCCTCGAACGCCTTCGGACTCCATATTTTTACCGTCACCGCTTTGAATAATGCTGCCTCGCGACATGAGTAAGTATTTGTCGGCCAATTGCTGCGCAAAATCATAGAACTGCTCCACCAGCAAAATGGCCATGTCACCCCGGTGCGCCAGTTGAGAAATCACCTGCCCAATTTCCTTAATCACTGACGGCTGGATCCCCTCCGTGGGCTCATCGAGGATCAACAACTGCGGGCGACTGGCCAGCGCTCGTCCAATCGCCAGTTGCTGTTGTTGCCCGCCGGACAAATCTCCGCCCCGCCGATGTTTCATCTCCTGTAGCACCGGAAAGAGCGCATAGATATCATCCGGCACACGTCTGGCCTCCTGTGCTGAAAAACGGGAAAGGCCGAGCAGCAGGTTCTCTTCTACCGTCAGACGCGGAAAAATATCGCGCCCCTGTGGTACATACGCCACCCCGGCCCTGACCCGCTGATGCGGCTTCCAGTGAGTGACATTTTTCTCCTGCCAGAACACACTCCCACTGCGGGCAGGAATAAGCCCCATCAGGCACTTCAGAAGCGTCGTTTTCCCCACGCCGTTACGCCCCAGCAGACATGTCACCTCGCCGATACGCGCCTCAAAGTTCACACCTCGCAGAATATGGCTGCCACCATAATATTGATTCAGTTCTTTCACCTGCAGCATTTGTGCTCCTTAACGCCCGAGATAAACTTCAATAACCTGCTCGTTGGCCTGCACTTCGCGCAGACTTCCCTGAGCCAGAACGCGTCCCTGGTGTAAGACCGTGACGCGATCGGCAATGGTTTCGACAAATCCCATATCGTGCTCAACAACCATCAGCGAGTGCTTCCCGGCAAGCTTACGAAACAGCTCCGCAGTGTATTCCGTCTCAGCATCCGTCATGCCCGCCGCGGGTTCATCCAGCAGCAGTAAATGCGGCTCCTGTACCAACAGCATGCCAATTTCGAGAAACTGTTTTTGCCCGTGAGAAAGCAGCCCGGCGCGGCGGGCTCGCTCGTTGCCCAGCCGCAACAGCGCCAGTATTTCATCTATACGATCCCGTTGTTCGCCGGTGAGGCGCGCCCGTAAAGAGCCCCAGACAGATTTATCGCTTTTCAGCGCCAGCTCCAGATTCTCCTCTACCGTTAACGCTTCAAATACCGTGGGTTTCTGAAATTTCCGCCCAATCCCCTGACGTGCAATGGCGATGGGGTCCAGCGTTGTTAAATCGGTCGACTGATCGTATATCGCCCGACCACTTTGCGGCCTGGTTTTGCCGGTAATAACATCCATTAGCGTCGTTTTTCCGGCACCGTTGGGACCAATGATGCAACGCAGCTCCCCAACGCCAATATTGAGCGTGAGATCCGTTAACGCCTGGAAGCCATCGAAGTTAACGTTAATTTTTTCCAACTGGAGCACCGGGTCCGTTTGGTTGCGAAACCGATCGCCTGGCATTTGGCGAGTAAAAAGCCCTTCATCTGGCTGCATTATTTGTCTCCCTTGCGAAACAGACCCATCACACCACGAGGTAAAAACAGCGTAACGCCAATAAAGATCAGGCCAAGAAACAGTTGCCAGTATTCCGGCATAATGACGGTAAACAGGCTTTTAGCGCCGTTCACCAGTACGGCGCCAAATACCGGGCCAATCAGGGTTCCACGCCCGCCAAGGGCAACCCAAATCGCCGCTTCTATCGAGTTGGTCGGCGACATTTCGCTGGGGTTAATGATTCCCACCTGCGGGACATACAACGCCCCCGCCAGGCCACACAGCACAGCGGAAAGCGTCCACACCAGCAGCTTGAAACCTTTCGGATCGTAACCACAGAACATCAGTCGGTTCTCGGCGTCGCGCACGGCAGTGAGAATTCGACCAAACTTACTGCGGGCCAGCGCCAGTCCCAGCCATATTGCCAGCACCAGCAGCATGACCGTCGCCAGAAACAGTGCGATACGGGTTGAGGTCGCGGTCACCGGAAATCCCAGAATGGTGGTAAAACCGGTAAAACCGTTATTTCCCCCAAAACCGGTTTCGTTGCGGAAAAACAGTAACATTCCGGCGAAAGTCAGGGCCTGAGTCATGATGGAGAAATAGACCCCTTTGATTTTTGAACGGAAGGCAAACCAGCCAAATACCAGCGCCAGCAGGCCCGGCACCAGCACAACCAGCAACATCGCCCAGATAAAATGTTGCGTTCCCCACCAAAACCAGGGCAGCTCGGTCCACGACAGAAACGACATAAAGGCTGGTAATCCTTCGCCGGAAGCCTGGCGCATCAGATACATTCCCATCGCATATCCCCCCAGCGCAAAGAAAATACCGTGGCCCAGCGAGAGCATTCCCGCATAGCCCCACACCAGATCCAGCGCCACCGCCACAATGGCATAGCAGAGAATTTTCCCGGCCAGAGTCAATGTCCACACCGATATGGCCAGCGGATGATCCGCAGGTAACAGCGCCAGAAACGGCAGAATAATCAGCGCCAGCAGTAAACCCAGCCCCAGGACGCGTGTCGCGCGTGGCGCTTTACGCGCCAGCGTTAATGTCATTGGCATCGTCATCAGTCAATAACCCTCCCTTTCAACGCGAACAGCCCCTGAGGACGTTTCTGAATAAACAAAATAATCAGCACCAGAATCATAATCTTACCGAGAACAGCTCCCACCTGAGGCTCAAGAATTTTGTTGAAAATCCCAAGCCCAAACGCAGCGGCTACACTCCCCGCGAGTTGTCCCACTCCGCCCAGCACCACCACCAGAAACGAATCGATAATGTAGCTTTGCCCCAGCTCCGGTCCTACGTTGCCTAACTGCGAGAGCGCTACGCCCCCTAGTCCGGCAATCCCTGAACCAAGACCAAAGGCCAGCATATCCACTCGTCCGGTAGGTACGCCGCAGCAGGCCGCCATATTGCGATTTTGCGTCACCGCACGTACGCGCAGTCCGAGACGGGTTTTATTCAACAACAGCCAGGTGAAGAACAGCACCAGAATGGCAAAGCCAAGCACCACAATTCGGTTCCACGGCAAAATCAGATTGGCATAAACCTGAATGCCCCCGGAAAGCCATTCGGGATTTGCGACTTCAAGGTTTTGCGCGCCGAAGGACATACGCACTAACTGGATAAGCATCAGACTGATCCCCCACGTTGCCAGCAGGGTTTCGAGCGGACGCCCGTATAAATGGCGGATCACTCCGCGCTCGAGTAGCATTCCAACCCCAGCGGTAAGCAAAAAGGCGACCGGAAGCGCAATAACCGGATACCAGGCCAACCATTGCGGGAAAAACTGGCCCATCAGCTGTTGCACCATCCAGGTACCGTAAGCGCCGAGCATTAACATCTCACCATGCGCCATATTAATGACGCCAAGTAAGCCGTAGGTTATCGCCAGACCCAATGCCGCCAGCAGCAAAATGGAGCCCAGCGACAATCCCATAAATGCCTGTCCAAGAAGATCGCCAACCTTCATGCGATGCGCGATGGAATTCAGGCTTTCGTCAGCGGCAGCACGAACGCGGGCATCAGGTTCATGTTCAGCATGGGTGAATGGCTGCAGGCGCGCCTGGGTTTCAGGATCGTTCGACGCCCCTAGCAGTTCGATTGCCTGACGTCTGATCTCAGGCGAGGTGCTGGTCAGTTGCAGGTTTGCCAGTGCAATAGCCAGTAAGGATTTCACGTCAGCATCGGGCTCCTGGGCCAGTCGTTGCTGCAAAAACGGCAGCATCCCCGGCTGGGCCTCACGCTGTAATGTACGCGCTGCCCCGCTCCTTTGCGTGACACTGTCACTTAAGAGCTGGTGGACGGCCAAGGTTCCGGCAACCAGATTACGCAGGCGGTTAGTCAGGCGGATTTTTTTTAGCTCGCCGTTCGGACCTGCCGCCGTTCCTAGCGGTTGTACGTGCGAGCCGTTCATGATGAACGCGTTTTTCGCGTTATCTGTCAGCAGGTTCTCATCACTCAGCGCTTTGAGCACCGGCAAGCGTTGAACGTCGGGTTTTACCGACCATTGTTCTAGCAAGGCGGCCTGCTGAGTCCGGTTGGCGGCGGTAAAGGTATCGGCATCTGCGGCCTGCGCTATCCACGGCAAAAGCCACGTCAGCAACAACACACCACGAATAAAGCGCATGGCTTTCATGAGCATTCTCCAAAGCGTTGCCCTCCCGCAGGAGGGCGTAAGATCAGTTGCTGGCGGTTTTAACGGGCTGTTCAGATTTTTTATCATTACCGGCGATATACGGACTCCACGGCTGGGCGCGAACCGGCGCTTCGGTTTGCCACACCACGTTAAACTGGCCGTTGCCTTCAATCTCGCCAATCATGACGGGTTTATGCAGGTGATGGTTGGTCGCATCCATGGTCAGGGTAAATCCTGATGGTGCTGCGAATGATTGTCCTGCCATAGCCGCCCGGACTTTATCCACATCGGTAGTTCCGGCTTTTTCTACTGCCTGCGCCCACATATGCAAGCCAACATAAGTGGCTTCCATAGGGTCGTTGGTCACCACCGAATCAGCATTCGGTAGCTTATGCGCTTTGGCATACGCCCGGTAATCCGCGACGAACTTCTTGTTGGCCGCATTATCTACGGACTCAAAGTAGTTCCACGCAGCCAGGTTGCCCACCAGCGGTTTAGTATCGATACCGCGCAACTCCTCCTCACCCACAGAGAATGCCACCACCGGTACATCCGTGGCTTTCAGGCCCTGGTTCGCTAACTCTTTATAGAATGGAACGTTAGAATCCCCGTTGATGGTCGATACCACCGCCGTTTTTCCTCCTGCGGCGAATTTTTTAATACTGGCAACAATGGTCTGGTAATCGCTGTGTCCGAATGGGGTATACACCTCTTCAATGTCTTTATCGGCCACGCCTTTCGAATGCAAAAAGGCGCGTAAAATTTTGTTAGTCGTACGCGGATAGACATAGTCCGTACCCAGCAGGTAGAAGCGCTTAGCGCTGCCGCCGTCCTCACTCATCAGATACTCAACCGCCGGGATCGCCTGCTGATTAGGCGCAGCGCCGGTATAGAAGACGTTAGGCGACATCTCCTCACCTTCATATTGCACCGGGTAAAACAGCAGACCGTTCAATTCTTCAAATACCGGTAAAACCGATTTACGCGAAACCGATGTCCAGCAACCGAAAACCGCCGCTACCTTGTCCTGGCTCAGTAACTGACGTGCTTTTTCAGCAAATAACGGCCAGTTCGAAGCCGGGTCAACCACCACCGGTTCCAGCTTTTTGCCCAATACACCGCCCTGCGCATTGATTTCATTAATAGTCATCAACGCCACATCTTTCAGCGGCGTTTCGGAAATAGCCATGGTGCCGGATAACGAATGCATGATGCCAACCTTAATAGTGTCGGCCGCCTGAACGCTAATACTCATTCCCATTGCGACAACAGAGGCGGAAAGCGCACAAGCTTTTAAAAATGTACGACGCTGCATAGTTTCACTCCTGAAATTAGTCTTGTTGAAAGCTCCGGTGCCGCCGGGCAGACAAAACGGTGCAAATTAAGGGTATTCAGAAGTGATAAGGCAAAAACGATGCCAGATATTCAAACATCATATAAAATCAATGAATTAGAATTTTAGGCACAAAAATCAGTATTAATTTTTGCCGCCAGAAGGATTAATCGCGTGAAAGATTGAACCACAATGAGACAACTCTGCATTATAAACGTGCAACAATCTGTGTCTGTCACACACGGTCATAACGGCGCGCCCCGGTATAAAAATATGGTTATTTGTTCGCAGATAACCGTGCCTTGTCACTATTATTTATTTTTCCCGACGTAATCACGTCAAAATTTTACTTTTCCGCCGAAATAATCACACAGTTCAGCCTTTGTTTAAGATTGAATTGCTACTATAGTCATAAGCGAGGTGAACTTAAGGTAAGAGAGGAAACTCACAAATAAAGGAGCATTTACTATGCTGGGTAATATGAATATTTTTATGGCTGTTCTGGGAATTATTTTATTTTCCGGTTTCCTGGCCGCGTATTTTAGCCACAGATGGGATGATTGATGAACGGAGATAGTCCTGAACCGACCCGGCCCCTTGCTGCGTAGCTGCACAAGGGGCCATTTTTTTACCTGAATTCCCCCTCCCGGCACCTTTTCCCTGATGTACAGATAAAAAAAACCGCCGGATAAACCAGCGGTAAATGCTTGCATGGATAGATTTGTGTTTTGCTTTTATACGCTACCTGGCAATTCCCTGCGAAGATAACGGATAGTTGGCTAATCTATCATCGACAACCCCAATGAACGTTAAACGAAACGTAACTACCTTCTATAAGACATGTTGGCCGCTAATGAGATTCTTGCAAACCGTACAGTAATCCATGTCATCGCAATGGTTATAAAATGAGCTATTTATTGCTTCATAGTGTATGGTAAGCACCCCATCACAAGGACAATCAATATGTCGATACTCAAAGATATTAAGATGCGTACTTTACGACCAGTGAAAAGTACCTGTCCTCACTGCTGCCGCCAGTCAATGCACAGCCTGTCGAGAATAAAAAACAACATAACGTTAGTCTGCCCCAACTGCGGCAATACCTACCTTCCTTCCCAAAGCAAACCAGTCAAGTAACGTAAGAACAGGAAAACAATGCCGACCTTTCACCAGCAGCACTCCCTACCCGAGCGTCTCTATGAGATGCAAGGCATCAATACCCAACAACGATTCATTTTGCTGAAGAAAAAATCCAGCTAACAACCGGGCACCACGCCCGGTTCAATTTTCTGGCTGACCTGTCTTAAGCGCTCAAGCCACGATGTTCCAGCATGGGTTCCATGCGCGGTTCACGCCCGCTCCACTGGCGATAAAGTTCAGTTAAATCAGTGCTGTTTCCGCGGGACAAAATTGCTTCGCGGAATTTCTGTCCGTTTTCACGGGTTAATCCGCCCTGCTCTACGAACCACTGATAGCCGTCATCGGCCAACATTTGCGTCCACAGATAGGCATAATAACCTGCGGCATAACCGCCACCGAAGATATGGGCAAAATAACTGCTGCGATAACGCGGCGGCACGGCCTTGAGATCCAAACCTTCCGCCGCCAGCGCCTGCTGTTCAAATTGATCGACCGGATGAGATGACTCGCTCAACTCCAGAGAGTGCCAGCGCATATCCAGCAATGCCGCGCTGAGCAGTTCGGTCATGTCGTAACCTTTGTTAAACAGACTGGCCCGCTGCATTTTATCCCGCAATGCCTGCGGCATTTGCTCCCCGGTATCAACATGTCGGGCAAAACGGGCAAAGACCTGAGGATGGCTCGCCCAGTGTTCGTTGATCTGTGAAGGAAACTCGACAAAATCACGCGGAGTGTTGGTCCCAGAAAGCGTGGCATAACGCTGAGTGGCGAACAGACCGTGCAATGTATGTCCAAATTCATGAAATAGCGTAATAACATCATCCCACAGCAGCAATGCAGGCTGATCCTGCGCAGGTTTTTGATAATTACAGACGTTGTAAATAACCGGTCTGGTTTCGTTAAGCAGCGATTGCTCAACAAAATTGCCCATCCAGGCTCCGCCGCTTTTTGATTCCCGGGCAAAGAAATCACCGTAAAATAGCGCTAACCCTACGCCATCATGATCGAATATTTCCCATACCCGAACATCCGGGTGATAAACCGGAATATCGAATCGTTCAACGAATTTGATGCCAAAGAGTTGATTGGCCGTCCAGAAAACGCCCTCGTTCAGCACCGAATCCAGGGCAAAGTAAGGTTTGAGCTGTGCCTCATCAAGGTCATATTTCTCACGACGGACCTGCTCGGCATAAAACGACCAGTCCCAGGCCTCGGCGCTAAACGACTCGTGTTCTTGAAAGATAACGTTCTGGATTTCAGCCTGCTCATCCAACGCCCGCGCCCGCGCGGCTGGAACAATAGATCGCATAAATGTCAGTGCCGCTTCCGGCGTTTTTGCCATCTGGTCGGCAATTTTCCAGGCTGCGTAATTGGCAAAACCAAGCAGTTGCGCCTGCTGCATCCGGATTGCTACCAGTCGCTGAATAATAGCTCGCGTGTCGTTGCCATCATCATTTTCAGCCCGCGTCCATGCGCGGGTGAACAATTTTTCGCGGGTCTGACGATCGCGTAAAACCGCAAGCGCCGGTTGCTGTGTTGTGTTTAATAGCGGGATAACCCAACGCGCTTCAAGCCCTTTCGCCCTTGCAGCTTCGGCGGCAACGGCAATTTCTTCTGTGCTCAGCCCCTCCAGATGCCGGATATCATCCACCACCATAGCACCTGACGTGTTTGCTGCCAGCAACCGTTGATTGAACTGGCTGGTCAGCGTGGCTGACTCCGTATTGAGCGCTTTAAGTTTAGCTTTATCGGTCTCGTTCAGACGGGCGCCGGCCAGTACAAAACGCTGATACACGACCTCCAGCAGACGTATTGATTCGCTATCCAGACTTAGCGTACCACGCCGTTGCCAGACAGCTTCGACACGGGCGAAAAGCGCGCCATTGAGATAAATATCATTGGCAAGGTTCGCCAGCTCTGCGGAAAACTCTTCGTCAAGGCGCTGTAGTTCATCGTTGGTGTGCGCCGCCGTCATCGCGAAGAAAACGCTGGTCACGCGCGTGAGCAGCCCCCCGCTTTGTTCAAGCGCCAGCAACGTATTAGCAAAATCAGGAACCTGTGAGTTTTGCACAATAGCGTCGATCTCGGCGCGTTTTTGCCGCACGCCTTCATCAAACGCTGGACGATAATGCTGCACGTCGATCTGATCAAACTGCGGTGCCTGATACGGCAATGTGCTGTGGTGTAAAAATGGATTCGTTAACGACATCTTTCACTCCTGAAAACGATTTGTTTACCAGAGTAGACTTCCCGGGAATCGACCGCAATCGCGTTAAGCAGGAATAGCTCTGAACGGAAATGACGTGCTATGGTAGTACTACATAAAAAGCGTTGAGGAACAGTGAGATGATCGTTTTAGTAACCGGAGCAACCGCAGGTTTTGGTGAGTGCATTACGCGTCGTTTTATTGAGAATGGGCATAAAGTTATTGCCACCGGACGCCGCCAGGAGCGCCTGCAGGAACTCAAAGATGAGCTGGGTGACCGCCTCTATACCGCGCAACTGGACGTACGTAATCGTGCATCAATTGAAGAGATGCTGAACGCCTTACCCGCTGAATGGCGCGATATTGATGTTCTGGTCAACAACGCGGGTCTGGCGCTGGGCCTTGAGCCAGCCCACAAGGCCAGCGTTGAAGACTGGGAAAATATGATCGACACCAACAACAAAGGCCTGGTTTATATGACCCGTGCCGTTCTGCCAGGCATGGTTGAGCGCAACCGCGGTCATATTATCAATATCGGTTCTACCGCGGGCAGTTGGCCATACGCTGGTGGGAACGTCTACGGTGCGACCAAAGCGTTTGTTCGCCAGTTTAGCCTGAATTTACGTACTGACTTACACGGCACTGCGATTCGCGTTACCGACATTGAACCGGGTCTGGTTGGCGGTACGGAATTCTCTAACGTACGTTTCAAAGGCGATGACGCTAAAGCTGAAAAAGCCTACGAAAATACCACTGCCCTGACCCCGCAAGATGTTACAGAAGCGGTATGGTGGGTGGCGTCCTTACCCGCTCATGTCAACATTAACACCCTTGAAATGATGCCTGTCACACAGTCTTTTGCCGGACTGAGTATTCATCGGAGCTAATTTCTCTGCCCGGCCTTGCGCCGGGTATAGATAGCCTGAAATAAGTGATAAGATCTCCGGGTTAACTCTCTAAAAAGTAAGAATGAATGACCGTAGAAACGCAGCTCAACCCTACACAACCGGTAAATCAACAGATTTACCGTATTCTTCGTCGTGATATCGTGCACTGTCTGATTGCACCCGGTACGCCGCTGTCGGAGAAAGAGGTTTCCGTACGCTTTAATGTGTCACGCCAGCCGGTACGAGAAGCATTCATCAAACTGGCAGAGAACGGTCTGATTCAGATCCGCCCGCAGCGTGGCAGCTACGTAAACAAAATTTCGCTGTCGCAGGTGCAAAACGGCTGTTTTGTTCGCCAGGCAATTGAATGTGCCGTGGTCCGCCGCGCCGCATCACTGATCACCGATAAACAGTGCTATCAGCTCGAACAAAATCTGCATCAGCAGCGCATCGCGATTGATCGAAAACAAATCAATGATTTCTTCCAGCTAGATGACGAATTTCATCAGAAACTGGCTTTAATCGCTGAGTGCCAGCTCGCCTGGGACACCGTTGAGAATATTAAGGCCACGATTGACCGCGTTCGCTATATGAGCCTGGATCATATCTCTCCGCCTGAAATGCTGCTGCGTCAGCATCACGATATTTTTACCGCACTTGAGAAACATGATGGCGATGCCGTTGAGCGCGCAATGATGCTGCATCTCCAGGAAATTGGTGAGTCCGTTCAGCTAATCCGTCAGGAAAATAGCGACTGGTTCAGCGAAGATTAATATTACGCTCACCTCACACCGAGGTGAGTTTCTCCTGCGTTTCCCCTCTCCTGCACATCTGCATAAAAAAAGCTGTGATTTTGATCGAAAACAAAAAAAATCATTAACGAGAAGCGTATTTATATTGCGCCCGTTACGTGGGACTAGAGCCCACGGGCTTTGACGGTAAGTTGGAAAGGAGAAAACACCATGAAAACATACGATCGTAACCGTAACGCAATCACCACTGGCAGCCGCGTCATGATTAGCGACACCGGACTTACAGGCCGCATTACAGCGATAGATACCGATGGCCTGACCGCTGAGCAAATTCGCCGCGGGAAAACAGTGGAAATCGAAGGGTGTGAAGGTAAATATGCCCCCCTCGAACTGATTCGTTTGGGCATGAACTAATTGGTGTGAATGCCAAAAAACAATGCGCCATCTGGCCTGTTTATAGCCAGATGGCGACTTAAATGATGTTCTCGTTACTTCAGTTTTGCAGCATACTTCGCAACGGTTGACTTTGCCCCTTCAGCCAGTAAAGCAAGATAGGCTTGTGTGACCTGGTTCTTGAACAATTCTACCTGCGGCAGTTCACGACCAAAAATAGCATCGATCGCCAGCAGCGCCTGGACACGATCTTCGCCCTCGTTACTGCTATGCACCGCTTTCTGGATCACCGGTAACAGCGGATCGCTGATTTCAATCGCCTGGCCCTGATCATCCACACCGCCGACGTAACGCATCCAGCCAGCCACGCCCAGCGCCAGCAGTTCAAAGTGGCTACCGTGCACAATGTGCCAGCGAACGGAGTCCAGCATACGCTGCGGCAGTTTTTGACTGCCGTCCATCGCGATCTGCCAGGTGCGATGACGCAGTGCCGGGTTGCTGTAGCGCTCAATTAACAGATCGGCATAGTGCGGAAGATCCACACCTTTCACTTTTAACGTGGGCGCTTGTTCCTGCAACATCAGCGCGCGCGCGGCGAGGCGATAATTTTCATCGCCCATGCAATCGTTAATGTGCTGATATCCCGCCAGATACCCCAGATAAGCAAGGAAAGAGTGGCTGCCGTTGAGCATACGCAGTTTCATCTCTTCAAACGGAATGACATCAGCAACCAGCTCCGCTCCCGCCTTCTCCCATTCAGGGCGGCCAGCGACAAAGTTATCTTCAATAACCCACTGACGGAACGGTTCACATGCCACGCCTGCCGGATCGCGTACGCCGGTAATGTGTTCAATTTTGTCCAGCGTATCCTGGGTAACTGCAGGGACAATGCGGTCAACCATTGTCGACGGGAATGTGACATGTTGTTCGATCCACGCAGCCAGTTCCGCATCCACCGCCCGGGCATACGCGGTGACAACATTGCGCATCACATGACCGTTTTCCGGCATGTTGTCGCAGGACATCACGGTAAAAGCGGGTAACCCCGCAGCTTTGCGGCGTGCAAGCGCCTCAACCACAACGCCTGGCGCAGTTTTTGGCTGTTTTGGGTTTTGTAGATCGGCGGTAATCATCGGGTTGTCTAACATCAATTGACCGGTCGCCGGAGAATGGCAATACCCTTTCTCGGTAAT
The DNA here is from genome assembly GCF_000398845.1 of Citrobacter sp. KTE151. Classification (NCBI taxonomy): domain Bacteria; kingdom Pseudomonadati; phylum Pseudomonadota; class Gammaproteobacteria; order Enterobacterales; family Enterobacteriaceae; genus Citrobacter; species Citrobacter sp. KTE151. The sequence goes on along the minus strand of NZ_KB976064.1, from coordinate 91,270 downwards.
GGTCAGGGAAACAATCGCAACCTGCGGTTCACTCATCGCAGCCAGTACGCTTTCCAGCCCATCAACCTGCGCATGCAGCGCATTTTTCACCACGCCCACGACTCTTGCAGTCCATGCATCCGCAGACATTTCTGCAACGGTATACAGGTTATCTTGCTGTTTCAGATCGGCAATCTGCTGCTCGCCGCCAATCAGGTTCACTTCGCAATAGCCCCAGTCACTGCCGTGATCTGCAGCGAGAATGTCAGCGTAAACCCCCTGATGTGCGCGGTGAAATGCGCCAAACCCCAGATGAACAATACGCGGAACCAGTTTTGTACGATCGTAGTCGGGAACTGCAGCCTTTGCCGTTAAGAGCTTGTTTTGCATGGTATGACCTACTTATCAATGAAATCAGGATTGATTCAGAGTAACGCCTGTATGGTTGTATGTTTTGATTTGCATTAAGCTTTTAATGATTGGTATGACATCACTTAAAGCTGTGTACCAGCATAAACGGAGAACGAGCGCCTCCGTTCATGCTGCGGCTGTGGATTAGCTTGTCTGGGTCGCTGAACAACGCATCTTATCGGCTTTACTCACCTCAGCAGCATCCTCAAGCGCACTCAGATCGCGGTCTTTCACCTCTGGCATCAGCAGCGCGGAAACCAAACCGATCAGTGAGTAGGCAATGACCATCACCAGAATTGGCCACCAGGAGTTAGTCATGTTACAGAAGATACCAGCCAGAACCGGACCAAAACCAACGGCAACCAGCCCACCCGCCTCTTTTGAAATCGCCATGCGTGTGAATCGGTTACGGGCACCGAACATTTCAGCCATGGTAATATTTTCGAGAGCAAATAATCCCAATACGGCAAAGTTATGAATAACAATCAGTGCCGTCATAATAACGCCCGGACTATACGTTTTATCCACGACGATTGAGAGCATTGGGTAAGCCAGAATAATTGCCGAAATATTCAGAATAATATAAGGCAACCGGCGACCAAACTTATCAGACAACCAGCCGAGCAGCGGTATCGTAATAAATCCTAGTACCGAACTAATCATTAAAGCATCGGTGGGTATTGATTTATCAAATAACAACGTCTGCACTAAATACCCAGCAAGGAAGGTTTGGATTAACCCAGAGTTACCCGCCTGTCCAAACCGTAAACCGGTTGCCAGCCAGAAGGATTTACTGGTAAACATCGCCCCTAGTGTATTTTCCGACGAATTATTTAATGCAGGAGAATTTTCCTCGTCATTAACTTTCTCAAATACCGGACTTTCTTTGAGGTTCATACGTAACCAGATGGCAAAAATCATTACCACGACACTTGCCAGGAACGGAATTCGCCAGCCCCAGGCTAACAGTTCTTCCCGGTCAAGAGCAAAGAACATCACCGCCCAGATAGCAGTTGCACTAAGGGTTCCACAGTTTGTCCCCATGGCGACAAGCGAGGAAATGATGCCGCGTTTGCCTTTTGGCGCATACTCAGCAAGCATAGTCCCTGCGCCCGAGATTTCAGCCCCCGCGCCAAGCCCTTGTACGATACGCAGCGTCACCAGCAATACGGGAGCAAAGATACCGATTTGCGCATACGTTGGCAGTACGCCGATTAATGTTGTGCAGATCCCCATCATGGTGATGGTAATAAACAGCACCTTTTTACGCTCAATGCTATCTCCCATTTTGCCAAATATAAATGCTCCGACGATACGAGCAATATATCCTGCACCATAGGTACCCATTGCTAAAATGAGCGCCATCGCTGCAGACTGTTCCGGGAAAAATATCTCATGGAATACCAGCGCGGCCCCCAGAGAATATAATTGGAAATCCATAAATTCGAGCGCAGTACCTAACCATCCGGATACGGCGGCTCTGACCAGATCCTTCGTTGATCTTTCGTGTTTTTCTTGATTCATATTGGCTATCTCTAAGAGGTAAGATGCGTACCACTTACTCGCAGTTATTTATATTATTCAGTGAATGTGAGTAAAACTTTGCAGCAGTGCTGCTGATCTTTCTCAAACAATTCAATTGCGTCGGTAACGTGGTGATAGTCAAAAGTATGGGTAATAAGTTGGTTAGGCTCGATAAGTCCGTTGACTAACCAATCAATAACAACCGGGAATTTGTTCGCATTTAATCTTGAGGAATAAATTGAAAGTTCTTTCCCGGTAATGCCTTGTTGAACAATCTGACAAGGATCGCTGGAGAAGCCCATCAGAACAATCCGCGCGGCTGGCGATGCCAGCGTGATAGCCTCCTGTAAAATAGATGGATGACAAGCTGCATCCACGATGATGGTCGGTTTTAGCCCTTTTTCCGTCAGGAAATCTTGCAACGATTGCTGACTATTATTGACTGCCCAGTCTGCACCGCACTGCTTCGCCATGCTAAGGCGTTCATCGATTCTGTCAGCAATCACCACGGTTTTTACTTTATAGACACGTTTAAGCGCCTGTACGGTGGTCAGCCCCATAGGACCCGCGCCATAAATCAGCGCAATATCGTTTTCTGTTGGATTTATTTGCCCGGTTACGTTTGCGGCGATGGTAAAAGGCTCAACCATAACGGCATGCTCATCAGGCACGGCATCGGGGATCGTCCAGGCATTTTTCTCTGGCACGACAGCGTACTCGCTAAAACCGCCATCGCGATGCACGCCCAGCACCACCAGCGATGTGCAAACGTTAGGTTTACCAATTGAACAGGGATAACAATGTCCGCAACTGATAACCGGATCAACGGATACTCGCTCGCCCATTCGCGAACGGTCAACACCTTCACCTACCGCATCAATCACGCCAAAAAACTCGTGGCCAATCACACGTGGGTATTTTGCAAATGGATTGTGTCCGCGATAAATATGGCTGTCAGAACCACAAATTCCCGCCAGTTTCACCCTAACCCTGACTTCGCCTACAGAGGGTTCTGGTACCGGTAGCTCGGCAATATTCAGCGTATTTGGTTTTTCAATCACAATACTTTTCATAGCAAATCACTCCTTACCAGTTCCACAACGTGCCATCTTCCAGACGAGCAACAGGCAGATATGCAGGGTCATACGGATATTTCGCCGCCAGCTTTTCATCAAACTCGATCCCAAGACCTGGTTTGTCTCCTGGATGCATATAGCCGTTATCAAAGGTCCAGTTGTGCGGGAACACTTCCAACATTTGCTCGGAATACCCCATATATTCCTGTACGCCGAAGTTCGGCACCCACAGATCAAAGTGCAACGCAGCGGCCATGCATACTGGGGACAGATCGGAAGGTCCATGCGAACCGGTACGTACCTGATACAGCGACGCGAAATCGGCAATTCGACGCATGCCAGTGATACCGCCCGCATGGGTGATGGTGGTGCGGATATAGTCGATCAATTGCTCTTCGATAAGCTGTTTGCAGTCCCAGATGCTGTTGAAAACTTCCCCTACCGCAATCGGCGTGACCGTATGCTGGCGGATCAGGCGGAAGCATTCCTGGTTTTCAGCCGGGGTTGGGTCTTCCATCCAGAACAGACGGTATTGCTCGATGCTTTTGCCGAAACGGGCCGCTTCAATTGGCGTCAGACGGTGGTGCATATCGTGCAGAAGATGTTCGTTGAAACCAAACTTGTCGCGCACGGCTTCAAACAGTGTTGGTGTGAAATCGAGGTACTTCTCCGTTGACCATAACTGCTCTTCTGGCCACTGCCCTTTGGTAGCGGGTTCGTAGGCCAGTCCTTTGCCTTTAGACATACCGTAAGTGGTTTTCATACCCGGCACGCCGCACTGCACGCGAATTGCTTTAAAGCCCATCTCTTTATGGCGCGCATAATCTTCGAGTACGTCATCAACGGTATGGCCTGTGGTGTGACAGTAAACCATAACGCCTTCACGAGATGCGCCGCCGAGCAGCTGGTACAACGGCATATTCGCCGCTTTCGCTTTGATGTCCCACAATGCCATATCCACCGCGGAAATCGCCGACATGGTGACCGGACCACGACGCCAGTACGCGCCTTTGTAGAAAAACTGCCAGATATCCTCAATTCGGTGCGCATCGCGACCAATCAGCTGCGGACAAACATGATCTTTCAGATAGGACGCTACGGATAACTCGCGTCCGTTTAACGTGGCATCTCCCAGCCCAGTGATCCCATCGTCTGTGGTAATTTTCAACGTGACAAAATTACGCCCCGGACAGGTGACAAACACTTCAGCCCCAACAATCTTCATCTCTTATTCCTTGCATTTGTTCTTGTGATGCAGGAAATTTACCCAACTGAGCTACTACCATACAAGTATGAAGATCAAAAAAGCGCTGATTGATCACAAAAAAGGCGCTATGCGCGCCCCCATCCAGCCACAATAATCAGCATGCCGCACAATGCCACCAGCGCGCCTGACCAGTCGTACAGGCTAAGTTTTACGCCGTCAACAATACGTAGCCATAGCAGCGCTGTCACCACGTAAACTCCACCATAGGCCGCGTACACACGCCCGCTTGCTGCCGGATGCAGCGTCAGTAACCAGACGAATAAGGCCAGTGACATCCCGGCGGGTATCAGCAGCCAGGCCGTAGCCCCTCGCTTAAGCCAGAGCCAGGGTAAAAAGCAGCCAATGATTTCGCATAACGCGGTGATGAAAAAAAGGAATGTGGTCTTAAGCATTGATGTTATTCAGTTACCTTCGGTTTAACCATGATACGACAGAATGTCGTTAGCGTATCCATCTCCGCTGAGTGGGTATGCCCGCAAGCCGGAATAGTGTAGAATTTAACCCTGTTTTATTGTTTTTCCCCTTTCCCATAAAAGGAATTCACCATGAATATTACACTGACCAAACGCCTGTGCCTGACGGCTATGCTGACGCTGGCTGCGGCTGTGTACACCTCTTCCGCATTTGCTGAAACCAGTAAACTGATCATTGAATCCGGGGACAGTGCGCAAAGTCGTCAACAGGCAGCAATGGAAAAGGAACAATGGAACGATACGCGTCAGTTACGCCAGAAGGTCAACAAGCGTGCAGAGAAAGAGTGGGACAAAACCGACGCAGCTTTCGATAGCCGTGATAAGTGCGAACAGAGCGCTAATATTAATGCGTACTGGGAGCCCAACACCCTGCGCTGCCTCGACCGCCGCACTGGCCGCACCGTTGCCCCATAATGATTGCACTTTAAAAGATATTGAAAGGATACGATATGACTAGCGCCCTCAGTGTTAAGTTGCGCCCGCTGGAGCGTGAAGATTTACGATTTGTCCATCAGCTTGATAACAACGCCAGCGTAATGCGTTACTGGTTTGAAGAACCTTACGAAGCATTTGTTGAGCTGTCAGATCTGTATGACAAGCATATCCACGACCAAAGCGAACGTCGCTTTGTTGTGGAATGCGACGGTGAAAAAGCCGGACTGGTGGAGCTGGTTGAAATTAACCATGTGCACCGCCGGGCAGAATTCCAGATCATTATTTCGCCGGAATATCAGGGCAAAGGTTTGGCTTCCCGGGCTGCTAAGCTGGCGATGGATTACGGCTTTACCGTACTTAACTTATATAAGCTGTATCTGATCGTTGATAAAGAGAACGAAAAAGCCATCCACATCTACCGTAAACTCGGGTTTATGGTCGAAGGCGAGCTGATTCATGAATTCTTTATCAACGGCCAATACCGCAACACTATCCGCATGTGTATCTTCCAGCAGCAGTATCTGGCAGAACATAAAACGTCAGGTCCTAACCTGCTGCAACCTACCGCTCAGTAAAGACTGACTAATAGTAATCGATGGTGTTTTCAATCGAGTAATGGTGTTCAACTGCCGGCTTCACGCTCTCGTCAACGATAACAAGCTGGCAGTTGACCGGATTAGCATAGTCATCATACTTGCACGTTTGTTTTACATTACCTAACGGATGGTTATTGAGCAGGCTTACCGCGGTGTAATCCAGCTTCTTCAACGGGTCAACCGACGGTTTGGCATCAACCTGCAAGGTATTGTCCTTATTGACGGTGGTTTTACCCAGCGGGTAGCCTTCCGCATCATAGCGATATTGCACCTTCATCTCTTTTCCCGTGGCGGAAACGACAAAACCGTTATCGTCGGTATCCCATACCACGCCCGCCGCAGGCAGTTCTGCTAACTGACATTTACCCTGTAAGCGGATCCGTTTTTCCAGCGTTTTGGCGTCCCGGTAATAGTTAGCATCCAGGACCAGCGCCATGCCGGTATTGCTTTCAATATCATGCAATTCAAGCGTATCGAAGCACCCTTCCTGTGAGAGCGTACCGACAACGCGCTTGGTGACTTCACCTTTGTCATTAAGCAGCGTCTGGCTGAAATCTTTTACTGGCCCGCGCAGCGGATCGAAATCAAATTCATTGGAAAAACTGGCCATTTCCGGCGTAAAGGAATCCAGGCCTTTGGCGTTATCACACCCGGCCAACACGACGCACAGGAAACCTAATAAGATCTTTTTCTTCACATTTTTCACCGGGATAAGAAGATAATTCTCAATCATATTAGCAAATACAGTTATTTACACCAGAAATGCTAATCTTAGTCCAGGTCGATCATAAAGGAGCTGATGATGAAATACATAACAGGAATTGCCGCGCTCTTACTTGCCGTCGCATCCCCGCAGGTTTTGGCGGCACCGGCGTCATGTGAACGCGTGAAAAGTGATATCGAACAGCGCATCATTAATAATGGCGTTGCTGAATCCAGCTTTACGCTGAACATTGTTCCCAACGATCAGGCCGATCAGCCTGATTCACTGGTCGTGGGACATTGTGCAAACGATACGCACAAAATTCTCTATACCCGAACCAACAGTGGCAACGCCCCTGCCAATAGCACCCCTGCCCAGGACGGGCACGTCGCCGAACCGCAATAAATCACGCCCTCCGTGCGCGGAGGGTCACTCCAGTTTGATATGCATTAAGATGACATACCCATAACTGGGTAAACTCAAACCATTATTAGCATGCTATTAATTTCGTTATAGAAATTAATATATAGCGATAACTATAATGGGGTGAGTAATGTCAAAAACTGAGCAATATGGAGGCATTAGCCGCAGGACGTTAGTGAAATCCTCGGCAATCGGTTCGCTGGCGCTTGCCGCGGGTGGGCTGTCGTTACCTTTCGGAATGCGCACTGCCGCCGCAGCGGTACAGCAGGCGATACAACCCGTTGAAGAAAAAGTGGTTTGGGGCGCTTGTTCCGTAAACTGCGGCAGCCGTTGTGCCCTGCAACTCCACGTCAAAGATAATGAAGTCGTATGGGTGGAGTCCGATACGACCGGGAACGATATTTATGGTCAACACCAGGTTCGCGCCTGTTTGCGTGGCCGCTCAATCCGTCGACGGATCAATCATCCGGATCGCCTGAATTACCCCATGAAGCGCGTAGGCAAACGTGGTGAAGGTAAATTTGAGCGTATAACCTGGCAGGAAGCACTGGACACCATCAGTGCCAGTTTGAAAAATACCGTGCACAAATACGGTAACGAGGCCGTGTATATCAACTACACCTCTGGCATTGTAGGCGGCAACATTACTCGCTCCTCCCCTTATGCCTCGCTGGTCGCTCGCCTGATGAACTGCTATGGCGGATTCCTGAGTCATTACGGCACCTACAGTACCGCACAAATCGCGGCGGCAATGCCTTATACATATGGTTCAAACGAAGGCAACAGCACCTCCGATATCGAAAACACGAAGCTGGTGGTGATGTTCGGCAATAATCCCGCCGAAACGCGTATGAGCGGAGGTGGAATAACTTACTTCCTGGAACAGGCCAGGGAGCGCTCTAATGCCCGGATGATCGTCATCGACCCGCGTTATACCGATACCGCAGCGGGTCGTGAAGATGAATGGATCCCTATTCGTCCAGGCACCGATGCTGCATTAGTAGCCGGAATCGCCTGGGTCCTGATTCACGAAGATCTCGTTGACCAGACGTTTCTGGATACATACTGCATTGGTTACGACGAGAAAACCCTGCCCGCCGACGCCCCCGCTAATGGGCACTACAAAGCCTATATTTTGGGCAACGGTGATGACGGTATCGCTAAAACTCCCCAGTGGGCCTCACATGTTACCGGGATCCCAGCCGAGCGCATTATCAAACTGGCTCGGGAAATCGGCAGTACAAAACCCGCATATATTTGTCAGGGCTGGGGTCCGCAACGCCAGGCTAACGGCGAGCTGACCTCACGCGCAATCGCGATGCTGCCGATCCTGACCGGCAACGTCGGCATCAACGGCGGCAATAGCGGTGCACGAGAATCAACCTACACCATCACGATTGAGCGTATGCCGCTGCCAGAAAATCCCATTAAGACCCAGATATCCTGCTTTAGCTGGACCGACGCAATCGTCCGGGGCCCGGAAATGACCGCTACCCGCGATGGCGTACGTGGGAAAGAAAAGCTCGACGTGCCGATTAAATTTATCTGGAACTACGCGGGCAACACCATCACCAATCAGCACTCAGATATCAATAAAACGCATGAGATCCTTCAGGACGACACGAAATGCGAAATGATTGTGGTCATCGAAAACTTCATGACCTCTTCGGCCAAATATGCCGATATTCTGTTGCCTGATTTAATGACCGTCGAACAGGAAGACATCATTCCTAACGATTATGCAGGCAACATGGGTTACCTCATTTTTATTCAACCCGCGACGTCGCCTAAGTTCGAGCGCAAACCGATCTACTGGATAATGAGTGAAGTCGCAAAACGTCTTGGCGATGATGTCTATCAACGGTTTACTGAAGGCCGTACCCAGGAGCAGTGGCTTCAGTATCTGTATGCAAAAATGCTGGCTAAAGACCCCGCGCTCCCGACTTATGACGAGCTGAAAAAAATGGGGATCTATAAACGCAAAGATCCTAACGGACACTTTGTCGCCTATAGAAAATTCCGCGAGGATCCACAGGCCAACCCGCTCAAAACACCGTCTGGCAAGATTGAAATTTACTCCAGCCGACTGGCGAAAATTGCCAGTACATGGGAACTGCAAAAGGACGAGGTAATCAGTCCGCTTCCCGTTTATGCATCCACGTTTGAAGGGTGGGATGACCCGAAACGCAGTTCATTCCCGCTGCAGATGTTTGGTTTCCACTACAAATCCCGCACCCACTCCAGCTACGGCAATATCGATGTTCTCCAGGCATCCTGTCGTCAGGAAGTATGGATCAATCCCATCGATGCCCAAAAACGGGAGATTGCAAATGGCGATATGGTGCGAGTCTTTAACGATCGCGGTGAACTGCGTATCCCGGCAAAAGTAACGCCACGAATTTTGCCCGGAGTAAGCGCAATGGGCCAGGATGCATGGCACGATGCCGATATGGCTGGCGATAAGATTGACCATGGCGCCTGCGTCAATACGCTGACAACTCAGCGCCCGTCGCCGCTGGCAAAGGGCAACCCACAGCATACTAACCTGGTCGAGATCGAGAAGGCATAAGGACTAACCCATGACAACTCAGTATGGATTTTTTATTGATTCCAGCCGTTGCACGGGGTGTAAAACCTGCGAGCTGGCCTGCAAAGATTACAAGGATCTCACTCCCGACGTCAGTTTCCGGCGTATTTACGAATATGCTGGAGGCGACTGGCTGGAAGATAACGGCGTCTGGCAACAGAATGTCTTCGCCTATTACCTCTCCATTGCCTGTAACCACTGCGAAGATCCGGCCTGCACCAAGGTTTGCCCCAGCGGCGCTATGCATAAGCGTGAAGATGGTTTTGTGGTGGTGGATGAAGACATATGCATAGGCTGTCGCTACTGCCATATGGCCTGCCCGTACGGCGCACCGCAGTACAATGCCGCCAAAGGTCATATGACCAAGTGCGATGGCTGTCATGACCGCGTAGCCGACGGCAAAAAGCCCATCTGCGTCGAGTCCTGTCCGCTGCGCGCGCTGGACTTTGGTCCAATTGATGAGCTGCGCAAAAAGCACGGTGAACTGGCGGCGGTCGCTCCGCTGCCAGGTGCGCACTTCACCAAACCGAACATTGTGATCAAACCCAACGCCAATAGCCGCCCGACCGGGGATACCACGGGTTATCTGGCGAATCCGCAGGAGGTGTAACATGGGCAATGGATGGCATGAATGGCCGCTGGTCCTGTTTACGGTGCTGGGCCAGTGCGTGGCCGGAGCGCTGATAGTGAGTGGCTATGGCTGGCTGACCGCTAAAGACGAGGTGGCAAAACAACGTATCGTGCGCAGCATGTTTTTTCTGTGGCTGGTGATGGGCATCGCCTTTCTCGCCTCGGTAATGCACCTGGGTTCGCCACTGCGCGCCTTTAACTCGCTGAACAGAGTTGGCGCATCTGCGCTGAGTAACGAAATCGCCAGTGGTTCACTGTTTTTCGCCGTCGGTGGCCTGTGGTGGCTGGTGGCGTTTCTCGGTAAAATGCCCGCAGCGTTAGGTAAAATCTGGCTGCTGGTGGGCATGCTGCTGGGTCTGGTATTTGTGCTGGCGATGACCAGCGTCTACCAGATAGACACTGTCCCGACCTGGTATAACGGCTACACTACGGTGGCATTTTTTATGACGATGTTGCTGAGCGGACCGCTGTTTGCCGCCCTGCTGCTGCGTGCTGCGGGTGTTTCCTCTGGCACCGCCAGATTCGCCTACGTGAGCGTTTTGGCCCTACTGGTGATCGTGGTGGTTATTGTTCTGCAGGGCCTGTCTCTCGGCGGGATCCACAGTTCGGTACAATCCGCCAGCGCGCTGGTTCCCGACTACGGAAGCTTGCAGGTCTGGCGCATCATTCTGCTGGCCGCCGGTCTGGGCTGCTGGATATGCCCGCTGATCCGTCGTAAAGCACCGTCCGTCGGCGGCCTGGCGCTGGGCTTAGTGTTAGTCCTCGCCGGTGAAATCATTGGCCGCGGATTGTTTTACGGTTTACATATGACAGTCGGAATGGCTGTTGCAGGTTAACTTTCGGGTGCGGGGCAACCCGCACTGTTCAGGATTGTTTGCATGACCCATTTTTCGCAAGGTGACAACTTTTCTACTGCGGCGCGCGTACTCGGCGCACTGTTTTACTATGCGCCAGATAGCGCGGAAGCCTCTGCCTTAGTCAGCGCGTTAAGAGCCGATGGCTGGCAGGCGCAGTGGCCGCTCGATCAGGCAATGCTTTTCCCGCTGGCAGCACGGCTACAAGCCGAGGTCGATGAGCCTCTCCCGCAGGCCTGGCAACGCCTGTTTGTCGGTCCATATGCGCTACCCTCTCCGCCCTGGGGATCTGTCTGGCTGGATCGTGAAAACGTGTTGTTTGGCGACTCTACGCTGGCACTCCGTCAGTGGATGCGGGACAACGGTATCCAGTTTGCCATGCAGCAAAATGAGCCAGAAGATCACTTTGGTTCACTGCTGTTGCTGACGGCCTGGCTTGCTGAAAATGAACGCCACACCGAGTGCGAACAGCTGCTGGCCTGGCATCTGTTCCCGTGGTCATCCCGCTTCCTTGATGTGTTTATCGAAAAAGCTGACCACCCGTTTTACCAGGCGCTGGGGGAGCTGGCCCGTCTGACGCTGGCGCAATGGCAGTCGCAGTTACTGATCCCGATAGCCGATAAGCCACTTTTTCGTTAGTTTCACCACAGGCAGGATGTGTCCTGCCTGTGTAGCATCTGTTGCGCACGCTGAGCTTTTGCTTCTGTTGCCAAATAGCCGCAAAATAAAGCGTCTGAAATTTCCTGTCTGGTCACTCATGCATCATTTACATGCTTATCCTGACCTGCGCGCCATGTTCCGCCGCCTGCTGATTGCTGCACTGATTGGTATCCTTGCTGCGTTGGCCGTCGCAGGATTTCGCCACGCCATGCTCCTTCTTGAATGGTTGTTCCTGAGCAATGACACAGGGAGTCTGGTCAACGCGGCAACAAACCTTTCCCCTGTAAGACGCATGCTGACACCTGCGTTAGGAGGGCTGGCGGCGGGTTTGCTGCTTTGGGGATGGCAAACGTTCAACCGGTTACGCCCGCAGGCTCCCACTGATTACATGGAAGCCTTGCAAACTAACGGACAATTTGACGTCAGTGCAAGCCTGGTGAAATCGCTGGCCTCGTTACTGGTCGTCTCCAGCGGGAGTGCCATCGGGCGCGAAGGTGCCATGATTTTACTGGCAGCGCTGGCAGCCTCCAGCTTTGCTCAACGCTTCACCCCGCGCACAGAATGGAAGTTATGGATTGCCTGCGGAGCCGCTGCGGGTATGGCCGGAGCGTATCATGCCCCACTGGCGGGCAGTCTATTTATTGCTGAAGTATTGTTTGGCACGTTGATCCTCGCGTCACTGGGACCGGTGGTGGTATCCGCCGTCGTCGCCTTGCTCACCACCAATATGCTGAGCGCCAGCAATGCGCTGCTGTATGCCGTGCACTTCACACGGGAACTGCATGCGCTGGAATACGTCATGATCATCAGCACCGGTCTGGCTGCCGGCGTTTGCGGACCGCTATTCATGTGGTTGATGACCACCAGCCATAATGTTTTTTTGCGCTTAAAACTCTCGCCCCCGTGGCAACTGGCGCTTGGCGGGCTGATCGTTGGCCTGCTGTCATTGCTCACGCCTGCGGTCTGGGGTAACGGCTACAGCGTGGTGCAGTCATATTTACTCTCCCCACCGCTGCTGGCCGTGGTGAGCGGGATCTTCATCTGCAAATTACTGGCGGTGCTTGCCAGCAGTGGTTCCGGTGCGCCTGGCGGTGTGTTTACGCCAACGCTGTTTGTCGGTCTTTCGGTGGGTATGCTGCTGGGACGAGTGTGGGGATTATGGCTTCCGGGTCCGGATGAGATTGCCATTCTGCTGGGATTAACGGGGATGGCCACGCTGCTGGCAGCGACCACGCATGCGCCAATAATGTCGACACTGATGGTTTGTGAAATGACCGGGGAGTATCGTCTGCTCCCCGGGTTGCTGATTGCCTGTGTGGTGGCGTCTGTGCTGTCGCGAACGTTACGCCAGGACTCTATCTACCGACAACACGCTGCCGAGCATTGACAGACGGATGTACTGAGACAGCTCGCGTTGCTCTGCGCGAGGCAGATAAGGCAGTTCACCGATCAGCGGTGCGGGTAATTTTTTGCCCAGCACATCAATGATTTCCGCATAATGTGCCAGCCCCGGGTTGATTCGGTTCGCGACCCAGCCAATCAAAGGCAGTCCGTCGCTGGCAATCGCCTGTGCGGTGAGGATGGCATGATTAATACAGCCTTCCTGGATACCCACCACCATCAGTACCGGCAGTTGTTCCTGCACCACCCATTCAGATAGCGGACGCAGATCGTTCATCAGGCTCCGCCAGCCTCCGGTGCCTTCAACGACAACGTGATCCACTTTTTCGCTGAGGCTTGCGAGGCCGTTGGATAACAGGGTGTAATTGACCGGACCACTATGCGCTACGCTGCTTTCATCCTCACTCAACGCAATCGGGTTGACCGCCTCGTAGGGCAATTCGATAGTGGACACGCTTTGCAGCACCAGCGCATCTTTGTTGCGCAGACCTTCAGGTGTCTCTTTGCTTCCTTTGGCCACGGGTTTGTAGCCCGCAACGCTTTTACCCCCTGACGCTAACGCTTGTAGTAATGCGCGGGAAACCACGGTCTTCCCAACAGAAGTGTCTGTACCTGTAATAAAGAAACGCTTCAGCATCACTAACTCCACCGTTATGCTTTGAAAATATAAGTCAGGAAAATAATACAGTGGAGAAAGTCTAAGGTATGACGACGAGAATCGGCTTGAGATAGCGCAATTTTTCGTACAACAGTTAAAAAATGTTAACCCTGTAATAGACGAATCAACAAAGAACCGTTATACATCGCGTCCTTCACGAGCGCCGCCCCTGCCATCGTCCCTTGATTGGTGAACTGCGTACTTTCGACGACAATATGCTGACTGTAGGCCGGGAGCGCTTGCTGACGAATGCTGTCAGCAATAGTGGGAAACAAAATATCCGCCGCTTTACTGAGCGGAGAACCAATCAATATCTTTTGCGGGTTGAACAAATTCACCATGATGGCAAGAATCCGTCCGACATGGGTCCCGACGCCGCTAATGATATCTTTCGCCAATAAATCCCCCTGCATCGCCGCCAGACACAGCGCGTCTACCGTTAACGGTTGCCCGTGTAGAGAAGAACTCATTGACTGCTTCAAGCGTACCTGTGCCAGTTCGAGAACGCTGTCGACGCTGGCGATCGTTTCCAGGCAACCATGGTTGCCGCAATAACAGCGTTTGCCGTAGGGGTCCACCTGGGTATGACCAATTTCCACCAGGCTACTGCTGCCGGCATGCAGTAGATGACCGTCGGTGATTACTCCGGCCCCCACGTTATGATCGATCACCACCTGAATGACGTCGCGCGCGCCGCGCGATGCGCCAAAAAGCGCCTCGGCCATAGTCCAGGCGCTGATATCGTGCTGAATATAGACCGGCACGCCGGTATGATTTTCAAGCGCTTCACCCAGCGGCATCTCTTTGACATCGTCGTAGAATGGCATGCGATGAACGATACCGTTTTCAGTATCAATAATGCCGGGTAAGGTAATGGCGATGGAGGTTAAGCGCTCCAGCTTTTGCTGGTGGCGGATGAAAAACTGATCGACCTGGGTAATAACGCGTTCCAGCAATGGTGTTTCACTGACCAGCGCCATTTCAAGACAATCTTCAACCACCAGTTTGCTGCTCAGATCGCGCAGCGCCAGAAAGATCTCGCCGCGACTGATACGAATGGATAAATAGTGCCAGGCTTCCGTTTCCACAACCAGCCCAACGGCCGGACGTCCACGGCTGCCCGCTTCCTTGATTTCCAACTCTTGCACCAGGTGCGCTTCGAGCATTTCGCGGACAATTTTAGTAATACTAGCAGGCGCCAATTGTGCCAGGCGAGAGAGATCAATACGCGATACCGGACCCAGCTGATCAATCAGGCGATAAACCGCGCCCGCATTGGTCTGCTTAATTTGATCGATATGCCCAGGCTGACTATCAGCAACCACCACTTACTCCCTTTATTTTCGCGCTCCGAAATAATCTGCGGGCTATGGTGAAGCACTTCAATGGCTTCCGTCAACTTTTTACTTAGCCTTGTGATTTACTGCACATTTTCGCCCATTTTTAAACTAAATTAATCGCCTGAACGGCCGCCAGCAGTTGCTCGCGAAAGCGTTGCGCGGCGTGACTTTGCTCATGATGTTTTGGCCACACTAGCCACATTTCCGAAACGGCATCTTCTTCCGCTATCGGGATCCAACACATTTCATACAATTGCACCCGTTTAAAGGAAGCGGGAAGAATGGAAACGCCTAACCCTGCGGCCACCAGCCCGATGATAGTCATCGCCTCACCAACCTCCTGAGTGATAGTCGGCTTCAGTCCATAGCGACGCATGAGGCCAAGAATATCGTCATACAACCCAGTCCCCACATGCGGATCAAAAAAGACAAATGGCTCATTGGCCAACTCCGCCAATGTGACCACGGGCTTTTGCGCCAACGGATGCGCGCGCGGGATCATCGCCATCAGCGGCTCATGCAGAATGATTTCACGCTCCAGCGTTTCCGGAAGCTGCGTGTTGCGCAGAAGTCCCAAATCCAGCGTTCCTTCATTGAGCGGAGCAATTTGCTCGCGCGTGTTCATTTCACGGGTTTGCATATGTACAGCGGGGTAGCTCTGGCGAAAGAGGGATAACGTATCTGAAACCGCTTTGATAAACGGTGCAGATGACGTAAAGCCGATACGCAATTCCCCCGCTTCTCCCAGATGCAGACGCTCAGCCCTGGCAGCGGCCTCATTAACCAGCCCCAGGATCTGACGACTGTCTGCCAGAAACTGCTTTCCGGCTGAGGTCAGCGCCACGCTGCGGTTAGTGCGCGCCAGAAGTCGGGCGCCGACCTGCTGCTCGAGGATCTGGATTTGCTGGCTCAGCGGCGGTTGCGAAATATTCAGCCGTGCCGCCGCCCGGCCAAAATGCAATTCTTCGGCAACCGCTACAAAGTAACGTAAATGACGCAGCTCGATATTCATATTTTTAAGATATCATTTGAGATTATTAATATATTAGACAGAATAATGCGATTTTCATACTCTTAAAGCTAGTCATGTAGAGGTAATTGATTGAGCAAGGATTTCAAGTGAGCCGTACAACCACTGTCGATACCGCGCCGACAAGCGATGTTGATGAACAGAGAGTTACCCCGCCGGATAGTTTTATCAAACGCGGAACATCCCCATTTATGCGCGTCACGCTGGCGCTGTTTTCTGCCGGGCTGGCGACATTTGCTCTCCTCTATTGCGTGCAACCCATACTGCCAGTGCTCTCGCACGAGTTTGGGGTCTCTCCCGCCAGCAGCAGTATTTCGCTTTCCATCTCAACGGCGATGCTCGCGATCGGTTTACTGTTTACTGGTCCACTTTCCGATGCGATAGGCCGCAAGCCGGTGATGGTTACCGCCCTGCTGCTCGCATCCTGTTGTACGTTGCTTTCGACGATGATGACCAGTTGGCACGGTATTTTAATCATGCGTGCGCTGATAGGTCTTTCGCTCAGCGGCGTGGCGGCAGTGGGAATGACCTATCTGAGCGAGGAAATACATCCCAGCTTCGTCGCCTTCTCAATGGGCTTATATATCAGCGGTAACTCGATTGGTGGTATGAGTGGCCGTTTGATAAGCGGCGTGTTTACCGACTTTTTTAACTGGCGTATCGCGCTGGCGGCGATCGGTTGTTTTGCCCTCGCCTCCGCGCTGATGTTCTGGAAAATCTTGCCGGAATCTCGTCATTTCAGACCAACGTCGCTGCGACCGAAAACGCTGTTTATCAACTTTCGTTTGCACTGGCGCGACAGAGGGTTGCCGCTGCTGTTTGCGGAAGGTTTTTTACTGATGGGGTCGTTTGTCACGCTGTTTAATTACATCGGCTACCGTCTGATGCTCTCGCCGTGGGAACTCAGCCAGGCGGTTGTCGGTCTGTTGTCCGTGGCCTATCTGACCGGGACCTGGAGCTCACCGAAAGCGGGGTCGATGACCACCCGCTATGGACGTGGTCCGGTAATGCTCTTTTCAACCGGCGTGATGCTAGTTGGACTGTTGATGACCCTGTTCACGTCGCTGTGGCTGATCTTCGCCGGGATGCTGCTCTTTTCAGCCGGGTTCTTTGCCGCGCACTCTGTGGCAAGCAGTTGGATTGGACCACGGGCAAAACGCGCTAAAGGCCAGGCATCTTCCCTGTATCTGTTCAGCTATTATCTGGGTTCCAGTATTGCCGGTACGCTGGGTGGCGTATTCTGGCACAGCTACGGCTGGAACGGCGTGGGCGGATTTATCGCCCTGATGCTGGTGCTGGCGTTGCTGGTCGGTGCACGTCTGCACCATCGTCTGCACGTATAATCCACGATGCCCGGGTTCCGGGCATCGCCTTCATCAACCAGGCTGTAACGTCTGAGCACCCATTTGCAGGGCAATAACCGTCCCGTTCATCGCTATATGCAGCATAACCGGCATCAGCAGGCCATTGCTTTTCAGTCTGGCGATGATCAAAACCTGCGACACAAGAAACAGCATCAGCAACGTGCGCAGATCCACATACTGGGTATGCATGATGGCAAAAATGACCGATACCACCACCGACGACAGCCAGGTTTTATTATTGAACCAATACTGGAATGCGTTGAATAAACAGCCCCTGAAAACAATTTCTTCATACACTGGCGCAATAAATATCAGGGTCAGAGTGGATAACCACAGCGCGTAGCTGTTTAGGGATATCTGGCTGGTCACCCACGCTTCGGTTTGTCTGAGGCCCAGAAACCATGGCAGGATAAGCTGAATAAACAGCAGCGCCACGAACAAAATGGCAAACCACCTGGCGTTGAAAATTCCCTTTCCCAGCCCCTCTCTTTTTCTGAAGAAGAAGTAATACAGCGGGACCAGCACAACAAATTCCAGCGCAAACAGCAGCGGAAAAAGTAGCCCTTTGGCAAGCAGAACCTGGCTGGCGGGGAAAAGCAACGGAATAAACGTGAGGCCAAACATCAGCAAAAACATGGTAAAACAGCCAGCAACCGCTTTGGTCCTGACGATATACAGGTTGTCGGCATCCTGTGACATACGATCTCCTTGCGCTTATCAAAGATAACTTGATGAATTATCAATATATGATAAAAATTCTCATTATCACTGGCAACCTACCAACTTTTACGCAATGCCCACGGTTTACAACGCGTAGAGCGTTACAGACTCTTTTCAGCGGAACATTCTCATCAGCTACTCAGTGGGGAATCCGCCAGCGGCAACGAAAAACGGAAACAGGCCCCTGCCGTTGAATTAATCAGGCGGATATCTCCCCCATGCAGTTCGAGCATTCTGCGCACGATCAGTAAGCCCAGACCACCACGCTCAGCCCGCTGCTCACGGGGTAGTAACGCCGTCGGGCGCTGAAATAATACTTCGCGAACAGCCTCTTCGACGCCAGGCCCGCTGTCCTGCACTTCTGCTAACAAGCGGTCTTCATCACGCCAGACTTTTAGCCACACTTCGCCCCCGTCAGGCGTATGACGGATAGCGTTATCCAGCAAATTAGTGACGATTCTTTCCATCATCGATAAATCGGCATTCACCAGCGGTAACGGACCAATTACGTCAAGGTGCAACTGCAAATGACGCGTGGCAACGGGTAGATCAAATTTCTGTGCCACATCCTGGATCAGCTCGCCAATAGCAAAACGTTCACGCTGTGGTTTTATGCCGCCATGCTCAAGTCTCGCCAGCTCAAAAAGCTGTTGTGACAGATGGCGAACCTTATGCCCCTGGCGCAGTGCAATGCTTAGATAATGCCGGTTTTCCTCCGGCGTCATCGTATCGGCTTTCAGCGACAGCATTTCCAGATACCCCAGCAGTGAAGTGAGCGGCGTACGTAAATCGTGCGAAATATTGGCGATAAACTCTCTGCGCTGACGATCGCTGTCAGCTAATAAATCCCATTGGTGGGCAATTTTCTGTGCTAACTCAATAAATGCATTGTTCAGCAACGCAATTTCATTCGCCGGAGTTAAATCGGGCTTTTTCTGCGCCAGCTGCTTGATGACGCTAATGCTGTCCTGCTCCAGATTAACCACCTGACCTGTCAGCCTTTTCACCGGATTCGTCACCCATCTCCACACCAGGTACCCCGCGATTGCACCGGCTAATAAAACCAGTATTAACGTCCCGGTCACGGTGTTCCAAAGCGTTTTTTGCCAGGCGGTATTCGCCAGCATATTGAGATCTTCGCCCTGGAGAATAATGTACAAATAGCCATGCAGCTTGCCGTTAAATAAAACTGGCGCAGCGCTGAATACCTTTTGCTGGCTGCTGCGCGGATCATTGCCATAAACGGGCAGCTCGTCCGAATTAAGGAAAACCTGGATCGGCTGTACGCTAATGTTCTGGCGCTGAATATGCCCAGGCGGAGCAGCATCAGCAAGTATCTCGCCTGACGGTGAAACCAGATACAGCTCCACGCTTGGGTTTAGCGTCATCAGGTGATTGAACAGTCCTTTTAAGGTCTGCCGATTAACCTGACCGCTGGCATCAATAAGCGACTCACTTTTGACAATTTTGCTTGCCAATTCCAGCGAGAGCCTTTGCACCATGGCGTCGCCATACTGTTTACTGCTGCGGATCTGGACAACGCTGACCGCAACCGCGCAAATCAACATTATAGAGGTAAAGACCAGGGTCAGACGCTGGCTCAGCGACAATCGATAAATCATGGTTGATGCTCCGCGTTAACCGCAGCAAGCTTATAGCCTCGTCCCCACACGGTAAGAATAATTTCCGGCTCCGCAGCATCTTTTTCAATTTTGGTGCGCAGGCGATTAATATGACTGTTCACCGTATGCTCATATCCTTCGTGCTGGTAGCCCCACACCTGGTCTAACAACGCCTGACGCGAAAAGACCTCCCCGGGATGGCGGGCGAAAAAATAGAGCAGATCGAATTCACGCGGCGTTAAATCGAGGGATTTACCCTGCAGGCGGACTTCCCGGGCTAATGGATCAATCTCCACACCATGGACGGTGATAATCCCCGCCTCCATACGCAGGTTCTGACTCATCGCCTCCTGACGGCGAAACAACGCCTTCACCCGGGCCATCAATTCCAGCACCGAGAAAGGTTTGGCTAAATAATCATCGGCGCCCATTTCCAGCCCCAGTACGCGGTGAGTTTCACTGGTGCGAGCGCTGATAATAATGACAGGTAGATAGAAGCTCATTTGCCGAATGCGACGACATATCTCCAGACCGTCCACGCCCGGCAGCATCAAATCGAGGATAACGGCATCCCATACGTGCTTCTCCAGTAGCTCGACCGCTCGTGCCCCATCAGCCTCATGAATAATTTCGTACCCCTCATCCTTCAGGCTAAGTTGCAAAAGTGAGGCAATATCGCTGTCATCTTCCACCAAAAATATCTTTTTTGCGCCTGCCATCAGTGTCATCCCCCTCTCGTCATGCTGAAAGCTTACCTCAGGCAAGGGGCGGAAGTTATCACAAAATTTTTAACTTTTCGTGAGGATCCAGGGATACGCATGCGTCCAGTATGACGTTATAGATAGGTCAGGCATCAACAGGGAAACGTCGATTTGTTTTCCTTAACATGAAAATAAAAAGGAAAAGTTATGCAGAAAAAACATCCACTTCGGGAAGCTGATGTTACCGCCGAGTCCGTTTTTTTTATGCAACGACGACAGATCCTCAAAGCTCTTGGGATAGGTGCGGCGGCGGCTTCGTTCTCTTCCCCGACACAGGCCAGTCTGCTGAATTGGTTTAAAGGCAACGATCGTCCGTCTGCACCGGCGGGCAAACCGCTCGAGTTCACAAAACCCGAGATCTGGCAAAACAATCTCCCCTTGACGCCGGAAGACAAGGTCACGGGCTACAACAATTTCTACGAATTTGGTCTGGATAAAGCCGATCCTGCCGCGAATGCCGGTAGCCTGAAAACCGATCCCTGGACGTTAACCATCAGCGGTGAAGTGAACAAACCTTTAACGTTGGATCATGATGCGCTGACGACTCGTTTTCCATTAGAAGAGCGTATTTACCGGATGCGTTGCGTTGAGGCGTGGTCGATGGTTGTACCGTGGGTCGGCTTTCCTTTGCATAAATTATTGGCGCTGGTTGAACCCACCAGCCACGCCAAATACGTCGCCTTTGAAACACGCTACGCGCCTGATGAAATGCCCGGCCAGAAAGATCGCTTCATTGATGGCGGGTTGAAGTATCCCTATGTTGAAGGTTTACGTCTGGACGAGGCCATGCACCCGCTTACCCTTCTGACCGTGGGCGTTTATGGCAAAGCGTTGCCGCCGCAAAACGGAGCGCCAATACGCCTGACCGTACCCTGGAAGTACGGCTTCAAGGGAATTAAATCGATAGTCAGTATTAAGCTGACGCGTGAACAGCCGCCGACGACCTGGAATATGTCGGCACCTAACGAATACGGTTTTTACGCCAACGTCAATCCGCAAGTCGATCACCCCCGCTGGTCTCAGGCCACAGAGCGTTTTATCGGTTCGGGTGGCATTCTCGATGTTCAGCGACAGCCCACGTTGCCTTTTAATGGTTATGCCGATGAGGTGGCTTCTTTATATCAGGGCATGGATCTACGGGAGTATTTTTAAGTGAGGTTAACCGCAAAACAGATAACCGGCCTGAAAGTACTGCTGCATCTCGCCGGTTTTTTACCCCTGCTATGGCTCTTCTGGGCCGCACAGCGTGGTGAGTTGGGGGCCGACCCGGGTAAAGATATCCAACACTTTACGGGCATCACCGCGCTGAAGTTTCTGCTTGCTACCCTGCTGGTGTCACCGCTTGCCCGCTACGCAAAGCAGCCGTTGTTGTATCGCACCCGTCGATTATTAGGGTTATGGTGTTTTGCATGGGCCACGCTGCATATGACCAGCTATGCGCTGCTGGAGTTGGGTATACAAAATCTGGGATTATTGGGACGTGAATTGGTTTCACGCCCATGGCTAACGTTGGGCATGACTGGTTGGATAATCTTATTCCTGCTGACGCTGACCTCCACGCAAGCCGCGCAACGTAAAATGGGCAAACGCTGGCAAACATTGCACAACTACGTCTACCTGGCGGCCGTTTTGCTTCCGCTGCATTATCTGTGGTCGGTAAAAGTGTTATCACCGTTCCCCATTATTTATGCCCTCTGTTTTCTCGTGCTACTGGCTTTTCGCTATAAAAAGCTGTTACGCAAAGTCGGGTACAAAGGTGTGTTTATGAAAAGTGAATGAATCACGGTAAACTTCTCACCACACCTAAACAGAACGAGAACAAAAAATGAGTAACAATGATAATTACCATCAGCTCACCCGCACGTTCCAGCGGCTCTCTCGCTTCTCCCACCTCTCGGCAATCGCCAGTTGGGACATGTTTACCATGATGCCATCTGGCGGCAGCAAAGCTCGCGGCGAAGCACTGGCCGAGCTGAGCGTGCTTGAGCACCAGTTGTTAACCGACCCGAAGGTGGCAACGTGGATCGCCGCAGCCCAACAGGAAGACCTTAACGATGTTGAGCAAGCCAACCTGCGCGAAATGTCGCGACTGCATCATCAGGCATCCTTACTACCTGAATCGTTGGTAGAAGCGAAATCACTCGCGGGTAGCCGCTGCGAGCATGCCTGGCGCAGCCAGCGACCAGCGAATGACTGGGAGGGATTTTCCGAAAACCTGAAAGAGGTCGTGAAGCACAGTCGTGAAGAAGCCCGGCTGCGTGCGGAAGCCACAGGCTGTTCGCCTTATGACGCGCTACTGGACATATTCGAACCAGGGATGACCAGTGCCCAATTGGATGTCCTGTTTGCAGACGTTAAAAGCTGGTTACCGGATCTGCTCAACAAGGTGGTGGTAAAGCAGTCTCAGCAGTCGCTCATCGCCCCGGTTGGTCCTTTCCCAACCGCAATCCAGCGAGAGTTGGGTCTTGAAACGATGGCGCAGTTGGGATTCGATTTTACGGCTGGTCGACTGGATATCAGTGCGCACCCCTTCTGTGGTGGCGTACCTGAAGATGTGCGTATCACCACCCGCTATGATGAAAACGAATTACTTAGCGCACTGTTTGGCGTGATCCATGAAACCGGTCACGCCCGCTATGAGCAAAATCTGCCGCACAGTTGGTCAGGGCAACCTATCGCCCTGGCACGCTCAACCGCTATTCATGAGTCCCAGAGTCTGTTCTTTGAGATGCAACTGGGGCGCAGTAAAGCATTTCTGACGCGGTTAATTCCTGCTGTGACGCGCCACTTTGGCGATCAGGCTGCGTTTGAAGAAAGCAATTTCATCGCCTGGAACCAGCAGGTTAAACCCGGTTTTATCCGTGTTGATGCCGACGAGGTGAGCTATCCTGCTCACGTTATCCTGCGTTATGAAATCGAACGCGCGCTCATTAATGGCGATATTGAAGTGGATGATATCCCGGCATTGTGGAATGAGAAAATGCAGTCCTGGCTGGGGCTGTCAACCATCGGCAACTATCGTAATGGTTGTATGCAGGATATTCACTGGACCGATGGCGGCTTTGGCTACTTCCCTTCCTATACTTTAGGCGCCATGTATGCGGCGCAGTTATTCAGTGCCGCTAAGCGCGCATTGCCTGATTTAGAGCAGTCTATTGCGCAAGGTGAGTTTGGTGCCCTGTTTGACTGGTTACGTCAGAATATTTGGCAGCATGGCAGCCGTTTCACCACTGAACAACTTATTACCCAGGCCACCGGAGAGCCGCTCAGCAGTCGTTATTTCCGCGCTCATCTGGAAGCCCGCTATTTGTAATCTCATACCGTGAGTCATTGTACATATCGTTACAAGCCGAAACCAATGACTCACGGAAGCCCTGTGATTACAGCGATATAGTTATTTCAACGGCCCCGCAGTGGGGTTGAATGAAAAACCAAATCGAGGGTATGAGAATGAAAAAAGTATTAGCTCTGGTTGTTGCCGCTGCTATGGGTCTGTCTTCTGCTGCATTTGCTGCTGAAACAACTGCTACCACCGCTCCGGCTGCTGCTGCAACCACCAAAGCAGCTCCGGCAAAAACCACTCATCATAAAAAACAGCACAAAGCAGCGCCGCAGAAAGCGCAGGCTGCCAAGAAACACGCTAAAAAATCCACCACAAAACCGGCTGTAGAACAGAAAGCGCCAGAGCAGAAAGCTCAGGCTGCTAAAAAACACACCAAAAAAGCAGCGACCAAACCCGCTGCAGAACAAAAAGCACCAGAGCAGAAAGCTCAGGCAGCTAAAAAACACACCAAAAAAGCCGTAAAACACGACACCGCTAAACCCGCTGCTCAGCCAGCTGCATAACACATTTGTAGTTACTATGGCGTCCCCCACGCCATAGCATACGGCGCTAAATCGACCTGATTTAGCGCCGCCTTTTGGAGGGTAAAATGGTGTCACATTATCGCTTTGAGTTCATTCTTATTACCCTGATAATTTGCGCCCTCATTGCCATGCATTTTTATCTATCCTGAGTGTAGTTATCTGATTTTACTCCCACTTTCCCGCCGTCCCGTCTATAGTATTAACTGAGGGTTTGCTGTTAAAAATCATAATTCCCCACCAGAGTGTGATATGCATAAAACCATTGCTGTGTTACTGGGTTCAATTTGTTTACTTCCTGTCGTTGCGCATGCGGACCAGCCTGCAACGGCCAGCGCTGAAGCAGAAAACGTAAAAACGCTGTTTTTTGGTCATGACGATCGCATAAAAGTGACTGACCCAACGCAATCTCCTTGGGACGCTATCGGGCAACTGGAAACCGCCAGCGGTAACCTGTGTACTGCCACGCTCATTTCACCACGACTGGCACTGACTGCCGGACACTGCTTACTCACCCCCCCGAAAGGCAAGCCGGATAAAGCCGTGGCATTACGCTTCGTGTCGAAAAAGGGTGTCTGGCGCTACGAGATCCACGGCATTGAAGGACGGGTAGATCCCTCGCTCGGAAAACGTTTAAAAGCCGATGGCGATGGCTGGATTGTGCCGCCTTCCGCGGCCCCGTGGGATTTCGGTCTGGTGGTGCTGCGTTACCCACCTTCTGGCATCACACCGCTGCCATTATTTGAAGGTGATAAAGCGGCATTAACCGCGGCGCTGAAAACCGCAGATCGTAAAGTTACGCAGTCGGGCTACCCGGAAGATCATCTCGATGATTTGTACACGCATCAGGATTGCGTGGTGACCGGTTGGGCGCAGAATACCGTCTTGTCGCACCAGTGCGACACACTCCCGGGCGACAGCGGTTCACCATTGATGTTGAAGACAGATACTGGCTGGCAGTTGATTGGCGTACAAAGCTCCGCTCCGGCGGCGAAAGATCGCTGGCGGGCCGATAATCGCGCCATATCCGTGACCGGTTTTCGCGATAAGCTGGATGAGTTGGCGAAGGAATAACCTATGCTGCCCGTAGTAACGGGCAGCACAGAGATCAGGCAAGTTTAATCATTACCATTCCGGCAAGCAGCAGCGCCAAACCGATCCAGCCTTTATGATTCAGGCGCTGACCAAACAATACCCAACCTGCCGCTAACGTCGCGGCAATCCCGAAGCCGCCCCACAAGGCGTAGGCAACAGAAAGGTCGATACCTTTTACCGCCTGGGACAGCGCGCTAAAGGCCGCTAACACGGCTGCCAGCGACAGCACGCCATAAGTCTTGCGGCGAAACCCATCTGAAAATTTCAAAAAGACGTTAGCGACGATTTCGAGCACAATGGCTATGCCAAGCCATGCGCCGTGAACCCACTCAAACTGCTGCATGGCTCACCTCTCTGCCCGCCTTTGTCGGTTTTCGTGTACCGGATTTAATCAGTACAATACCTAACACCAGCGAGACCAGTCCAGCCACCTTCATCGTGGACAAGGTTTCGTCAAATAACAGCACGCTGAACAGCGTAATAAATAAAATACCGATACCTTCCCATAAGGCATAGGCCACACCAAGGGCAATTTTTTTAACGGCAAAACTGAGAAAAATATACGATAAGGCAATCATTACCAGCATTAAAATAAAGCCCGAATTACCATGACCGACACTTGCCCATTTCATTGACAGCGTACCAGTAATTTCAGCCGCGATGGCCAGGCCTAATAATATCCAGTAAAACATAATGCTTCTCCTGCTTGAGAATATAGTCCTTTGGGCCTACTGCATGCAGTAAACCAAAAAATAAAATTAGTTAGCTCAGCGCACAGCGCCAGCTCAGGCAGAAGAAGGGACTAAAGCGCGTTGCGCCAGTGTTGCTCACCCGCAAGCAAGAAAGTGGAGGAGGTACGAAGAAGTGAAGGTAAACGCAAAAACATCCTGAACATATTGTCCATAATATTACAATTATCCGCAGTGTTGCTTCTCATCATCGCGGATGATAATTGTCCTCGGTAGTTAAACACAGATGATTTGTACCATAGCTTCAATGCGAACTCAAAGTCTTTTCACTTCTTTACCTGCCCCATTTGATTTTTGTTATAACGGCTCGACGCAAATCACATTATTATTCAGATTCAAAAATGAAAAATGCAGGAATACACATGGCGAAACCGATCATCACGCTTAACGGCCTAAAAATAGTCATTATGCTGGGCATGCTGGTTATCATCCTGAGCGGCATCCGCGTTGCCGCAGATATCATCGTCCCATTTATTCTGGCGTTATTTATTGCCGTCGTGCTTAACCCCGTGGTGCAGCGGATGGTCAAACTTCACATACCGCGCGTAATAGCGGTATCATTGCTCATTGTTATTATTGTGATGCTAATGGTGTTGCTATTAGCGTATTTAGGTACATCCTTAAATGAGCTTGCGCGAACGCTGCCGCAGTATCGCTCTTCACTGGTTATCCCACTCAAAAACCTTGAGCCGTGGTTACAGCGCGCAGGGATCGGCGTTTCCGTGGATGAACTCGTCAAATATATCGACCCGAACGCGGCAATGACGCTGGTGACCAATTTACTGGCGCAGTTGTCTAATGCCATGTCATCGATATTTTTACTGCTGTTGACGGTGGTTTTTATGCTGCTGGAAGTACCGCAGTTACCCAACAAACTCAAACAAATGATGAGTCGTCCCATTGAGGGAATGGCGGCGATTCAACGCGCCATCGACAGCGTATCCCACTATCTGGTGCTCAAAACGGCGATCAGCATTGTGACCGGGCTGGTAGCCTGGGGCATGCTCGCCGCACTCGACGTGCGTTTCGCCTTTGTCTGGGGACTGCTGGCGTTTGCGCTCAACTATATTCCTAATATCGGTTCGGTGCTGGCCGCCATTCCCCCTATTGCTCAGGTGCTGGTATTTAGCGGCCTTTATGACGCCCTGGTGGTTTTCGCAGGTTATCTGGTCATTAACCTGGTGTTCGGAAATATCCTCGAACCGCGGATCATGGGACGTGGACTTGGGTTGTCTACGCTGGTGGTGTTTCTGTCGTTAATCTTCTGGGGCTGGTTACTGGGGCCTGTCGGGATGCTGCTTTCTGTGCCGCTGACCATCATCGTGAAAATCGCGCTTGAGCAAACCAACGGTGGTCAAAGCATTGCCGTGTTGCTGAGCGATCTCAATAAAGAGTGAATTCGCCCCGCCATTGCGGGCATTTTTATCGTTTAGCCCGTAGCGCCAGAACGGCGCTACACAACGTAAATAACGCAATTATCCAGGCCATAGTCCATGGTGTTCCGTCGCTGAAGGCGGCCAGCAGCAATGACGAGATAATGCCGCTACCGTATTGTAACGCGCCAATCAGCGCGGAGGCTGAACCGGCGATGCTCGGTACCGCGTCCAGCGCAGCAGCGGTTGAAGTAGCAGCAATAATGCCATTCATTGAGAAAAACAGAAAAACGGTGATGATAATGGCTTCAACGCCACCAGACTCCAGCTTAACCAGCACTGCAAGCGCCACTGCAGCCAGCGCCGCCAGCATCGTCGCATACTTTAGCAGTTGCTCCAGAGAATGCCGTTGCACCAGACGACGGTTTAGTACGCTCATGACCATGACTCCGACAATATTGAGCGCAAACAGCCAGCCGTATTGCTGTGGTTCAACATGGTAATAGCTAATATAAACAAACGGCGAACCGGTAATAAACGCATACGCGGCAACGTAATAACACGTCAGGCTCAGGGTGTAGCGCATAAAACGTCCATTGGTGAGTAACGAACGGTAATTACGAAATGCGCCAGCTAAAGAAGCTTTCACCCGTTTCTCTTCCGGCAATGTTTCCGGCAGCCAGTTTAAGGAGATAAACATCAGCGCCCCTATCACCGCCAGCAGCCAAAAAACAGAGTGCCAGGTGCTCAGGCGAATAATTTGTCCGCCAATCAACGGTCCTGCTATTGGCGCAATCGCCATGACCAGCACCAGAGTTGAAAGCATGTGCGCCGCGCGAGTACGTGCAAAGAGATCGCGGATCATCGCCCGCGCCAGCATAGGTCCGGTACAGGCTCCAAGCGCCTGAAAAACTCGCCAGAAAACAATTTGCGTAATACTCGTGGACATCGCACATCCTGCGGAGCCGATGATAAAAAGCACCATGCCAATTAACAGCGGTTTACGCCGTCCCAGATGATCGCTTATCGGCCCCCAAATCAATTGCGCAATGGCGAAACCTACCAAAAAACCGGTGATCGTCAGTTCTACATTGCCATGTAAATCCTCTGCCATTGTCGGCATTGCCGGAAGATAAATGTCGGTGGAAAGCGAGGCAAAGGCCATCAGGCCACTGAGGATCAGAATAAAAGTAAGACCAGTCTGGCTTGCTATAGCCGCCGACGAGGCATGTTTACGTGTACGCATAGCGCCCTGTTATGTTCTAAAAAGTCAGGAAGCAGTATATACACGGCGTTTTACGGTGATTAGACGGTTAAAACCGTATGGGTTTATGAGTGGTAATCATGAATAGCGGAGTATTAAAAAAACGGCCTCCGCAGAGGCCGTCTTGGTTTACGCTGACGATTACAGCGCTTTCAGGATCGCATCCACGCTGGCTTTGGCATCGCCAAACAGCATATGGGTGTTTTCTTTAAAGAACAGCGGGTTCTGCACGCCAGCATAGCCGGTGTTCATAGAGCGTTTGAACACGATAACGTTCTGCGCTTTCCATACTTCCAGCACCGGCATACCGGCGATTGGGCTACGCGGATCGTCCTGCGCCGCCGGGTTTACCGTATCGTTGGCGCCAATCACCAGCACGGTATCGGTATCGGCGAAATCATCATTGATTTCATCCATTTCCAGCACGATGTCATAGGGTACTTTGGCTTCCGCCAGCAGCACGTTCATATGACCTGGCAAGCGCCCTGCTACCGGGTGAATACCGAAACGTACCTTGATGCCGCGCGCGCGCAGTTTCTCGGTGATTTCAGCGACCGGATATTGCGCCTGTGCTACAGCCATGCCATAGCCCGGGGTGATTATCACGGAGTGCGAGTTCTTCAGCATTTCTGCCGTGTCTTCCGCATTAATCTCACGATGCTCACCGACTTCTTCATCAGACCCCGTAGAAGAACCGTCAGAACCAAAGCCACCGGCAATCACGCTGATAAACGAACGGTTCATCGCCTTACACATGATGTAAGACAGGATCGCACCGGAAGAACCGACCAGCGCACCGGTGACGATCAGCAGATCGTTGCTGAGCATAAAGCCCGCCGCCGCCGCCGCCCATCCTGAATAGGAGTTAAGCATTGAAACGACGACCGGCATATCCGCACCGCCGATGGACGCCACCAGATGCCAGCCAAAGGCTAACGCAATAATGGTCATCACCAACAGCGCCAGAACCTGCAGACCCACGCTTTCGGTACGAACAAACACCACCAGCAGCAGGAAAGAAACAACCAGCGCCGCCAGGTTCATTTTGTGACGATTCGGCAGCATCAGCG
The DNA here is from genome assembly GCF_000398845.1 of Citrobacter sp. KTE151. Classification (NCBI taxonomy): domain Bacteria; kingdom Pseudomonadati; phylum Pseudomonadota; class Gammaproteobacteria; order Enterobacterales; family Enterobacteriaceae; genus Citrobacter; species Citrobacter sp. KTE151. Next base: position 61,341 of record NZ_KB976064.1, on the reverse strand, counting down.
GTTTAGAAGAGATCTTACCGCGCAGTTTGCCAAACGCCACCACGGAACCGGTAAAGGTCACCGCACCGATGAAGATACCAAGGAACACTTCCGTCAGGTGAATGTTCACCAGAATCGGTTCCAGGCCCGTGTCGTGATACAGGTAGCTGTTGAAACCCACCAGTACCGCCGCCAGACCGACGAAGCTGTGCAGAATCGCCACCAGCTCCGGCATCTCGGTCATCTCGACTTTCTTCGCCAGACGAATACCAATCGCGCCGCCGATGATCATCGCCACCAGGATCCACGCAACGTTGCCGGTCTCCGGGCCAAAAATCGTGGCAATCAGCGCAATCGCCATCCCGGCGATACCGTAGTTGTTACCCTGTTGAGAGGTTTCGTGTTTCGAAAGCCCCGCCAGGCTGAAAATAAACAGGATCGCGGCAACAATGTATGCAGCTGTAACTAATCCTCCAGACATATGTTACCCCTTAGTTTTTCCGGAACATTTTCAGCATGCGCTGAGTCACGGTGAAGCCACCGAAAATATTAATGCTGGCAATAAGCACCGCGATAAAGCTCAGGAAACTCACCCAGCCACCCTGGCCAATTTGCAATAACGCCCCGACAACGATGATCCCGGAGATAGCGTTTGTCACGGACATCAGCGGAGTGTGTAGCGCGTGCGACACATTCCAGACCACGTAGTAACCCACTACACAGGAAAGCGCGAACACCGTAAAGTGACCCAGGAACTCTTTCGGCGCGACATCAGCAAGCCAGCCAAACAGTATGACGACCAGTGCCATCAACGCATATTTGCGCCACGGTGAGGCCGGTTTTTTCTCTTCTTTCGGCGCGGGCGCGGCTTTTGGCGCAGCCTGCGGCTGAGCAGAAACCTGGATAGGCGGCGCAGGCCAGGTGATTTCACCCTCGCGAACCACCGTAACGCCACGTACGACTACGTCGTCAAAATCGACGGTGATATTGCCGTCTTTCTCTTTGCACAACAGCTTGAGCAGGTTAACGAGGTTCGTGCCATAAAGCTGGGAAGACTGCGTCGGCAGTCGGCCTGGCAGATCGGTATAACCAATAACCTTCACCCCGTTCTCGGTGGTGGTCACCTGGTTAGGCACGGTGTATTCGCAGTTACCGCCGTTTTGCGCGGCGAGATCGACAATCACGCTGCCCGCCTTCATCGAATCGACCATTTCGCGGGTGATCAGTTTCGGTGCCGGTTTGCCCGGAATCAACGCGGTGGTAACGATAATATCAACGTCTTTCGCCTGCGCGGCGAAGAGCGCCATTTCGGCTTTGATGAACGCTTCGGACATCACCTTGGCGTAACCGTCGCCGCTGCCGGCCTCTTCTTTAAAGTCCAGTTCGAGGAATTCAGCGCCCATACTCTGAACTTGCTCTTTCACTTCCGGACGGGTGTCAAAAGCACGAACGATAGCGCCCAGGCTGTTTGCCGCACCGATAGCTGCCAGACCAGCAACACCCGCACCAATCACCATGACCTTGGCAGGTGGAACCTTGCCCGCGGCGGTGATCTGGCCGGTGAAGAAGCGGCCAAATTCATGAGCGGCTTCAACAATGGCCCGATACCCGGCGATATTCGCCATCGAGCTTAAGGCATCAAGCGACTGCGCTCGCGAAATACGCGGCACGGAGTCCATCGCCATAACCGTCACGTTGCGCTCTGCCAGCTTCTGCAACAGCTCAGGGTTTTGCGCGGGCCAAAGAAAACTCACCAGCGTCGTGCCCGGGTTGAGCAACGGGATTTCCGCCTCTTCCGGCGCGTTGACCTTCAGGATGATCTCTGACTGCCAGACGGCATTTCCGTCAACAATTTCTGCGCCTGCTTGTACAAACGCCTTATCGTCAAAACTTGCCAGTTGACCTGCACCGCTTTCAACCGCGACGCTGAAACCCAACTTAAGCAGCTGCTCAACCGTCTTCGGCGTAGCTGCGACGCGGGTTTCATTGGTTAACCGTTCTCTTGGTATGCCAATTCGCATAATGTTCCCTTCCATCTGTATTTGTGATGATGGTTTATCAATGTTCGCACGAGGCATGCGCGCACTCTCGAAAGAGGTCAGTGTTACCCCAATAAAATAAAACAGTAACAAACTCTGTATAACCTACTGAAAATGACGCCTGTGATCTAGCGCCAAAAAACAGTATTTATTATGAAATTCGCGAAATAGAGATGAATCGGACCGCTGGCAGATAAAACACCCTAAAAATAGCCCACAAAGGCCGATAATTCGCTCAAGCGAAGCGGCAAAACATGATTACGTGCCTGCCAAAAACAATTGATTAACATTAAATTAACTTATGAAATTCAATTGCTTTATCAGTTTTGGTCGCCAAACGCCGAAATTTTCGACATATCACAAAATGTTATCTGTGTTGTTACGTCACGTGGCACGATGAGTGAAAAATGACGCAGACACTGACACAATTTAAATGCAATAATCAGCGACGTTTCTAGTCAATAACAATACCAGTACCTGGTTTGCGCAAGGCGAAGGATTATTTTTATGAAGCTTAAGAACACTCTCCTGGCGTCCGCACTTATTTCTGCGACTGCTTTTTCTGTAAATGCAGCGACAGAATTGACGCCGGAGCAAGCGGCTGCCCTGAAACCCTATGACCGCATTGTGGTTACCGGTCGTTTTAATGCTATCGGTGACGCGGTGACCGCCGTATCACGCCGTGCAGATAAAGACGGTGCAGCCTCCTTTTATGTTGTTGATACCTCAGATTTTGGCAGCGGCGGTAACTGGCGCGTTGTAGCCGACATCTATAAAGCCGATGCTGAAAAAGCGGAAGTGTCCAAAAACCGTGTCATTAACGGCGTGATGGAATTACCGAAAGATCAGGCCGTTCTGATAGAACCATTCGATACCGTTACGGTGCAGGGTTTCTACCGCAGCCAGCCTGAAGTGAACGATGCCATCACCAAAGCAGCGAAAGAGAAAGGCGCTTACTCCTTCTACATCGTGCGCCAGGTCGATGCCAACCAGGGCGGCAACCAGCGTATTACCGCATTCATCTATAAAGCTGATGCGAAAAAACGCGTAGTACAAAGCCCTGATGCGATCCCAGCAGATTCAGATGCCGGACGTGCCGCATTAGCTGCCGGTGGCGAAGCCGCGAAGAAAGTTGAGATCCCAGGCGTTGCGACTACCGCGTCTCCGAGCGCTGAAGTCGGTCGTTTCTTCGAAACGCAATCCACCAAAGGTGGGCGTTACACTGTCACGCTACCGGATGGAACCAAAGTTGAAGAACTGAACAAAGCAACCGCCGCTATGATGGTGCCGTTCGACAGCATTAAGTTCACCGGTAACTATGGCAACATGACTGAAATCTCTTACCAGGTTGCCAAACGCGCAGCGAAGAAAGGCGCTAAGTATTATCACATCACCCGCCAGTGGTCTGAACGTGGTAATAACATGACCATCAGCGCTGACCTGTATAAGTAATACTCAGTACCTTATCAGGTCTACAGCCTTGTAGACCTGATAATTTCCCGCCATCCTCCCCTCGGGCGAAACAAAAACAGCAGTATTAAGACTACTTTTCACACTATTAGTCACAAATCTCTCTATCCCCATTGCATGCGTTCTCTTCTCTCCGTAAAATCCCGCGCCTTAGTGGCTTTCACCATTTTTATGCGGTTTGCCAAAATAATTATTCTCTCACTCTCGTTTTTGTCACTGGATACAAATGGAAAAGAAATTGGGTCTGAGCGCACTCACCGCGCTGGTTTTAAGCTCAATGCTCGGCGCTGGTGTTTTCAGCCTGCCACAAAATATGGCGGCGGTAGCAAGCCCGGCTGCATTACTGATTGGTTGGGCGATTACCGGTGCGGGTATCCTTTTGCTCGCCTTTGCCATGCTGATTCTGACGCGTATCCGTCCTGAACTGGATGGCGGCATATTTACCTATGCACGTGAAGGTTTCGGTGAGCTGATTGGCTTTTGCTCCGCGTGGGGATACTGGCTGTGTGCTGTTATCGCTAACGTTTCGTATCTGGTGATTGTTTTCTCTGCGCTCAGCTTCTTTACCGACACGCCGGAGTTACGTCTGTTTGGCGACGGTAATACCTGGCAGTCGATTGTTGGCGCATCGGTGCTGTTGTGGGTGGTCCATTTTTTGGTGCTGCGTGGTGTGCAAACGGCAGCCAGTATTAACCTGGTGGCGACGCTGGCGAAATTACTGCCGCTTGGTCTGTTTATCGTGCTGGCGTTTATGCTGTTTAAGCTCGACACCTTTACCCTTGATTTTACCGGCGTAGCGTTGGGCGTTCCCGTCTGGGAGCAGGTAAAAAACACCATGCTCATCACCCTGTGGGTTTTCATCGGTGTGGAAGGCGCGGTGGTGGTTTCAGCTCGTGCCAGAAACAAACGCGATGTCGGACGCGCTACGCTGCTGGCGGTACTCGCCGCGCTGGGCGTTTACCTGCTTGTCACCCTGCTGTCTCTGGGCGTTGTCGCGCGTCCCGAACTGGCGGAGATCCGCAACCCGTCAATGGCCGGTCTGATGGTGAAAATGATGGGGCCATGGGGTGAAATTATTATTGCCGCAGGCCTGATTGTCTCCGTGTGCGGCGCTTATTTAAGCTGGACGATTATGGCGGCGGAAGTGCCGTTCCTCGCCTCCACGCACAAAGCGTTTCCACGCATTTTTGCGCGGCAGAACGCGCAAGGCGCGCCATCGGCGTCGCTGTGGCTAACCAATATCTGCGTACAGATTTGCCTGGTGCTGATCTGGCTCACAGGTTCCGACTACAATACGTTATTAACCATCGCCTCAGAAATGATTCTAGTGCCCTATTTACTGGTCGGCGCATTTCTGCTGAAAATTGCCACTCGTCCAATTCATAAGGCTGTCGGTATCGGAGCGAGTATTTATGGCATATGGTTATTGTATGCGTCAGGTCCGATGCACCTGCTGCTGTCTGTGGTGCTGTATGCGCCAGGGCTGCTGGTCTTCCTTTATGCCCGTAAAACACACGCGCATGAAAACGTATTAAAACGCCAGGAAATGGCGCTGATCGGCCTGCTGCTAGTTGCTGCTGTTCCGGCGACCTGGATGTTGATGGGGTAACATTGTCCCCATCGTTCGCGACACATGGAGATTACGATGGGTAAAAAACCCCCTTTGCCAATTCTTATCACCGGAGGAGGTCGACGTATCGGCCTCGCCGTCGCATGGCACTTTATTAATCAAAAACAGCCAGTTATCGTCAGCTACCGCACGCATTATCCGACTATTGATGGCCTGCGAGATGCGGGCGCGCTGTGTATCCAGGCTGATTTTTCCACCGATGAAGGCGTACTGGCCTTTGCGGATGAGGTCAAAGCACAGACGGATGGCCTGCGCGGTATTGTGCATAATGCCAGTGCCTGGCTTGCAGAAAAGCCCGGTGCGCCGTTAACCGAAGTGCTGTCAACCATGATGCAGATTCACGTCAATACCCCCTACCTGCTCAACCACGCGCTGGAAGGTTTGCTGCGCGGGCATGGACACGCGGCCAGCGATATTATCCATTTTACAGATTATGTTGTGGAGCGTGGCAGCGATAAGCACATCGCTTATGCAGCCAGCAAAGCGGCGCTGGACAACATGACCCGCTCGTTCGCGCGCAAACTGGCACCAGAAGTGAAAGTGAACGCGATTGCCCCCTCGCTAATCCTGTTTAACGAGGGTGACGATGCAGAGTATCGTCAGCAGGCATTGAACAAATCACTGATGAAAACAGCGCCGGGTGAAAAAGAGGTCATTGATTTAATTGACTATCTGTTGACCAGCTGTTTTGTCACCGGGCGTAGTTTTGCCCTTGATGGCGGGCGTCATCTGCGTTAGTGCAATTTAATCCAACAAAAAATAAGCAACCATGCGCTCAGGCCCCAGCACACCACTGAACCGCCGAGCGCAACGGGTAAGCGCATAAATCCGGTGAAATACCACAGCGAAACGAGGTAGACAAAATAGGGAATAATCGACCACATGCTGAAGACAATGGTTGTACGCAATGCTTCGATCCCACGTTCACTGGCCACGATATAGTGGGCAATCAACGCAAAGGTCGGGAACAACGGAATTAATCCGGCAATATAGTAGTTCTTTGTTTTCGCCAGCACACCAATTAACACCACCACCAGCGCACCGAGCGCCGCTTTTATAACGAGTCCCATCACTCTGCCTTAACACATCAATAACATCAGCCCCTAGCATAACGGAAGCGTTCTTGTTTAGAAAAGATTAATGGAAGGAAAAACCGGGGCGGTGTATGTTGGCGTTTTATATTCAAAATGAATGATATGAACACCATCGTATTTGTTGAAGATGATCCCGAAGTTGGCTCGCTGATTGCGGCCTATCTGGCCCGTCATGATATTGAGGTTATCGTTGAGCCTCGAGGCGATTTGGCTGAGGAGAAAATCCTGCAAGTTCAACCCGATCTGGTGTTATTAGATATCATGCTGCCGGGCAAAGATGGGATGACTATCTGCCGCGATTTGCGTGGACGCTGGCAGGGTCCTATTGTCCTGCTCACCTCGCTGGACAGCGATATGAACCATATTCTGGCTCTGGAAATGGGTGCCTGTGACTATATTCTGAAGACAACGCCGCCAGCTGTGCTGCTTGCTCGCCTGCGTCTGCATCTGCGCCAGAATGAACACTCAGTCCAGTCTAAAGGCATTCAGGCGGCAACCATCACGCCGCACACGACGCTGCGCTTTGGCACACTCACTATCGACCCAACCAATCGTTCCGTGCTGCTCGGCGGCGAGCAAGTCTCACTCTCCACCGCAGATTTTGAATTACTGTGGGAGCTGGCAACCCATGCCGGGCAAATTATGGACCGCGATGCGCTGCTGAAGAACCTGCGCGGCGTAAGTTATGACGGCATGGATCGCAGCGTTGATGTCGCGATTTCCCGGTTACGCAAAAAACTGCTCGATAACGCGACTGAACCCTATCGAATCAAAACGGTGCGCAACAAAGGTTATCTGTTCGCACCGCACGCCTGGGACGATGAACCTCAAATGTAATCCCTCCGGGACGACCATTATACGTTACACCGTCACTTTTAATATCATCCAGATTTGGGTGATGAAGATGGTGAGTATCATCACCGCGAATTAGTCAGCCCTCAAGTAAGATCCAAGCCTTCCCTTTCACGGAAGGCTTTCTTTTGTGTTAACTAAACGTCAGCCCGTCGTATTTTTTCCAACGGTAATTTACTGCAGAAATAATCCAGCAGCCGATAAAGACGCCAATAATCGCAAACCCGACATTCCCCATATGGTCACTCAACTCGCTGACGGTATCCCACAAACCTCCCTGGAGCGAAAATGCGTCAGAGAGAAGCCCCAGCGCCTCCAGCCCGCCAATAAATAGCGCAACAATTACCGAGGTCCCGGTGATGGTCATATTGTAATAGAGCTTGCGCTGCGGCTTATTGAATGCCCATCCGTAGGCTTCAACCATCAGGATACTGTCAAGGCAGTCAATCAGCGCCATGCCGCAGGTAAACAGCGCCGGGAACACGAGAATTGACCACACCGACATGCCACTGGACGCACTTGAAGCAGAAATTCCGAGCAGAGAAATTTCAGTAGCGGTATCAAAACCCAGGCCAAACAAAAAGCCGACAAAATACATATGCCAGTCTTTGCCTACCAGCCGAAACGCCGAGCGGAAAAGCCAGTTCAGCGGGCCTGAAACTGTCATTTCCTCTGTGGTGCCATCGTAAGTACCGGTGCGTTTTAGATGACGAAAAGCCTTCCAGACATGACAGAATATAACGAGATTAATGGTAGCCAGAATCAGCAGAAATACGGCAGAGACCGTGGTACCTATCAGACCGCCGACATTCTGAAACCATGCCATGTGTTGCTTAAACACGCTGGTGGTCAACGCAATGCCAATGCTTGCCAGTACCACAATGGTGGAATGCCCCAGAGAAAACCAGGCTCCCGTCGTCAGGGCGCGTTTTTTCTGCTGCATGAGTTTACGCGTAGCGCTATCTATCGCGGCGATATGATCGGCATCAACAGCATGGCGCAAACCATAGCACCACGCGATCAGACTAAGCGCCAGTAACGACGTGTTGTTGCTAAACGCGGTGAAAGCCCACAGCCACGCCACGATGTTTGCCCCGATGAGTAAGACCATCAACAAAATAATGTTCGGGCGTTTTTTTAATAATAAAAACAATGCGTTCATTGCTCACAGCCTGTCAAATTTGCGCTAAAAAACACACTACACCGCCGTTCACTGATTGATTAATAAAACATTTACCAGGCTAATGATAACTCTAAAGAATTACCAGCCCAGTGTCGTAGATCAAAATTGATTACCCCCAAAAGCGAGTTCCGCGCTCGCTAACTCTGCGATGCGCAGGGGTATCGTGGCGCAGTCTCCTTCTTGCAGAAACCAGGCAGACGACAACCCACACCAGGCAATAATCCACATCAGCAAACGCTGCCGTTCAATCCTCGCGATTTCAGACACAATCTTTACCCGTTGTGTGAATCTTTCTGGCTCAATGGCGACAGGTTTGGTGGGGTCGGCAAGTTCGGGATTAGTAAAAATATTGGCGTAATCAAAGCCACGCTCGCCCACCAGCCCTTTAGGATCGATAGCCAGCCAACCTTTCGTTCCGAAATCAAGAATATTGCCGTGGTGTAAGTCACCGTGCAATACGACTTCATTCTGGGGAGAGGAGAGCAATACGTTTGCCACCTCTGCACAATGCGTCAGGATGCCGCCATGCTTTTTCGCGGCAGGAGCCAGATCGCGAAACCAATAAAGCAGCGGTGTTAACGCAGGCGTTGACGCATTCCGGGGGAGATGGAGTCGACTGGCTGCATGGCAAATAATGCGACAGGCCTGCGCATCATTGCCGGACCAGGACATGTCCGCTAAAGACCCCGCCCCGGTTGCACGTTCTAACAGAATCGCCCCTGCTGCATGAGCAAGCACTTTCGCAGCACCATTCCCGTTCCACCAGACCATTAGTTTGCAGCCGTTTCGTTCACTGTCATCATCGGTGAGTTTGAGTATGGCTTTCTGACCATCTTTGGTCACCACGGGCAAAAGCTGTGATGTGTGCGTCTCAAGCGGTTGGCCATCAGGAGTAAGTCCCCAACGGCTGAGCCAGGAGTTGAACAGACTATTTTCCAAACATTATCCTCATTTTTTTCGCCGGAAATGACCCTCGACAGGGACGGTGTAGACATTATTCCTGCTTTCTGCTGGTTGGGCCACAACGACCCACGCCCACCATTCCTGGCTTATCGTGTAGAGCACTAAAGGGCACACCCTTGCGTATCGGTGTGCCATGCTGACTGTGTTTTTTCAATAGAGGAAGACACGATGATCACGTTATGCAAAGCCTGTGGAACATCCTATGAGGTGGCAGACGCCCTTCCTGAACATTGCGATATCTGCCAGGACGAACGTCAGTATGTCCCCGCGACCGGGCAGGAATGGGTCGATTTTTCCGCACTTTGTGCTTCGCACACAAATAAGTGGCGGCAACATGACAGCACCCTCCTCAGCATCCGCACCGTTCCTGGTTTTGCAATTGATCAACGGGCGTTTATTCTGCGTACTCCAGAAGGCAATATTTTATGGGACTGCATTGCCACGCTCGACGACGCCACAAAAATGCTTATAACGTCCCTGGGCGGGCTTAAGGCCATCGCGATTTCGCATCCTCATTACTACACCACCATGCAAGACTGGGCTGACGAATTTAACGCTCCCATTTATCTCCATGCCAACGACCGCAAGTGGGTAATGCGCGACAGCCCGTGGATTAAATTTTGGGATGGCGACACCCTGGAACTAACACGCGACGTCAGTGTGATACGCCTCGGCGGACACTTTGCTGGCGGCTGCGTTCTGCACTGGGCGCGAGATGAAGGCGTGGTGCTTTCCGGCGATATCGTTCAGGTCACCCCTGGGGCGCATGCCGTCTCCTTTATGTGGAGCTACCCCAATATGTTGCCACTGCCAGCCGCAACGGTCAGCGACATTACCCACCGCCTGAGTACGGTGAAATTTAAGCAACTCTATGGCGCGTTTGAAGGGAAAGACATAACGAAAAATGCCGATGACATCGTGCAGCGCTCAGGTGAAAAGTACGTTTCCTGTCTCAAGTAAGCAGGCTGCCTGTCACTGACGTTCACCAGGATGAAATGGGATAGAAATGATAGGCCGCTCCGATGACAGACACATTCACTATCACACTAATAATGAAGTAGGTTTTGAATGGCTGTTTTTGTGTTTTATGGCGAAAGAGTTGTTGAGCGGCTATCGCGCCCCCCCACCCGCCAACAACGCCAAACAGCAGCAAAGTGGACTCTGGTACTCGGCGCCAGGCCCTGCGCGCTGCCATTTTATCCGCACCGTACATTGCCAACGTCAGTATGTTGGCGAGCAAAAACCATATAACAAAGGGATGCGAGGTGAAAATGCAGCCTAACGCTGCGAAAATAAGTAGTAAATAACAACAGCGATTGAAATTCATATTTTTATATCACAGCAATTTTGAGAGTATCGGTGAGCATTATATTATGTATTCGGTGATTTTTTATGAAGAAGCTGTTTGTACAGTTTTATCTCCTGCTGTTTGTCTGCTTTCTGGTGATGACCCTGCTGGTCGGCCTGGTCTATAAATTCACCGCAGAGCGCGCAGGCAGACAATCCCTCGACGATTTAATGAAAAGCTCGTTATACCTGATGCGCAGCGAGCTTCGCGAGATCCCGCCACGTGACTGGGGTAAAACGCTGAAGGAGATGGATTTGAACCTCTCCTTTGACCTGCGCGTTGAACCGTTAAATAAGTACACGCTGGACGTTCAAACAATGCAACGTTTGCGCGAAGGCGATATCGTGGCGCTTGACGATCAGTACACATTTATTCAACGGATCCCACGCAGCCATTACGTGCTGGCCGTCGGCCCGCTTCCCTATCTCTATTTTCTCCATCAAATGCGCTTGCTGGACATCGCGTTGATGGCGTTTATTGCCATCTCGCTGGCCTTTCCGGTACTTATCTGGATGCGACCGCACTGGCAGGAAATGCTGCGACTGGAAGCTGCTGCACAGCGTTTTGGGGAAGGACATCTGGGCGAACGCCTCCATTTTGACAGCGGTTCCAGCTTTGAGCGATTGGGTATCGCGTTTAACCAGATGGCAGACAATATCAATGCGCTAATCGCCAGTAAGAAACAACTTATCGATGGCATTGCCCATGAGCTTCGTACCCCACTGGTACGCTTACGTTACCGGCTGGAAATGAGTGATAACCTCACCGCGCAGGAATCCCAGGCGCTGAATCGCGATATTGGCCAACTGGAAGGGTTAATCGAAGAATTACTGACCTATGCCCGGCTGGACCGCCCGCAAAATGAACTGAAGCTCAGCGTACCAGACCTGGCCGTTTGGCTGACAACCCATCTGGAGGATGTGCAAAGCGTAAATCCTGAGCGTGCGGTGCGCTTACGCCATCTTAATATTGGCGACTACGGCGCGCTGGATATGCGCCTGATGGAGCGCGTACTGGATAATCTACTGAATAACGCCCTGCGCTATTGCCAGTCTACGGTGCAAGCGAGCCTGTTATTGAATGGCAATCAGGCGACGCTGGTTGTGGAGGATGACGGTCCCGGTATTGCTCCAGACGCCCGCGAACAGGTTTTTGAACCGTTTGTACGCCTTGACCCCAGCCGTGACCGGGCGACCGGTGGTTGCGGGCTTGGGCTAGCCATTGTTCACTCGATCGCATTGGCTATGGGCGGTACGGTCGTTTGTGATGAAAGTGAACTCGGCGGCGCCCGCTTTTGTTTCAGTTGGCCCGTCTGGCATAACATTCCTGAAATTTCAGCTGCCTGACCCATTCGGCTCGGTGGTCAAATGGTGGAGGTTGTGCTATAAAAAAGTATGTTGTAACTAAAATGGTAAATCTATGGCCCGTTACGATCTCGTCGACCGCCTGAACGGCACCTTCCGCCAGATGGAGCAAGAGCTGGCGCTTCTGAACGACAATCTTTTGCAGCAAACGCTGCTGATTGCGCGCGTCTTCTCGTTACCGGAAGTGGCCAAAGAGGCAGAGCATGCCCCACTGCAGAACATTGATGTTAAGCAGCATTTAGGTAAAGAGGCTGAAACGCTGGCGCTACGCCACTATCGTCATCTGTTTATCCAGCAACAGTCCGAGAATCGTAGCAGCAAAGCGGCCGTCCGCCTGCCAGGCGTACTGTGTTATCAGGTAGATAACGCAGCTCAGCGCGCTCTGGAAGAGCAAATACAGCGTATTAACCAGCTAAAAACCACCTTCGAGCGCATTGTCACGGTGGAATCAGGGCTGGCACCGGCATCGCGTTTCGAATGGGTGCATCGCCACCTGCCGGGACTGATTACGCTGAATGCCTATCGTACGCTCACCCTTGTCAGAGAGCCTGCCACCCTGCGATTTGGCTGGGCCAACAAACACATTATTAAAAATCTGAAACGCGATGAAGTACTGCAACAACTGGAAAAAAGCCTGACGTCGCCGCGCAGCGTACATCCCTGGACGCGGGAAGATTGGCAGGCGAAGCTTGAACGGGAATATCAGGATGTCGCCGCCCTGGGCCAGCAGGCGCGCCTGAAGATTAAACGGCCGGTAAAAGTGCAGCCCATCGCCCGCGTCTGGTACAAAGGAGAACAAAAGCAGGTGCAATATGCCTGCCCGACGCCCTTGATCGCGTTGCTCAACAATGAAAACGGCATGACCGTACCAGATATCGGCGAGTTACTGAATTATGATGCCGACAATGTTCAGCATCGTTTTAAACCTCAGGCGCAGCCGTTGAGATTGATTATTCCCCGGCTACACCTGTACGTTGCGGATTAACTGCCTGGCCGCATACTGCCAACCATCAGTTCCGGGCGTACCCAGCTGTCAAACTCCGCTTCAGTTAGATACCCCAGCGCCAGGGCGGAGGCTTTTAACGTCAGCCCCTCTTTGTGCGCCTTTTTGGCAATTTCAGCGGCTTTATCATAACCGATATGGGTATTGAGCGCGGTCACCAGCATTAGCGACTCGTTGAGCAGTTGATCGATTCGTTCACGATTAGGCTCGATTCCTGTCGCGCAGTGCTCGTTAAAGCTTTCCATACCGTCAGCCAGCAGACGCACCGACTGCAGGAAATTGTGGATGACCATCGGTCGGTAAACGTTGAGCTCAAAATTACCTGACGCTCCGCCCATGTTGATGGCGACATCGTTGCCCATTACCTGACAGCAAAGCATGGTCAGCGCTTCACACTGGGTAGGATTGACCTTACCCGGCATAATGGAGCTGCCCGGTTCATTTTCTGGAATCGAAATTTCACCAATCCCGCAACGTGGACCGGATGCCAGCCAGCGCACATCGTTGGCGATTTTCATCAGCGATGCCGCCAGCCCTTTTAGCGCGCCGTGGGCGTGAACCAGAGCATCGCAGGTGGCTAGCGCTTCAAATTTATTCGGTGCGGTAACGAACGGCGCACAGGTAATGTCCCGCAATTCATCCGCGACCCGACGGGCATATTCCGGATGTGTGTTCAGTCCGGTCCCTACCGCGGTTCCCCCCAGCGCCAGTTCCGCCACGTGGGGTAAGCTGTTTTCAATGTGTCTGAGGTTATGTTCAAGCATTGCCACCCAGCCGGAAATCTCCTGGCCAAGCGTAAGCGGGGTTGCATCTTGCAGATGTGTACGACCAATTTTGACGATATCCGCGAAAGCGTGTGATTTATCACTGAGCGTTTTGGTTAAGACATTTAACTGCGGGATCAGTGAGTTACGCAGCGCCAGCAGCGCGGCAACGTGCATTGCGGTCGGGAACACATCATTCGAGCTTTGGCTTTTATTAACATCATCGTTGGGGTGAACTTTCCGTTCCATCCCCCGCACGCCGCCCAGCAACTCGCTGGCCCGGTTTGCCAGCACCTCGTTCATGTTCATATTGCTTTGCGTACCTGACCCGGTTTGCCAGATGGCCAGCGGAAACTCATCGCGGTGTTTATCCGCCAACACCTCATCTGCGGCCTGCATAATAGCCCTGGCTTTATCCTCCGCCAGCAGCCCGAGATCCTGGTTAACCTTTGCTGCGGCGCGTTTCGTCAGCGCCAGCGCATGGATCAGCGAGACCGGCATTTTCTCCGTAGAGATACGAAAATGCTCCAGCGAACGTTGGGTTTGCGCGCCCCAAAGCTTATCGGCTGGAACATCAATCGCCCCCATTGAATCATTCTCGCGGCGTACCGTTACCATTACCTGCTCCTTACATTAACAATTGATTAGGTTATGTTTCGACATTGCCCATTTGCATTGGTCTTATGAGTATTAACGAGGATTAATCTGTCGTTTGGTGGTTCGTGCGGTAAAAAAAACCGCCCCGAAGGGCGGCTGACGTTACTTAACGCAGCGTGCGCACTGCGACGTCTGAATCTGTTTGAAGAAATCGTTGCCTTTGTCATCCACCAGGATAAACGCCGGGAAATCTTCCACTTCAATTTTCCAGATGGCTTCCATCCCCAGTTCAGGGTATTCCACACACTCCAGACTCTTGATACTGCCCTGGGCCAGCACCGCTGCCGGGCCGCCGATGCTGCCTAAGTAGAAGCCGCCATGCTTATGACAGGCATCGGTCACCTGCTGGCTGCGGTTGCCTTTTGCCAGCATGATCATGCTGCCACCTGCGGACTGAAGCTGGTCAACATACGAATCCATACGCCCTGCCGTGGTTGGTCCAAGCGAACCAGAGGCATAGCCTTCCGGCGTTTTTGCCGGGCCAGCGTAATAGATCGGATGATCTTTAACATACTGCGGCAAACTTTCGCCGTTATCCAGCCGTTCTTTCAGTTTCGCATGCGCAATATCACGGCCAACAATAATGGTACCGTTAAGCGACAGACGTGTAGAAACCGGGTACTGCGACAGCTGAGCCAGAATCTCTTTCATCGGACGATTGAGGTCAACGCGTACCGCTTCGCCTTCTCCCGCCTGGCGCAACTCTTCTGGTATATATTTGCCAGGATTATGCTCCAGTTTTTCGATCCAGATACCTTCTCGGTTGATCTTAGCTTTGATATTTCGATCGGCTGAGCAAGAAACGCCCATACCAACTGGACACGACGCACCGTGACGCGGCAGGCGGATCACGCGGATATCATGAGCGAAGTACTTCCCGCCGAACTGCGCGCCCAGCCCCAGATTCTGTGCCTCAATCAGCAGCTCTTTTTCCAGCTCCACATCGCGGAATGCCTGACCATGTTCGTTACCTTCGGTCGGCAGCTCATCGTAATATTTAGCCGACGCCAGTTTCACCGTTTTCAGCGTGGCTTCCGCTGACGTTCCACCGATCACGAACGCAATGTGATACGGCGGACAGGCCGCTGTTCCCAGCGTTCGCATCTTCTCAACCAGGTAATTTTTTAATTTGCCCGGCGTGAGCAGCGCTTTGGTCTCCTGGTACAGATAGGTTTTGTTCGCCGAACCACCGCCTTTGGCAATACACAGGAATTTGTATTCATCGCCATCGACGGTATACAAATCTATCTGTGCCGGCAGGTTGGTACCGGTGTTCACCTCTTTATACATATCCAGCGCGGCGTTTTGTGAATAGCGCAGGTTGTCTTCGATGTAGGTGTTATACACACCGCGCGCCAGCGCAGCTTCATCACCGCCGCCGGTCCAGACGCGCTGACCTTTTTTACCCACGATAATCGCGGTGCCGGTGTCCTGACAGGTCGGCAAAATACCTTTTGCCGCAATATCAGAATTCCGCAGGAATTGCAGGGCCACATATTTGTCGTTTTCGCTGGCCTCCGGGTCACGCAGAATGTCGGCCACCTGCTGCTGATGCGCAGGACGCAGCATAAACGATGCATCATGGAAGGCCTGACGAGCCAGCAGCGTTAAGGCTTGCGGCGCGACTTTAACGATCTCCTGCCCTTCAAATTCGGCAACGGAGACATGGTCGCTGGTCAGCAGATAGTATTCGGTATCATCCTTTTTGAGGGGGAAAGGATGCTGATAATGAAAGGGTTTGTTTGACATTGTGCTCTCACTTACTGCTCGGTCTGGTTATTCTCTGGGCAGATGTTCCATTGCCCTGCTTCCCTGCCGCAGGTCGGGTTGTAGAAGGAAAGGCTTTCTGCAACCGGAATTACTCAGGGTATTAAAAGCGAGTCACCATATCCTACACAATTTTTTAACAAAAACTGAGACAAGTACGACTTTTTACATGTGCAGGTTACTTCGCTCAGGGTTTCTTGGTTTAATAGCCGAAGAAAATTCCACATTGAAACAGGGCTTGAGAATGCAAAAACTCATCAACTCAGTGCAGAACTACGCCTGGGGAAGTAAAACTGCGTTAACGGAACTTTATGGGATTGCCAACCCCACTCAGCAACCGATGGCTGAGCTGTGGATGGGCGCGCATCCGAAAAGCAGTTCGCAGGTTCTGAACGCTGACGGCCAGACGGTCGCTCTGCGTGATGTCATCGAACACGATAAATCCGCACTGTTAGGCGATGCTGTTGCGAAACGCTTTGGTGAACTGCCTTTCCTGTTTAAAGTGCTGTGCGCCGCGCAACCTCTTTCGATTCAGGTTCATCCTAACAAGCACAACTCTGAAATCGGATTTGCCAAAGAAAACGCGGCGGGGATCCCGATGGATGCCGCCGAGCGCAATTACAAAGATCCTAACCACAAACCGGAACTGGTTTTTGCTTTGACACCGTTCCTGGCGATGAACGCATTCCGCGAGTTCTCTGACATTGTCGCATTGTTACAACCGGTGTCCGCCGCGCATCCGGCTATTGCGCATTTCCTGCAGGAACCGAGCGCGGAACGTCTGAGCTATCTTTTCGCCAGCTTGCTGAATATGCAGGATGAGGAGAAATCCCATGCGCTGGCGATCCTGAAATCGGCGCTGAACAGCCAGCAGAGTGAACCGTGGCAAACCATTCGCCTGATCGCCGATTTCTATCCGAATGACAGCGGGCTCTTCTCCCCGCTGCTGCTCAATGTGGTGAAACTCAATCCTGGCGAAGCGATGTTCTTATTTGCCGAAACCCCACACGCCTACCTGCAAGGTGTGGCGCTGGAGGTAATGGCTAACTCGGACAACGTGCTGCGCGCCGGACTGACGCCAAAATACATTGATATCCCGGAGCTGGTCGCCAACGTTAAGTTTGTCGCCAAGCCAGCCAATCAGCTGCTGACCACGCCAGTTAAGACTGACAGCGAACTGGACTTCCCCATTCCGGTCGACGATTTCGCGTTCTCCTTGCATGAACTGACCGCCAATGGCGCAGATATCAGCCAGCAAAGTGCGGCCATTTTGTTCTGCATTGAGGGTGAAGCCGTGCTGAGCAAGGGCGAGCAGCGTCTGGTGCTGCAGCCGGGTGAGTCGGCCTTTATTAGCGCGAATGAATCGCCGGTAAACGTCAGCGGCACGGGCCGTTTAGCTCGGGTTTATAACAAGCTGTAGCAAGATACTGATATTTTTAACAACTCTTGCTAAGCTGTAGTGAGTTAAAGACATGTCACTCCTCCAGGCGTCTTCAAACGCCTGGTTTTATTTTATGGATATCAAAATGAAAAAATCGCTGGTAGCTGCGGGTGTGGTGGTTGCACTGGGTATCGTCTGGACGGGCGGCGCCTGGTACACAGGAAAGAAACTCGAAACGCATCTCGCCGAGATGGTGACGCAGGCAAACGATCAGTTAAAACGCTACTCCCCGGAGGCGGGCATTGAACTGAGTTATCAAAACTACCAGCGCGGCGTGTTCAATAGCCAACTGCAGTTGGTGGTGAAACCTGTCGCCGGGCAGGCAGATTCCTGGCTGAAACCGGGACAAAGCATCGTCCTGAATGAAACCGTTGATCACGGTCCTTTCCCGCTGGCTCAGCTGAAATCACTGAATCTTGTTCCGGCAATGGCCTCCGTGAAAACGACGCTGGTCAATAACGACGTGACGAAACCGCTGTTTGATATTGCCAAAGGTGAGACGCCATTCATCATTAATTCCCGTATTGGCTACAGTGGGGATACCCGTTCCGATCTCTCCCTCAAACCGCTGAACTACGAGAAAGGCGACGAAAAAGTGGCCTTTAGTGGCGGGGAGTTCCAGTTTACGGCAGATAAGGATGGTAATGCGGTGTCGCTGACTGGCGAGGCGCAAAGTGGCCTGGTCAATGCCGTCAATGAGTATGATCAGAAAGTACAAGTTACTTTCAATAACCTGAAAACTGAAGGTTCCAGCAGTATCGCAAGCTTTGGTGAGCGTATCGGCGATCAGAAATTGTCCCTCGAAAAACTGTCGATTTCAGTCGAGGGCAAAGAGCTGGCGGTGCTGGAAGGCATGGGTATCGATGGCAAATCCGATCTGATTAACGATGGCAAAACCGTCAACAGCCAGTTGGATTACACCCTGAACAGCCTTAAATTGCAGGGCCAGGATATGGGGAGCGGTAAGCTGACGTTGAAAGTTGGCCAGATTGACGGTGAGGCACTGCACCAGTTCAGCCAGCAGTACAGCGCCCAAACCAAAGCGCTGATGGCGCAGATTGATGTGGTCCAAAATCCTGAGCTTTATCAGCAGAAAGTCACCGAAGCCTTCTTTAATGCGCTACCGATTCTGATGAAAGGCGAACCGGTTGTCACCATTGCTCCACTGAGCTGGAAGAATGCAAAAGGTGAAACCACATTTAATCTGTCACTGCTGCTAAAAGATCCGACCGCAAACACGGTGGAGCCGCAAACGCTGGCCCAGGAAGTGGATCGTTCCGTCAAATCGCTGGATGCGAAACTGACCATCCCTGTCGATATGGCGACTGAGTTCATGACGCAAATTGCCAAACTGGAAGGATATCAGCAGGAAGAAGCGGCTGGTCTGGCGAAGCAACAGGTTAATGGCCTGGCGGCGATGGGGCAGATGTTCCGCATTACGACTTTGCAGGACAACGTTATCGGCACCAGCCTGCAATACGCAAACGGCCAGGTGACGCTGAACGGACAAAAAATGCCGCTGGATGAGTTTGTTGGTATGTTCGGTATGCCTTCTCTTACACAGCCGGACGCCCCTGCCATCCCGCAACAATAATCACTCGTCGGTGACAGGCCCGATAACAGAGTTTATCGGGCTTTTTTATTTCGCCGCCACCAGACGAGCGGAAAGCGTCAGATTGCGTGAATGACCTTCATCGTGGGCAATGCGTTGTAGCATACGTTCAGCAAGGGTGTATCCCATTTCACGCGCGGGCGAACAGGCCCAGGTAATCGGGATATCGTCCAACGCGTTTTCCGCCACATCAGCGAATCCGGCCAACGATATTTGCTGTTCGAAATAGCGATCGACACCAATTTCACCACTCTGACGTCCTGCTCTCATCAGGCCAAACCAGGCGCCTATGGCGATTATTTCGTTGTAGCACACCACCGCGCTGATCGTGGGATTGCGGCGTAACAGCGCCGTTACCTCTTCTGCGGCCTGCTTCTGGCTGGATGAGCACTCCAACACCCAGTCGCTATGAAACGGTAAACCATATTTTAGTAAGGTTGCACAATAACCGCCGACGCGCTCTGCGCGAGTCAATGAAGAACTCTGCCCGCCCAGCCAGGCAATACGCTGGTGTCCGTGGCGGATAAGATGTTCAACCAGTAACTGTGCAGCCTGCATGTTATCGGGCCTGACGGTGTCTGCGTCATCCATGTAGCTGGCGCGTGATGCAAAGACCACCGGGATCCCTTTATCAGCGGCCAACTGTTGCAGTGCATCACTGCTACCGGCGGCCCCGGCAATGACCACGCCATCCACCCCCTGGTTGAGTAACATCGCGAAACGCTGCGCCAACTGCTCCCCATCTTTACCGCCGTGCAATAAGAAGACCATGCGCCCCTGCGCTTCTAACGCTTCCGTCAGACCCGCCGTCAGCTCGGCGTAAAACGGCGTTGAAAGATCGCGTACAATCAAACCAACTACTCCGCTCTGCCCGCCGCGCAGCGCTGATGCCTGGCGGTTACGCACAAACCCCAGTTGCTCAATAGCAGCATTCACCCGCTCCCCAGTCGCTGATGAAATTCGCCCTTTTCCACTGAGCACCAATGAGACGGTGCTGACCGAAACCCCCGCAGCCAGCGCAACATCATGGATGGTTATTTTTTTGGCTATAGCCATAAAAACAGAAAACTCCCTGATAACGTGACAGATAAAACGTTTTATCAATCACTTATATTTATACCCCCTATTATCGTTCGATAATGTGATTTATACCGCACTAAAATTAGGTAAAACGTTTTATCTTCTCGCCATCATTAGTCAGCTAGCCTTTACAAGGAGTCGTTTGATGACGGCGAGAACCACACCAAAAATAACGTTATGGGAATTTTTCCAGCAGTTGGGCAAAACCTTTATGCTGCCTGTAGCGCTGCTTTCATTTTGCGGGATCATGTTGGGGATCGGCAGCTCGTTGAGCAGCCATGATGTCTTAACGCTGATCCCGGCGTTGGGGAATCCGGTGCTGCAGGCCATCTTTACCTGGATGAGTAAAGTTGGCTCATTTGCGTTTAGCTTCCTGCCAGTCATGTTCTGTATTGCCATTCCTCTGGGCCTGGCGCGCGAGAACAAAGGCGTTGCGGCGTTTGCCGGTTTTGTCGGTTATGCGGTCATGAACCTCGCCGTCAATTTCTGGTTAACCGCCAAAGGTATCTTACCCACCACAGATGCGGCGATCCTGAAAGCCAACAACGTGCAAAACATTCTGGGGATCCAGTCGATCGACACCGGGATCCTCGGTGCCGTTATTGCCGGGATCATTGTCTGGATGCTGCATGAACGCTTCCACAACATTCGTCTGCCGGATGCGCTGGCGTTTTTCGGTGGTACGCGCTTTGTGCCTATCATCTCCTCGGTGGTGATGGGATTGGTCGGGTTGGTCATTCCCTTGATTTGGCCAGTTTTCGCCATGGGCATTACCGGACTCGGTCACATCATCAATAGCGCGGGGGAATTTGGTCCTATGCTGTTTGGTACCGGTGAACGTCTGTTGCTGCCTTTTGGCCTGCACCATATTCTGGTGGCACTCATTCGCTTCACCGAAGCTGGCGGCACACAGGAAGTCTGCGGCCATAGCGTGAGCGGCGCACTGACTATTTTCCAGGCTCAACTGAGCTGCCCGACAACGCAAGGTTTCTCTGAAAGCGCAACACGCTTCCTGTCCCAGGGTAAAATGCCGGCGTTCCTCGGCGGTTTACCGGGTGCGGCATTAGCCATGTACCACTGCGCACGCCCTGAAAATCGTCATAAAATTAAAGGGTTATTAATTTCTGGTCTGATTGCCTGTGTCATCGGCGGTACAACTGAACCACTCGAGTTCTTATTCCTGTTCGTCGCTCCGGTTCTGTATGTAATCCACGCCCTGCTAACCGGTCTTGGCTTCACCGTGATGGCGGTGCTTGGCGTCACTATCGGTAACACTGACGGTAACCTGATTGACTTCGTGGTGTTCGGCATCCTGCACGGATTGTCCACCAAGTGGTACCTGGTCCCTGTTGTCGCGGCTATCTGGTTTGCGGTGTACTACGTGATCTTCCGCTTCGCCATCACGCGCTTCAATTTGAAGACGCCGGGCCGTGAAGTCGAAATTGCCAGCAATATCGAAAAAGTAATGGCCGGAGCGCCTGGTAAATCAGGTTACAACGTCCCTGCTATTCTGGCGGCGCTGGGCGGCGCGGAAAACATTGTCAGCCTGGATAACTGCATCACCCGTCTGCGCTTGTCAGTGAAAGATATGTCGCTTGTTAACGTACAGGCTCTGAAGGACAATCGTGCCATTGGCGTAGTACAACTCAATCAGCATAACCTTCAGGTCGTTATCGGTCCGCAGGTCCAGTCAGTGAAAGACGAGATCGCGGTTCTGATGAACACCGTACAGGCTTAAGGATAACAATATGTTTGATTTTTCAAAGGTTGTGGACAGGCACGGTACCTGGTGTACTCAGTGGGATTACGTTGCCGACCGTTTTGGTTCAGCCGACCTGCTGCCATTCACCATCTCCGATATGGATTTTGCCACCGCACCTTGCATTCTGGAGGCGCTGACTCAGCGCCTGTCACATGGCGTGTTGGGTTACAGCCGCTGGAAAAACGATGAGTTTCTGGCGGCGATAAGCCACTGGTTTCTTTCGCGGCATAACACTCAAATAGATCCTCAGTCGCTGGTATATGGCCCCTCGGTCATCTATATGGTGTCGGAGTTGATCCGCCAGTGGTCATCCGTGGGCGATGCGGTGGTTATCCATACTCCGGCGTACGATGCGTTTTACAAAGCGATTGAAGGTAATCAGCGACAGGTACGCGCAGTCGGACTGGAAAAACGCGCCGACGGCTGGTTTTGCGACATGGTTGCGCTGGAGAAAGCCCTGTCTCGACCTGAAAGCAAAATTCTTCTGCTTTGCAGCCCACAAAACCCAACGGGCAAAGTGTGGACGCGCGACGAGCTGGAAACCATGGCGGAACTGTGTCAGCGCCATGGTGTAAAAGTTATCTCCGATGAGATTCATATGGATATGGTATGGTCAGACCGGCCGCACATCCCGTGGAGTAACGTCGCGCGTGGCAGTTGGGCACTGCTCACTTCCGGCTCAAAGAGTTTTAATATTCCGGCACTAACCGGGGCTTACGGACTCATTGAAGATGCTCAAAGCCGCAACGATTACCTCAGCGCGTTAAAAGGCCGCGATGGTCTTTCCTCGCCTGCGGTGCTGGCGCTTAGCGCACATATTGCCGCTTATCAACAGGGTGCAAGCTGGCTTGATGCGCTGCGCGATTATCTTGCCAGCAATCTGCATTACGTTGCGTGTGAGCTTAATGCCGCATTCCCCGAACTCAACTGGCAGATTCCGCAATCCACCTATCTGGCATGGATTGACCTGCGTCCGCTCAATATTGATGACCATGCCTTACAGGATGTTCTCATCCACCAGCAGAAAGTGGCTATCATGCCGGGATATACCTACGGAGAAGAAGGTCGCGGTTTTGTACGTCTCAATGCCGGATGCCCAAGATCCAAGCTTGAAAAAGGCGTTCAGGGGCTGATTAACGCCATCCGTTCTGTACGCTAATTAAGTTTGCGCAATGAAATTATTCATTGCGCAACATAGCTTTTTATCCCGATTTTTTCATATAATACGACGCACTTTACCTAAATACACGAGTGCGACCATGATTGATACTTCCCTCCCCCTGACCGACGTCCATCGCCACCTTGATGGTAACATCCGTGCCCAAACGATCCTGGATCTGGGTCGTCAGTTCAATTTAACGCTTCCGGCACAAACGCTGGAAACGCTGATCCCTCATGTGCAAGTCACATCAACTGAGCCGGATTTAGTGAGCTTTTTATCCAAGCTCGACTGGGGCGTGAAGGTACTGGCCTCTCTGGATGCGTGTCGCCGCGTGGCATTTGAGAATATTGAGGATGCAGCACGTAACGGTCTGCACTATGTAGAATTACGTTTTTCACCCGGCTATATGGCGATGGCGCATCAGCTCCCGGTTGCGGGCGTGGTTGAAGCCGTCATTGCCGGCGTACGCGAGGGCTGCAAGACCTTTGGCGTCGAAGCTCGCTTAATTGGCATTATGAGCCGTACCTTCGGCGAAGCCGCCTGCCTGCAGGAACTGGATGCGCTGTTAGCCCACCGAGACCATATTACGGCACTGGATCTGGCGGGTGACGAACTGGGTTTCCCAGGCAGTCTGTTCCTGTCGCATTTCAATCAGGCGCGCGACGCCGGCTGGCGTATTACCGTGCATGCGGGCGAAGCCGCGGGACCAGAAAGTATCTGGCAGGCCATTAAAGAGCTGGGCGCAGAACGTATTGGTCACGGCGTAAAAGCCGTTGAAGATCGTGCATTGATGGATTACCTCGCCGAACACCGTATCGGCATCGAATCCTGCCTGACATCGAACATTCAGACCAGCACCGTCGCCTCTCTGGCAACCCACCCGCTGAAAACATTCCTTGAGCATGGCGTTTTAGCCAGCTTGAATACGGACGATCCGGCGGTACAGGGTGTGGATATTATTCACGAGTACACCATTGCCGCGCCAGCAGCAGGACTCACGCGCGAACAGATCCGTCAGGCGCAAATCAACGGCCTGGAAATGGCATTTCTGAGTAACGAAGAAAAACGTGCCCTGCGCGAGAAAGTCGCCGCAGCGTGACGGTTAAAGTGCCGGATGAGATGCTAAGCATCGCCATCCGGCATTTGCCTAATCAGGCAAGGCACAGCGTCGAGCGATGTTTCGCCGATTCAAGACCCAGCTCAATCAGCTCCATGATTTGAATAGCTTGTCTCGCCGGTACCGGGTTTTCACCATGACCATTTAGCGCATCACGAATGCCAGCATAGTACGCCGGGTAATTACCCGGTACAGTCAGCCAGGTCTCTTCAACCTGCTCTTCACCTTCTATTCGCGTCAACACGCCATCGCGCATGTCGTAACCCCAGTCTTCCTGAGGCAGTCGCTCGCCATTTTTCAGGCGCTCTTCCTGCGGGTCAAGACCATACTTCACATAGCTGCCACGCGATCCGTGCACGATATAACGGGCCGACTCAGCGGCAGCGAGCATAGTGCCGTGCAGAATCACACGACGCTGCGGGTAAGTCAGGATGGCATGGAAGTAATCCGTCGCTTGCGCACCTGGGCGGAGCTGAGCCAGATCTACCGTCATGCTGACGGGCAAACCAAACAGGTTAATCGCCTGATCCAGAAGATGCGGAGCTAAATCATACCAGATGCCGCTTCCCGGCCCCCCCTGTTCACGCCAGCGGTCACGAACCTGCGGGCGGAATCGATCGAAATGGGATTCGAAATACGCCACCTCCCCCAAAACGCCATCCGCCAGCAGGGCTTTCAACGTCAGAAAATCACTGTCCCAGCGGCGGTTATGGAAAACGGACAGCACGCGGCCAAGGCTACGCGCCAACGCATCCAGTTCGCGTGCTTGTGACAGTGTCACGGTGAAAGGCTTATCAACAACCACATGTTTGCCCGCTTCCAGCGCAGCCTTCGCTAACGGGAAGTGAGTGTCATTAGGCGTGGGGATCACAATCAGGTCGATATTCGGATCGTTAAAAAGGTGTTTAGGCTCAGCAACAACCGCCACCGTTGGCCAGTCTGCCTTCACTTTTGCTTCATCACTACTGGAAACCGCAGCCAGTTCGAGGCCCGGTGTGCCCACAATCAGGGGGGCATGGAAGGTTTTACTGGCGTAACCATAGCCAATTAGCCCAACGCGGATGTTGTCACTCATGTTATAGCCTCTCAATTCAGGACTAACCTATTTCACACCATACCCTGCAACGTCTCAATAGTTTAATAACCATTGCGCTACAAAGGTTGTTTATTAACTTAAGTCAAACATATGCCACTTATGCTTAACTTGCAGCGAAAAAGAGGGAGAAATCGTTCCCAATTATCTTGCTGTATTATTGAGAGATTAGTAACATTTGCAGCCTGTGTTTATGGATAAATCAAAGCAAATGTCATCAGTAATGAATCGTCTTATTGAATTAGCAGGTTGGATTGTTCTCACCGTCTCTGTGATCCTGCTGGGTGTTGCCAATCATATTGACAATTACCAGCCACCGGAGCCCGTTGCTGCTGTGCAGAAGAAATAAGCATCTGCAGTCCCTTATAACCCGGCAATTAACATCGAGTAACGGCAGGGTTTGGCTGCAAAAGATCGAATTTTGTCAAAAAAAGAGAATAA
The DNA here is from genome assembly GCF_000398845.1 of Citrobacter sp. KTE151. NCBI lineage: Bacteria > Pseudomonadati > Pseudomonadota > Gammaproteobacteria > Enterobacterales > Enterobacteriaceae > Citrobacter > Citrobacter sp. KTE151. The sequence continues at coordinate 35,520 of NZ_KB976064.1, read as the reverse complement.
TGCCGCATCCCACTCCGGTGCATATTGCCTGCTGTAGCGAAGCGCGTTACCCTTACCGCAGGTGCGCATAGCGCCTGCTTTTCCACAGGTATGAACACTCTTCTCACATTTGCGCGTCAATCCGCTTTTACCTGTGCATGTTGTTTATTATTTATATTTACTACTCCGTTGGTATTATTTTATTAATATGGATTTCCATTTATGACTGTTCAGGATTACTTATTAAAATTCCGCAAAATCAGTTCACTCGAAAGTCTGGAAAAACTGTTCGACCATCTTAACTACACGCTCACCGACGATAGCGACATTATCAATATGTATCGCGCTGCAGACCATCGCCGTGCCGAGCTTATCTCAGGAGGTCGTCTGTTTGATGTTGGTCAGGTACCCAAATCAGTCTGGCATTACGTGCAATAAAGAAGAAAGTAGCGCTCAACGTTAAAAGCTTTATAATAATTGCCCCAAAATGAATGGCATGTTTGATTGCGCGCGTAAACCTGGAGAAAAGATGACTACCACACCGGCACAACGTATCGGGGGCTGGCTACTTGGGCCACTGGCCTGGCTGTTAGTCGCATTGTTGAGCGCTTCGCTGGCGTTATTACTTTATGTCACTGCGCTGGCTACACCGCAAACCTTCCAAACGCTGGGTGCGCAAAGTACGGCAAATTTGCTGTTATGGGGCGTCTCTTTTATTACCGCGATTGCCATGTGGTATTACACGCTGTGGCTGACGATTGCGTTTTTCAAACGCAGAGCCTGTGTGCCTAAGCATTATATTCTATGGCTGCTGATCTCCGTGTTACTGGCGATTAAAGCGTTTGCGTTTTCACCGGTTCCGGACGCCTTTGCCGTGCGCCAACTGCTGTTCCCATTGCTGGCTGCAGCACTGCTGGTGCCCTATTTCAAACGCTCGCAACGCGTTAAATCGACGTTTGTGAATCCGTAATAACCCTACAGTTAACCTGTTGTCGCCTGTTGTAGATTGTCAGATAATAGGCGGCTTTTTTATTTCAGGCCGAAAAATGACTGATTACCTGCTGCTGTTTGTCGGAACTGTACTGGTCAATAACTTTGTACTGGTCAAGTTTCTGGGGCTCTGCCCGTTTATGGGCGTTTCCAAAAAACTGGAAACCGCAATGGGTATGGGCCTTGCCACGACGTTTGTCATGACACTGGCATCCATCTGCGCATGGCTGATTGATACCTGGATCCTCATTCCACTCAATCTCATCTATCTGCGTACGCTGGCTTTTATTCTGGTCATCGCCGTCGTCGTGCAATTTACCGAGATGGTTGTACGCAAAACCAGCCCTGCACTTTACCGCCTGCTGGGGATCTTCCTACCGCTGATCACCACTAACTGCGCGGTATTAGGCGTGGCGTTACTGAACATCAACCTCGGTCATAACTTTTTACAGTCGGCGCTATACGGTTTTTCCGCCGCTGTCGGCTTCTCACTGGTGATGGTACTGTTCGCCGCGATCCGCGAACGCCTCGCCGTGGCGGACGTGCCTGCTCCGTTTCGCGGTAATGCGATTGCGCTGATTACCGCTGGTTTAATGTCATTGGCCTTTATGGGCTTTAGTGGTTTGGTGAAGTTGTAATGAATGCTATCTGGATTGCCGTTGCCGCAGTGAGTCTACTGGGTCTGGCGTTCGGCGCTATTTTGGGTTACGCCTCACGACGTTTTGCCGTCGAAGATGATCCTGTCGTGGAGAAAATTGATGAAATTCTCCCGCAAAGCCAGTGTGGACAATGCGGCTATCCGGGCTGTCATCCTTACGCTGAAGCGATCGGCTCCCAGGGCGAAAAAATCAACCGTTGCGCACCCGGAGGCGAAGCGGTGATGTTAAAAATTGCCGCCCTGCTGAACGTCGACCCGCAGCCGATTGATGGTGATGAACACGATGTTACCCCCGTGCGTATGCTGGCGGTCATTGATGAAAATAACTGTATCGGTTGTACAAAGTGCATTCAGGCCTGCCCGGTTGATGCGATCGTGGGCGCGACGCGCGCCATGCACACGGTGATGAGCGATCTCTGCACCGGGTGCAACCTGTGCGTTGATCCATGCCCGACGCAATGTATCGAATTACGCCCGGTGGCCGAGACACCTGATAGCTGGAAATGGGATTTAAACACCATCCCTGTGCGCATCATTCCCGTGGAACAACATGTTTAAGTTATTCTCTGCATTCAGAAAAAACAAAATCTGGGACTTTGATGGCGGCATTCATCCACCAGAAATGAAGACCCAGTCGAACGGTACGCCGCTGCGACAGGTTCCGCTGGCGCCACGCTTTGTTATTCCGCTGAAACAACATATTGGCGCGGAGGGTGAGCTGTGCGTAAACGTAGGCGACACCGTGCTGCGTGGTCAGGCGTTAACCCTTGGGCGTGGTAAAATGCTTCCGGTACATGCGCCAACGTCAGGAACCGTTGTTGCTATTGCGCCGCATTCTACTGCACATCCATCGGCATTAGCTGAGCTGAGCGTTATTATTGATGCCGATGGCGAAGATCGCTGGATTGAGCGAGACGGCTGGGCCGATTACCGTTCCCGCAGCCGGGAAGAGCTGATCGCACGTATTCACCAGTTCGGCGTCGCCGGACTGGGTGGCGCGGGTTTTCCCACCGGCGTTAAGCTGCAGGGCGGCGGAGATAAAATTGAAACGCTGATCATTAACGCTGCTGAATGCGAGCCGTACATTACGGCTGATGACCGCCTGATGCAGGACTGCGCGGCGCAGGTCGTCGAAGGTATCCGCATCCTGGCGCATATTCTTCAGCCACGCGAAATTCTACTGGGCATTGAAGATAACAAGCCACAGGCAATTTCCATGCTGCGCGCGGTGCTGGCTGATTCACACGATATCAGCTTACGCGTGATCCCCACCAAGTACCCGTCAGGCGGGGCCAAGCAGTTAACGCAAATCCTGACCGGCAAGCAGGTTCCCCACGGGGGACGCTCCTCAGATATCGGCGTGCTGATGCAAAACGTTGGAACCGCCTACGCGATTAAACGTGCGGTGATTGACGGAGAACCGATTACCGAACGTGTCGTGACGCTGACCGGCGAAGCCGTCAGCCGTCCGGGCAACGTCTGGGCGCGTTTAGGCACGCCGGTTCGTCATCTGCTCAACGACGCGGGCTTCTGCCCTTCCGCCGACCAGATGGTGATTATGGGCGGGCCGCTGATGGGCTTTACGCTGCCGTGGCTGGATGTACCGGTGGTGAAAATAACCAACTGTCTTCTGGCGCCCTCTGCCAGTGAAATGGGAGAAACGCCGGAAGAGAAAGGCTGCATTCGCTGTAGCGCATGCGCCGATGCCTGTCCGGCCGATCTCCTGCCGCAACAGCTTTATTGGTTCAGTAAAGGGCAGCAGCACGACAAAGCAACGGCGCACAATATCGCGGACTGCATTGAATGCGGTGCCTGCGCCTGGGTATGCCCAAGCAATATTCCACTGGTGCAGTATTTCCGTCAGGAAAAAGCCGAGATTTATGCCATTAGTCAGGAAGAAAAACGTGCCGCTGAAGCGAAAGCGCGATTTGAAGCCCGACAGGCGCGACTCGAACGTGAAAAAGCAGCCCGTCTTGAACGTCACAAAAGCGCTGCCGTTCAGCCTGCGGCTAAAGATCATGATGCCATTGCCGCCGCGCTGGCTCGCGTAAAAGAAAAGCAGGCTCAGGCAATGCAGCCGGTAGTCATTCAGGCTGGCGAAAAACCTGACAATAGTGCCGTGATTGCCGCACGCGAGGCGCGTAAGGCGCAAGCTCGCGCAACCCGGATGGAAAACCCTCCCCAAACAGGAGGCAGCAGTACAGAGGTCGATCCGCGTAAAGCTGCAGTTGAAGCGGCAATCGCTCGTGCCAAAGCCCGCAAGCTTGAGCAGGAAACCGTAACGGAAACAGCCGAACCGGTGGATCCGCGTAAAGCCGCCGTGGAAGCGGCAATCGCTCGTGCCAAAGCCCGCAAGTTTGAACAGGAAACCGTAACGGAAACGGTCGAATCGGTGGATCCGCGTAAAGCCGCCGTGGAAGCGGCTATCGCCCGCGCCAAAGCTCGCAAGCTCGAGCAGCAGACGGTTACGGAAACAGTCGAACCGGTGGATCCGCGTAAAGCCGCCGTCGCGGCCGCTATTGCACGCGCTCAGGCAAAGAAAGCCGCCCAGCAGCAGGTTGTAAACGAGGAATAAATGGTATTCAGAATAGCAAGCTCCCCTTATACCCATAACCAGCGCCAGACATCGCGTATCATGATGCTGGTGTTACTGGCTGCATTGCCGGGGATCGCCGCTCAGCTGTGGTTCTTTGGCTGGGGTACGTTGTTCCAGATAGTTCTGGCCGCCATCAGCGCTATCGCCGCCGAAGCGGTCGTGCTTAAACTGCGCAAACAACCCATTGTCGCGATTTTAAAAGACAACTCCGCGTTGCTCACCGGGTTACTGCTGGCCGTGAGTATTCCCCCGCTCGCCCCCTGGTGGATGGTAGTTTTAGGCACGGTATTCGCCGTTATCATTGCTAAACAGCTGTATGGCGGCCTCGGTCAGAACCCGTTTAACCCCGCCATGATTGGTTACGTGGTGCTGCTGATTTCATTCCCGGTACAGATGACAAGCTGGCTGCCGCCGCATGAAATTGCGGCGACTGTACCTGGTTTTTTTGACGCCCTGAACGTTATCTTTAGCGGACATACCGCCAGCGGCGGGGATATGAACACGCTGCGTATGGGTATTGATGGTATCAGTCAGGCAACACCTCTCGATACCTTTAAGACGTCGCTGCATGCGGGACGTACTGTTGAGCAGGTGATGCAATACCCAATCTACAGCGGCATGCTTGCAGGCGCTGGCTGGCAGTGGGTTAACCTTGCCTGGCTGGTGGGCGGCGTCGTGTTGCTATGGCAGAAAGCGATTCGCTGGCATATCCCGGTTAGCTTCCTGCTGTCGCTCGCCGTTTGTGCCACTTTAGGCTGGATTTTCTCGCCAGATTCGCTGGCCTCGCCTCAGTTGCACCTACTTTCCGGCGCGACCATGCTGGGTGCATTCTTTATTCTTACCGATCCCGTTACAGCATCAACAACCAACCGTGGCCGCCTGATTTTTGGCGCACTCGCGGGCCTGTTAGTGTGGTTGATTCGCAGTTTTGGCGGTTATCCTGATGGCGTGGCTTTTGCCGTATTGCTGGCAAATATCACGGTTCCCCTGATTGATTATTACACCCGCCCTCGCGTGTACGGACATCGCTAAGGACTCCCTATGCTGAAAACGATTCGTAAACACGGTATTACTCTGGCGCTGTTTGCAGCGGGCTCGACGGGGTTAACCGCGGCAATCAATCAATTAACCAAGTCCACCATTGATGAACAGGCCGCGCTGCAGCAAAAAACGCTGTTCGATCAGGTTCTGCCAGGCGATCGCTACAATAATAACTTGTCCGAAAGTTGTTATCTGGTCGATGCGCAGGCGTTGGGCAAAGGCACTCACCGAGTGTATATTGCCCGCCAGGACGATCGTCCTGTTGCAGCAATTCTTGAAGCTACGGCGCCAGATGGTTATTCCGGGGCGATTCAACTGCTGGTTGGTGTCGATTTTTCGGGTACCGTGTTGGGTACGCGGGTGACCGAACATCATGAAACGCCAGGGCTGGGCGATAAAATCGAACTGCGACTGTCCGACTGGATCACCCACTTTAGCGGCAAAACGATCGCTGCGGGTAACGACGCTCACTGGGCGGTGAAAAAAGACGGCGGCGACTTTGACCAGTTTACTGGCGCAACCATTACGCCGCGTGCGGTAGTTAATGCAGTAAAACGCGCCGGTTTGTATGCGCAGACGCTGCCCGCGCAACTTCCTCAACTTAGCGCCTGTGGAGAATAAACCATGAGCGAAATTAAAGACGTTATTGTCCAAGGGTTATGGAAAAATAACTCCGCGCTTGTGCAGTTACTCGGAATGTGTCCGCTGTTGGCCGTCACCTCGACCGCCACTAACGCGCTGGGCCTGGGGCTTGCGACTACACTCGTCCTGACGCTGACGAACCTGACGATTTCAGCCCTTCGTCGCTGGACACCGCCTGAAATTCGTATTCCGATTTATGTCATGATCATCGCCTCCGTGGTGAGCGCGGTGCAAATGTTGATCAATGCCTACGCTTTTGGCCTGTATCAGTCTCTGGGCATTTTTATCCCGCTGATTGTGACCAACTGTATTGTTGTTGGCCGCGCTGAAGCCTTCGCAGCCAAAAAAGGCCCTGCGCTATCCGCACTCGATGGTTTTTCCATCGGCATGGGCGCAACTGGCGCCATGTTTGTTCTGGGCTCGCTACGTGAAATAATTGGTAACGGTACACTCTTTGATGGCGCAGACGGTTTGTTGGGTAGCTGGGCCAAAGTATTGCGCGTTGAGATCTTTCATACCGATACGCCGTTTCTGCTGGCCATGCTACCACCAGGCGCGTTTATTGGCCTGGGTCTGATGCTGGCAGTTAAGTATCTGATTGATGAGAAAATGAAGAAACGTCGTGCCGAGGCGGCTGTCACGGACAGTCCGGCTGGTGAAACAGGGAATGTGTAATGAACAAAGCAAAACGGCTGGAAATACTGACGCGCCTGCGTGAGAACAATCCGCATCCGACAACCGAGCTAAATTTTACATCGCCGTTCGAACTGCTGATTTCAGTCTTGCTCTCCGCGCAGGCCACCGATGTCAGCGTCAATAAAGCGACGGCCAAGCTCTACCCCATCGCCAATACGCCAGCCGCGATGCTGGAGCTTGGCGTTGAAGGGGTTAAGTCCTACATCAAGACAATCGGTTTGTTTAACAGCAAAGCGGAGAACGTGATTAAAACCTGCCGCATTCTGCTGGAGCAGCATAATGGTGAAGTGCCTGAAGACCGCGCCGCATTAGAAGCCCTGCCCGGGGTTGGGCGAAAGACGGCTAATGTGGTGTTAAATACCGCCTTTGGCTGGCCCACTATTGCCGTAGATACCCATATTTTTCGCGTTTGTAATCGTACCCAGTTCGCCCCGGGTAAAAACGTCGAGCAGGTTGAAGAGAAGCTGCTGAAAGTCGTACCCAGTGAATTTAAAGTCGATTGCCATCACTGGTTAATTCTTCATGGCCGCTACACCTGTATAGCCAGAAAGCCACGCTGCGGTTCCTGCATTATCGAAGATCTTTGCGAATTCAAAGAGAAAGTCGATATCTGATGCTGCCGGGGCATACTGCTTGCCCCTCGCTAACATAACGATTAGTTATGCACTCCCTTGAGTTTATTTTCCCGACAATGATGCCGTTCAACCGCGCATATCTAATGCAATATTCTTGTTAATTAACACCTGAGCAGGTTAATCGTTTTTTTAGTAAAAGAAATTTCTATCTATACGTGATCCAGATCATCCAGATAACACAATGTTAAAAAATATTTATTTTTTAGTTAAAGTGACAATCAGATGACCTAACTGAACAGTTTCTAAACAAAACATTACACTGGCTATTTTTCAGATAATGGCCTATATCACTGGATTCAAGCGCAAATATCAGAACATATCGCCACATTGCGGTTTTTACCCTGATTAAACAGTGTAAAAATCTGCCATTTTTCAAATGAAGAAATTTAACGCTAGATAACATTTCACAGTCCCGACGATTTCACCAGTCATGATATATGTAACAGATTATTACAAACCACTTGTCTGAATGGTCAAGATAGTGAACATTACTTGCCGTTTCCCCTCCCACTATAACAATCGGACGGATGAACTTGACTCATCACGTGCCTGAACACCCCCGTTGATATGGGATGTAAAAAAAGAGGTAAAAGTGTCTACTGCAAACAATAAACCAACAGAAAGCGTGAGTTTAAACGCCTTCAAACAACCAAAAGCGTTCTATCTCATTTTCTCTATTGAGCTGTGGGAGCGTTTTGGTTATTACGGCCTGCAAGGAATTATGGCCGTCTACCTGGTTAAACAACTGGGTATGTCAGAAGCGGATTCCATCACCCTTTTCTCGTCCTTTAGCGCCCTGGTGTACGGTCTGGTTGCTATTGGCGGCTGGTTAGGTGATAAAGTTCTGGGTACAAAACGTGTCATTATGCTGGGTGCCGTTGTCCTGGCCATCGGTTATGCGTTGGTAGCATGGTCTGGTCACGATGCGGGTATCGTTTATATGGGCATGGCGGCCATCGCGGTCGGTAACGGCCTGTTTAAAGCAAACCCATCATCCTTGCTCTCTACCTGCTATGCCAAAGATGACCCGCGTCTTGATGGTGCATTTACCATGTACTACATGTCCGTCAACATCGGTTCATTCTTCTCTATGCTGGCAACACCGTGGTTGGCTGCGCATTACGGCTGGAGCACCGCGTTCGCTCTGAGCGTCGTGGGTATGCTGATTACCGTTGTTAACTTCGCATTCTGTCAGCGCTGGGTTAAACAGTACGGTTCTAAACCTGACTTTGAGCCGATCAACTTCCGTAACCTGTTGCTGACTATTGTTGGCGTCGTGGTACTGATCGCGATTGCAACCTGGTTGCTGCACAACCAGCAGATCGCACGTATGGTTCTGGGCGTCATTGCTCTGGGTATCGTGTTTATCTTCGGTAAAGAAGCATTCACCATGCACGGTGCTGCGCGTCGTAAAATGATCGTCGCCTTCATTCTGATGCTGGAAGCGATTATCTTCTTCGTGCTGTACAGCCAGATGCCGACCTCACTGAACTTCTTCGCGATTCGTAACGTTGAGCACTCTATTCTTGGCATTGCTTTCGAACCTGAGCAGTACCAGGCACTGAACCCGTTCTGGATCATCATTGGTAGCCCAATCCTTGCCGCTATCTATAACAAGATGGGCGATACCCTGCCGATGCCAACCAAGTTTGCGATTGGTATGGTGCTGTGTTCCGGTGCGTTCCTGATCCTGCCTCTGGGTGCTAAATTCGCTACCGATGCGGGCATCGTTTCCGTTAACTGGCTGATCATCTGCTACGGTCTGCAAAGTATCGGTGAACTGATGATCTCCGGTCTGGGTCTGGCAATGGTGGCTCAGTTGGTTCCGCAACGCCTGATGGGCTTCATCATGGGTAGCTGGTTCCTGACCACTGCCGGTGCAAACATCATCGGTGGTTACGTAGCCAACATGATGGCTGTACCAGAGAACGTCACTGACCCGCTGATGTCCCTTGAAGTCTACGGTCGTGTGTTCCTGCAGATTGGTGTTGCTACGGCTGTTATCGCTGTTCTGATGCTGCTGACGGCACCGAAACTGAATCGTATGACTCAGGACGATGACGTCAATGAGAAAGCCTCTAAGGCCGCGACAGCGTAATTCTCAGGGAAACTCTTTTTCAGGCCGCTAACTGGTGTTAGCGGCTTTTTTTTTGCCTGAGCTAGCACTACCATACGATATACCTCAGCCAAAAGGAGTTACCGATGAAACTGTTCTACAAACCGGGCGCTTGTTCTCTTGCTTCCCACATCACACTTCGTGAGAGCGGTAAAGATTTCACGCTGGATGGTGTTGATCTGATGAAGAAGCGTCTGGAAAACGGCGATGATTTTTTCGCGGTAAACCCAAAAGGGCAAGTTCCCGCGCTGCTGCTGGATGACGGTACGCTACTGACCGAAGGCGTCGCCATCATGCAATACCTGGCGGACACCGTTCCAGACCGTCAACTCCTTGCCCCGACCAGCAGCCTCTCCCGTTACAAAACCATTGAATGGCTTAACTACATTGCGACAGAACTGCATAAAGGCTTTACCCCACTGTTCCGTCCCGATACGCCGGAAGACTTCAAGCCAACCGTTCGCGCGCTGCTGGAGAAAAAAATGCAGTATGTGAACGACGCGCTGCAAGATAACCAATGGATCTGCGGTTCGCGCTTCAGCATTGCGGACGCCTATTTGTTCACCGTGCTGCGTTGGGCCTATGCGGTTAAGCTGAATATGGCAGGGTTAAGCAATATCGATGCGTATATGGCGCGTATGGCTGAACGTCCGGCGGTTGCCGCGGCGTTGAAAGCAGAAGGGTTAAATTAATTGTTGTTGCCGGGTAACGCTTGCGCTTACCCGGCCTACAGCCAAACGCAGGCCCGATAAGCGTGAGCGCCATCGGGCATTGCTTACAGCTGCGTCGCGCTGAAGTAGTGCTCAGGCTTCGCGATACAATCCTGCGCAGCCACAACCTGCAGCTCATACTCGTGCATTTTTTTGGTGGCAATCATCACTTCGTACACCGCCGCCGTCACGTGCTCCAGCGCCTGCTGTAAAGACGCGCCCTGCAGCAGTTTAACCAACAACAAGCCGCTGGTGACATCACCCACGCCAACCGGTTGACGAGCGCCAAAATCGACTAACGGTCGGCTGATATGCCACGCTTGTTCAGCAGTAACTAACAGCATCTCGAAACGATCTGCGCTGATACCCGCGCGAGCCAGGTGCTTCACCAGCACAATCTCTGGTCCCTGAGCGATGAGCTCACGCGCTGCCGCCACGGCCTCATTAACATTGTTTACCGCATGCTCGCACAGAATTTCGAGCTCAACCAAATTCGGGGCGATAATATCGCTGGCCGGAAGCGCATGGCGCACATGAAACTCCGCTACGCCCTGCGCGACGATACACCCTTTTTCCGGATGGCCCATCACCGGGTCACAAAAATATTTCGCCTGCGGATTGGCCGCTTTTACTTTGCGTACAATACCCAGAATATGCTCGCCCTGTTCAGCCGAGCCAAGATAGCCGCTCAGTACTGCGTCACAAGTCTGGAGTTTATCGATATCGGCAATGCCCTGGACAATGTCAGTCAGATGACTCGGCGGCATAACGCAACCGGTCCATTTGCCGTACTGTGTGTGGTTAGAAAACTGAACGGTATTCAGCGGCCAGACATTTGCGCCAAGACGACGCATTGGAAATTCTGCTGCACTGTTGCCCGCATGACCAAAAACAACGTGGGACTGGATGGCGAGGATATTCTTCATTTTACTTACCACAACCCTGAAAAAATAAAGGGGCGTAGTTTCCCACGCCCCTGCTAACTAAATCTTACTTCCAGCAAATCAGACAATAGTTCTTCTTGCCACGGCGCAGTAAGGTGTAGCGCCCGAACAGGATATCACTCTCCTGGAAGAAATATTCCGGATCGGATTGCTTCTCACCGTTGATGGTCACCGCATTAGACGCAATAGTCTTACGTGCCTGGCCGCGAGAAGGTTGCAGCTCGGAGTCCACCAGCGCCTGCATCAGATCGGCACCTTTGTCCATCTCGATCATCGGCACGCCATCTTGCGCCAGCTGTTCGAAATCCGCTTCGCTCAAATCGCTCAGATTACCGTTGAACAAGCTTTCGGTAATACGTTTTGCCGCTACCAGACCTTCTTCGCCGTGAACCAGACGCGTTACTTGCTCAGCCAGAACATACTGCGCGCGCGGCGCTTTACCGCTATTTTTATCTTCTTCTTCCAGCGCATTGATCTCTTCAATGTCCATGAAAGTAAAGAATTTCAGGAAGCGATAAACATCCGCATCGGCGGTGTTAATCCAGAACTGGTAGAATTTGTACGGACTGGTTTTCTTCGGATCCAGCCACACAGCGCCGCCTTCCGTCTTACCGAATTTCGTACCGTCAGCTTTAGTGATCAACGGAACGGTCAGACCAAACACCTGGTTCTGGTGCAGACGACGGGTCAAATCGATACCCGAAGTAATATTGCCCCACTGGTCAGAACCGCCAATCTGCAGCGCAACACCGTGCAGTTTGTTCAGGCAGGCAAAGTCATAACCCTGCAGCAGGTTGTAAGAAAACTCGGTAAAAGAGATCCCCTGATCGTCACGGTTCAGACGCTGCTTCACCGCTTCTTTGTTGATCATCTGGTTAACGGAGAAGTGTTTGCCGATATCACGCAGGAAAGTCAGTACATTCATACTGCCAAACCAGTCATAGTTGTTCGCAGCAATCGCCGAGTTGTCGCCACAGTCGAAATCGAGGAACGGCGCAACCTGTTTGCGGATTTTATCCACCCACTCCTGCACGGTGTCTTCGGTATTCAGTTTACGCTCAGCGGCTTTAAAGCTCGGGTCACCAATCAGACCGGTTGCGCCGCCCACCAGTGCGACAGGTTTATGGCCTGCCTGCTGGAAGCGTTTCAGGCATAACAATGGAACCAGATGCCCCAAATGCAAGCTGTCAGCGGTAGGATCGAAGCCGCAATAGAGCGCGATCGGGCCTTGCGCCAGTCGCTCTGCTAACGCTTCCTCGTCCGTCACCTGGGCCACCAGCCCCCGCTCTTGCAATTGTTTAATCAAGTTACTGCTTGCCATCAAAATCTCCATGTATAAAACGACTGCACCTTAGCCGGTACACGACTTTTCGCCTGATGCGAAAGAAACATAGAATAAAGCGCCGGATTGTTCAGCACCAGCGCTTAAAACAAGAATTTTGCATCTTTAGGGGGCCAGGCGATCAATTTTCCACGCGTTATCTTCGCGTTGGTATAAAAAACGATCGTGCAGACGGTTTTCGCCACCCTGCCAGAACTCCATCTGCTCAATACTCACGCGAAAGCCTCCCCAGAAACTGGGCAGTGGAACTTCACCTTGCTGAAACTTCTGCTTCAGTTCGAGGAATTTGCTTTCCAGAATACCGCGCGCGGAGATCCGACTGGATTGCTTAGAGACCCAGGCGCCAATCTGGCTATCACGTGGGCGACTGTGGAAGTATTTCACCACTTCCAGCGTGGATAGGCGCTCAGCCTTGCCGATCACCATCACCTGCCGTTCCAGCGTATGCCAGGGAAACAGGAGGCTGATGCGTGGGTTTTTCTCAATCTGATGTGCCTTACGGCTACCGAGGTTGGTATAGAACACCAGCCCTTTGTCATCATAATGTTTGAGCAACACGATACGCTGATAAGGCTGACCGTTTTCATCGACGGTAGCAACGACCATCGCTGTGGGATCGGCCAGTTTGGCGTCACAGGCTTGCCCCAGCCAGCGCTCGAACAGCGCAAGGGGCTCGGCGGGAAGATCGCGGCGGCGGAGACCGCCTTTCGTGTATTCACGGCGCAAATGCGCGATTTGCTGCAATTCGTCGTTATCAGACATGATGTTGGCTACGGATTGTCAGTGGGTGACGCTATTGTGCGCCGCCCAGGTGAAAATCTCAACGCTTCGGGTTCTGTAACTGACAGTTATTTAGCACAATTCTGTCTCGTTTATAGACCGTTGCCTCGTCGCCTTTAGACCAGAAGACGTAAATACCATCGGTATAGCGAGCACCTGATGCCGACACGCCCTGTTTGAGGTTCAATAGCTGATTATCATAAACAAAACTCGCCATCTGACGGGTATTGTTCAGCTTCACGGTAAGGGGTTTTTCGTCACAGCGGTATTCGAGGGTATCCGTTTGCATACGCTCGACAAATTGGTTGTACACGCTGCACCCGCTAAGCAGTACCGGCAGACACACTAACAACAGTTTTTTCATAGCCATATCCTGAAGACTTTCCTGGTCCTGGAGGGTAATGGCACCCTCCCTAATATCCCTAGTTTATCGACATATGGCGCTGAATAATTTCAGTTAACTCTGAGTTCGTGGGTTAGCGGGATAAATCGCCCCTAAAACGCTCGGTTCTGATGCGCCGGTCACGGAAGGCAGATTTCCCGGTAATCCCGCCAGCGTTCGCCACGCCAGCCAGGCAAAAGCCAGGGCCTCCATATCATCGCCGCTGATCCCAGCCTCATCGGTTGAGGTGACCTCTGTCCCTGGCAATAACGCCGCCAGACGCATCATCAGCAGCGGATTACGGCTGCCGCCGCCGCATACCATTAGCCGTTCACAGCCTCCGCTTAGCAAGACCTGCTCGGAAATGGTCACGGCCGTCAGTTCGGCAAGCGTCGCCTGCACATCCCGCGGGCTTATTCCCGGGAACTGCGCCATATGACGTTCTATCCAGCCATAATTGAAATACTCGCGGCCAGTGCTTTTCGGCGCAGGCGCAGAAAAATAAGGATCGTTAAGCATATTTTGCAGTAAAGGCAGGATCACCGTTCCCGACGTGGCCCACTGCGCATCTTTGTCGTAGGGTTGGCCGCATTGCCGCCAGATCCAGGCATCCATCAGCATATTGCCCGGCCCGGTGTCGTAACCGCGAACGGGTTGCTGTGGGATAAGCAGAGACAGATTGGCAATTCCGCCGATGTTTAGCACCATCCGCCGCTCCGTTGGATGAGCCAACAGCGCCTGATGAAAAGCGGGAACCAACGGGGCGCCCTGCCCGCCGAGAGCGATATCGCGGCGACGAAAATCGCCGATCACCGTTATCCCGGTACGCGCGACGATTTGATTGTTGTCGCCAATTTGCAGCGTGTGCGGCGCGATTCCCGTCGGTTCATGCCACACGGTTTGCCCATGACAGCCAATCGCAACGATCTCCTGCGGTTTCAATTTTTCCTGCGCCAACAGCGCATTCACCGCCTCGGCAAACAGATAACCGAGCTGTGCGTCAAGTTGGCCAAACTGCGATAGCGTAAGCTGCTGCCCCTGACAGATATCCAGGATCGCCTGCTTTATATGGAGAGGGATAGGCCAGGTCAGACTCGCCTGTTGCGCAACCATCGTTTCATCTATTGTCGCCAGCACAACATCGACACCATCAAGGCTGGTTCCAGACATTACACCGATAAAACGGCCCGATTTCATATGTCATCCTTTTAAGCAAATTAGCCTTGACACTCAACCATAAAGTGCCGACTAATGCCATGCTTCCTTAATGATTTTTGAGGGCTAATCATTACAATGGACGCTTTATTACATCAATTATATGAATGATTCGTTTATACTCGGTATATCCGATTTCGGTTAAGATTTTCATATTGTTCCAGTAGAACATGTGACCTTAGGCTCACAAGTGCCATATAATTTAGCCATGAAGGGTGCTTTATTAGCGTTTCGTGGTGTTAAAGGAGATTTGTAAATGATTAAACGTGTGCTGACTGTTGCATTAATGGGTGTATCTTTGGCGGGCTGCGTTAACAATGATAGCCTTTCAGGCGACGTATACACCGCATCCGAAGCGAAACAAGTTCAGAACGTTACCTACGGTACAATTGTTCATGTTCGTCCGGTGCAAATCCAGGGTGGTGATGACGCAAACGTGATTGGCGCCATTGGTGGTGCGGTACTCGGCGGGTTCCTGGGTAACACCGTCGGCGGCGGTACGGGTCGTTCATTAGCCACGGCGGCTGGCGCAGTTGCCGGTGGCGTAGCGGGTCAAGGCGTACAAGGTGCGATGAATAAAACCCAGGGTGTAGAACTGGAAATCCGTAAGGACGACGGTAATACCATCATGGTGGTTCAGAAACAGGGTGCAACCAAGTTCTCAGCTGGCCAGCGCGTTGTTATGGCTAACAACGGCAGCCAGGTTACCGTGTCTCCACGCTAATCGAATTCACGTGTGGTCAGGCTCTGGCCACACGTCATCTTATCGTTTCAGCCCTGTGACTGCAGTTCAATAATATTGTGTTCCAGTCTGGCGACCAGTTTAATCAGCAGATCAATTTCCTCAGCTGAAATCCCTTCCAAAATTTCTCCACGCGTCTTGTTGATAACCGCTTCCATATCTGCAATCAGCGGCTCTGCTTTTTCTGTCAGTTTAATTCTCTTTGCCCGACGATCGCTGGCGCAAGTCTGTCGTGAAATGAGTCCCTTTTCTTCCAGCTGGTCAAGCGTGCGTACCAACGAAGGCTGCTCGATGCCAATCGCTTTAGCCAACTGAATCTGCGATTGATCAGGCGGCAATTGATGAATGTTGTGCAGCGTAACCCAATGCGTCTGCGTCAACTCCAGAGGTTTCAGGCGATGGTCAATCAGAGCACGCCAAATGCGCACCAACCGTGCCAGATCAGAACCTAATGGCGATTCCAATTTCATCTCCTTATAATTAGCTTGCTAAGTTATTATGCTGATTTTAGAATAGTGTGCAGCATTTGTATTCCCAAAACAAATGTATTGCCAAATTTGCTTACCGGCTGACATTTTTTCAGACATTATGCGTTACAGAGACTCATTGTCTCTTTTTTGCTAAACCTATAGCAATGCTCTCTTCCGCCAAGGATTTTGCCCGTGAAGTTTATGTTTAATGCAACAGGATTGCCCCTACAAGATTTAATGATCGGAGCATCTGTCTACTTCCCTCCTGTTTTCAAGGCGTTTGTAGCAGGATTTATTCTCTGGCTGATTGTTCATCGCCTGCTACGCGACTGGATTTACTCCGGCGAAATCTGGCATCCCCTGTTAATGGATCTGTCACTCTTTACGCTTTGCGTATGTCTGGCCTTTGTAATGCTGATTGTGTGGTGATTATGTCGCTTAAAACCATTAAATACTTCTCCACCATTATAGTCGCTGCCATCGCAGTTTTCGCCGGATGGTGGATGTGGAATTACTATATGCAATCGCCCTGGACACGTGATGGCAAAGTGCGTGCTGAGCAGGTCAGCATCACGCCGCAGGTCTCAGGCAGCATTAGCGAACTCAATATAAAAGATAACCAGTTTGTGAACAAAGGCGATGTCCTTTTTATCATCGATAAGACGCCGTTTCACATTGCTGAACTAAATGCGCAAGCGCAGTTGGCGAAGGCACAGTCCGATCTGGCGAAAGCCAATAACGAAGCCAACCGCCGCCGTCATTTATCGCAAAATTATATCTCAGCCGAAGATCTGGATACTGCTAACCTCAACGTGAAAGCCATGCAGGCCAGCGTTGAAGCAGCCGAGGCCAGCCTGCGCCAGGCACAGTGGCAACTGACGCAGACTGTGGTCAAAGCGCCCGTAGCGGGCTGGGTCACCAACCTTTCAACTCGTACTGGAGACTACGCCTCAACCGGTAAGCCCCTGTTTGCCCTTGTCGACAGCCACTCTTTCTATGTGATGGGGTATTTTGAAGAAACCAAGTTGCGCCACATTCGTGAAGGTGCACCTGCGGTTATCACGCTCTACAGCGGCAACATAAAGTTACAGGGTCACGTATCCAGTATTGGTCGCGCCATCTACGACCAAAGTGTGGAAAGCGATTCCGGCCTGATTCCCGACATCAAACCCAATGTGCCGTGGGTGCGTCTGGCCCAACGCGTTCCGGTCCGCATCGAATTCGACGCTCTGCCGCAGGATGTCACTCTGGTTTCTGGTACGACCTGCAGCGTGTCTATCGGCCAGCGTAAATGAAACTGTCCCACCTGATGCCAGGCCATTGGCCGTGGTTTAAAGCCACGGTAGCGCAGTGGCGTTATGCGTTGCGAAATACCATTGCGATGTGTCTGGCGTTAACGTTCGCCTATTACCTGAATCTGGATGAGCCCTACTGGGCGATGACCTCGGCGGCAGTAGTCAGCTTTCCCACCGTCGGCGGGGTTATCAGCAAAAGTCTGGGTCGTGTTGCGGGTAGCTTGCTGGGTGCCACCGCCGCGTTGATTATTGCCGGTCATACCCTCAATGAGCCGTGGTTGTTTTTGCTGAGCATGTCAGTGTGGATCGGTTTTTGTACCTGGGCCTGCGCGCACTTCACCAATAACGTCGCCTACGCCTTTCAACTGGCCGGTTATACGGCGGCGATCATTGCTTTTCCCATGGTCAATACCATAGAGATTACGCAGTTGTGGGATATTGCTCAGGCCCGCGTATGCGAGGTCATCGTCGGTATCCTGTGCGGCGGCATGATGATGATGATCCTGCCCAGCACCTCCGATGGCACTACGCTGCTTACCGCGCTGAAAAACATGCATTCGCGTTTACTGGAGCATGCCAGCTTACTCTGGCAACCGGAGACAACGGATGCGATTCGCACAGCTCATGAAGGTGTTATCGGTCAGATTCTGACCATGAACCTGCTGCGTATTCAGGCGTTCTGGAGTCACTACCGTTTTCGCCGTCAAAATGCGTTGCTCAATTCGCTGTTGCATCAGCAGTTACGTATGACCAGCGTGATCTCCAGTCTGCGCAGGATGCTCCTGAACTGGCCCACTCCCCCGGC
This sequence comes from Citrobacter sp. KTE151, assembly GCF_000398845.1. Taxonomy (NCBI): domain Bacteria; kingdom Pseudomonadati; phylum Pseudomonadota; class Gammaproteobacteria; order Enterobacterales; family Enterobacteriaceae; genus Citrobacter; species Citrobacter sp. KTE151. The sequence continues at coordinate 17,482 of NZ_KB976064.1, read as the reverse complement.
TAATACCCGGGAAATCATCGAACAACTGCTCAGCGAGCTGGTCAAATCCAATACCGACACCTACACCGTCGCGCGTATTATCGCCCCCCTGCGTCCTCTCGATGCGCGCGACTATCGGCACGTCGCCTTCTGGCAAAGACTGCGTTATTTTTGTCGGCTGTACTTACGCAGCAGTCATTATCTGCATTTACTGGAAAATGGCGTTACCGCCGAGCGTATTACTATCGCCCACACGCCAGGACTTGCCCGTCATACCGATAATGCGGAAGCACTCTGGAGCGGATTGCGTACGTTCTGTACCCTGATGCTTATCGGCGCATGGAGCATTGGCGCGCAATGGGAATCAGGCTCTGGCGCACTAACGCTCGCGGCCATCAGCAGCGTGTTGTATTCCGCCGTAGCCACGCCGTTCAAGTCACTTTCTTTGCTGATGCGCACGCTGATTCTGCTGTCGCTGTTTAGCTTTGTGGTTAAGTTTGGCCTGATGGTGCAAATCTCTGACCTCTGGCAATTCATTCTGTTTCTCTTCCCGCTGCTCGCTACCATGCAACTCCTGAAGCTGCAAATGCCAGCGCTGGCGGGTCTTTGGGGACAGCTAATCGTGTTTATGGGATCGTTTATCGCGGTGACTAATCCGCCGGTTTATGATTTTGCTGATTTCCTGAATGACAATATGGCGAAAATCACCGGCGTGGCGCTATCGTGGCTGGCATTCGCCATTCTGCGGCCTGGATCGGATGCGCGGAAAGGTCGCCGCCATATTCGCGCCCTGCGCCGGGATTTTGTCGATCAGCTCAGCCGACATCCCTCGCTCAGTGAAAACGAATTTGAGTCGCTGACCTATCACCACGTCAGCCAGCTCAGCAACAGTCAGGATGCACAGGCGCGACGCTGGCTATTGCGTTGGGGGGTTGTCTTGCTGAACTGCTCGCACGTGGTGTGGCAACTGCGCACCTGGGAGGTGCGTTCAGATCCTCTGGCTCGCGTCAGAGACGTGTGTATTTCGCTGCTTCGCGACGTAATGAGTGAGCGCGGCGTCCAGCAACGACCGCTGAATGCCACGCTGAGTGAGCTACAGCGTATTTGCGACACGCTCGCCCACCATCATCAACCTGCGGCGCAAGAACTGTCGGCGCTTATCTGGCGACTACACTGCTCGCTTTCTCAGCTCGAACAGGCGCCTCCGCCGGGTACGCTAGGCAATTGATTATTTGATAACGCCACAGGCGTAGCGCGCGCCACCACCGCCAAGCGGTTTTGGTTGATCGGACATATTATCGCCACCGACATGGATCATCAGCGCTTTGCCTTTAACCTCATCGAGCGTTTTCAGCCGCGGCGCAATGACCGGTGTTGTGGCGTTACCGTCGTTATTCACCACCAGCAGAGGCAGGTCGCCCATGTGGCCTGCGCCTTCCGGACCTTCGTGCTTGCCGGTTTGGTGCGGATCATAATGGCCTCCAGCCGATTCCGCGGCTGAGGCTTTTCCTTCTTTAATCGCCGGTTGGCAACTGCCATTCGCATGGACATGGAAGCCATGTTCACCCGGCGGCAGCGCTTTCAGATCGGGCGTAAACTCCAGCCCTTTCCCGGTTTCAACAATAGTGACCGTACCAATCGCCTGGCCGACGCCTTGCGACGTTACCAGATTCATCGTCACTTTTTCTTCACTGGCAGCCTGCGCACCTGCACAGGCGAGTAGAGTAATAATGGCCAAACTCAAACGCTTCATAAGACCTCCGTCCAAAAGGTGTCTGATTGATAAGTGTAAACCAGTGACACAAATTTGAACGGAGAAGCGTCAAAAACGCGATTACGGTACGTCGTAACCCAGCGCAGCTTTGCGAATACGGAACCACTGCTGGCGAGACATGTTCAATGACTCAGACTCAACGGCAGCGCGTACACGCTCTATCTTCCCTGAGCCAATAATCGGCAGCGGCTGAGACGGCAGACGTAAAATCCAGGCGTACACCACCTGCTCAATGGACTGCGCGTTTAACTCTTCTGCGATTGTGGCAAGTTCATTACGTAATGGCTGGAACGCATCGTCATTAAACAGACGACCACCGCCGAGGCAGGACCAAGCCATCGGACGAATGCGCAGTTGTTGCAGTTGATCTAAAGTACCATCCAGCAGGAGCGGCTGATGTACCGGTGAGATCTCAACCTGGTTAGTCGCCAGCGTGAACGGCAGACGCGATTGCAGCAGTGAGAACTGTGCCGGGGTGAAGTTAGATACGCCAAAGTGACGCACTTTTCCGCTATGGTGCAATTTTTTGAACGCGTCAGCGACGTCGTCCGCATCCATGAGCGGATCGGGACGATGGATGAGCAGCAAATCAATATGATCGGTCGCCAGTAACTTCAACGATGCTTCCGCACTGGCAATGATATGCGCGCTGTCGGTGATGTAATGACCCAGCGCATTTTCCGTGCGCGCCGTCGTGGCGATCCCGCACTTGGTAACAATCTGCATTTTTTCACGCAGATGCGGGGCCAGCTTCAGTGCCTCACCAAACGCCGCTTCACACTGGTATCCGCCGTAAATATCGGCGTGATCGACGGTGGTAACGCCCAGATCCAGATGTTCTTCAATAAAGCTGACTAGCTGGCGCGCGGACATATTCCAGTCCATCAGGCGCCAATACCCCATTACAAAGCGAGAAAATTCCGGACCTTGCGGCGCAATAGTAATACGCTGAACCATAGCAGCTTCCTTATAAGTGAATGTGCATCGAGTATACGCAATTACGCTTTTAAAAGAGTGAAGGTTGTTGCGGTTCTTCCGAAGGGCTGGCTTTGTTTGCTCGTAATTTACGCATCAGGCGCTGACGACAAAGCCGTAGCACTTCCTGCTTTTCGGCATCGCTCATCTTTTGCCAGTTAAAACGCTCATCCCGACTGCGAAAACAGCCGCGGCAAAAACCGCGCTCGTCAGACTGACATATTCCACGGCATGGGCTCTGGACGGGGAAAAACTCCAGCTGTTCGGCCACATCCCCTCCTTTCGTAAGATTGATATACCTATTGAAGACGTTAACTGAATTTCTCGCAAGCGCTATTGCATTAGACCGACTGGTCTATTACAATCCTTCCCATGAACAAAATCACTGAACACGATACGCGCGAACATCTGCTGGCGACTGGCGAACTGCTGTGTATGCAGCGCGGCTTCACCGGTATGGGCTTAAGCGAACTACTGAAAACCGCTGAAGTCCCCAAAGGTTCGTTTTATCACTATTTTCGCTCTAAAGAAGCGTTCGGTGTTGCGATGCTGGAACGCCACTATGCGGCCTATCATCAGCGACTGGCTACGCACTTTGATACGGGGGCAGGAAACTATCGCGACCGCATTCTGGCCTACTATCAGGAAACCCTGAACCAGTTTAGCCAGCACGGTATTATCAGCGGTTGTTTAACCGTAAAACTGTCTGCCGAAGTGTGCGATCTGTCAGAAGATATGCGCACTGCGATGGATAAAGGCGCGCGGCACATTATTGCGCTGTTAGCGCAGGCGCTGGAGAAAGGTCAGGCAAACCATTGTCTGTCCTTTGTTGGCGAGCCGTTACAGCAGGCGCAGGTATTGTATGCGCTGTGGCTGGGCGCCAACCTGCAGGCCAAGATTTCTCGTAGCGCCACCCCGCTGGAAAATGCGCTGGCGCACGTTAAAACCATCATTACTACGCCTGCCGTTTAACAGGCGTTTTTATTTCTTTTATTACTAGACGACCGGTCTATTCAGGAGTGCCATATGTCATCTGAAAAACTTTTTTCCCCACTGAAAGTGGGTGCTATTACGGCAGCAAACCGCGTATTCATGGCGCCACTGACGCGTCTGCGCAGCATTGAGCCTGGCGACATCCCTACTCCGCTGATGGCCGAGTATTACCGTCAACGCGCCAGCGCGGGTCTTATCATCAGTGAAGCTACACAGATTTCCGCGCAGGCGAAAGGCTATGCGGGGGCGCCCGGCTTACACAGCGAAGCGCAAATTGCCGCATGGAAAAAAATCACCGCTGCCGTACATGCGGAGCAAGGTCATATTGCGGTCCAGTTGTGGCATACCGGGCGCATCTCTCACGCCAGTCTGCAGCCCAACGGTCAGGCACCGGTCGCACCTTCCGCGATTAGCGCCGGAACCCGGACCTCGCTGCGTGATGAAAATGGTCTGGCAACGCGTGCGGATACCTCAATGCCGCGTGCGCTCGAAACTGAAGAAATTCCCGGCATCGTTAATGACTTCCGTCAGGCGATTGCCAACGCGCGCGAAGCGGGTTTCGACATGGTTGAACTGCACTCCGCTCACGGCTATCTGCTGCACCAGTTCCTGTCGCCAACGTCTAACCAGCGTACCGATCAATACGGCGGCAGCGTCGAAAATCGTGCACGTCTGGTGCTGGAAGTTGTCGATGCCGGTATTAAAGAATGGGGTGCCGATCGCATTGGTATTCGCGTATCTCCGATTGGCTCATTCCAGAACGTTGACAACGGCCCGAACGAAGAAGCTGATGCGCTGTATCTGATTGAACAACTGGGCAAGCGCGGAATCGCTTACCTGCATATGTCTGAGCCGGACTGGGCTGGCGGCGAGCCGTATTCCGATGCGTTTCGCGAAAAAGTTCGTGCACGTTTCCACGGTCCGATCATTGGTGCGGGTGCCTACACACCTGAAAAAGCAGAAGCACTGATCGAGAAGGGCCTGATCGACGCCGTTGCTTTTGGTCGCGCCTATATCGCTAACCCGGATCTGGTTGCGCGCCTGCAGCGTAAAGCGGAGCTGAATCCGCAACGTGCCGAAAGCTTCTACGGCGGCGGCGCGGAAGGTTACACCGATTATCCTACCCTCTAACGTCACAAACTCCGTTCTGCCATTGATAGCGGCGTAACAACGCCGCTATACTAAAACAACATTTTGAATGTATTAGCCATTTTCGAAGGGGAAAAAGATGCGTTTACTTCATACCATGCTGCGCGTGGGTGACCTGCAGCGTTCCATCGAGTTTTATACCAACGTGCTGGGCATGAAGCTGCTGCGTACCAGCGAAAACCCTGAATACAAATACTCCCTGGCCTTTGTCGGCTACGGCCCTGAAACCAGCGAAGCCGTGATCGAACTGACCTATAACTGGGGTGTCGACAAGTATGAGCTGGGCACTGCCTACGGCCATATCGCCCTGAGCGTAGACAACGCAGCTGAAGCCTGTGAACGTATTCGTCAGAATGGCGGTAACGTCACGCGTGAAGCCGGTCCGGTAAAAGGCGGCACCACCGTAATCGCGTTCGTTGAAGATCCAGACGGTTACAAAATTGAACTGATCGAAGAGAAAGACGCCGGGCGCGGCCTGGGCGACTAACCTCCCCACGGGCGCAGATCGTCTGTGCCCGTAGTTTTATACTCATCATTTTGCCATAATACGCGCTGCAATTTTCCCGTATTAAGAGACCCAGATGTCCGATAACGCTCAACTTTCCGGTCTGTGTGACCGTTTTCGTGGTTTTTATCCTGTCGTCATTGATGTCGAAACCGCAGGGTTCAATGCCAAAACCGATGCGCTGCTTGAGATCGCAGCCATCACACTGAAAATGGATGAACAAGGCTGGCTGATGCCGGACACGACGTTACATTTCCACGTAGAGCCATTTGAAGGCGCGAATTTGCAGCCGGAAGCCCTCGCCTTTAACGGAATTGACCCTAACAATCCCCTACGCGGCGCGGTCAGCGAATATGACGCTCTGCATGCCATCTTTAAAATGGTGCGTAAAGGCATTAAAGACAGCGGCTGCAATCGGGCGATCATGGTGGCGCATAACGCTACGTTCGACCACAGTTTTATGATGGCCGCAGCAGAACGCGCCTCGCTCAAACGTAATCCATTTCATCCGTTCGTCACCTTTGATACTGCGGCCTTAAGCGGCCTGTCTCTGGGGCAAACTGTGTTATCGAAAGCGTGCCTGGCGGCAGGAATGGAATTTGACGGGACTCAGGCGCACTCGGCGCTGTATGACACCGAACGGACGGCCGTGCTGTTTTGCGAAATTGTTAACCGCTGGAAACGTCTCGGCGGCTGGCCTCTTCCCGTGCCTGAAGAGGCATAACGGACCGATAAAAAAAGCGACCATCACGAGGTCGCTTTTTATTTACGCTGATATTATTCAGCGTCCGGCTCTTCGGTTTTGTATTTCGCCGCTGTTTCTTTAATCAGCTGCTGCAACTCACCGCGCTGGTACATTTCGATCAAAATGTCACAGCCGCCAACCAGCTCGCCATCAACCCACAGCTGCGGGAAGGTTGGCCAGTTTGCGTATTTCGGCAGCTCGGCGCGAATATCCGGGTTCTGCAGAATATCAACATAAGCAAAGCGTTCACCACAGGCGGACAGCGCCTGCACAGCCTGAGCGGAGAAACCGCAGCTTGGCAGTTTAGGGGAACCTTTCATGTACAGGAGAATCGGGTTTTCAGCGATCTGGCGCTGGATTTTTTCGATAGTGGTGCTCATTATCTTGCTTCCTTAAACTTCTTTTACGGCAGTAGTCTGACATTGTAGCGGGTCAGACAGGCAACGGAAAATAACATTTTCATTACGCGTTATTATTTTATCCCCTGAAGCCAAAAGTTGCATTCACAATCTCATTTATCCCCTTAAAGCCTGTGGATTTGATTATTCGTTCACCAACGCCAACTTTAATTGCTGATTTTTTTTGCGGTCGGTTACGAAACGTAGTTTTAAACAAAAAAGCTATTAACTTTCCCTCTTTCTATAGATTAGAATCATCAAGTTTTGAAAATCACACGCAGGCATGATAGACCTGCCTTACCAGAGGATTGCTCAGTGGCGCGGATAAACCGAATCTCGATCACGCTCTGTGCTTTACTTTTTACTACACTGCCCTTTACGCCCATGGCTCATGCTTCCAAGCAGGCCAGGACGACACCTACCCATTCCCACACCATCAAAACGGTAGATAAAAAGAAAAGCGCAACAACCAGCCAAAAAACAACAAAGACCAGCAAAAAAACGGCGACAAAAACCACCAGCAAAACCAGCACCAAAACCGCTTCCTCTTCTAAACATCGCACTGCCGCTCCGGTAAAGTCGACTAAAACGGCAAACCGTCGTGGTAAAAACACCGCAGCACAAACCGCTGCCGTTACCTGGACTGAAAAATGCTCGCCGCGCAAAGGTCATAAGCCGCGCTGTGTAAAAGTGAAAACCACCGCACCAACGACGCTGGCTGACGCGCATAAAGTGAAAGTGCAGAAAGCCACTAAAACCGCCATGTCCACGCTGATGAACCAAATCGGCAAGCCTTATCGCTGGGGCGGCACCTCACCAAGAACCGGGTTTGACTGCAGCGGTCTGGTCTATTACGCCTATAAAGATCTGGTGAAATTCCGCATTCCACGCACTGCGAACGAAATGTATCATCTGCGCGATGCCGCGCCGATTGAACGTGGCGAGCTGAAAAATGGCGATCTGGTATTTTTCCGTACCCAGGGGCGTGGAACTGCCGATCACGTTGGCGTTTATGTTGGCAACGGTAAGTTTATTCAGTCACCGCGCAGCGGCCAGGAAATTCAAATCACCTCTCTGAGTGAAGATTACTGGCAGCGCCACTATGTGGGCGCTCGTCGGGTAATGACGCCAAAAACAATTCGTTAAAAACTTACCCTACAGTACATGCTGTAGGGTAAGTTCTTCTTTTGCATAACCTTTCAATTTGCTACCCTATCCTTACACACAATGAGGCTATTGTGTGTACTCAATACAAATAATAAGGAGAGAAGCAATGTCGTTTGAATTACCTGCATTACCGTATGCCAAAGATGCTCTGGCACCGCACATTTCTGCCGAAACGCTGGAATATCACTATGGCAAACACCATCAAACTTACGTGACTAATCTGAACAACCTGATTAAAGGCACGGCGTTTGAAGGCAAATCACTGGAAGAGATCGTACGTAGCTCTGAAGGCGGTGTATTCAATAACGCAGCACAGGTATGGAACCACACGTTCTACTGGAACTGCCTGGCACCGAACGCAGGTGGCGAACCTACCGGTAAACTGGCCGAAGCAATTGCCGCCTCCTTTGGCAGCTTTGCGGATTTCAAAGCGCAGTTCACCGATGCCGCTATTAAAAACTTCGGTTCTGGCTGGACCTGGCTGGTAAAAGGAACGGATGGCAAACTGGCTATCGTTTCCACCTCCAATGCAGGTACACCGCTGACCACCGACGCGACGCCGCTGATGACCGTTGACGTATGGGAACACGCCTACTACATCGATTATCGCAATGCCCGTCCTGGCTACCTGGAAAACTTCTGGGCGCTGGTGAACTGGGAATTTGTTGCGAAGAACTTCGCAGCGTAAAAAAGATGACGCAGAAGGAGAACCCTTCTGCGTTTTAGCATTAATTCGCGGTAGTGAAAGCCTCTTCAGGCTGTTTGCGCGCCGAGATAAAGACCAGCAGCAGCGCAAGTCCCGCCACAATTGCCCCCATCACCGGAACAAAGCTATAGCCCAACCCACCGGAAATCACCGCCCCACCGGCTGCGGCACCCAGAGCATTTCCCAGATTAAACGCGCCAATGTTGACTGACGATGATAATCCAGGCGCTTCGCTGGCAACGCGCATCACGCGCATCTGCAACGGCGGAACGACCGCAAACGTCGCTGCCCCCCAGACCACCATACTAACTGCCGCACCCAGCTCATTACGCGCCAGGAAAGGAATGGCCAGCATAATAACCATCAGCAGCAGTAAAAAGCCTTTCAGCGTACCGTTAACGGAACGGTCAGCCAGTTTGCCACCAAGATAGTTACCGATTGAGAAGCCAACGCCAATCAGCACCAGCATACCGGTCACAAACGCCGGTGTGGCATGGGTGATCTTATGTAACACTGGCGAGATATAGGTATAAAGCGTGAACATCGCCCCGGCTCCCAGAACGGTCGTCAGCAGCGCCGACAGCACCTGCGGACGCATAAGTACCGCCAGTTCGCTACGGACATCCGGGCGCTCTCCCGCCCCACCTTTGGGTAATGAGAAGAACAGGCTGACCATGGCGATGACGCCCAGACCCGCCGTTGCCATAAACGACATACGCCAGCCGATGGTTTCACCAAGCCAGGTCGCCGCAGGAACGCCGCCAATATTGGCAATGGTCAACCCCATAAACATGGTTGCCACGGCGCTGGCCTGCTTATGTTTGGGTACTACGCTTGCAGCGACAACGGAGCCAAGACCAAAAAATGCCCCATGGTTCAGACTGGTCAAAATACGCGATAACATCAGGGTGGTGTAATCCGGCGAAATAGCCGAAAGCACGTTGCCCAGCGTGAAAATCGCCATCAGGAATATCAACGCATTACGTCGCGCACGATGAGACAGCAGTAATGTCATCAGCGGAGCACCCACCATCACCCCAACCGCATACGCGCTGATTAACATTCCGGCCGCGGGAATCGAGACATCCACACCTTTGGCAATGACGGGCAATAATCCCATTGGCGAAAATTCAGTGGTGCCAATGCCAAACGCGCCGATCGCCAGCGCCAGTAAAGGATAATTGAGTTTCATATTTCGACTCCGTAACGTCGAGCCGGGGCGCGACATAAAATAAGAGTCAAAAGCATGACATTGATCGCAAAATTAATAAAGTTAACAAAATTGCAAAAGACTTTTGCTTATTCGCAAACAATCGACGGGAAAGGCAAGCGGAAAGGATGAGGGAGAGCGAACTCCCTCGGGGGAAATCAATGCAGCGCTGCGGTCAGGCCACCCGCGACGATCAAACCCAGAACAATAATGGTAGTCACTAACGAAAATTTCAGATTGGTGCTCATCAAGTTTTCTCCTTTTTATTCCCACACAAAAAGTGATATTGCGCATTTTTACACACTTGAAAGCAAAAATCTCTCACGATTTATATTGATAACTGCTTTTAACTCTTCCCCTTTTCGTTAAGATCAGACAAAATTCCACGCTTACTTGATTAGCGTACCGGCCATTGACCCCTTCCTGACGTTCCGTGTCGTTTTCCCGGCGTGCCGCAACCCTTACGTTGCGCTAAGGGTGTGTTAAGGCAAACGTTTACCTGGAGTATTCTCAGGAGCTTAGGATATGGTCTGGAGTGAGATGTAATGGCAACAATTAAAGATGTAGCGAAGCGAGCAAACGTTTCCACTACAACCGTATCACACGTAATTAACAAGACGCGCTTTGTCGCGGAAGAAACGCGTAATGCTGTCTGGGCGGCGATCAAAGAGCTGCACTATTCTCCGAGCGCCGTGGCGCGCAGCCTGAAGGTGAATCACACCAAGTCTATTGGCTTGCTGGCCACCAGCAGCGAAGCGGCCTATTTCGCTGAAATTATCGAAGCCGTTGAGAAAAACTGTTTCCAGAAAGGCTATACCCTGATTCTGGGTAACGCATGGAACAGTCTCGAAAAACAGCAGGCTTATCTGTCAATGATGGCGCAAAAGCGCGTTGATGGTCTGCTGGTGATGTGTTCTGAGTATCCGGAGTCGCTGCTTTCGATGCTCGAAGAGTACCGCCATATTCCGATGGTCGTCATGGACTGGGGCGAAGCTAAAGCCGACTTTACCGATACGGTCATTGATAACGCCTTCGAAGGCGGTTATATGGCGGGTCGGTATCTGGTAGAACGCGGTCATCGTGAGATTGGCGTGATCCCAGGCCCAATGGAGCGTAATACCGGAGCCGGGCGTCTGGCAGGCTTTATGAAAGCGATGGAAGAAGCGCTGATTAAAGTTCCTGAAAACTGGATTGTGCAGGGCGATTTTGAGCCTGAATCCGGCTATCGCGCCATGCAGCAAATTCTGTCACAGTCGCATCGTCCGACTGCCGTCTTCTGCGGTGGCGATATCATGGCGATGGGTGCGCTGTGCGCCGCTGACGAGATGGGACTGCGCGTACCGCAGGATGTTTCGCTCATCGGTTACGACAACGTGCGCAACGCCCGCTTCTTCACGCCGGCTCTGACGACCATTCACCAGCCTAAAGATTCACTGGGGGAAACGGCCTTCAACATGCTGTTAGACCGTATCGTGAATAAACGTGAAGAGTCGCAGTCTATCGAGGTTCATCCGCGCCTGGTAGAACGCCGCTCCGTTGCCGACGGCCCGTTCCGCGATTACCGTCGTTAAGACAGTTGTGCGGGAGCCTCATCGGGCTCCCGCAACCATTCCTTATTCAGTGTTTCACTATCCCCTAAATAGTCCAGCAGCCAGCTCAATGCCGGCGACGTATCGTTCTGTTGCCATGTCAGGCAGCATGCGGCATCAGGAAATGGATTCTCCAGCTTTAGCGCGACCCATTTGCCGCTATCAATCCACGGTTTGGCAAAATGCGTCGGTACCATGCCCACGCACAAACCTGCAGATAAACAGGTAGCAGAAGATTCCCAGTCAGGCACCACGACGCGCTTTTGGTTATCCAGCAGCCAGGTAATACGCTTAGGAAGCGTACGCGACGTGTCTTCACGCACCAGCGACGGCCAGTTGCGCAACGTGTCGTCGCTTAACGGTCCGGACATTGACGCCAACGGATGATGGCTTGCCACGACGCAGCTCCAGCTCAGCATTCCCATGTCGCGGAAGGTATAGCGCCCCCCCACCGGAATCGCCTGCGTGGCGCCGATTGCCAGCTCAACGCGCCCATCGGACAGCGCATCCCAGACACCGTTAAACACCTCCTGGAAAACCAGCAGTTCCACATCATCAAAATGACGATAGAAATCCACGATCATCTGTCGGGTACGATCCGGGCGGACAATGTTATCTACCGCGATCGCCAACTGCCCGCGCCAGCCGTTGGCAATTTGCTGACATTGCTGGCGGGTGATCTGCATTTTTTTGATAACAGAGCGGCCTTCTTTGAGAAACCATGCACCGGCAGGCGTCAATTCCACATCCCGATGGCGTCGCTCAAAAAGCGGCACCGCCAGCCACTCTTCCAGTTGACGCACGGTGTAGCTTACCGCCGAGGGTACGCGGTGCAACTCCTGCGCGGCCGAACTAAAGCTACCGTTACGCGCAACCGCATCCACAACTTCAAGTGAATATTCCGACCACATATTCTGCCTACAAAAAATTTGAAATCAGTAAGCAAATATTAGCGTTTCACAGCAAGAATTACACTCACTACACTCAGCGGCATTGTTCTACTGCTAAAAAAAGAGAAATGATGATGCAACCTGGGAAAGGATTTTTAGTCTGGCTGGCGGGTCTTAGCGTACTCGGCTTTCTGGCAACGGATATGTATCTGCCCGCCTTCGCCGCAATTCAGTCCGATCTGCAGACGCCTGCATCTGCCGTCAGCGCCAGCCTTAGCTTATTCTTAGCGGGTTTTGCCGTCGCGCAACTTCTGTGGGGACCGCTCTCTGACCATTATGGTCGCAAGTCTGTTTTGCTGCTGGGTTTATCCATCTTCGCGCTGGGCAGTCTGGGCATGCTGTGGGTTGAAAATGCCACCGGTCTGCTGGTACTACGCTTTGTTCAGGCCGTTGGCGTTTGTGCGGCATCGGTTATCTGGCAGGCGCTGGTCACCGATTATTATCCTTCACAAAAAGTAAACCGCATCTTTGCCACCATTATGCCGTTGGTCGGGCTATCCCCGGCATTAGCGCCGTTATTAGGCAGTTGGATCCTGGTACATTTTTCCTGGCAGGCCATTTTCGCCACCCTGTTTGCCATTACTCTAATCCTGATGCTTCCGGCTCTGCGCTTAAAACCAACAGCTAAAGCACGCGACGACAGCCAGGATAAACTGACTTTCGCTACCCTGTTGCGCTCAAAAGTTTACCGCGGAAACGTGCTGATTTATGCCGCCTGCTCCGCGAGCTTCTTCGCGTGGCTGACGGGTTCCCCGTTCATCCTCAGCGAAATGGGCTACAGTCCGGCGGTGATTGGCCTGAGCTATGTTCCACAAACCATCGCTTTCTTAATTGGTGGTTACGGCTGCCGCGCTGCGCTGCAAAAATGGCAGGGCCGTCAGCTGCTGCCCTGGTTACTCATTCTGTATGCCTTTAGCGTAGTGGCCACCTGGGCAACCGGCTTTATTCACCATGTTGCGCTGGCTGAAATCCTCATCCCATTCTGCGTTATGGCGATTGCCAATGGAGCAATCTACCCAATTGTTGTGGCTCAGGCGTTACGTCCTTTCCCACAGGCTACGGGACGCGCAGCGGCATTGCAGAACACTCTGCAACTGGGTTTATGCTTCCTGACAAGCCTTGTGGTTTCCTGGTTGATCGCCACCCCGCTGCTCACCACCACCAGCGTGATGCTGACAACGGTGCTGCTGGCGGCCGCGGGTTACAAAATGCAGTCGCAGAAGGCTAACGCCCCGCACACAGATGATCGGGCGCAAATTGCCCACGGTGAGTCTCACTAGTAATCACCTTTGATAATTGATTAGCCTGCTAATGTTTATTGGTTGAATCATCAAAAATTCAGGCCTATACTGATTTCCGGTTGTTAAAAAAACGATAATTGTTATGTGTTAACGGGGACAAGAACGTTCCCGTTTTCCCAAGGATGGTCTTTTCGGCAAGGGTTCCTCCCTTCCTCTGTTCTACGTCGGATTATAGATTCGCGGATTAATTCCGTGAGAGTTCTCACAAAGCCCAAAAAAGCGTCTACGCTATTTTAAGGTTCTGATCACCGACCAGTGATGGAGAAGCTATGAGTTCATCGTGTATAGAAGACGTCAGCGTACCGGATGATGACTGGTACCGCATCACCAATGAATTATTGAGCCGTGCAGGTATTACCATTAATGGTCCGGCACCGGCAGATATTCGCGTAACGAACCCCGATTTTTTCAAACGCGTACTGCAGGAAGGATCGTTAGGGTTGGGCGAAAGTTATATGGATGGCTGGTGGGAATGCGACCGGCTGGACATGTTTTTTTGTAAAGTCCTGCGCGCCGGTCTTGAAAATCAACTCCCCCGCCACTTTAAAGACACGCTACGTATCGCCACGGCTCGCCTGTTCAATTTACAGACCAAAAAACGGGCGTGGGTCGTCGGCAAAGAACACTACGATTTGGGCAACGATCTCTTTACCCGCATGCTGGACCCTTATATGCAGTATTCCTGCGCCTACTGGAAAGATGCCGATACCCTGGAATCTGCCCAACAGGCGAAGCTAAAAATGATTGCCGAAAAACTGCAGTTGAAGCCAGGCATGCGGGTGCTCGATATCGGCTGCGGCTGGGGCGGCTTATCCCAGTTTATGGCATCACAATATGGCGTTAGCGTGGTGGGCGTGACCGTTTCGGCAGAACAGCAGAAAATGGCGCAGGCGCGTTGTGCGGGGCTGGATGTCACAATTTTGCTGCAGGATTATCGCGACCTTAACGACAAATTTGATCGCATTGTCTCCGTCGGCATGTTTGAGCATGTGGGGCCGAAGAACTACGCGACTTATTTTGAAGTGGTTGATCGTAATTTAAAACCCGACGGTCTCTTTTTGCTGCATAGCATCGGCTCCAAAAAGACCGACAATAACGTTGATCCGTGGATCAATAAATATATCTTCCCGAACGGCTGTTTACCGTCAGTTCGCCAGATTGCCAACGCCAGCGAGCCGCATTTTGTGATGGAAGACTGGCATAATTTTGGCGCGGATTACGATACAACGTTGATGGCCTGGCACGAGCGTTTCATGAGATCCTGGCCTGAAATCGCCGATAACTATACCGAACGCTTTAAACGGATGTTCAGCTATTACCTGAACGCCTGCGCCGGTGCGTTTCGTGCTCGCGACATCCAGCTGTGGCAGGTGGTTTTTTCCCGCGGCGTTGAACACGGCCTGCGCGTTCCCCGCTAATCGTTATCACCCCCGTGCAAACGGGGGTTTTACACTCTGGCTTAGGCTCCCGCCTCACCCGTTACGTTACTGATGGCGCTTTCACGCGCCGCCAGTACGCGCTCAACGGTATCAACCACCGCCTGGGTTTGAGGATCGATTTCGATATTGACCCGCGCGCCTAACTTTTTCTTACCCAGCGTCGTACGTTCCAGCGTTTCCGGGATCAAATGCACACAGAAACGCGTCGGTGTCACCTCACCGACCGTCAGACTGATGCCATCAATTCCGATAAATCCTTTGTACAAGATGTATTTCATCAGCGACGGATCCTGAACTTTAAACCACACCTGGCGGTTGTTCTCCGAGGTCAGAATTTTCGACACTTCGGCGGTCGTCATAATATGGCCCGACATTAAATGTCCGCCAATTTCATCACTGAATTTTGCCGCACGCTCAACGTTGACCAAATCCCCAACCTTCAGGTCACCCAGATTGGTGATACGCAGCGTTTCTTTCATCAGATCAAAGCTTATCTGGTTACCGTTGATTTCGGTTACCGTCAGGCAGCACCCATTGTGGGCAACCGATGCGCCGGTCTCCAGCGCATCCAACATATATTCAGGTAACTCCACAACATGCGTACGAAAATTTGGTTTTTCATCAATGGACACCAATTTCGCGGTGCCCTGCACAATACCCGTAAACATACTTCTAACTCCTGAACTGAATTAAGACATCTCTGCACAGCACAATAGCAGGTGGAAATTCAGGTTGCCAGCGATGCGCCGCTACTGCCTGTTTTTTCACTGGAGAATTACGTATTCCTCGCTACAATAGACTGAAATTTCCCCTGCTTTTTCTCCTTGCTGCCATATAAGGCGGCTTTTTTAGTCTCTCAAATAACAACAATATAGTGGTGTACACGTGCAAAAGTATGTAAGTGAAGCGCGTCAGTTATTAGCTCTGGCAATTCCGGTGATTCTTGCGCAAATCGCTCAAACCGCAATGGGATTCGTTGATACCGTCATGGCGGGCGGATACAGCGCCACGGACATGGCGGCCGTCGCCATTGGCACATCTATTTGGTTGCCGGCCATTTTGTTTGGTCACGGACTGCTGCTGGCCTTGACGCCAGTGATTGCGCAACTCAATGGTTCCGGGCGCCGCGATCGTATTGCCCATCAAATACGCCAGGGTTTCTGGCTGGCGGGCAGCGTCTCCATTCTGATTATGATCGTGCTCTGGAACGCGGGATACATTATTCGCTCCATGCATAACATCGACCCGGCGCTGGCGGATAAAGCCGTCGGCTACCTGCGTGCGTTGCTGTGGGGCGCGCCGGGGTATTTGTTCTTCCAGGTAGCCCGTAACCAGTGTGAAGGTCTGGCCAAAACCAAACCGGCGATGGTGATGGGATTTCTCGGCCTGCTGGTGAACATTCCTGTTAACTATGTTTTCATTTATGGGCATTTTGGCATGCCGGAACTTGGCGGCGTGGGCTGCGGCGTGGCAACAGCGGCGGTTTACTGGGTGATGTTTATCGCCATGCTGTCATACGTTAAGCGCGCACGCTCGATGCGTGATATCCGTAATGAGCGTGGTTTCCAGAAACCGGACACCGCCGTAATGAAGCGTCTGGTACAGCTGGGTTTACCTATCGCGCTGGCGTTATTTTTCGAAGTGACGCTGTTTGCTGTGGTGGCGCTGCTGGTTTCCCCGCTGGGGATTGTCGACGTGGCCGGACACCAGATCGCGCTCAACTTCAGCTCGTTAATGTTCGTCCTGCCGATGTCACTGGCTGCAGCCGTCACCATTCGAGTCGGTTATCGTCTGGGCCAGGGTTCCACGCTGGATGCGCAAACCGCAGCCAGAACAGGTCTGGGCGTCGGCGTCTGCATGGCGGTTGTGACGGCGATTTTCACCGTGACATTCCGTGAGCACATTGCCCTGCTCTACAACAATAACCCGGAAGTTGTCGCTCTGGCAGCGCAGCTCATGTTACTGGCCGCGGTGTATCAAATATCGGACTCTATCCAGGTTATTGGCAGCGGTATCCTACGTGGTTATAAAGATACGCGTTCCATTTTCTTTATTACCTTTACGGCATACTGGGTACTGGGTCTGCCGAGCGGTTATATTCTGGCGCTGACCGATCTGGTGGTTGACCGGATGGGGCCGGCAGGATTCTGGATGGGCTTTATTATCGGCCTGACCTCTGCGGCAGTGTTGATGATGCTGCGGATGCGTTTTCTGCAGCGCCAGCCGTCAGCGGTTATTTTACAACGCGCTGCACGATAATCCCCAAATAGCCGCCATCTGGCCAATACTGTTCAGTTAAGCATGAATGGAGAACGTTTTACTCTGAATTGGTTTCCGTTCACCTTATGTACGTTGCTTCTCTGATATCGTTATACCCGTGAACGTGCAAGAGAGGCTCACCGCCGCCTCCCTTGCATCCCTGGCTCCCGGCGGGAAAATCGTCGCTGTGCGATTCATTCGTCTTATGCCGTCTGCCTGTCGGGGCGGGGCCGAGCCTGCGTCCCTGCAGGCCGTCCCCTCTGCCCGCATCCCTGCGGGCAGACCCGGTCAGCCGTCAACGCCTCATCGATTTTCAGCCGGACCGGGGTCATCGCTGCAACGC
>NZ_KB976063.1:1139095-1426850 GCF_000398845.1 Citrobacter sp. KTE151 | reverse complement strand
TTAGCCTGATGATAGTACCAGCTGCTGCGGGGCAGGCTGGCCGCCCGCAGCAGGCATCTCAGCGAGTGGTCAGGCAGCAGCAGGCGGACTAGCCGGGCTTTTTCTGCTGCTCCCTGAGCGCATTTTCCGCTCTCAGGGCCTTCAGCTTTTTTAAATATGCATTCTCCGCTCGCAGATATTCAAGCTCTCTGAGCAGCTCAGGATGCGTCATTTCACTGTAAGGTTTTGCTTCGGAAGGCTGTTTACGTTTGGTCATGGCGGAGCCTGCTCTGGACGGATTAAGTTCCACTGTGCCTTTTGTACGATATCTGTGCAACCAGTTCTGGATTAGCGTCTCATTGGGAATGGCAAAGAGCGCAGAAGCGTCAGCGCTGCTGCAGCGGTTTTCAAGGATATAGTGAACCACACGAAGTTTGAACTCTGCGGAATAAAAACGATGAGGACGATGCTCCAGACCTGTCTCACCCTGCTGCCTGAAGGCGCGTATCCAGCGGGAGAGTGGCGTCCTGCCGACTTTAAACTGGCGTGCAGCTTCAGCAATTCCGGCTTGGCCGGACAGAACGTGCTGAACAGCCGCCAGTCTGAGAGAAAAAGGATGTTTCATTTTGAACCTCCGGAGTCTGAACTGTTTGTCCAGGATCCGGGGTTCAGTACAGCGATAGTACCCTTAACACGTTCACAGGAATCGGTGTTTCAGAGAAACGATGAACATGAGGTGAACGGAACCCATTCTCTGAGATAGCATGTTATTACCTCCGCCAATACACTTTCTGATACAGAGGCGTTAACTGACCGACGTTGCGCCATCTGGCGGCTTTTTTATATCCTCAAAACGGGCTGGCGTTTTGGGCCGTCATCCATTCCTGACTGACCGGATGCCTGAAATGCAGTTCACTGGCATGCAGCATCAGTCTCGACGTCCGTTCGGTGCCTGGCAGCAGACGCCCACCATATAAATCGCACCCCAAAATGGGATGCCCCAACTGCTGACAGTGGATCCGCAACTGGTGGGTACGCCCGGTTTCAGGTGTCAGCCGTACCCGCGTCAAAGCGAGTAACTCCCCATCTTGCTGGCGATGATGAAAACGCTCAATAACCTGATAGCGCGAGCGCGCGGGTTTACCGTTAATGGCGCAAATCGACATCAGTGGAAACAGCGCCGGGTCCTTGGCAATCGCTGCGTCTATAACTCCTTCATCGTTTTTCAGATGCCCGCACAACAACGCACTATACACCTTGCTTACCGCGCGCTGACTGAACTGCTGGCAAAGCGCGGCGTTGATAGCCTTGTTACGGGCAATCACCATCAGCCCTGACGTCCCAAAATCAAGCCGATGTACCAGCGTACAGCCGGGGTAAATCTGTACCAGCCGGTGATGTACCGAATCGAGATTCTGCGGGTTTTTCCCCGACAAACTAAGCAGTCCGGAGGGTTTATTGATAAGCACCAGATGCTCGTCCTGATAGAGGATCGCTATCTCCTCATGACAAGGCGGGGCAATAAAGGTATCGAGGATCGTAGACATGAGCGGCCAGGATGAAGTGTGGAAACGGATGATAGCGAATTTTTACCACACTGGCGAATCAGGGCGCTTAACCAATGACAATCATAGCATGATAGAGTGTGGGATATCCTGAGTGCGATGAGAGGGTTACACCGTGCAACAAATCGATTTCTACATGGTAGATGCCTTTACCACTACGACGTTTGGCGGTAATGCCGCAGCAGTATGCCCGCTCGATGACTGGTTGCCCGATGAAATATTATTAAAAATGTCACAGCAGCATAACCAGTCGGAAACCGCTTTTTTTGTCGCCAATGAGAATGGCTTCGAGCTGCGTTGGTTTACCACACAAGGCGAAATTAATCTGTGTGGGCACGCCACGCTTGCCGCCGCACATGTCATCTTTGAACATCTGGATTACCCGGAAGCGACCATCCATTTTGCCACCCGTTTTGTGGGTCCACTGACGGTCACGCGCAGCGGTGATTGGCTGACGCTTGATTTTCCTGCCTGGCAAAGCGAATCTGCCGAACCGCCCACCTTACTGCTGGAAACATTGGGCATCACCGAATATAAAGAAGTGCGCGTCGCGCGCGATTACATGGTCGTGATGGAGAATCAACAGCAGGTTGAGGCTGTGCGCCCGAATATCCACGCCATGATTCCCCTCGGGAAAATGGTATGTATCACCGCGCCGGGTGACGGGGAATACGATTTCGTCAGCCGTTTCTTCTGCCCGGGTGAAGCGGTCGCGGAAGACCCGGTCACCGGTTCGACGCATAGCATGCTGATTCCTTACTGGGCTGCAAAACTGAATAAAACGCAGATGCTGGCGCGCCAGGTCTCTGAACGCGGCGGCGATTTACGCTGCCAGCTGACAGGAACACGTGTTTATATCGGTGGACAAGCAGTAACTTATCTGACGGGTAAAGTGCTGTTACGCTAGCAGCCTTACCCGAATTAACCAATCCATGGAGGATTTATGGCGAACAAACTCGTGCAGATACACTTTGATTTTCCTGGTCCGTTTGGCGCTGAGATGTCACATCAGCTTGTTGAACTGGCCGAATCCATCAACCAGGAACCGGGTTTCATCTGGAAAATCTGGACCGAGAACGCAGCAAACCACGAAGCGGGTGGCATCTACCTGTTTCAGGATGAAGACAGCGCTCTGGCCTATATCAAAAAACACACGGCCCGCCTGAAGCACCTGGGTGTGGAAGACGTGACGTGCAAAATCTTCGATATCAATGAACCGTTAAGTAAGATTAACCACGGCCATATCGGCTAATTTTTGGCTTTAACGCCCCGCCCCGGGGCGCTTCTTCACTCCCCTGCTTTACCCTCATCAAAAGCGTTCCCCCTCTTTCGCCGCGCCAGGATAGCTATATAACGTGGGTCACGTTTGCCATAGTTCACAAAATCATCACCTGTGAAAACTATCACTAGCCGAACGCGGTATGAAAGCGTATAAAATAATACAAATAGTATTATTTTATACAAAATGAATTACCACTAACTACAGGAGATTCTCTTATGTCCGTGGACATTACATTGAACTCATCTGCAGGAGGTTTTCCGCCTGCAGGTCATTACTCGCACAGTACAACGGCTGGCGGATTCGTCTTCATTTCTGGTCAGTTGCCGGTCACGAGTGATGGAGAAAAAAAAACGGATGCCTCTTTTGAAGAGCAGACGCGGCTGGTACTGCAGAATATTGATGCCTGCCTGGCTGGCGCTGGGATTTCTCGACAGCACCTGGTGTCAGTACGCGTCTATGTGACAGATATCAACCAATGGCCAACGTTTAACAAAATCTATGGGGAGTGGATCGGTGATTTCCGGCCCTCCCGAGCGGTAGCGGGCGTTGCAGAACTTCATTATGGTTTCGCGCTGGAAGTTGAAGCTATAGCCCTGGCCCCACAAGCATGACGTTTAACGACATACAGGTGAACAACAATGACTGAGATAACACTGCCTGATTATAACGATGTTGCCGCCGCGGCAGAGCGCATCGCCGACTATGCCAACAAAACGCCGGTGATGACCTCCCGAACGGTTAATGACGAATTTGGTGCTGAAGTTTTCTTCAAGTGCGAAAACTTCCAGAGAATGGGCGCGTTTAAATTTCGCGGAGCCATGAATGCGTTACGCCAGTTCACGCCTGAACAACGCGCTGCGGGCGTCGTCACCTTTTCGTCCGGCAACCATGCGCAGGCCATTGCCCTGTCGGCAAAATTGTTGGGGATCCCGGCGACGATTATCATGCCGCATGATGCCCCGGCGGCTAAAGTTGCAGCCACAAAAGGCTATGGTGGAAATGTGGTGATTTACGATCGCTATACCGAAGATCGTGAAAAAATCGGACGGGAGCTGGCAGAGAAACAAGGATTGACGCTGATCCCGCCATACGACCATCCGCACGTGATTGCGGGCCAAGGCACCGCCACAAAAGAGCTGATTGAAGAAGTGGGTCAGCTAGACGTTCTTTTCGTGTGTCTGGGCGGCGGCGGCCTGCTTTCGGGCTCCGCACTGGCAGCCAGACATCTGTCACCTGACTGCATCATCTATGGTGTCGAACCGGAGGCGGGAAACGATGGTCAACAGTCGTTTCGCAGCGGAAAGATTGTTCATATCGATACGCCGAAAACCATTGCTGACGGTGCTCAGACCCAACATCTCGGGAATATTACGTTTCCGATTATCCAGCAAAATGTGCACGATATTCTGACTGTCTCAGACGATGAATTAGTCGCCTCGATGAAATTTATCGCTGAGCGAATGAAAATTGTCGTGGAGCCGACTGGCTGTCTGGGTTTTGCCGCCGCCAGAGCGCACAAAGCTGAACTTCGCGGCAAGAAAATCGGCATTATCATCAGCGGTGGGAACGTGGATATCAGCCGCTACAGTGAATTCCTTGCCGGGTAATCAATAAGGTATCTGCCATGCGGATACCTTATTACCGTCTGAACACTCGCGTCTGGAAAAGCGAACCCTGCTCACTGTAAACTGCCCGCAATCATGGCAACAGGCATCACCGCAGGAGACTGGCATGCCAAAAACCGATAACAACTCACTTCTCAGCCAAATTGACACTATCGCCAGGGGCTTGAGCGAGACCTTCTCGCCGTTTTGCGAAGTGGTGGTTCATGATCTCAAAAATCCTGAACATGCCATTTTATCCATCCATAATAACCTGTCCGGGCGAGAACCCGGTCAACCGGCAACAGAACTGGGTCTGGCGCGAATCGCATCGCCTGAATTTCCCAGCATTATAGCCAACTACAGCAACCAGTTTGCCGATGGCCGCCCGGTGAAAAGTACCTCCATCGGCATCAAGGATGACGAAGGCAAATACGTAGCAGCACTCTGTCTGAACGTGGATATGACGCTGTTTCGTGGCATGCAGAGTGCCCTTGCGCGTTTTACTGAAACCGCTGACTCTCCCATTAAGGAACATATCGATCCCGGCAGTAACGAAGTCATCCGCCAGCGTATCGATGACTTTGCCGCTAAATGCGCAACGACGGCCCGCGCCCTGAAACCTGAAGACCGTAAACGACTGATTCAACAATTACGCAAAGACGGTTTGCTGAACGTACGAAAATCTATGGACACAGTGGCGCAGCATCTGGGCGTCTCCAGAGCAACCGCGTATCTGTATGCCCGCCAGTCGGCTCAGGCTGGCGAATAAACCAGGTTATGCGGCGCTCAGCAAGGTATATCCGCCTGGCTCAGGCAGCAAGCCAGCGCGGCATATTCCCCCAATCGCGGTGCATCCAGCCATTGATAAGTTCATTAAGTTGCTGACGATCCCGTAGGTGATTTTGCATATTTTGAATTCCTGATAATTGACTATTTTTGAACGTCTGCTACGCCTGTGTAATCTAATCCCGGGAATAGGCAAAAGTTCGATTTATTCAACAAGGTTACCCGCCGATAAAACAACGATTCCCTGTCGCTGCACAAAAAAATAAACCTTTATGATCGTGTGATTTTTTAACAACCACAGGGTGATTGTTTTTTGTACAGACACAACAAAAATCACCGTCCGTTAATAACAGACTTCGCCTGATTTAATAAATATTCATAACCATTAAGCATGGCAACCCATTGATTTAAATGAATTAAAATACAAATAGCTTCACATCACCAATAATAGACAGGCGGAATATATAAATAGCGTGATATCTAAATTATAATTCTTTTACATCCGGCTGATTGGTGAGGTTAGAATGCGGTTAATAGTCATGTTGGTAAGCGTTGTGCTCTCCACCCAGCTTTGGGCGGGTGAACTTTCCAGGCCCACCGGTAAAGTTCTTTTAACGTTATCCGGTAATATTGAAAATACAAATGAAGACGGGAAAGCGGTTTTTGATACCGCCAGCCTTGAGAAGCTGGGCATGGTAAGTTTTCAGACCACCTCCCCCTGGTATAATGGACGTACGACCTTTACGGGTATTCCACTACAAAAACTCATGGATTATGTTGGGGCGAGCGGCTCCGTTGTAAAGGTTACTGCGCTTAATGACTACACCACCGTTATCCCTCTCAGTGATTTCAAAAAATACAATGCCATCCTTGCTTTAAAAATCAACGGAAAATATATGCGCATCCGTGATAAGGGCCCATTATTCATTGTGTACCCCTATGACAGCATGCCGGAACTAAATAATCAGATTTATTATTCAAGGTCTGCATGGCAGGTCAGTAGTATGGATATTGAGTAAGCGTTCAGAGGAACATCATGAACAGAATACTGGCTGGCATCATCTTTTTTCTTTTTATATCTACCGGATATATCTCTTTCCTCGTGCATGAAAGGCAACAAGAGCTACAGAAACTGACTCACTACACCGATTCCTGGTCTGCCGCTCAGTTGGTATCTCAATATTACCGATTTGAATCGTTGCTTGGTCTTTACACTATCGATGATACGATGAATCTTGATGATGTACGCATGCGTCTCGACATTATGCTCAGCCAGAGTGATTTGATAAAAGAAGGTGATTTGGGGCGCTACATAGAAAGCAATATAGCCCACCGTGAGCTAGCGGTAACACTTGAAAATATCCTTAGTTATCTGGATGATAATCTCGAGAAAATGAACCGTCCAGCACTCCAGGCGTATCTGAAAAAAATGCATACCCTGGATGCACAACTTGGGCGTCTTTCATCCGGCGCATTAAACAAAGATGTTAACTCGATTAATAACGCCAACCAAAAAATTCAAACGCTGTACTATATTTACTCAACGACATCTGTACTGCTAATAATACTGAGTGCGATTCTGGGTGTGCTCATTTTTTATCAAAACAGAAATATTCTGCGGGGGCACCTTCAGGTCAAGAGTCTTGCCGAAGAACTGCAAAAATCGAAGGAAAAGCTACAAATTCAGAATGCCAAGCTGGAATATGACGTCTACCATGACTCGCTCACCGAGATGAATAACCGCCAGCTATTCTGGAGCGATTTAAATAAAACAATCGAAATGGCAGAGAAAAATAACGATGCTGTGACTGTGATGTTGTTTGATTTAGATCGATTCAAAGAGGTCAATGATACGTATGGTCATGATGCCGGTGATATGTTACTGCGCCAGATATCCGATCGTCTGATTTCGACAAGCCTTACGTCGGATACGCTGTATCGCTTAGGCGGGGATGAGTTTGCGTTTCTCTCAAGTGGCCTGACAGAAAGTCGGGCCGTTTCGCGAGCCCAGAAAATATGTGAGTTTATCAGCCAGCCCTACACCATTTACAACACAATTATCAACATAACCACCTGTGTTGGCATTGTTATCTCAGAAAATGAGCGTCGCTCCGACTATCTTTATAAATTTGCCGATCTGGCCCTTTATGAAGCCAAAAATGAAGGCTCTGGCAAGATAAAAGTCTTCCGGCAACGAATGTTAGAAAAATTGCAGGAAAGCAGAACGCTTGAGCATGATATGGCATTAGCAATAGTGAACAAAGAGTTCGTGGTGTATTACCAGCCTATTGTCGATTCTTTCAGTCAGAAAATATACAGCTATGAGGCGCTTATTCGTTGGGTCCATCCTCTCAAGGGCCTCTTGTCGCCGGATAGCTTTATTCCTGTTGCTGAAAAAACAGGGATGATTAATGAGATGGGGAAAGCGGTGCTCGAAATTGCCTGCAGGGAAGCCGCGGGTTGGGCGGTTCCGGCTAAAATTTCAGTCAATGTCTCCCCTGTCCAGCTAAGCAGCAAGGCCTTTGCAGGAATCGTGTTAACCATTCTGAAAGAAACTGGACTTCCACCTGACCGCCTCGAACTGGAAGTGACTGAATCCTCTCTCTTTACCGAGAGTGCTACGCCGATAAATACGCTTAATAAGCTCCGGGCCCTGGGGGTAAAAATCTCCATCGATGATTTTGGTACCGGATACTCTTCTCTTTCGCGCCTCAGCAGACTGGCCTTCGATAAAATCAAAATAGACAAGTCCTTTGTGCATTCGATATCTACGCAGGAAGACGCCCTGACTATCATCAAACTGATCACGGGCATGGCGAAATCTCTCAATATGAAAGCTGTTGCAGAAGGTGTTGAAACGCAGGAGCAACTGACAAGACTTCAGGCTCTGGGCTGCGATTTCGCGCAAGGATATCTGTTTGGCAAACCTCAGCCTTGTATCGATGAAGAAATCAGAAACGGTTAAATCGCGGTCGGCACATTTGCCCGTGGGTGCAGGGCCGCATGATTACACACCGTGAAAATTATCCCTGCTTAAACGCATCAGAAAACGGCAGGGATAACCTTCCCGAACAACGGATATTTCTGCCCCAGATTTACTCGCCATCAGGCTAATTAATCATTAACCGTAGGGCTAAATCCTTCGGATAAGGATCAAAATAGTTCTGGGTAAGTAAATAGCTGTCTGGGTATTCAGCAAGGTAGTGCTTGAGCAGAGTCAGTGGCGCCAATATTGGCAGCAGTCCGCCGCTATAGTTGAGGATAACGTCACGCAACTCTCCGCGCTGGCGGGTGTTCAACCGATCGCGGAAGTAGCCCTGAATATGCATCAGTACGTTGGTATGATTTTTCCGTGAGGCGGGCTTTTTGAGGATCGCCATTAGCTTTTCGCGATATACCACGAAAAAAGCGTCCAAATCATCCCACTGATGGAGCGAGGCCACGAAAGGGCCAATATCCCGGTAACCCGCCTGGTGATGAGCCAAAAGCTGGAGCTTATAGCGGCTGTGGAAGTTGAGTAAACCGTGGCGAGTAAGACCAGAGGCTCGCAGCATATTAAGCTCATGTAACGCGAACACTCGCTCGACAAAGTTCTCCCTCAGCACCGGATCGTGCAAGCGGCCATCTTCTTCGACCGGCAACCACGGGTAGGTTTCCATTAATGTGCCGGTAAACAGACCGGTTCCCTCTTTTCGCCCGCGATTTCCCTTTTCGTCATACAGCCTCACTCTCTCCATTCCGCAGCTCGGTGATTTAGCACAGACGATAAAACCCGACAGACCGCCAAGCCCATTGATATATGAAGCGGTGAAATCGGACATTTTATCGGTTACATCCTCACCAGGCGCATGGCTAAAACACATGCGGATATTCCCCTGGGCGGTTTGAACCAAACGCAACGCGGGGCGTGGTACAGACAAACCGATGGACATCTCCGGGCAGACAGGTTTAAAAGTCACCCACTGAGCCAGCTCGTCCATCACAAATCCCATCCGTTTATGCCCGCCGTCAAATCGCACGGCTGAGCCGGTTAAACATCCACTAATCCCGATTACAGGTTGAGTGTTCATAACGCCCCCTCTTTTTTTGACGCCCTTTTTCGGGAAGAAAAGTATGACTGTTTCACTAATAAATCATAGCGTACGTTATTTATCTGTCGCAGGCTCCCTACGAAAAACAGGTTAACCAATTTAAGTAAATATGCGCAGCGAAAGTTGGTAATTCCCCTGAACGGTTCTATAGTCGGGACTGCTTCTCATTACAGGGTTCACTAATGCGATTTAACGGACTGACTAAAGGTTTCTTCATTTTCATACTTGCCCTCGTGACCTGGGCGTTCTTCGATGTGTTGTCTCCCTATTTCTCTGCCATTTTGTGGGCCGCAATCTTAACCACCATCTTTAACCCGGTGAAAAACAGACTGCGCAGCGCGCTTGGCGAACGTAACGGGCTGGCGTCACTGCTCACCATCGGCATCATCTGTCTGATTGTTTTTATCCCACTGATGGTGATCTTCTCCTCGTTGGCTATTGAGCTGAACGTGGTGTATGCCAAATTACAACAAAACGACACTCAGTTCCCGGAAGTGGTCAACGCCATTATTTCGTATCTTCCTGACTGGGCCAGAGGATTCCTCGCAGAACATAATCTGGATAACGTCGCGCAGATCCAGAAAAAACTGTCCGACGTTGTACTGCAGGGTGGACAGTATCTCGCCGGCAGCGCGTTCCTGATTGGTAAGGGGACATTCGGCTTTGCTATTAGCTTTGGCATCATGCTGTATCTGCTGTTTTTCTTACTGAAGGACGGGCCGTACCTGGTGCGCCAGATTCTGGACTCATTACCGCTTTCTGATTTTGCCAAACAGCACCTGTTTGCCAAATTCGTCGGCGTGACGCGGGCAACGGTCAAGGGCACAGCGGTCGTGGCGTTGGTTCAGGGTATTCTTGGCGGCATCGCGTTTGCAATTGTCGACATCGACGGCAGCGTCCTGTGGGGCGCGCTGATGGCGTTTCTCTCCCTCGTGCCCGCGGTCGGCTCAGCGATCGTCTGGGTACCTGCGGCAATATTCCTCTTCGCCACGCACCAGCTGTGGCAAGGGCTGTTTATTGTTGGCTTCTTCGTGATTATCGTCGGGCTGGTGGACAATATCCTGCGCCCGCTGCTGGTGGGTAAAGACACCAAAATGCCGGATTATCTGATTCTGATTTCCACTCTCGGCGGAATGGAGATCTACGGCATTAACGGCTTTGTGATTGGCCCCCTGATTGCCGCACTGTTCATTACCTGCTGGAACCTGTTTTCCGGGCGCGATCATGAAGGTAACGTGGAAGGAATCGACGAAGCCTTTATGGAAGAAGGAAAAAATCCTCCAGATTTATGATGGCAGGACGATAACAGAAGGCGGTCCTGAGACCGCCTTTTTTATTTTCACGCAAAATCATACGTTTCCTATAATTTCAATCATGCTTATTCATTAATCGTCGCAGAAGGAACTAATCAGTGCGAATTGCCACAATCACCAACTGGGCCTACAGCGCGACGGTGTGTCTGACCATTGCCTCCGGCGTTGTCATGTTGATGGCCTCCAGCGCCGATAACACCGAACGCCAGGTGGTGGAGCAACGTTATCAATTCGATCAACTGACCGAAGAAGTCGAGCTCGATGCCTGGTCGCTGTCAGATCTGGCACGCGAATATGTTATTGCAAAAGACCCGGAAGCGCTTAACGCCTACCGCCAGAAAGAAGCGTCGCTGAAAGCCGTTGAACAGCGGCTGTCGAAACTAAAAGACATTGGGGCGACGGATGAAGAGCTGGCGCTATTGCATGAAGGGCTGCAGATTGTTGATACCCTGCAGGATGAGCAAGCTGCGGCGCTTGCCAGCGTCGCGCGCGGAGAAGAGTCGCAGGCCATCGCCCTGCTGTATGGCAAATCCTATGAACAGGAACTGGAGCGAGCCCAGGACCGGATAGATCATTTCCGTCAGTTACTCGACAGCCGCGTACGCAACACCATTGAAGATGCCACTCAGACATCGCGCACGCTACGTACGGCTTCGGAAGTGATGGTCGGGCTGACGGCGCTGCTATTTTTGTTCGTTCTCGGCTTTATTTTAAAACGCCGCGTACTGCGTCCCGTGGTGCGTTTGAGCGATGTGGTTAACCGTCTGGCATCGCAGGATTACGCCGTTGAGACACCCAGCTTTAATCAGATCGATGAAATCGGCGATATGGCACAGGCGATCCGCATTTTTCGCGAGAACGGCCTGGCACGTCAGCGACTGGAGAAAGAACGAGACGCCGACTGGTCAATCCGCGAGCTGCTCGCACGTATGACTCAACGTTTGCAAGGCTGCGAGAATTTTGCCGATGTCATTAATGTGGCAGAGCTGTTTGCGCCGAATGTTGCTCCCGGTATTGCCGGGCGGCTTTACATACTGGATCGAGAGCCCTGGCAAATGCGCTGCGTTGCGCAATGGCTTTCACCGCAGGGAAAAGCGGATGCTTTCCACCCGGACGAATGCTGGGCAGTGCGCCGCGGTCAGAGCCATCCACCCGTGCAAGGCGAACCCGATATCGCCTGCTACCATCTACCGGAATCATGCCAGCAGCATACCCTGTGCGTGCCACTGATTGCCCAGGGTGAAGCCATCGGCCTGCTCTCATTCCAGAACCTCAGCAATGATTCCGCTCCCTCTCGCGCGTATCTGGAACTGATGGCGGAAGCACTCGGTCTGGCGTTAGCCAACCAGCGCCTGCGTGATGCGCTGCTGGAGAAAGCGCTCTACGACCCGCTAACCGGCCTGCGCAACCGTCACCATCTGGAAGATACGCTGCGCACCCAGATGAGCCAGGCAGTGCGTAACAAAGAGCCGATCAGTTGCCTGATGATCGATATCGATCATTTCAAAAATATTAACGACCGCTTTGGCCATGAGGCGGGCGATAGCGTGATAAAAAGTATCGCCACCACTATTCAGCGCGTTGTCCATGACAGCGGCATGGCCTTCCGCTACGGCGGTGAAGAGTTTCTGGTGTTGCTGGCCAATACGGATGAGCAGGCCGCCAACCGCTTTGCGACAGATATTTATAATGGTGTACGCGAACTGTCGCTGCGCTTTGGACTCTCAGAGATTGGTCACGTTGATGTCTCTATTGGCGTTGCCAGCTATCCGCAGCACGCCCAGAGCGATAATCTTCTGCGCGCCGCAGACGTGGCGCTGTATCGCGCGAAAGAGTTAGGCCGTTCGCGCATCGTGAGCTTTGGCATGCTGGAAGCGAGCTAAGATACGTCAGTACGCCGTGCATTGCTTTACCTCTGCGCCAGGCGGTGATATGTTGACTGGATGAACACAAAACACGATATCACCGCGTTTAATCACAACCTGTGGTGGCTGCCTTCTTAAAGGCGGTCAGAATGTGTTTTCCCCATTTTAAATAACCGCCGAAAGGCGGTTATTTGCATTTAAAGACCCCTTTCGGTTTTTTGATTAAGGAGTCTTACATGAACAACAAAACTATCATCCTCACTGGCGATCGTCCCACTGGCCCGCTGCATCTCGGCCACTATGTTGGCTCTCTGCGCCAGCGCGCCACGCTGCAACATGATTATCAGCAGTTTATATTGGTTGCTGACCTGCAAGGGCTAACCGATAACGGCAGCACACCACAAAAGATCCGCAACAATATTCCCGAAGTGCTGGCTGATTACCTCGCCGCAGGAATCGACCCGTCACTCACCACCATTTGTCTGCAGTCGGCCCTGCCCGCCCTCGCTGAGCTGACTGCGCTTTATATGAACATCGTTACCGTGGCTCGCGTGGAGCGAAATCCTACGGTCAAAAACGAAATTGCGCAGAAAGGATTTGCCCGCTCGTTACCGGTTGGCTTTCTGGTTTATCCCATCAGCCAGGCGGCAGATATTACCGCCTTCAAAGCCGAGGTGGTTCCCGTCGGCGACGATCAGTTGCCCATGATCGAACAGACCAATGAGATCGTGCATAAGATGAATAGTCTGTTACCAACCTCTGTCTTGTCGCATTGTAAAGCGCTACTGAGTGAGACCAGCCGTCTTCCAGGGATCGACGGTAATGCCAAAATGTCAAAATCGCTCGGCAACACACTACTCCTGTCTGCCAGCGAAGAGGCTATTCATCATGCGGTCAGCGCAATGTACACCGATCCCAATCATCTAAAAGTGTCCGATCCGGGTCAGATTGACGGCAATATGGTATTTACTTACCTCGATGCTTTTCATCCGGATAAAGCAAAAGTGGCGGAGATGAAAGTACATTATCAGCGCGGCGGGCTGGGTGACCGGACATGCAAAAACGAGCTGGAGATGTGCTTGCAGGAGCTTATCGCCCCGATGCGCGAGCGGCGGGCAACCTACATCCAGGATAAAGGTATGCTGATGGCGATGCTCAAAAAAGGAAGCGAAGAGGCGCACGAGGTCACACAGCAGACATTAAAAGAAGTAAAGCAAGGGCTGGGTTTGCCGGTGTTCTGAACTCGAAGCACTACAGGTTCGATAATTAAAGATAGCTCCCGACGAATGACAATCGCCGGGAGTAGCGCAGCCATGCGTTGACGCGTAAAGATAACCTCTGTCACAGAGGCTAATTAATTCGCTGTTTAATAATCCACGCAATACGATATGTCGTTTTTTATGCAGTGCTATTTCTACCCGGCCCCTTCAATTATTTCAGCTAATCATTATGAATTACCCATTACATGTACGGGTTCGAAATCCTCACCTTGCCTGAGATATGATTATTTGTTAAATTAACCGCATTAGCGTTAAATACATTGAGCATTATACAGACGCTATTTATACAATAATGAATGATGGAGTTAAAATGAAGTATGCGTTTGCATTAATGTTGAGTATGGTATTGTCAGGTTGTACCGCAAATGATTGGGTGGATGCTGCAAGTGGAATAATGCAGGCAAAAGACCAACACGATAAAGACGCAAGAAACAATCGCATCAAAGAAGCCAACAGGGCTGCAGGCTACTGATATCTAAATGATTAGCACATCCCTCTTCTTGTCTTTATAAACAGAAGAGGAATGGTATTCTAAACAAATTTACTGACTAAATAGCACAATTAAAATTGGTGTATAGCGCATACATATCCTTGCAGAGAATATAATAACCTAACGCTCAGTCCGCTCCGCGCCAGATGCTGGCTTTGCAAGTCCCCTATCCCTATTCCTCATGTAAAAATGGCACTAATTGAAAGATGCCAATCCACTTCCTCATGTATATCTATATCCACACATAGTCATAAAGAAAAGGATGGATGAAGATGCTGAGAGGTAAAAGAGCTGTAATTACGGGTGGAGGCGGAGGATTTGGTCAGGCGCTGTGCGTGTGGCTGGCGCGAGAAGGCGTCGAGGTGGATTTTTGCGCGCGGCGTGCTGAGGATATTCAAAAAACTTGCAGTATCATCGCGGCTGAAGGCGGGATTGCAAAAGGATATATCTGTGATTTAACCCAGCCTGAATCCCTTTCGCAGTTTTCTTCACAGTTGTTAACTTCAGACAAGCCCATCGACATTTTAATCCTCAATGCCGCCCAGTGGCTGTCAGGAACGTTAGACGATCAACCAGACGCAGAAATTATCAATACCGTCAGTTCAGGCCTGACAGGTGCGATTTTACTGACTCATGCATTGTTGCCTGGGTTAAGACGTTCAGAAAGCGCGGATGTCGTCTCAATAATATCTTCATGTGGGATTCCGAATTTTACGGATTCAATTGCGCATCCCGCTTTTTTTGCCAGCAAACACGGGCTTAGCGGATTCACAACTAAACTGTCACACCAGTTGTCCAAAGAAAATATACGTGTGACCGGGTTGTATCCACCGGATTTCGAACTTACAGGGTTAGATACGTTTGTTGATAGTCAATCCAGAATGGGGGAACGTTTATTAAATGGACGCTCAGTCTGGGAAACAATTCGTTTTGTACTCGCTCAACCGCGTAGTTGCCATATAGGTAGTATCTACTTTCAAGGTCCAACTCGCGAGAATCTGAGTGCCAGGGGCTGAATTTGGTGACGTTGAACAACGTGCTCAACGTCCGTTCTTGACATAGCAGCTCTTGAGGGGCGCCAGCCAGACTGCTCCGTGCCAGAGGCGGACTTCTCACACTTCGGCTTATGTGGTCAAAATCTGTATGTCACTACACTTTATAGTATTTATATCAATAGTTAAGATAAAATTAAGGTTAACTGGTATTTCATTCGAATACGTAGCCCCACCCGTTAAATGAATGATGGCCTTAGACAGGAGCATTGCCAAGGTTCATGTAAACGATACAGGAAAGAGAACATCAGATGCCATGTATATACTCACTCAATGACCAGCTCGGACTGCTTGTTTTTTCAAGGAAATATCACTTTCTCTACGATAATCTGGACTGCCTGATCATTGCATGGGCTGAAGATAAAATTACCGAAGGAAATGATTCGGTGACTCTCTTAATTCTCGCTTCACTTGGTCTTGATAATCAACCTGAACGTACTGAGGTTGAATTATATCTGTCACGATACATGATAGAGCAGCGGATTGTACTGCCACCGCTAAAAACAGCAGCATTGGTCTGGATAAAGCTATTTATGAGTCAACTTTCCCAGTGCACATCCATTCATGATGCAGAACAAAAAATGTATTTTCTGGTGTGTCATTGGTTTGAACCTGACGTAAAGATTTTCGAGGCAGCGGTCGATATGCTGAAATCACTTTACTGGCGTCTCTTTGATGAATGGAAAGGGCCAGGTACATGCAAAGCGGTAAGGATAGTGGAGTCAGAATTCTTTGAACTGATTAATCGTGCGATGCTGCCCTATTCCCGTAAAATTGAGAATCCAGATTGGCAGAATCTGCTTGTTCGGTAATTTTTACCTGCATCCTGAAAGATATCTTTCATGTGTGAAAAACTCCATCCAATTTGAATTCCTTTTCACATTTAACTTAAGCATATTCTGCCAAAACCTCATCGTTCCCCCTTTGAACCTGGAAACAAAGTTAAGCAGACTGAATAGCCGCTTTGTGCCAATGGCAGACTGGCAACGAACGAATCAGAGAGCAGATGCCGTTCTTACTACAAAACAGTGGTCAAATTTCTTGACCAATCCCAGGAAAGAAATCTTCAGCAACTCTATTAAATTGCATTAGTCAATCCTGAAACTGAAAGCCTGCATCGATAATAGATCCATATAGAGTATTTACCAGCCCAAAAGCCCTAACGGCACAATATGGTTGTGGAATACCTCAGTGGGATGAAACAAAGGAAACAAAGCAATTCAATACCCGGCTAACCTCACGATTTTTAAGCCATATCATCATAGTATTGACATTACCAATGTGAGGAGTAATAGAGTGGCACCGTATGGGGAAGCTCGTTTCATACTGTTTGACGACGCTCTCAGGCAATAATGCAATGCCCATTCCGGCACTTACGCAACCAAGTATTGCCTGAAAAGAACCAAACTCCAGCGGGTCGTCATAATCGACATTTTGTAGCCGTAACCATTGCCCAAGCCGGGAACGATAATTACATCCTTTCACAAAGACGAGCGGCCTTGTCACCTCCAGATCGGCTCCCGTCACGACATCACCATGCTCTGCGGCCGTAACCAGAACCAGGGTTTCCTGACACAGCACCTGCGTTTGTAGCCTTGAATTGTCTACGTGCAACGCCTTGTGGTCAGCGACGAAGGCAATTTCAAGTTCACTATTCTGGATCTGACGAACTAACACATCTGTCGGTGACGTTTTTAAGTTTAATTCTACGGAGGGCATTTCACGGTGGAAGTTTGCCAGCAAAGCAGGAAGTCGGACGGCGGCAGTGGTTTCCATTGCGCCAATGCGCAGAGGGCCAGCCGCTTTCGTTCCCTGCATAGACAACTCGGCTTCGTCTAAAAGCGCGAGGATTTTGTTAGCGTAACGCAGAAGCAGTTCACCTTCAGGGGTGATGTGAAGACGATTCTTCTCGCGAACAAACAACGAAACATCCAGGCTGGACTCCAGTTGCTTGAGCCGCGTCGTGACGTTTGAAGAAACGCAGTGCAGATTACGGGCTGCTGCGGTGATAGAGCCGGTTTCCGCGACGGTTTTAAACAAATTTAATGAGGTACTGTTCATCGTGTCTGTCACTCAAAGTGAAGGTTTTCGTCATTTTTATTAACTTTTTATTATCATTTCTTTATGTAACATAACAATCAAATCTGATTGACATATTGAGCCTGAAAAATGGATCTTGATCACAATGTTATTGGCCATCGCCAGTTGAGCACGGCGGTCTTCGGTATGATTGTTTTAACGCTGGGGATGGGAATTGGTCGGTTTTTATATACTCCGATGCTGCCGGTCATGTTGCATGAAGGCATTTTTAATTTTTCGCAATTATCGTTAATCGCAAGCGCGAATTACGCCGGATACCTGGTTGGCAGCCTCCTGTTCTCGTTTGGTATTTTTGGTGGCCTGAAGAATATCAAAACGATGTTAATTTGTGCTGCATTAGTCACCGGCCTGCTTATTTTTGCGATGGCAGTAGTCACGCACCCTGATATAGTAATTGTTATTCGATTTATCGCCGGTGTTGCCAGCGCAGGCATGATGATATTCGGGTCGATGCTTATGCTACAGCATACCCATAATCCGTTTGTCATTGCTTCTTTGTTTGCCGGCGTCGGGGTGGGTATTTTTATAGGCAATGAATATGTTATAGCCGGTATCGCATATGCATTAAATTCAAAGCTACTATGGATCGGCGCGTCAATCATTTCAGCTGTACTCTTCATCGCGCTGATTATATTGCTGCCTGCAAATAAACACGTTCTACCTCCTCAGAAAAAAGCTTCGTCATCCGAGCCGAACATCCAGTGGTGGAATTTAGCATTGTTATATGGACTGGCAGGCTTCGGTTATATCATTGTAGCTACTTATCTCCCTTTAATGGCCCGGGGAGTGGGTAATGAATTTCTGGCCAACCATATCTGGTCTATTGTTGGCCTTGCCGTTATCCCAGGATGCTATGGTTGGTTATGGGCTGCACGCAAGTGGAGCATATTGTCCTGCCTGAGTGTTAACTTAATTGTGCAGGCGAGCTGCGTTGTGATGGCCTCGTTTATCCATTCCCCGCTTTTATTGACCTTGAGTTGTATTGGCTTTGGTGCAACTTTCATGGGAACCAGTTCTCTCGTTATGCCACTCGCGAAAAAGATTTCTGCACCACAGAAAATTAATCTTCTGGGTCTGGTGACGTTAACATATGGCATTGGGCAAATTGCCGGGCCATTAATCGTGAGTGCGTTTCAGAACAATAAAAACGGGATAACTATTTCAATATTATCTGGCGCTTGTGCGTTATTTATCGCAGCAGGGATTAGCTATGTTCAACACAGCAAAGTTAAATACTCTCAAAGTTGGAGCAAAGAATGAAAAAGACAACCGTTGCTATTATAGGAATGGGGCCTCGGGGGCTTAGTATTCTGGAAAGGATTTGTGCTCAGCATGCACAACGTAAACAGAATGAACATATTAATATTGTTATCGTTGATAAAAATGCGATGGGTGTAGGTGCGCACAGTTTATCGCAGCCCGACCATTTATTGGTTAACACCGTTGCTTGCCAGATAACATTATTTGGTGATGCGACGGTAAAAAATGCCGGATCTTTCCGTTCAGGGCCATGTTTTCATCAGTGGGCTAATGAGCAGGGCTATAAAAATGTTGATGGCCGTTATTTAAAAGACGTGGCTGGCAAACCAATTGACGCCAACGATTATTTACCTCGTCGATTATTAGGTGAATACTTAAATTGGTTTTATCACGAAATTATCAAAAGTTTGCCTGACAATATCTCGGTTACACAGATAAATCAGCAGGCCAACAACATTCTGATTCAGGACGATGCGAAGTCTATTATTGTCTTGGAAGACAGTCAGCGTGTGGTGGCCGATTACGTCTATTTAACCACTGGTCACAGCGACAACGCCAAAACGTTTGACGATCATCTTGTTGAACGATTTATTGCCAATAATTATAAGAAAAATGAACGCCTGGACTACTATTCGACTCCTTATCCAATAAATAATTTGAATAAAATAACAGCGGAATCAAATGTGATTGTTCAGGGTATTGGTCTGACTGCCTATGATGTCATTTCGCAACTCACTATCGGCAGGGGTGGAAAATTTAGCCGGGAAGATGGTGAGCTTCGCTATCATCCTTCCGGAAAAGAACCGGGTATTTTTATCTATTCACGTAAGGCTCTACCTTTTAGCAGTCGCGGCGCGAATCAAAAAGGCGTTTCTGGGCAGTACTCCCCACGCTTCTTAACGGCAATGGCTATCAGAGAATTGCGGTTGAAAAATGTGTTTGAGAAAGGATCTTCAAAAATCGATTTTCTTGAACAAGTTTTCCCCTTACTGCATAAAGAAATGTGTTATGCCTATCGTTCAACCCTAAATGGGCAGTGGTTAGATGCTGGCTCTTATGAACCGAGCGCTGAAGACATCGCGGTAATTGACAGTGTGCTTTATCCACATCAATCGCAGGAACATCTGAGTTTAAAGGATTATACTCAATGGTTTATGTATTTCCTGCGTAAAGATCTCCAGGAGTCTGAGGAGGGCAATGTCCATGGCCCGATCAAAGCGGCGACAGACATTATTCGTGATGTCAGGGATATTTTACGAGAAGCGATTGATAATTCAGGGCTTGAATCGCGGTCACATCAGTATTTCCTTGAGCATTTTAATCCTATTTTTAACCGCATTGTCGTTGGCCCGCCGAAGTTAAGAAATGAACAACTATTAGCATTAATGGAAGCGAATGTGGTGAGTCTGGCCGGTGGTAAAGATTCAAGGTTAGTATTGAACGACTGCGAAGGAAAATTCGAAGTTCACTCACCTTTTAAAGAAGAGAGTACTGAGATTCAGGCTGATGTTTTAATCAAGGCGAAAATTGCCAGTTTTTCGCCACTACATGACGCTTCACCGTTAATCAGAAATATGACAGCCAATGGTATTGTTCGTCCATTTATGAATGAGGGGTATCACCCGGGTGGGCTGGATATCGATCAATGCCAGCATCCTATTAATCGCATGGGGGAAGCGCAGACGGCTTTTTGGGTGCTGGGCAATCCTGCGGAAGGCGCGAATTTTTACACCTACGTCCTGCCACGTCCGCTGGTTAATTCAAGATTCCTGGTTGATGCAGGCCGTTGTGTCGCAGATATGTATCATCAAATGATGGTGCGGCAGGCTCAGCCAGAGGTAGCGATAAATGCAGACTGAGCAAATCCAGGCCCGTGGCAAGGCGTGGCAATCATTGCAACCTGCGTTAGCGATAACATCATTGCTGGTATTTCTGTTCGCTTGTGCGTTGACGGATAAACATGCGGCGATGTCGGCTATTGCGGGAGTTACCTCCGTGCTCTACTTCGCATCGACATTTGCTTTCTGGTCAAAAAAATCATCCGCCAGAAGTGGTGTGATTATTTTTCTCTGCTCGATGATGTTTCTTCTTGCTACAAACAACCTGAAAGGCATTGTGCTCCCTGCAATTTTTTCGCGATATTTTGATGTGATTTTACTGCTTGTTGGTATTGCCTTATTACGACAAGTCATGGCCTCTCTTAATTTTACAGCTGTTCTGGGAGGATATTTTTCGCGTAGAAAAACATCGAACATGACTTTTGGGGTTACGTTATTGACGGCGTTCTTAACATGGCCAATGAGTCTGGGGGCAATATCATTGCTGCTCGATGGCCTCAAGTCAGTTATTGGGCCAAGATTCAACCTGGCAAAGATTATTACGCGCACCGTATGCATTACGATGGTACTGATGCCAACCACCATCGGCGCTGCTGCCGTTTGGGCGGCAATGCCTGACGTACCGCATCTTAAGGCGATGCTGGTGGGTATCCCTCTCTTTTTATTCAGTATCTTGTTCAACCAAAGCGCAAAAGTGACGGTAATCGCTGAAAACGAGACGGTGACACCCAGCCGTGATGGGATGCGGTATATCCTGCTATGTGTAGGTCTGTTCTGGGGAGTATTCATTTTTTCATTAACGGTACTGAATCTTAATTCACTGCAAAGTATTGCCTTTACAGCAGTCGTGCTCTTTGTTGTCGATCATCTGGTTAAAAAGGATAAACCCTGGGCTGAGCAATTAACTGAATCAGCACAGAATATATCCGGTGAGGTATTGTTGCTTTTAAGCTGTAGTGTGTTGACCTCAGTTTGTTGGCTGCTTTTTTCCCATGTACCTGAGGGTATCACTGCTTATGTTGGCGGGCTGACAACGTTGCAGATCTACGCGATTATTTTGTTCATCGTACCGCTTTTTGGTTTATTAGGTATCCATCCACTGATTATCTTTAGTATCGCATGGTCGATATTTTCTGATTATCTTACGGGGGGGATGGTTGATTATCAGATATGGATTTGCTTATTTATTGCAACTCAGCTTATTTCTCCCGTATCGATCAATGCTATTTTCGCCGCAAACAGTCTGAATGTATCACCCAGTAACACCAGTTTTAAAATGCACTACGGTTATGTTCTATCGTTTAATCTCTTTGCACTTGTTTATCTTGGTGCAATGTCAAAAATTATCTAATAAAAGGAGTTCATATGCCCTACGTAAATATTAAAATTACTAATGAAGGTGCTACCGATCAGCAAAAGAAAAAATTAATGGAGGGAGTGACACAACTATTGGTTGATGTCTTGAATAAAAACCCCAGCACAACCATCGTGGTCATTGATGAAGTGGAGACTGATAACTGGGGAATTGGTGGCGTGCCAGTGACGGAGTTACGTAAAAAAAGCAAGTAGAGTTATTTAAAAAGTAAGGAGCCTGCCTCCTTACTTTTGCCCATAGATTATCAGTATAAAAGAGTCTGCAATATTATTTATTGTTAGATATGCATTTCATATCTTATAAGTAGACTGCTCAAACTACCGTATTAAGGACGTTATCTATGCACACCTATCATCATATTCGACTGGGGAAGACTTCAGCGAAAGTCAAAAATAGTTTTGATGAATTACTACCCGATCCATGGCTTAAGGCTGAAGATGGTATTTTTCGGTTCAGAAGTTACATGCAGGCCAGGGCCGGACGTGAAAAGTATTTTGATCTGTGCGCAGTGGGTGAGTTTTTTCAAGCGGAAAAACTGAACAATTACGCTGGCGGTATTGCAAGAAAATACCCAGAAATAAAACAAGACGTTGCTGAAGAAGTGATGAATCTGGTGTTTCGTAAGCTTTTGCCATTGCTTCCAGACACGACTTACAATATTGGCATTCATCAAATAAGAATAACGACAGATGACCGAAGGCCTGGATATCCCGCTCCAGAGGGTATTCATAAAGATGGTTTTAAGTACATTGCAATCTATTGCAGCGAAATTGAGAATGTGACTGGTGGAGAAACCACGCTTATTCCTAATCATGATGGGGGCAATGATGCCTCTACGTTCAAACTGCATGCGGGCGATGCAGTAATATTCAATGATGTGAATTATCAGCATTATACCGCGGCAGTGGTTCCTTTGTTGCCAGGAAAAGGTTATCGGGATGTATTTGTCATTACATTTGATATTGAATGAGAAAAACAATGAATATCTTGCTGTGTCCACCAAAAATTATTTTTCAGCACTCACGTGAAGAGTGGCAGTCATTGCAATCAGTGGCCCCGGTTCTGATTGCAACGTGCGCAAGCCAGATCGATAATATTCTTGATCATATGGGGGCAGGTTTTTCTTTCCTTTTTTATGAAAACTTTAATGATAATCCCTTCGTGGAAATGGATATTTACCACTACGCCCAGGACAATAAAGCAACGGGTATCTTTTACCTCGCCGAAATCGATGTTCTGAGGGCCGCGCGAATCAGCGATCGTCTGGGTTTGACACACGACCGTGAAAAAAAGGCCATGTTCTTCCGTGATAAATTTATGATGAAATCGCTTGTTCAGTCTCATCAGTTACCGGTTCCTGCTATGGCACGCGTCGACAGTGAGACTGCGATGGCGCGATTCATTGCCGAACAGGGATATCCCTGCGTCATCAAACCTAATGATGGGCGTGGATCACAGGGCGTGGTGGTTCTTAAAAATGAAGGCCAGCTTTATAAATATCTGGCGCAGGTTAAGCCGCCAGAGTATCACAATCTGCTCATTGAAAAATTTATCGAAGGCGAAGCTTATCAAATTAATGCGTTGTATTTAAAAGGAAAGGCGATATTTGTTTCTGCATCTCGTGCAACCGTCTCCTGCCTGGATTTTCTATCCGGGAAAACATTAGGTCTGGTTATGGAAGATGACACGCCGCTGCATCGTAAACTGATTGCCTACACCAAATATCTTGCTGAAGAGGTTTTTCCAACGGAAGAAAACGCATTGCTTCACCTTGAAGTTTTTGTTGATAAAGATAACAACATTATTTTTGGCGAGCTTGCTTGCCGATTAGGTGGCTGCTTTGTCAATGAAGAATTAGGGGCCGCTTTTGGTCTTGATCCTCGAATGACCTGGCTTAAAGCCAGTTTATGCGAAATCTATCCGCAGGATTTATCGCAAAGACAACCCGTTTTACGGGTTGGCCAATTAAATGTGCCGCCTGCACAGGGCACGCTCCTCTCTATTGCGGAAAAATGTCCATTGCCTTTTGTGGTTAAATATCGGGCAACAGGTGTCGTCGGCCGCCAATATGACGCGATGAAATTAACAAATGGCGAGATCGTGAGTGCTATTGTTCAAGCGGAGTCCAGCCGGGAAATACACGAACGTCTTGATGCATTGACCCAATGGGTTGCTGAAAATACCCTTTGGGTTAACGAAACCGTTCACTGAGTATTTAACACTCCCGGTAGCCAGGAGAAAGGTGTATGAAATTATTGTTAGGTTTTGCTCTTTGTATCCTGGCTGGGTTGGGTTTTACCTATTGCAACGTTCCGTTAGGTATGATGTTTGGCCCCCTTATTACCGTGCTGGTGTTAAAACGTACCGGTCTTTCTGTGCCAGTACTGCCGGGCAGCCTGACGGTGATTCAACTCTCTCTTGGTACGTCAATTGGTCTTTTATTTCGCGATTTTTCTTTTGGGGCGCAAGGAAATATCGCATTTTTACTGGTGTTGTTATTAGTATGCTTATCCCTGCAATTCACCGCATGCTACTTGTGGTGTATTCACCGATTACGCTGGAGTAAGGAAGAGGCGTTATTGGGCGCCGTTCCGGGGGCAATGGCAGCGGTATTAGCGCTAGCGTCCCATGTTAAAACGCCGCCGCAAAAAATTATCATTTCGCACTCGCTTCGGCTCATCACATTGACCTTATTTGCCGGATATATTACCGGCGGTGCGCAAACCCATATGGCCATGCCGCCTGTATTGTTTGCAACGACTAATGTGCTCTGGCTATTGGGTATTGTCTTTGCGGGCTATGTGTTGGGCAAATGCCTTGAACGCTTCCACTTTCCTGCGCCCTTTATGATCACGTCGTTGCTTTGTGCAGCACTCCTGCACCCTTTGTCATCTCAGACTGTGTTTTTTCCCGATATT
The DNA here is from genome assembly GCF_000398845.1 of Citrobacter sp. KTE151. NCBI lineage: Bacteria > Pseudomonadati > Pseudomonadota > Gammaproteobacteria > Enterobacterales > Enterobacteriaceae > Citrobacter > Citrobacter sp. KTE151. The sequence goes on along the minus strand of NZ_KB976063.1, from coordinate 1,402,052 downwards.
TTCAATCAGTTCAGTATGATCCTGATGGGCATATTACTGGGGCATCATTTTATTGCGTTTACGTTGACTGCATTTTTGCGTCATCTTTGGTCTTCAATACAGCTCATTGCTATTGGACTGGGTGTGACGGTCATGATGGCATTTACAGCGGCGCATCTTCTGGATTATCCATTTTATGTATTGATGCTCTCCTGGGTTCCCGGGAGCGTGGAATCAATGTCCTTTGCGGCACTGGCGCTTAACGCGAATGCGAGTTTTGTGATGGCAAGCCATATTATACGCATGTTGCTCATCCAAACGATCCCTGCAATAGTTATCTACCGCAAAAGAGAGGTTATAGAAGGTAATAGCGCTAAAACCAGTAAGCCGACGAGGCCGCTGTAGGGGGTTATGACCTCAGTTATGAGCATAACGTTCGTTGCGAATTTTATACAGCTCATCATGAACAGCCCGTAGGTGGACAGGGAGATCATTCCGCTGGAGAACGCAAGTGCCATTGCTTTTGGCGAACAAACGTGCGTAGCTGACCACAAAAGCGGTTGTTAACATCTCCTGTTCCATCATCGATTCAGTAGTGATTTCAAACTTGGTCGTACGAAGCCGACGATAAATGTAACTAAGGCTTGTTGTAGTAGGTATTACCTTTATAAGTCTAATCAGACTTTCAATCTCTTTATCGCAACCGCTAATAATCTCCGCCCCTTTCTTCATTATTTGTTCAAAAGGCGCTCTTAGATCAGCTGGTAATTTGCTAAAAAATTCTTCAGAGACGCTGTAATAGTCGTTGCCTTCAAAAATAGGAGGTGGTGACATAGCCATCTGGGTAAACCCTGTGTTGAGAAATTGCACCATTTTCAAACTAACTGGCGGTGTAAGTATCCCTGCAAAACGAATCATTCACTTTTATAGAGCTTCCGACTGACTGCTTTTGTGCTTACGAGACTAACTTCCGCTCCTCGCCCACTACGGACATTCGCTCAGTTAGCTTATCCGATCAGTACCAGAAACAGACGAGCTTGTCCTTACAGAACTTAAACGCGGTTCAGAGCATGTCCCATCCCGTCAACAAAGTATCTGTCGATGCTCTGTTAGTGGAGAGGCATGAAAGCCACGAAATCAACAAATGTTTAAAATAATAATTTTGTTTAATTTAAAATTAAGTCATGCTACCGTGCTACTACACTTTCTTTAGGGCAAATCTGACACATGTCTATCGTACGCTACCCCACGACCAAGCCTTTTCCCTTTTCAGACGCCGTGCAGGTGAACGGGTTTGTTTTTCTTTCAGGCCATGTCGCCATGAGCCCCGAAGGTGAACCGTTGTATGGATCTGTCACCCAGCAGACCCGGCATATCATGCACGCCATCCGGGAAACTCTGGCGCGGGCGCATACGACGCTGAACCACATTGTGAAAGTCCAGGTTTGGTTAAGCAGCATGGAGCACTTTAGCGAATTCAATGTTGCTTACAGCGCGTTCTTCCCGGAAGGTTTCCCCGCAAGGAGCGTCGTCACCAGCCACCTTGCATTTGATTTAGACGTCGAAATAGAAGTCCAGGCCGTTGTCTGATGGAGAGAGCAAAATGAAAGACGAACGTGAACGTTTAATCACTATTTTGACGGCTTCGCTTGAGGCATTGAGAACCACGCTTCCCTTAAACACAGAAGCAGTTCTGCATGACCTTACCCGCCCCGAATCGTCCGTGATAAGCATCATTAATGGACACGTCAGCGGCAGGAAAGCCGGTGATGCGCTGTTGTCCGGCCCGGAAAATGACACGGGATTTTTAGGTTTACTGGATGCTTCGCAGCGTGTTTCCAGTCAGGTATTCAGTGGATATACCACCACCACTCTCTCTGGCACCACATTGAATAGCGCATCGACGATTTATTACAGCAAGGACGGCGTGCCGTTAGTAGCTTTTTGCATTAACGTCGATATGGATGTGGTATCAAAACTCAAACGCGACCTGGACTATTTACTCCATCCGGCCGCCGCGGCTGAAACGCCGGATAATCCGCTAGCTGATATTCAGGATAAATCTCTGGATGACGTTATTTCGAAATTCAGACCCACGGGTTCAGAAAATAAAATTGATTTCAGAAAACGGGTTATTTCTGAAATACATGCTCAGGGCTTTTTCAAGATTAAAGGCAGCGTTAATCATGTCGCTAAAGCGCTGGGCGTCACCCGATACACCGTTTACAACTATCTGGATAAATTAAATGACAAAGTCTGACACCACAGTAATTCCTTTTTATCAGGTTGATGCTTTCACCTCTCAACCTTTTGGCGGCAACCCGGCGGGCGTTTGTCCGTTAACTGAGTGGCTGCCTGACGCTGTTCTGCAAGCCATCGCCACGGAGAATAATCTTTCTGAAACCGCGTTTTTTGTGCCGTTCGAGGAGGGTTATCAACTGCGCTGGTGTACGCCTGCGGTTGAAGTGGATTTGTGCGGTCATGCCACTCTCGCTGCATCCTGGGTGCTGTTCAACAAGCTTGGCTACCAACAAGAAACTATCAGCTTCCACACCCGCAGCGGCCTGTTGACGGTGAGTAAGAACGGGGACGAACTCTGCATGGACTTCCCGGCTAAATCGGCCATGAAGATTGATACTCCTGATGGACTGCCGGCAGCCCTCGGCATTACCGCCGGTGTTATCGGGGTGTGGAAATCGGACGATCTGATTGTACTGGTCGATGACAAAAATATCATCGACGGGCTTAATCCTGACTTCAACAAGCTGGCGGTATTCGACACCCGCGGCGTGATCGTGACCGCCGCTGATAACCAGTTTGATTTTGTGTCCCGTTGGTTCGGCCCGCAGGTCGGCGTGAACGAAGATCCAGTCACCGGGTCGGCACACACTTTCCTCGCCCCGTTCTGGGCGGCGCGTACGGGTAAAAATGTCCTGACCGCTCAACAAGGCGGGAAGCGTAAAGGGGCGTTGCGCTGTGTAGTTCGGGATGACGGGCGCGTGGAATTGCATGGCTTCGCTCGTATGACCATCGAAGGAATATTCCAGTTGTAATAACGATGTATGACCGGAACGGTGACCAGGCATATAATGACCACGCCTTCCAAAGCATGATGTTTATATAAAATAAGAGTTAATAATGACAGCAAACACCAGACTTTCATTGCCAGAGACAATGGCTCTTGGCGGGATGACACTTGCGCTTTTTTTGGGTGCAGGCAATATTATATTCCCGCCGCTGGTCGGCATGCAGGCGGGCGCAAACGCCTTTAATGCAGGCTTTGGCTTTATCATCACAGCGGTTCTGTTCCCGGCGCTGGCGATTATTTCCCTTGCCATTAATGGCGGAGATATCGCGGAATTAACGAAACCCTTAGGCAAATGGCCGAGCCTGATTTTTATTGGCATTTGCTTTTTAACGCTGGGGGTTTTATTTGGTACGCCACGCACCGCGACGATTAGCTACGAAGTCATCACCGATGGCGCAGCTAGTTCCCTGATGCAGAAGATTATATTTTCCGCCGCGTTCTTTGGCCTTGCTGGCGCGACGCTGGCTAAGCCGGGGAAAATGCTGGAAATCGTCGGTTTCTTCCTTTCGCCCATTAAAATTAGTGCCCTGATTTTTATCGGCATATGTGCCTGGTTACATCCGATTGCTGACCTCACGACCGCCACAACCGCATATCAAACTCGCGCGTTCGATACAGGGTTCGTCAACGGTTATCAGACCCTGGATGTGATCAGTGCGCTGTGCTTTGGCGCCATTATCACCCACACGCTTAAACAGCGCGGGATCCACCATCCGCGGGGCATCTTTACCCATTCCATCGCCGCAGCCTTTATCGCCGCGGCAGGTCTGGCCGTGATTTATATCTGCTATCTGTCGATGGGGTCCCACAGCCCGGTGCGGGGCGCAACGAACGGTATGCAGGTGATGAGCGCCTATGTCGAGACTGTTTTTGGCGTTTATGGCCGGGTGTTGTTGGCGGCGATCATTACCCTCGCCTGTCTGGTCACGGCCATTGGTCTGACGACCGGAACGGCGCGCTATTTCAACCAGACGACCGGTGCGTCTTATGGGCTGCTGGTGACGCTCTCCCTGATGGTGTCAGCAGCACTTGCCGTGCTGGGACTGAATTCCCTCACCGCAATGGCGGTTCCCGTGCTGTGCGCCATTTACCCGGCTGCGCTGGTCGTGGTCGCGCTGGGCATCGTTAGAAAATGGACAGACGTGCCGACGAATCTGTATCAGTTGCTTTTCTATAGCGCCCTGGCAGTGGGAATAATGAGCTTGTTTGTAAAATCCTGAATGAACAGCCGCAAGTTCGGAAGATGTCTTTTCATTTTCGCTCAAAGCAGACCAGGCAATCAGTTGGCCTGCCTGCTTCGAGCCAGAAGCTAACATCGATAAAAAATAACTTAATGGTCGAGCTCCACCAACTTCAGACCTTAGATTGCGTATTCAAAGTTTGAGGGTAAGACAGTCACAACGGACATATAGACTTAACAGGCCGTATATATTACAAATTTAAGATCATTTTTCTCTCATAAAGTAAGGGCCTCTCCCATGTCTTTAATCATACGACAAGCAACATTAGCCGATTCGGGATTACTAAATGAGCTTGGCTACCGCTTCTATACTGCGCACTTTAAGCATATGTGGAAGTCAGAATCAGAATTTGATAATTATTTGGAGGGTGAATATTCACTTCCTGTTATTGAGCAGAGTATTAATGATAAAAACATTAGCTGGTATATAGTTGAAATCGAGGAGCCGATTGGTTTTGTGAAGCTGACATGGCAAGCAACTATCCCGAATACAGACATCAGCGGTGTTTTACTTAATAAACTCTACCTTGCCCCAACCAAAACGAATCAGCATTACGGTCAACTAATGTTTAATAAAGTCATAGATCTTGCCCGAAGTCAGGGGAAAAAATATTTATGGCTGGAGGTTCTTGAACAAAATGAACGTGCTCAAAAATTCTATAAAAAGCAGGGAATGAAACACATCAGCGACATCATTTTCGAAACAAATTCACAGAGGAGCATACTCAAGTTAATGGGGATGTGTATATAAGGCCCGCTTTTCGCTCAGACCCGTTACCCTGACACGTGTGCAGCCTGGCCTTCATTCATAAATTCTCAGTGTATCGATAACTGCTCGCAGAGCGGGAGACACATTGCGGTGCGGATAATAGAGAAATGAGCCTTCCAGGCGTTGACTGTAGCGTTGTAATACTCTGATGAGCGAACCCTCTTCTAAATCATCGGACACCAGTTCTTCCGGAACATAAGCCAGCCCCAGCCCCAGTCTGGCGGCTTTGGCTTCCATATAACTGTCAGCAAAAGCCCATTGTCCCTGCGGCTGATGCGTTATTTTTTTACCATCCTGTTGAAGCTCCCATGTATAGAGGCTTCCATCGCCAAATTGATAAGCGATGCAGGGATGAACCGCCAAATCTGCCGGGACTTGTGGAAAGCCATAGCGGCGAAAGTGTTCTGGCGTACCAACAATGGCCATCTCCATGTCGGGGGAAATACGGACCGCTATCATGCCACCGCCAACTTCCGGTCCGAGACGTACACCGGCATCGAATCTTTCCGCAATAATATCGACAAACCGACTTTCGCTGATGAGTTCCAGCCGGATGTCAGGATAGCGTTGCTTAAACACCGCAAGCTTTGGCAGGAGCAGTTTATCAATAGCGTGCTGACTGGCATTAATCCGTACCGTACCTGACGGGGACTGGCGATAATGGGCCAGCGTGGCAAGCCCCATATCTAAAGCGTCGAATCCTGACTCAATGGTCCGGTAGAGTTGTTCGCCGGCATGGGTAAGCGATAGCCTACGCGTAGTGCGAGCCAGAAGCTGAACGCCCAGTCTTTCTTCAAGTTCGCGTACAGAACGGCTTATACCTGATTGTGCCAGGCCGAGTCGTTGCGCCGCAGCGGTAAAACTCCCTTCCCGCACCACCTGCATGAACAGGTATAAATCATTATAGTTTTCCCGTTTCGCCATCACGTTTCCCTCGCTATCGCATCACCATTTAGAACAATATGGTATTAATTCTAGCAATTTTACCCCTCTAATAAGCACTATTACTGCTCACTATAATGCTCGCATTGCAACAAAGCACAGCAGTGTTGTCCGTATGAAACCTGTATCTATCACGTTTTATGAGGGGATTTTGATGACTGCCTTCACCAAAAAACTGACAGCCGCGATACCAGCCATGCTGCTCTGCGCATCATTAAGTGGAGTTACAACGATGAGTTATGCCAATACAACCAATCCGAACGCGCCAGTTTCACTGGTCGAGACATGGGATAAAACCTTCGCTAAAAGTACGAAAATTAATCACCGTAAAGTGACCTTTCAGAACCGCTTCGGGATCACCCTGGTCGGTGATCTCTACATTCCAAAGGATCGCGGCGAGCGCAAACTGGCAGCCATTGCCATCAGCGGGCCTTTCGGCGCGGTGAAAGAGCAGTCCAGCGGTCTGTATGCGCAGGCGTTGGCTGAGCAGGGATTTGTTACCCTGGCTTTTGACCCTTCATATACGGGGGAAAGCGGTGGCTATCCACGTAACGTTGCCTCTCCGGATATCAACACCGAGGATTTCAGCGCGGCTGTTGATTTCCTTGGCCTGCAAAATGAGGTTGATCGAAATCGTATAGGATTACTGGGTATCTGCGGATGGGGCGGGATGGCCTTAAACGACGCCGCGATGGATACCCGCGTGAAAGCGGTGGCGACCAGTGTGATGTATGACATGAGCCGTGCGATGGGGCATGGCGTAGGTGATGCTAAAGACCGTTATACCACTGCGGATCGTCGCGCCGTATTACAGTATCTGAACGCACAGCGCTGGGAAGATGCGAAGAACGGAGCTTTCGCGCCCGGCGGGCATGACATTTATGTTGATGAAAAGGGGGACGTCAGTACGTCGAAACGTATTCTGCCAGAAACGTTACCCGCAAATCCCAATCCGGTTCTGAAAGAATTCTTTGATTATTATCGCATGCCGCGTGGTTTCCATGCGCGTTCGGTCAACTCAACCGGGGCCTGGAATGCGACGATGCCGCTGTCATTTATGAATATGCCGCTGCTGAGCTACGCCAATGAAGTCACTATCCCCACGCTTATCGTGACCGGCGAAAAAGCCCATTCACGCTATTTTGCTGAAGATGCCTTTAGGACGATCGGCAGCAATGAGAAAGAGCTGGTGATTGTCCCTGGGGCAAATCATGTTGATCTGTACGACAACGTTGCGGGTAAGATTCCGTTTGCTAAATTTGAGCAGTTTTTCAATACCAACCTAAGATAACCGCTCCAAGCCGCCTGATATTTACAGGCGGCTGTAAAACGCCTGTAGATCATTTTCATCCATGTTTTGACGTGATTTCCTGAATGACGTCTGTCCGGACTGCGCCTGAACCAGGCCGATTCGATATTAAGAGATCTGATAATGTCCACAGTAAGACTAAAACCGCATTACGAAAAAAAGCATGCGCATTGGGGGGGCGTGTTTGCCATGACGCTGTGCGTGTTTGTGCTGATCGCTTCCGAGTTTATGCCGGTCAGCCTGCTTACGCTTATTGCCAGTGATTTACACATTACCGAAGGGCTGGCTGGCCAGGGAATTGCAATCTCTGGCGCGCTGGCGGTCATTACCAGCCTGACTATCTCCCATATTGCCGGAGATCTGAACCGAAAACATCTCCTGCAGGGGCTGACGGTTTTAATGGCCATATCGGGGATAGTCGTCGCCCTGGCACCCAGCTATCCGGTTTATATCCTAGGGAGGGCCCTGCTTGGGGTGGTCATTGGTGGATTCTGGTCCATGTCTGCTGCAACCGCCATTCGGCTCGTTCCGCAGCATCAGGTTCCCCGCGCGCTGGCGATTTTTAACGGTGGGAACGCGCTGGCTACCGTTGTAGCGGCACCGCTTGGCAGCTATCTGGGGACGACCGTGGGCTGGCGAGGGGCATTTTTATGCCTCGTTCCCCTGGCTATAGCCGCGTTCATCTGGCAGTGGGTCAGCCTGCCATTGATGGAAAGCGATAAAAAACAAAAATCCCAGAGATCTATGCATCGTCTGTTCCGCATCACCATTGTCCCTGCGGGACTTCTGGCCTGCGGATTCTTCTTCATGGGGCAGTTTGCCTTATTTACCTATGTGCGCCCCTTTCTTGAAACCGTAACCCGCGTAGGCCCTTCTGGTCTATCTCTGATTTTGCTCGCAATAGGCGTGGCGGGTTTTGTCGGCACACTGGCCGTATCAATATTCCTGAACACAAGTTTTTATCAGACTTTAATCATGATCCCCCTACTTATGGCAGCGACTGCCGGGGCGTTACTGCTGGTTGGACACAGCATCTGGGCTGTTGCCGTATTGCTCAGCCTGTGGGGACTACTAGCAACGGCTGCGCCAACGGGATGGTGGACATGGATAGCGCGGGCACTACCCGAAGATGCAGAGGCGGGTGGTGGCTTAATGGTTGCGGTGATCCAGCTATCAATTGCTCTGGGTTCAACGGCAGGTGGGATGGTATTCGACACTCTGGGATGGCGCAGTACTTTTGGCTTGAGTGGTTTCTTACTTCTGGCGGCGGCAGCAATGACGATTGTCACATCCCGTCAAAACAGCAAAGCAAACTAGAACTATCCATTCATTTCTGGCGTGCTCTCTGTCATGGCATACGGCAGAGAGCCGAGTGTCCGCCCTCGCTGATCGCGGACCTTTAGCCCAGTTATCTTCTATTTTTTCACCAAATATTTTCGCATCAGTGCATTTTGTAATGTCAGTCCGCGACAGGCAGGAAACCCACGTTCCACAACATGAAAGCCGTGTCGTAGAAAGAACGCCTCCGCAGCCTTACTGACATTTGAAGTCAGTTCGCCAATTCCACGTTGTCTGGCTTCTTCATGAATGCGATTCATCAGTAGTGTCCCTACTCCCTGTCTCGGGTAGGTTCCCGAGACAAAGAAATGGTCAATGTACCCATTTGGCTGAACATCTGCATATCCAGCTATTTCACCATCCACTTCAACAACAAAGGGGCGTAATTCCTTCATATGATTGGCCCATTGTTCCGGGTCGATATCCGTTGGGGCCCACGCATCTATTTGTTCCTGTGTGTAGTAATGTGATGCGAGGGTATGTACAGAAGATAAAAAGACGCTGAATAACGAAATTTCATCTCCATTACTAAACCTTCTGATTTTCATAAGACCTCGTCAGGAGAGTGACTTGTAGAACAATACCATTTTTGGTGTAGCAGAGCGTCAGCCCCTCGTGGTGAGTTTAATGGGTCAATGCAACGCTATTCTTAATCAAGGGAGATGCTCAGGCAACGCCGTTGAGTCAACATCAAACCATCGGCCTGTGGCGGTAATGTCGCTACGCCACGGGTAAGGCTTTTTCCAGTTGAGTATGTAATATTGACTTATTGTGTAAAAAGATTACTTTTCAGGACATGAAGAAGATACTCATTATTGTTCCCGATGGCGGTATGCTGTTTGAGTCCGCCGGTATTGCCGACATTCTGATGCAGGCCAACCGCCTGCATCCCAAAGGCGCTACGGAGACGTGTTACCAGGTTCAGTTAGCGACAACGCAACCGCATCAGGTGATCCATGGTCAGTCCGGCCTAAATTTACTGGCAGATCACCGCCTGCATGAGATAGATCCTCGCGAACCTCTCGATACCATCATCATCACTGGCAGAGGTCAAAACCCGCAGGAAGGGATTGCGGTGGTTGACTGGCTACGCCTGGCTGCTCCCCACGCCCGCCGCATTGTATCCATTTGCGGCGGCGCGATGCTGCTGGCAGAAACCGGGCTGCTGGACGGCAGACGAGCCACCACCCACTGGAAGCTACTGGAAACCATGCAGGCAGAATTCCCAAAGGTGCGCGTCGAAAGCGGTCCGCTCTATATCCAGGACGAACATATCTGGACATCAGGTGGCGTCAGTTCCGGCTTTGACCTGACGTTAGCGTTAGTTGAAGAGGATTACGGCTTCAGTCTGGCGCGCGACGTCGCTCAGGATTTCGTCATGTACCTGCGCCGTCCCGGGGGACAACTCCAGTTTAGCCGCTACAACCTTCAGCAGACCAGCACCCTGGGCCCGATTAACGATCTGCTCGCCTGGCTGCTTGAGAACCTCACCGCCGATCTCAGTGTGGATAAACTGGCGGAAAAAGTCGCCATGAGTCCACGTAATTTCACCCGCGTGTTTACCCGGGAAACGGGCGCATCACCGGCACGCTATGTGGCCGAAGCCCGTCTGGCCGCTGCACGACAGCGTCTGGAGCAGACCAACGAGACGCTGGAGCGTATCGCCGAACAAACAGGATTTGGCAGCAGCATTAACCTGCGACGGCTGTTTGAAAAACAGCTTCACCTGACGCCTGGTGAATATCGCCAGCGCTTTCACTGTCGTAAAATGGCGTAAAGTGATCCTTTTTTGTCATTTACGCCAACACGTGACCGGCCTAAATTTACTCCAGAGACAACAGATAAGGAGTTCATCATGGTAAAGGTCGGTATTAACGGTTTTGGCCGTATCGGACGTAACGTACTGCGTGCTGCACTGGGTAACCCGGAGATCCAGATCGTGGCAATCAACGATCTGACAGACAGTAAAACGCTGGCGCATCTGCTGAAATACGACTCGCTGCTCGGTAAACTCGACACCGACGTCACCGCCGGTGAGGGGCAGTTGGTGGTTAACGGTAAATCCATCACCGTGTTCAGCGAACGCGACCCAGCCAACATCCCATGGCGTCAGCGTGAAGTCGATATTGTCATTGAAGCAACCGGCTTCTTCACTGAACGTGACAAGGCGGCGGTGCATATCCACAGCGGTGGCGCAAAACGAGTGATTATCTCCGCCCCTGGTAAGAACGATGATTTAACCATCGTGATGGGCGTTAACGATCACCTCTACTCTGCGGATAAACACTTTGTCGTCAGCAACGGTAGCTGCACCACTAACGGTCTGGCACCTGCCGCACAGGTTTTGCACCAACATTTCGGCATTAAGCATGGTTTGATGAATACCACCCACGCCTATACCAACAGCCAGGCGCTGCACGACCAGCCGGAAAAAGATCTTCGTGGTGCCCGCGCCGCTGCATTGTCGATTGTGCCCTACTCCAGCGGTGCCGCGAAGGCACTTGGCAAAGTCATCCCGGAGCTGGATGGTCGCTTAACCGGGTATTCGCTGCGCGTACCGGTTCCGGTGGTGTCCATTGTCGACCTGACCGTAACGCTTGAGCGGGATGTAACAGCAGAGGAGGTCAATAATGCGTTTCGTGACGCCGCTGCGACAGGGCCACTGAAAGGGATCCTCGGCTATAGCGATGAACCGCTTGTCTCAAGCGATTACCAGGGTGACCCGCGCTCATCCATCATCGACGGCCTGTCAACGCTGGTGATTGGCGGCAATATGGTCAAAATTCTGGCGTGGTACGACAACGAATGGGGATTCTCTAATCGCCTCGTCGACCTGGCACTGCTAATGGCAAAGCACGAACGTTAATCCCCTGCTCTCACACTCTCTCTAAATCCACGCCAGGCGTGGATTTTTTTATATCTGTCACGTGTTTGTCGCAGTGATAATCACGCACAACGTCACGCCCCCCATTTTTAGTCGTCACCTAACGATGCTGCTGGGGTGACGCGTTTAAAAACGTTAGCGATAACCCGACAAAATAATAAATCGCCAGCACTTCAACGGTCAGTTTATTAATCAGACAGTTGCGACCATAATAAAATGAGTAATGCGATCTTATTTGAGGATTCCGGCATGATCACCTTTTATCAACTTACAGCCACCCGTCTGCATGGTGAGCCCGTCTCTATGGCCGACTATGCTGGCAAACTGGTTCTGGTGGTCAATACTGCCAGCCATTGTGGCTTCACGCCGCAATATGCAGGCCTCGAAGCGCTTTACAAGAAGTACGCCGCGCAGGGTCTGGTGGTGCTTGGTTTCCCCTGCAACCAGTTCGGTAATCAGGAGCCCGGCGGGGCCGACGAAATCTCGCAAACCTGTCACATCAACTACGGTGTGAGCTTCCCGATATTTGAGAAAGTGGAAGTCAACGGTGCGGCTACGCATCCGGTGTTTCGTTACCTGAAAAACGAATTACCCGGCGTGCTGGGTGGGCGTATTAAGTGGAATTTCACTAAGTTCCTGATCGGGCGTGACGGCAAACCGCTCAAGCGTTTTGCGCCGTTCACTACCCCTGAGAAAATAGAAACCGCGATCCTTGCTGCGCTTAAAGTCTGAGCGCACCTGTCATTCAAACCGTCCCCATTATGCCCCTGCTCACTGTCTGAATAAAAAACACGCTGCAAAATCAACAAAATATAATCAACTTGCTTAATTACTCTGCAATCGCGTGAGTTCAGGAAGAAAAATGCTATTTCCCTCTTGCCTCATTCGGTCTGTGCCGCTAATATTCGTCCCCGTTGTCACCTACAACGTTGCGTTCATAGCTCAGTTGGTTAGAGCACCACCTTGACATGGTGGGGGTCGTTGGTTCGAGTCCAATTGAACGCACCATCTTGCGTCCGTAGCTCAGTTGGTTAGAGCACCACCTTGACATGGTGGGGGTCGGTGGTTCGAGTCCACTCGGACGCACCAAATTATTTCTATGATTTGGTGCTATTTCCCTTCGTTACACCTCATAATTTCTTTTTATTGCCTCCTGTTCGTAACCTTAAGCTTAATCATTACTCCGTATGATGCTGGCACAAAGCGATAGGCCAAAGTCTTCTAAACTCTATGCTCAGCGCGTATCATTTATCCTCTTCGCAAACCTTTTTCGTCAGAGATCGGATACCATGCCCTCTTCCATTATTCTGTTTGCCGCGGGCAGTTTACGCCTGGCATTTGCCCCTTTGATAAGCCAGTTCTCGCGCCATAGCGGAATAGACGTGAAGGTGGAATATGGTCCGGCCGGTTTATTACGCGAGCGTATTGAAGCCGGTGAACCGTGTGCGCTCTTTGCCTCAGCCAATCGGGAGCACCCGCAACGCCTGCTGGCTTTGCAAAAAGCTGTCCTCACGCAAACCTTTAGCTGGAATCAACTGAGTCTGGTCAGCAACCGAAACGGCGCCTGGCTGGATTTGCTCCGCGACCCAACGCTACGAATAGGTACATCCACGCCCGTCTGCGATCCTTCCGGAGACTATACCTGGGCATTTTTCGACAATATGGATGTACTGGAGCCAGGACTCGGACAACAGCTTCGGGCGCGCGCCATCCCGCTGGTTGGTGGGCGTGATACGGTGAAAATCCCGTCTGGTGAACTGGCGAGCGCCTGGATCCTTCGCCAGGGACTGGCCGATCTGTTTATCGGCTACGCGCATTACGCGAAAACGCTGCACGCCCAACCCGACGTGCATTATGTAGCTATCCCTGATGAGCACAATATTCGCTGCGAATACCAACTGGCGGTGCTCGACGCATCCAACGAGGTGATGGCGCTGGTTAAATTCATGCTCTCCAACGGCGGTCAGGCGTTTCTTACCGCCGCCGGGTTTTTACCTCTTAACGACGAACAGAAAACAGCGGTGCGATAAACGGCGTCGGGTGGTTCTCTACACTGAGTTTTCGCAGCGGTAAGCCAAAGGCCAGGAACAGATTCTCTTCCGTCACAATGCTGTCCGTTGGCCCTGCCCGCCATTTTCCTTCGGAGAGCAGCAGCAAAGTATGGGTGGCTATTTGTAACGCATGCAGCGGATCGTGGGTCGAAAAAAGAATGCTGCATCCCTGTAGATGGGCCAGATCGCTGATGAGCTGAAGCACCACCTGCTGATTGGCGAGATCCAGCGCGGAGCACGGTTCATCAAGCAGCAGCGTTTGACACTCCGTCACCAGCGCCCGGGCTATCATCACCAGTTGCTGTTGCCCCCCGGAAAGTGAGCTAAACGAGTGGGAAGCAAGCTGGGCAATATTTAACTGCTCCAGCGCCTGGGTCGCTCTTTGTTGATCCTGCTGGCTGGGTTGCGCAAAAAGCTTCACGTGCTTTGCCCGCCCCATCAGCACCACGTCGCTCACCGTATAAGGAAATGGCAGGTGGCAATGCTGCGCCACAATCCCTATCCCGCCGTCATTTTCAATGCTGCCGTCCAAAGCTGGTAGCGTGCCGGTTAGCGTATCGAGCAGCGTACTTTTACCCAGGCCGTTACGTCCCAGCACAGCCCAGATCTCACCTTTCTGGCAACTGAATGTAAGCGGCTCAAATAGCGGCGCGCGATACCCATAGGTAAGCGTATTTACACGCAATGCGGCAGGTTTCATGATATCTCCCGGCGGCTGGAGCGGATGAGTAAAAAAGCAAACAGCGGCGCGCCGAATAATGCGGTGATGATCCCAAGCGGTATCTCCGCGTGCATCAGGGTACGCGCAATATCATCCACCACAATCATAAAACCGCCTCCCATCCAGAAGGCGCACGGCAGTAGACGCCGATGATCAACCCCCACCAGCAAACGCGCCAGATGCGGAATAACCAGCCCAACCCAGGCGATACTGCCGCTGACCGCTACCTGAGCGGCGACTAAAAAAGCGCAGCACAGCAAAACGCTGCGTCGCAGAGGAACTACCGCGACGCCTAGCGATCGGGCATCTTTATCATTGAGTGATAACAGGTTTATCCGCCAGCGTAGCTGGTACAAAACTGTCGCAGCGATACCAACTGGAATCGCCAACAGCAGAACTTTATGCCAGTTAGCCGTCGCAAAGCTGCCGAGCAGCCAGAACACGATATTGGGTAACGTTTCTTCGGTATCAGCCTGATACTGAATCAGGCTCACCAGCGCGGCAAAAAAACCACTCAAAATGATACCCGACAGGATCAGCACCAGCGTATTCTCCAGCCCCTGCAGCGCAGCAATGGCATACACCAGGACCAGCGCCGTCAGACCGAAGAAAAACGTTGAACCCATCATCAACCACGGCGACAGGCCGAGCAGAATAGCCAGCGTTCCGCCAAAAGCGGCCCCGGACGTCACGCCAATAATATGCGGGTCGACCAGCGGATTATGAAATACCCCTTGCAGCGTCGCGCCACATAACCCCAACGCCCCACCCGCCAGCAGCGCCATCAGAATTCGCGGTAGCCTGACCGTCCAGATAACCTGACCGGCAATCCCTTCAGCGTCGCTATAGTGCATCAGGTGATAAAAGACTTCGCTTAACGACAGCGGATATTGTCCGAGGCACAACGAACCAAGGCCCAGCAACAGGACCGTCGCGATTAAGAGTGGTTGCTGGGGTAAAATGTGGTTACTTAACTGCATCAGGCTGCCAGTTCACACGATAAAAACGCTGATAGTAGTCTTGCGCCTGCGCATCAACATCCACGTCTTTATAGGCGTCCGGGTACAGTTTTTTGGCCATCCACAGCTCACCAATCGCCAACGCTTCAGGCATCGGATAGCCCCAGGCTTTGGCGTACTCAGGCATCAACCAGACGCGATGATTTTTCACCGCATCAATCCCCTGCCAGTTAGGATCGTTTTGGATCTCCGTTACCACCTGCGGGTAGCGATCCTGAACAAAAATTACCTGCGGGTTCCACGCCAATACCTGTTCCAGCGCAACCTGACGGGCGCCTTTTACACTGGCAGCCGCCACGTTTAGCCCACCCGCGTGCTGCATCATGAGTCCCGTGTACTTCCCGGAGCCGTAAGTCATCAGGTCGGGGTTAGCCATATAAATACGGACTTTTTGCGCATCCGGGATTTTTGCGACCGGCGCATTGAATTTTGCCCGTGCCGCAAATACGTAGTCGATCAACGTCTCAGCTTGCGGTTTGCGCCCCACGACGTCCGCAATCAGGCGAATCCCCTGCTTTAACCCTTCGTTGTAGACCTGCTCTTCATCGGCCATGGTCGGGTTCATTTTATTCTGTTGCCCGGCTGCATCCTTGCGCAATGAGATTGCCACGACCGGAATACCGGCGTTCTGAATCTGCTGGATCATCTCCGCAGGCGCATAGTTGGCGACAAAAACCACCTGTGGATGAATCGCCAGTAGGCTTTCAATATTCACGCTGGTGAGATCGCCCGGCGTCGGCAATGTGGCAATTGTCGGCATAAAGCGCGCAAACTCAGGCCCGAGCTGTTTTTTCCAGCTCGACATCACGCCAATAATGTCCTGCTGAGCATTAAGCTGGACCAGAATATTCAGCGTCTGGTGTTGCAGCACGACCACTTTGTCGACGTGGTCCGGAATCGTGATCTGACGACCAAGCTGGTCGGTAATCGTACGGTCGGCCTGGGCAGAAAACGCAAACAACATGCTGGCGCATACCAGCACAAAAGAGCGGAAAGTTAACATGGGATACCATCTGGATAGCGGAGTAAAAACGATGTGCATTAAATTATATAACGATATAACAGGCAACCCATTCGCGATAAATACCGCACGACACACGAGGAAGATCAATTTATGCCGACAAAAAAGCCGACGGTGATGACCACCGTCGGCTGTGGGTAACACTATGACTAACAGATTATTTGGTTGCCGCTTTAATGATATCGAGCGCTTTGGCGAACTGATCCTGCGGGATCGTCAGCGGATAAAGGAAACGAATAACGTTGCCATACTGACCGCAGGTCAGCAGCAGTAATCCTTGCTCAAGGGCTTTCTTCTGCACGCGTTGTGCGGCGGCTGCGTTGGGTTCTCCCGTCGCTGCGTCACAGAATTCAGCGGCGATCATAGAGCCTAAGCCGCGCACTTCGGCCAGTTCAGGACACCCGGTTTGCGCGTCAGTCAGAGTGGCGCGCAGTTGTTCGCCAAGAGCTGCCGCACGCTGGCACAGCTGTTCATCACGAATGATATCCAGCACCGCATGAGCTGCCGCAATTGACAGCGGGTTTCCGGCGTAGGTTCCGCCCAGACCACCCGGCGCAGGCGCATCCATAATTTCAGCTTTGCCCACGACGCCAGACAGCGGCATACCGCCTGCAAGGCTTTTTGCCATAGTCATCAGGTCAGCTTTGTCAGCGTAGTGGTCCATCGCAAACAACTGGCCCGTACGGGCAAACCCGCTTTGCACCTCATCGGCGATCATCACGATGCCATGCTCGTCGCAAATACGGCGGATGGCAGCCACAAACTCCGGCGGCGCCACCACGAAGCCCCCTTCACCCTGGACGGGTTCGAAAATAATCGCCGCGACCTGGGTGGGATCGATATCGGCTTTAAACAGGCGCTCAATCGCTTTGATGGAGTCCGCCGTAGAAATCCCCTGCAACTCGCAAGGATACGGTGCGTGGTAAACCGAGCCAGGGAACGGGCCGAACCCTTTTTTATACGGTGCCACCTTGCCGGTTAACGCCATCGTCATGTAGGTACGCCCATGAAAACCGCCGCCAAAAGCAATAACGCCAGGACGGCCGGTATGTGCGCGCGCAATTTTCACCGCATTTTCGACCGCTTCAGCCCCGGTGGTGAAGAATGTGGTTTTGCGCTTGCCGTCGATTGGCGCAACGGCGTTGATTTTCTCCGCCAAAGACACATAGCTTTCGTACGGGACAATCTGATAAGCCGTATGGGTAAAAGCCTGCAGTTGCGCTTCGACTGCCTGCACCAGGCGAGGATGACGGTGTCCGGTGTTCAGCACGGCAATCCCGGCGGCAAAATCAATGTACTGATTGCCCTCGATATCGGTAATTGTGCTGTTTTCTGCTGACTGGGCATAAAAATCACACATTACACCTACGCCACGCGGGGTGGCATCCAGACGACGTTGTTGCAGGTTTTTATTGTTCATTCTCTACACCTTGTCCATTAATACATTTAGGTTGAATTACCCTTTAAATTTAGACGCCATCTGGTACTTTAATCGAGAGCCAAATCGTTTTATTTTAAGGATCCAAATGCGTTCACTTGCCGGAGATGTGATCAAGCAGGCATTTAGCCAGCAGACCGATGAAAAGCTGCATCGTCGCCTGTATGCCGCCATCTGCAGTTGCATCCTCGAAGGTAGCCTGAAACCGGCTACCCGAATGCCTCCGTCCCGTGACCTGGCAGGCGAACTGACGCTATCGCGCAATACCATCCTGCGGGTTTACGAGCAATTGCAGGCCGAAGGTTATATTTCCGCGCGCACCAGCAGCGGCACATTTGTCACCGACAGCGTGCTGGACAATCTCGACCTGCGTCCCCACAAAGAGCCCGTTGCCGCCACACTGGAGGATCACACCCGCTTATCTGCCCGCTGCCTTGAGCTGCTGGGCCATGCCAGCGCCAGCCCTCGTCAATGGGGCGCATTTATTCCAGGCGTACCTGATGTGGAGCATTTCCCTCACCGGGTGCTCAAAAAAATTCAGGATCGGCTGGCGAGACGGTTACGCCCGGAGTTTCTCACGTACGATGCCGCAGGCGGCGTGACTGAGCTGAAAGAAGCGCTGGCAGACTATCTGCGCACCGCACGCGGGGTGCGGTGTTCACCGGAGCAAATTCTGATTACTGAAGGTATTCACCAGGCGCTGGATCTGGTGACCCGGACGCTATGCAACCCGGGGGATAACGCCTGGATTGAGGAGCCGGGCTACTGGGGAATCAAAAATATTCTGCGCATCAATGCGGTTAACTTTTCGGCGATCCCGGTTGATGAACAAGGTATGGTGCCGCCGGAGGCTGGCGAATCCGCGCCAAAGCTGATTTTTGTGACACCGTCACATCAATATCCGCTCGGTTCGGTAATGAGCCTCAACCGCCGTCGGGCACTTCTCTTTCGCGCACGTGAAACGCGAAGCTGGATAGTGGAAGATGACTACGACAGCGAATTTCGCTTTTCCGGCCAGCCAATTCCATCATTGCAGGGACTGGAAGAAGAGACGCCGGTCATCTATATCGGGACATTCAGTAAAACACTCTATCCCGCACTGCGGCTCGGGTATGTGGTACTGCCCAAACCGCTCGCCGCGCCGCTGAAGAAGGTTCATAACGACCTCTATCGTGGTGGACATTTGCTGATTCAGGCAGCGCTGGCGGAGTTTATCCGCGAGGGTTACTACGCGGCGCACATTCGTAAAATGCGCCAGTTGTACAGTCGTCGCCGCCAGACGTTGGTGGAGCTTATCAGCCGCCAGTTGGGCGAGCAGTATCTTGGCTCCTTCAGCAGCAACGCCGGGCTGCACATGATTCTACAGTTGCCCGTCGGGAGCGATGACGTTGTCATTGCCCAACAGGCAAATGCGCAAGGGCTGCTGGTGCGCCCGCTGTCTCGCTATTACGTGAATGAAGAGAAACGCAGCGGCCTGCTGCTGGGATTTGCCAGTATCGAAGAGCATGAAATGGCGTCGGCGTTTACCCGACTGGTGGGTATTATCAGAATAAACGCCGTTTAAGCACTGCCGGATGGCGCGGCAAGCACCTTGTCCATCCGACATGCTGTTTAATGTGACGCTTTTTTAATTCCTGCCAGGTCCTTCTGGCTTACTTCGCCGTTCCCTTCTCCCCAACTTTTACGCACGTAATTAATCACGTCGCGCATTTCGTTGTCGCTTAACATGCCACCGTAAGCCGGCATCTTAAAGGAGACGCTGCCACGCGTTGTCGGTGTTTCTGCGCCGTGGGCAATCACTCTGAATAGCGGCGTCGGGTCATCAACCATCACCAGCGGATTGTTGATCAAAGAAGGTGCGTTATCATCCGTACCTTTCCCCTCCAGACCGTGACAGGTGGAGCAGTAGCGGTTATAGGTCACTTTGCCCGCCTCGGGTGAATTCGACCAGGACACCGTAGTTGCCGCTGCGCGCACCGTTTCAGGCTTCTCGCTTTTCAGGCTCAGCAGATATTGCGCGATCGCCGTGGCATCGTCATCGGTCAGGTACTGTGTACTCTGCGTGACGACTTCTGCCATCGAACCTGAAACCGCGGCATGCTTGCTTTTACCGGTCAGCAACAGCGATTTTAATTCCTGCTCAGACATTCCCGTGCCGCGCAGCGAAGGCGCATACCAGCCGTCGATCATCGCGCCGCTCAGGTACTCGGCATCAGCATTGGTATACGCTTTTTCGTTCATCGCCATGCCTCTCGGGGTATGGCAAGAACCGCAGTGTCCGGGACCTTCCACCAGATAAGCGCCCCGTTTTACTAACGCAGCGTTGTCATCCGTTTTTGCACGCTCTACAGCCGTCGCTGGCCCGTCGGTAAATAGCCAGTTCCAGATATGCAGCGGCCAGCGGGCGGAGAGTAGCCACGGAATGGCATTCTCTTTATTGGGCTGCGCAGAGGGGGTGACATCATGCATTAAATAGCGATACAACGCCTGTACATCGTCATCAGAAAGTTTCGCGTAAGAGGGATAAGGCATGGCCGGATATAACGGATGACCATCTTTGGCAATTCCCTGACGTACGGCCTTGTCAAAATCCTCGTATGAGTAATTACCAATACCCTGGGTTTTGTCTGGGGTAATGTTGGTCGAATAAATATCCCCTACCGGAGTAGGAAACTTTTTGCCACCCGCCATCGCCGCCCCCCCTTCGGTGGTATGACAGGCCACACAGTCAGAGATACGGGCGATATATTCGCCATTAGATTCCGCTGCACTCACAGAGGCGGTAAACAAACAGGCGGCAAGAACGGTTACGTTACGCATAGATCACCCCATATCCTTGAGTTCATTAACCGCACGCCATGCCTGGTCGATGGCCGTATGGGCATAAGCGCCCCAGTCAGAATCGGAATTAGCGATGGCAATGCGACCAACTGGCTGACGCGCCCGCTCGATAATTTCTGGCATTTTATCCATATCATCGAACAACGCGTTGGCGTAATACGCATAGCCATGCGCCCAGCGGTTAACCGTAATGGCGGAGATATCGCGTTGATTATCAAAGCCCGTTGAGCCAAACATTTCCTGCAACTGGGAGCGAATCATCTCCTCATGCGTCGCAAATGTGGTCCCCAGTAAATACGCTCGCCCCAGACGGAATTGCTCTCTGGCCGACAGATTACTGCCCGGATAAGTAGGCACATAGACCATGTGAATGACCATCGGATCGTCCGGTGAGGCCGGGTGTTGATACCCGCCGATGCTGACCGGATAGTCGAGCTTAATCCGGCTGTATGGTGCCGCCGGAGAGTAAAATTCATGCACGCCAAGCTGTTTGAACGCCTGCCAGTTTTTGACCACCACGTTGGTGTACACCAGCGGAGCCTTCACGTTCAGTTTGAGATCCGCCTGCTGCTGTTCCGGCATCTCAGGCACCAGATACGGGATCATCATGTTATAGCCCGCCATGATGGTGTTTTTACCGCGCACGCGATGCATTTTGCCGTCACGCAGATAGGTCACCACCACGCCATCCTTTGTGTTGGCCGCATTAATCACCGTGCTATTCAGACGCAAGCGCGTGGTGTTTTCCGGCAGATCCAGCTTTTCATAATGCAGTCTGGCAAGGACGGAGTCTTCCATCGTGTTACCCGGTAGCGCATCCGGCAGCATATACCTGACTAACAGTCGGGCCAGCCCGGCGTTACCGTCAGGGAAATGGTAAACATACGGCTCTTCGAGGTCGGCCAGCGACTCGCCGTCCAACGGCGGTATTCCCAGCGCCTCCATGCCGGGTAATGCGCACGCCCTGGCATCGCTACAGGAAATGCCTTCAATGCCGATGGCAAAGAAGTCATTAGAACGCTGCTGAAAATAGAGCAGCGCCATTTTGCTCAAACCAACTTTTGTGGCCAAAAATTCACTGTAGCTGTGGGTATCCAGCCATTCCATTTTCTCATCGACCGTCATGCCCGGAAGATAATCGCCAGGATGGACGTGCAGGTCGATCAACGCCTTTCGGTCGTGCTCACTTAGCGGAAAATCATTGATAAAGTCTTCAATTTTACGGCCATAGAGCCTGTTCGGCGGGATATCATCAGATACCGCGCGCCCCGGATCGCCGCTGACGATTTTTGTCTCGCCAAAATTCTTTTTGTCGAAGAACACGCCGCGACTGAGCTGCCAGTCGGGGTAGAAGTTTACGTCAAAGCTCTCTTTTAACCGCGTGACGCTGACGCCCACGGTTTCCATCAGTTTTTGCACCTCAGGGCTGAAATTGTGCGCGGGCGACTGGAATGCTTCGCTGCCGCCATAGCCGAGTAATTTCTTACCTGAGCTCGTAAATTCGTTACGTTTGGCGTGCCCGCCAAAATCGTCATGGTTATCGAGGATCAGGATCCGGCTATTTTGCCCGGTAAGCTGGCGCCAGAAACAACCGGCAGCCAGCCCGCTAATACCGCCGCCCACAATCACCAGATCGTACTCTTCCTCAACGGGCAGAGCGTTTAAATCAAAATGTTTATGCTCGCGGCCTACTGCATGCGCCATTTCAAACGATCCAGGATGATTACCCCGCAGCCCCGTCAGCCCTGGCGGATAATAATTTCCATCTATAAATGCGTTTCCCTTTCCTGCCGCCCTGACCCATTCCAGCGGGGTAAGCCCCGCCGCAATAGTCACCGCGACGCCGTTGAGAAAATCACGTCTGGTAATTGCCATTAACTTTTTTCCTTATTGCTACACACTGCCCTAAATACGACACAAATAAGAGATGTCCCCCTTCATAGTAATAAAGGGGGACAGCCGACTATTTCCCTGGCTTTAACTCTTCATCCAGTTTTTTAGAATCATAATAATCGCCCTGCCAGGTGATTTTACCTGCTTTAACATGAATATAGCTGACACCTTCAAATTTTATCGGATTATTTGTCGGCGGACTCCCTGCCCATTCACCACTATTTTTGCCTGAAAATTCCCAACGAAACGCCACGGTATCTTCGTCGTAAACGGGTTTGCCGACCATTTTCCAGCTCAGATCTGGCACCGCCTTAATAAAGGCACCGATAACCTCTTTTTCAGCTTTTTCTCTGCCATTTATCGGCTCGCCAGCGGCGGCATCATAATAGACTGCGTCATCAGCAAGATATTGCGCGGCTCGCGAAGCATCGTGTGCATTCCAGGCCGCCATGTACTCTTTAACGGTATTCAGCGATGTGCTTTCTGCCAGGCTATAGCCCGAGAACATCACGAATGAAAGCACCGCTATGTTTAATGTTTTCATCGACATCCTCTCTATTCAGAAATGTCACACATGATATGTTTCACCCGGGTATATTCTTCGAGCGAATAGGATGAGAGATCTTTGCCATAACCCGATTTTTTGAACCCGCCGTGCGGCATTTCGGCGCACAGAGGAATGTGATTGTTAATCCACACGGTGCCAAAATCGAGGTCAATGCTGAAGCGCTGTGCGCGACCATGGTTACTGGTCCAGACGCTGGCGGCCAGACCATATTCCACATCATTCGCTTTGTGTAGACCCTCTTCATCAGTCGAAAACGGTTGAATAGTCATTACCGGTCCAAATACTTCATGCTGAATAGCTTCGTCATGTTGATGCAATCCGGAGACGATCGTCGGCTCAAAATAGAAGCCCGGACCCGGCCCGGCACGCCCACCCGTTTCAATTTTTGCATGTGCCGGTAAACGCGCAATAAAGCCTTTCACCTGCTCCAGTTGGTTTTTACTGTTCAATGCGCCATATAGCGCAGCCTGATCCGCTGGCGGTCCAAATTTAATACTCTTCGTTTTCTGAACCAGCTTTTCCAGGAATTCAGCGTAGATGGATTGTTCGACCAGAATACGCGTAGCCGCCGTGCAATCCTGGCCAGCATTGAAGAAGCCTGCCGTGGTAATCGTCGCGATCGCCTTGTCCATATCTGCATCAGCAAACACCACCGCAGGCGCTTTCCCGCCCAATTCCAGATGCGCCTTGGTCAGGTTCGCCGCTGCCGAAGCCGCAACCTGTAGACCCGCGCGGACCGAACCGGTAATTGAAACCAGTGAGGCCTTCGGGTTTGAAACCACCAGCGAACCGGTGCTGGCTTTACCTAATACGACGTTAAACGCCCCTCTTGGGAACAACGGCGCGGCCAGTTCAGCCAACAGCAGCGTGCTGACCGGCGTGGTGTCGCTGGGTTTTAATACGACCGTATTGCCTGCCGCCAGCGCTGGCGCAATCTTCCATACCGCCATCATGAACGGGTAGTTCCATGGCGTGACTTGTCCAACGATACCCAGCGGTTCACGGCGGATAGTCGAGGTAAACCCAGCGGAATATTCCCCTGCCGCTTTCCCTTCAAGACAGCGCGCCGCACCGGCAAAAAAACGGATGGCATCGCAGGATGCCGCGATCTCTTCCTTCTCAATAAAATGGCGAAGCTGACCGGTCTCCTGACTCTGCGCGTTCACCAGCCGCTCAACGTTTCGTTCAATTTCATCTGCCAGTTGCAATAACGCCTTTTGCCGCTGTGCCGGCGTCGATTTTCGCCAGATGCTAAACGCCGCCTCCGCCGCCGAGTAGGCCTGCTCCACCTCTTCCGCATTGGCGTTGGGTGATAATGCGTACGTTTCGCCGTCGACCGGACTCACCAGTTCGAAGGTATCTTCGCTACGACCTGCTACATATTGCCCATTGATAAAATGCTTCAGGGTTTTCATGTCTGTCTCCTGCCCGTTAATACATAAAGAATCTTATGTAATATATATATTGTAAAAGATTTTCAAATGCGCAACATTGACACTATGATAAGCCTCGCATTTTTAACTTAATTTTTACATTTTCGGGATAAGGCTTTTCATCGTGAGCTAACGCGTTTGCTCAGCTCATCATGAGGTTATCGGGACACACATCCGCTTGTGCAGTGACGTTGCGCATAGGCATGTAAAATAACTCGGCCATTCTTACCTTCCTTGCCTGACGGGCATGTGTTAAAAATGGTCGTTGTTTCAGGGAATTGAGTGCAGAAAAGATTATGATTACTCACGCGGTCATATTTGCGCCTATCGGGCAGGTCAGTCGTTCAGACCAGATAGTGCAGCGCCTGTCAAACGCCATTATCACGGGGTTGCTGGAGCCAAAAGAACAGCTCCCCAACGAAACTGATTTGGCAAAGATGATGGGTGTCTCACATATCACTATCAGAGAAGCGCTAAACACGCTTCGGGCTAATAATCTTATCCATACGGTTCGTGGTCGAAATGGCGGGAGCTTCGTTTGCGAAAATATTGATGGCAAAAACAGCGCCCTGCATCCGTTCAAAGCGATCAGTACGGATTATCTTTCTGACCTGGGCGAAATGCATTGCGCCATTATCAGCCATAGCGCAAGGCTGGCTTCCAGACGGATGACCGGCGCGGATATCGCCAAATTTCGCGAGTTTGTTGAGGTGCTCAGCAAGGCAAACTCACCAGAGCTGATGACCCAGGCCGATATGCGCTGTCTACTGGCGATAGCTGCCAGTTCACATTCCGCGCGACTGGCCAATCAGGAGCTGCAGGTCCAGGCTGAATGGGCATCGCTGGTGGCGATACTTTATCGCGCAGACAACATTCATGCCGAAATTATTGCGCTTTACTCGGCACTGGCCGATGCGCTGGCTGCTCACAACGAGGCAGAATCCGTGCAGCTTGCCACACGGATCATCGACTCGTTTACCTATTACCTTATTGAAAAAAAGCTGAAATATAACTCGAACTGACAATCAGTGAAGGCAGGACAGACAATGAGCTCTTCGACATCCTTAAGCGCATTAATTCGTAAGATTGATGATATTACCGCCTCTACCGTAGATTCTACCGTTGCGCTGGCGAGGAGCATCCATGAGGCGATTTCCGGGGTGCAAAAGGCCTCAGCAGAAGTTGTCCTCGATCCATCGGTGAGATCTACCGTTCAGCAACACATCAAGCGCACCCTCAGTAACAATCATTACTGTTCAGGGGCCGGGTTCGCCAGCCATATTGAGAGCACTGCCACCACAAAAGAGTATTGGCTGCTGGAATGGTGGTATAAGAAAGATAATGGTTTGAGTCAGGCGCACCTCGATTTAGATCAGGCCACCCAGCAACGCCTGGATTTCAGAACCTTCGAGTGGTTTAAGCACTCACCTCCGGCAGGAAAAGCCTATATCCACGGCCCCTACGTCGACTATATCTGCAATATTTCCTACACCCTGACCTCGGCAGTGCCGATCTACTACAACGATCAGTTTCTTGGCGTTGCCGCCGTCGATCTGCTGGTCAGTCAGATTGAGGCCGAACTGCTCTCCTGCGCTCATCCTGACTATGTCATTCTGACCAATCTGGAAAACAGAATTATCTTTTCCAGTTGGCCACGTTTTCGCGTGGGTGAATTACTCTCTCCCGCAAACAGTACCGTTGTTTATCAGAGCGACTACTTTATCCTTTATCACTATCAAAACTAAGGGCCCGAAGGCCCTTAGTGTTTAGTTATCCTGCCCCATATTCAGCTTGTTAGCGTAGGCAATGGCGTCGTTTTCCGGTGCCGCAGAGCGACCAAACGGTCGGGTCAGGAACATATAGATAAGCCCGGAGCCAACGACAATCGCTAGGCCGAACAGTACCGTCCAACGATCGATGAAATCGCTGCTGTCTGCCGGTTGCGCCAACAACCAGATCCCACACAATCCATAGGCTAGCGCCAGCACGTTCACAATCACGCCCCAACCGCCAATGGTCCACTCCCCAGCCGGTTTCCAGCCTTTCAGGCGCTGGCGCAGTGCGGCAAGCACAACCATCTGGAACGAGATATAAATACCGATGACGGCAAACGCGGTAATACGCGACAGATTGTCTGGCTGGAAATAGACCCAAACGCAAATGATGACTGGCAGCAGACAGCTAACAACCATCGCATTATCCGGAACACCATTTTTAGAGATCTTTGACATCCACTCACTTCCCGGCAGCATTCTGTCGCGGGAGAAAGAAAAGATAAGGCGGCTTAACGCAGCCTGCAGAGACAAAATGCACGACAGCATCGCCACAATCGCGACGATGATAAAGATAGTTGCGCCGGTTTCACCAAGTGCTTCATTAAGGATGGCCGGAATCGGGTCAGACGTTTTGCCATTCACGATACTGACCAGATTTGGTGAAGCCAGGAGGTATCCCATGACGGAAATAATCGCCGAAATCGCACCAAATACGATGCTCAAAATCATCGCAACCGGGATCTTTTTACTTGGATTCTGTACCTCTTCCGCAACGTTACCGCAGGCCTCAAAGCCAAAGAACATAAACAGCCCCATCAGCGCGGCAGACATAAATGCGGTGGAATAGCTGCCGTCATGCGCCAGCACGCCCATCGAATCAAAAATTACGGAGAATGGCTGCGAACGGTGGAATATCAGCAGATAAATTCCCAGCGCAATCACGCTAACGATTTCACACCAGAAGCCAATTTTTGCGACCCGAGCCAGATTTTTAGTCCCGGACATATTAACAGCCATCATCAAAAGCAGCAGCAGGACGGAAGTCGCCAACATAGTGGCTGGCGTCTGACCATAGTGGAAGAGCGACTCAACAAATGTTGAAGTATATTCCGCGATTGACGTAATGGTGACCACCAGTGCCCACAGGTAAATCCAGGCAGCGATCCACGCATATTTCTTGCCCCATAACCTTCTGGCCCACGGATAAAGCCCGCCGGTTATCGGATACTGGGAAGCGACCTCACCAAAAACCAACGCCACTAAAAGTTGTCCACATGCGACGATTAAAATCCACCAGACTGCGGGCGGCCCCGCCAGCGTTACGGCCAGTGCAAACAGCGAATAGACGGCGGTAAGCGGCGAAAGGTAGGTAAAACCCAACGCAAAGTTTGAAATAAGACCGATCGAGCGATTGAACTGTTCTTTGCCATCTTTTTGAAAATTATCGTTTTTCTTATCAGGTGTCTGTTCCATATAGCTTTCTCTTTTGTGGAATAGTCGCAGGGTTGAACAATTAATGTATAAAAGATATTAAGTTATATGTATAGTGATTTTGTCGCTAATTTGTTAAAAATGATCGCGCATCACGTTAATGAAAAAGTGAAAGTAGAACAGTCGAGGGCACAATCATTTTTCGGTATTTCCGCTTCACGGTTCTTTAGCAATGGCGAATTGTTGGCCAACTGGCGGGTAAACAGGCACCCCGAATTGAGTTCGACGCTAAGTAGCAAGAATCGCTGCTGTTAAGCAACATTTTTGCAATATAATAATATGATGTTAAACGCTGAACCTGAGCAGGTGAATGATGGAAATTGATCTCGATAATCTGGTCTTTGATGGACTGGAAGAAGCGCAAGAGCGTAATGCTGAACGTCTGGAAGATGCTGACAAGAAAGCGCAGGACATTATTGCTGATAATGACTGCGGCGACGCCTGTAAAATCTGATTTCCAAACCGGCGCAATGCCGGTTTTTTTACCGCCAGACTATGCCCCTCCTCTTATCTACATTTCCCATTGCGTTTACCCATTGTTAACACCGTTTTCACTAATAACATTTTGTAAATAGATAAGAATTTTTTCTTATTTTGTCCTGAACGTAAGTTATGGGAGCGTAAAAAGCACAAACCAAAAACGACAGGGATTTACATCATGATGGCAACGAAAACTTATCGCGCTAAAAAAACATTGCTGGCACTCGGCGTGCTGCTGGCCACCGGCATTGCCGCCTCGCAGGCTCAGGCTGACCAACTGGCCGATATCAAAGCCGCAGGCGTAGTAAAAGTTGCGACATTCGACGCGAATCCGCCGTTTGGCTCCGTCGATGCCAAAACGCATAAGATTGTCGGCTATGACGTTGATTTTGCTGAAGCGCTGGCAAAATCCCTCGGCGTAAAACTGGAACTGGTAGCGACTAATCCGGCAAACCGCATTCCTTTATTACAATCCGGTAAAGCCGATTTAATCGTGGCGGATATCACGATTACGCCTGAGCGGGCGCAGGTCATTGACTTCTCCATCCCCTATTTTGTTACCGGGCAGCAGTTCCTGGTACCGGCCAAATCCCCGGACCAGCTCGATGCATACAGCAAAGCGCGAATCGGCGCGGTAAAAGGTACTACCGGTGAGCAGGCGCTACATCAGCGCTTCCCGCAGTCGCGTGTGCTGGCCTACGACGATATTCCACTGGCGTTAACCGCGCTACGCAATGGCAATGTTCAGGCCATCACCCAGGACAGTACGATTCTGGCCGGTCTATTAAGCGGTGCGCCGGATAAAGCAGATTTCAAAATTCTGCCTGATCTGTTGAGCAAAGAAGAGATCGGCGTGGGAGTGAAAAAAGGTGAGCCAGCGCTGTTAAAAGCCGTCAATGATGAGCTTTTGAGGCTGGAATCTACCGGGCAGGCGGCAAAAATTTATGATGTCTGGTTTGGCCCTGAAACCAAAAATCCGCAACCCCGCGCCTTTAAAATAGAAGCGAAGTAATATGCTCTCAGCCCTGTTTCATCGTTGTGCAGTTTCCGCGGCGGATTTTACCCATTTGCGCCAGGCAAGCGTCGAACTGCGCAATGTCATCAAACAGTTTGACACTCACACCGTACTTAACGGCGTCAGCCTGTCAGTTGAACCCGGTGAAGTGGTGACTATTCTGGGCCCTTCTGGCTCGGGAAAATCCACGCTTATACGCCTTATCAATCAGCTTGAGTCGCTCAGCGGTGGCGAGATTTTCATTGATGACAAACCAATTAGTCAGTTGCGCGGGGCAGCATTACGCCAGTTACGCAGCCGTATCGGTTTCGTTTTTCAGCAATTCAATCTCTATTCGCATCTGACAGCGCATCAGAACATCTCGCTGGCGCTGGAATATGTTCACGGTTGGAACAAGGCGGCAGCCGCGCGTCGGGCACTCGAATTGCTGGATCAGGTGGGACTGGCAGAAAAAGCGAGCGCTTATGCCGCACAGTTGTCCGGTGGGCAGCAACAGCGCGTGGCCATCGCCCGCGCGCTGGCCTCATCGCCACAAATCCTTCTGTTTGATGAGCCCACCTCCGCGCTGGATCCAGAAATGATCGGCGAGGTATTACAGGTGATGAAAAACCTGGCCCACAGCGGTATCACCATGATCGTCGTGACCCATGAAATGCATTTTGCCCGTGAGATTGCCGATCGCGTGGTATTCATCGATGGCAGAGAAATTCTTGAAGTGGCCGCGCCGGAGGATTTTTTCACCCGGCCACAGCACCCGAGAACCCAGCGTTTCCTGAAAAAAGTGCTCGACCCGCTACACCAGGAGTCATCGCTATAATGCTTGCAATGGACTGGCAGGGAGTGCTGAGCGGGCAACCTCTGCAATGGATAATTTCCGGTTTTCTCACCACGCTCTGGGTGACACTGGCAGGTGTCGTACTCGCCACGCTCATTGCCATCTTCCTACTCGGCCTGCGTCTGACGGGCCATCGCTTCAACAAAGCGGTGGTCAGTGTATGGGTTTCGGTGTTTCGCAACACGCCTTTACTGGTGCAACTGATGTTCTGGTATTTTGCCGCATGGAACTGGCTGCCCCGCAACGTCATTACCTTCATCAATGCAGAGCATCCCTGGTCTATTCTGCCAGGCGATGTCTGGTGGTTAACACCAGAGTTTATCTGTTCAGCATGGGGGCTGGGCGTATTTACCTCGGCATTTTTGGTCGAGGAGATCGCCTCTGGTTTACAGGCGGTTTCTGCCGGACAACGTGAGGCTGCCGTGGCGCAGGGTTTTTCATCCTGGGCGACGTTTCGTCACATTCTGCTCCCTCAGGGACTGGCGAACGCCTGGCAACCCATTGTTGGGCAATACCTTAACCTGATGAAACTTTCCTCGCTTGCCAGCGGTATTGGATTTGCTGAGCTCACCTACCAGGTGCGGCAAATTGAGAGCTACAACGCGCACGCGCTGGAAGCCTTTGCTGTTGGCACTGCGCTCTATCTGTTCACCGGCATCGTTCTGGGTATGCTGCTTACGCGTCTTGGCCCACGGCCTGCATCGGGTAAATCGTCCAAGGTTAAAACGCGTATCTTCAGCGTCAGGAGCATACTGCATGATCGCTAACATTTCGGTCATTACCGACAATCTTGATTATCTCCTGTGGGGACGGGTGGCCCAGGGACAACCCGGCGGCGTTCTGCTCACGTTGTTAATGGATCTCGGCGCGGCGCTGCTGGCCTTGCCTGGTGGGATAGTTCTTGCCTGCTGCGCCTGGCGTTTTCCGGGCACGGTTCGCAACGGGTTGTTTATCTGGGCGGAGTTTATTCGCGGCATTCCGCTAATCTTTGTGATTTTCTGGATGTGGTATTTGCTACCCATGCTGACCGGAAGCGATCTCCCCGGAGCCGTTACCGTGACGCTGGCGCTGGCATGGTTCACCGCCGCCTCGGTCATGCACTCAGTGTATGCAGGAATTAGCGCGCTGCCTGGCGGGCAATATGATGCTGCCGTGGCTCAGGGTTTTCGCCCGTATCAGGCCCTGTGGCTTATCTTATTGCCGCAGGTGCTGCGTAACGTACTGCCATCGCTGACGGGGATTTTTATTGGATTACTGAAGGACACGTCGCTGGCGTTTATCGTTAACGTGCCGGAACTCACAACGGTTGCGGGTCAGGTTAACAGCCGGGTACAAATCTATCCGGCAGCCATTTTTATCTTTACCGGACTGGTCTATTACCTGCTGTGCCTGAGCCTGGAGAAAATCACCCAACGCCGCTTCGCGTTAAAATGAGATCACGGCTCAACATTCCACAAACTGGTGGTCTTCGTTGAGCCGATATTTCACGCCCGCCCGGATGTTATTTTCCCCCTCAACGGCAAGCGCAAAACGCATTCTCTCGCCATCGTGATAGGCCAGCGCCGCGCAGCCGCCGGGACCGAGTATTATCGAATCGACAACACCGGTACTGGCAACAACGGCGTTCTCTCCGCTGGCAATAATGTGGATGTTGTCGGCGCAGTTGGCGATTTTAGACTCTGCGCCAAAACAGGCCAACTGAGTTAAATCACCACCGCAGGCAATCCGATTTCTGTCGCCGAGCGAACTGATGCGTACGCGCATGCCGGTACTGGCGATACGCGTCCCGTCACCCACGCTACTAATACGTGCCGAATTTCCCGCAACCGCAATTCGCCCGCGATCGCCTGAACTGCCGATATGCGCGTTATAGCCTACGCTACCAATACGTGCGCTGTAACCTGCGCTGGCGATCTGTGCGGCATACCCGGCGCTGGTGATTTTAACGTTATCGCCTGCACAACTGAATCGGGCATTATCTTCCGCACTCGCCAGCGGACGGCTGATTTCCCCCGCCGTTTGCACACGGGAAATATTCCCCATCGCGCGAATATCCTGCTGGGCAAAACTCGCCTCTTCCCGCCATTTTGACCAGCCGTATTCCACCAGACTATTTGCCCAGTCTGTATACCCTTCCCGCTGGAGTGCACGATGGACATCAGCATAGCTTCCGCCAGTTGGAAACGCGCGTAGAAACCAGCGATACATTACGGGCCCAACGCGCCAGGCCCGTAAGTCACTTCGCGTAATCATCATCGCTTAATGCCGGTGATAGCCATCCACCATACACTTGAAGGTTTCGCCCGGCGTACGACCTGTCGTGCAGAGATAAAGATGCCCAAAAATGAAAAACAGACTGATTATTGCCAGCGCGAAGTGCGCCTGGAGCAACCAGTAACGCACGCCGGGGAACAGGTCACCGACAACCGTCGGATAGAGCGATAACAACCCTGAGATCAGCAGCAGTGGCAGTAAGCCATACATCACGCCAACATAGGCCGCCTGCTGTAGCGGGTTGAATTTAGAACGCTTTGATGCCGGGAATGGGTGTGACTCGCCCTGCATAATGCCAAACAGGTAAAAACGCGTTTGTCTTTGCGCTCGTCCGATCCAGCCCTGACGTTGAATAATATAGTGATGCCCGTTGCCGCCAATCAGATTGATCAGGACAAAGCCAATCCAGCAAGCGAGCAGCAAAAAGCCGCAGACCTCATGCACGGTAAGCAGGCTTTTCATCACCGACGCACTGACGACGGAAAAGTGATTGACCAGGCCACTGACCAGAAGTAGCAGAAATAGCAGCGCATTCGACCAGTGCCACAAACGAACGGCCTTCGAGTATAAATAGACTTTCTCACCGTGCCCTGCCGACGCTTTATGTGCGGCCCGAAAGCGCAGCATGGCGTGTAGCGCCAGCACCAGCCACATCCCCACCAGCATTAATCCGGCGATGACCAACCACACAGGCCAGTAGTCCGGTGAAAACAGGGGAACATACTGCGCAAGCTGGGCGTGAAACTGTTCGGCATTCTGCGACGCGTTCATACATTTTCCTTTTTAATCAAATGTTGACCGAACCGACGATACAAATGGGGTTTCCCGGCGCCTGCAAGTTGATGCTCGTAATACTTATTTTCTCTCAACCAGGTCTGAATTTCCGGACTATCTTCGCGACCAAAAATCAGCGCATGTTCCGGGCAGGCGTTAACACAGATCGGCGGGAAACCTTTCGCCAGACGAGATTCAGCGCAGAAGTCGCATTTATCCGCCACTTTGGTCTGCGGGTTGAGATAGCGCACCTGATAAGGACACGCGCCAATACAGTAACTGCAGCCGATACAGGAAGACGTGTCTACCCGCACAATGCCGTTGTCATCTCGCCATGAGGCGCCGGTCGGACACACCTCAATACAGGGGGCATCATCACAGTGCTGGCAGGACTGACGGAAGTAGTGATACAGCGTTTCGTTGTCGTTGTCCGAAACCGGAATATGAGCTATCGACAAACGGCTACCCTGCGCAGGAACATGGTTGGTTTTCCTGCATGCGCGGGCGCAGATATTACATCCGTTACACAGTGATTCATCGTGAATCATGACGTAATGTACGTCTTTAGAACTCCTGGTACTCGCTAACAGATTTTGACCTGGGCCAGTGAAAAAAATCACCGTCCCCATGCCAATGACAAATTTTCGTCGGGTGAAGGACATCGGGTTATCCTCTAATACTGTGACAGTGGTCGTCCACACGTTCCATGACATCAACCTGAATAATTCAGGGGTTCTGATACTGCTCAACCTCAAGCCATTCGCACAGGCCGTACGCTTTGCCATAACTCATAAAACGTTCGCTGAACAAATAAGGCTCCGCATTTGACGATTCCACAGTCCGTATATCTGCATAATCAGGATGCGTTTCCATGGTCGTGAGCGCAGCGGCAATCTGTTGAGACTCAAAGCGATACGGCGGTTGCGTCAACATGGCGACCTTATAAGGGCGAGGATACGTTCGACAGTCGAAGCGTACCGCCTCGGCAATCGCACGGCAGATGTCGTTTTCCACCACCTGCACACACATGTCGGCGTAATTTGCCGTCATGGTTTGCGTCGAATAGAAATATGCTTCTTCCGCACCCTGCACACAGGTGATATCCGCACCATTCGCGTCCTGGCCCAGCACATCCAGCAGCGCGGAAAGATCGGTTTCAGGAACCGAATAAGGCGGCAGCAAAAAGACACTGCGCGCCACCAGTTGCCCCGATGCTGAATGCTGACGGATAAAATCTGCCACAATCAACTCCGGGCTGGCTGGTTCCTGAACCTGGGGCGCATTCATCTGTTCTACAGGCGGGTGAAACGCCTGCAGCCACTGTCTCTTTCGGCTATCCACTTCGTCAGGAAACGCCTCAACGGGGGTCAGAACGTCGCTCACGTTAGTCATCTCGCATTCCTTACGCCGGCAACAGATCTTGTGCAGCCAAATCAGCGGCTACATCTTCAAGTCCGAGTCGGTTCAGGGTTTCACGCGTTGGGCAACCCAGCTCTGGATCCCAGCCCATTTCCTGATAGAACATCGTCAGCGACTGACGCATATCTTCCCGGTCCATCTTGTCGGTCCCTTCAGTGAAGACCGGGATCTTCGGATCTTTATCAAACACCCAGGAGCAGATGAGATCGTGCTCATTGCGCATATCTTTGGTTTGCATCAATTTGACCGTATAGGCACGGTGCAGGGTAAAGATGCGTTCAGCGGCCAGGTCCAGACTCTCCTGCGTGGTTTCATCGCCGGTGACCGCCTGGAAGAATTTTGCTTCCAGATCCAAATCGCCGCGATAGTTACGGCTCTTGAGTGGTGAAACCGTCATCGGCCACACCCAGTTGCACAGCGTAACCGCGTTATGCAGGCAGACTTTCAGCAGCGTCCATTTGGCGTATTTGATCTTGGCGGCATTGATCGGGGTGTAGTTTTTGGTTTCGTCGTATGCATCCTGCGAACCAAATAGCTCGCCCGCCACTTCGCGCTGTAATTTCAGCGGTAAACCGGAACCGATGAAGTTGATATGGGTGTGCGCCATACAGTCACGGTTAAACATACAGTTGGTGATAGCCCCCACCTGTGCAGAGGCCTCGTTTGCATGGTGGACAGGAAAACCAAACGGCGACCACAGTTTATTTTTGGCATAACCCCAGTACTCTTCGCCCAAATCCCAGCGTTCCGCAATGGCATACGATCCGTCCGCAAGATGGCTGAGTTCCCCCACGCGATGCGCCAACCGGTAGTAAAAATCCTTAATAAAATGAGGATCGCCCGCTTCCAGCTGATCCCAGCGGATCTCCGCATACTCTTCAGCTGGCAGTACGCGCTTAAAGACGCCTTTCGAATAGCAGTAAGTAAAATCACGGTGCAACTGCCCGTAGTTACACCAGATGCCATAATCATCAAACAGGTTCAGACCAATCAGATTTCCCACCACGCGCCCATCGTCTTTATCGTCGAAATCTTTCGGGCCATTGGGGAAAATGGTGGTGTGGACAAAGTTCGCCACGCAGGTGTTACCGCCGGTACTTGGCACGCCAAAATCTTTCACCCGCGGGACATTGAGCTGCGACATACAGCGAATGGGGCATGAATGGCAGCCGCTCATTTTGACCGTGTATTTCTCAGCGGCTGGCCCCAGATCGAACACGGATTTATAGGTACGGAAACCCACGGTATTCTGGTTACCCGGCGGGATTTCCCCGGTTTCGATTGGTCCCCCTTCTGCCGCGCCCCAGAACAGTCCCTTACGGGCCGTCCAGCGCGAGTTTGGCGAAGAGTATTCTGCCCAGGCCTGCGGGGTGCTTGGCACAACGTGGTTGTTGTTGGCACCGATGAGCTCGGTCATCATGTAATCATTGAGCCGCTTCATCTCTTTACGATCGGCAATATTGACCCCTTTGGTCCCTTCTACCGCAATGGCCTTCAGGTTTTTCGACCCCATTACCGCGCCAGTACCTGCGCCTCCGCTGTGGTTGCGACTGTTGATCATGCAGGAGAGCGGCACCAGATTTTCACCCGCCTGACCAATAGCGGCGACGCAGGTTTCCGGGCTGGTAATGCGGCAAATCTCTTCGGTTGTGGCGCGCGTTCCCTTACCCCACAGGAAATCGGCTTTTTCGATGCTGACCTTTTCGTCTTTAATGTTGATCCAGACAGGCGTCGCGGACTTGCCTTCGATAATAATGGCGTCGTAACCGGCGAATTTCATTTGCGCAGCAAAGAAGCCGCCCATATGAGCATCCACCACTAAATTGCCTTTGGTAAAAGTCGATAAGGAGGTGATATTGACGCGGGAGCTACAAGGGGCACCAGAGCCCGTTAATGGCCCGGTGGCGAAAACCAGTTTATTCCCTTCATCAAAAGGCAAGGTGCCTGGCGGGACTTCGTCGTACATAATTTTATAACCAAAGCCCATCCCGCCGACAAATTTTTTAAATTTACTGGAATCTTCAAGGGTGATATTCCCCGTGGTGAGATTGACCCGTAAAATATTACCTGTCCAACCATTAGCCATCATGTTTTCCTTTGCAAGAAGGTTTAATAGATATACCCGCCATCCTTCAGGCAGTTTTTTTTTGCAAAACTGCGATATTTTTGGCAATTAATGACGCGTATCAGGCATACCTGCTATCTATCAAACAGTAATATCTTTCCACTCGATAATTTTTAATGCCCCAGTCGGACAAGCATTGGCGCACTCCCCACATAACACACATTTTGAGGATTTTTTTGTTTCGGTATTCACGGTCGCCATCATCCACGGGCAGGCGGTGGTACAAGCGCTGCAGCCAATACAACGTTTATGATCCACCGCAATACAGCCGTCTTCCTGTTTCCAGGTAATAGCGCCAATGGGGCAGACCTTCATGCATTGCGGATCTTTGCACTGACGGCAGGTATCAGCGGTATAGTTTAAATCGCCATAAAGTCCGCCACCGGACCCGACGCCATCATCGCCAAAGAAGAAGTTGCGATGGATTTTTATACGGGAAAAGAAAGTCCCCACGGCACCATCGTTATAATTGGTACAGGAAATTTCACAGCGGTGGCAGCCAGTACAGCGCGCTCGCTGGGTCACCAGCACCCCTTTCGGCGTATTGATAAGCCCCACGGTACCGCTGTCGATATCTTCCTGCTTACAGCCAAAAAGTGATAACAGTGCAGGGGCGATGGTTAATCCCGCCAAACCTTTTCCTGATATCCGCAGAAATTCAAGCCGCGTTAAACCACAATCTAAAAATGGACGATCAACCTGATTCATTTATTTCGCATCCTCTTCGCAAACGCTGTGTTAGCAACACCTCCAGGCTAAATTAAACCCGTGCAGCTCAAGCCATTTCGGGCGGTTAATGTTGCCAACAACACGTAAATTTTTGCCCTAACCTGATCGCGTAAAATGACGGTGGTTAAACTGAATGAATCTAATCCTTTAGGGTTAGGCGTAAAGATAATGTGGTTATTCAGCGCTCATAGTTTTGATCGTCATCAATTAAAAAACGGAAGGGAAATAATAAATGCGGAGTGAGATTTATTATCATTAAGATAAGTTGAAATAATATTTCACATGCTTTGCAAATATTTGTGACTCTACTCGCATATATATTTTAATATATCATTCGGAATATAACTCAATACACAGCGAAGGTTACTCTTCTAATTTCAGCACTAAATTATATATATTGATAAATTAACGTGACGAGAATAAAAGGACGGCGAACGAGACCACCATCCTCTTTTTGTGGATTAACCGGCTAATGCTTTAATTACGGTCTCAATAGCCTGTTTTTCTAACTCGCTGCGCTTCACGCGCTGGTTGGCGAGGGTGGTTCTCAGTACTCCCGCAATGACGATATGCTTAGGCTCTTGTCCCAGATCGCGCATTTCCAGCACTACTTTACCGACTACTCTGCACATTTCACGGTACAACTCATCGTCTTTGGTCTGATTTCCCATTTTTTCCCGCTCGTCATTAACTCAAACCAACAGCATATATCAGTCTGACGGATTAGACAAAATTCAATGAAAATCAAATAAATGTCATAAATTTACTGAATCCTCTGCAGTCGATTAACCAGTTCAGCAAGACTCCCCGCCTGCATTTTTTCCATCACCCGCGCCCGATGAACCTCAACCGTGCGCACGGCAATATTCATGGCATCAGCAATTTCCCGATTCATTAACCCTTTTGCTACCAGTCGCGCCAGCTCTCGCTCCTTTGGCGTAAGCTGCTGATAGCAAACCACGATCTCTTGTCGCGAAAAGGCGGCGTGAGAAATCTGCACTGCATGCTCTAACGCCGCTTGCAGAGGCGCTGCGGAAACCGGCTTTTGCAAAAAATCGACCGCACCGCGTTTCATTTGCTCAACCGCCATCGGCACATCGCCATGCCCGGTGAGAAATACCACCGCCAGCGTACTCTCACGCTGGCGCATGGCTTCATGCACAGCATGCCCATCCAGTACAGGCATACGCATATCCAGCAAAAGTACGCCCACCTGATGCAGATTTGCCTCAGCGAGGAATGTTTCGCCTTGCTCCCAGCAACACACCTCATATCCCAGACTTTCCAGTAAAAACGCGCAAGCCTGGGTGACGGCAATATCGTCATCCAGCAGATGAATGATTGCCACGACGGCCTCCCTCCGGGTTTTGCTTAAAATGTAATGTCACTACAACGCCCGCTTTTTCATCTGGAGCCTGATGATTTTTGATCTCAATGTCTCCGTTTGCGTAGCGCACCAGCCGCTGACAAATGGCTAACCCCAGCCCCATGCCCTCTTTACGGGTGGTCATAAACGGCTGAAAAGCCTGGTACAGCTGCACCTCATCAATACCTCCGGCGTTATCCTGCACCTGAATACTCACATCACCATCCTCACGCTGAGCGCTAAACCACACGGTGGTTGCCCCCGCCTGGGCGGCGTTGAGAACCACATTGGCCAGTATCTGTTCGAGGAGAACACTCGGCAACGTTAATGTTAACGCCTTACCGATCTGCGTTTGCAGCGCTACCGCCGGGAATTGCTGTGGCATGCGTAATAATTGCCAAACGTGATGGATAGCATCATGAACGTTGACGACCTGCCAGTCATCGGTCATCACCGGATTGCCCTGTGCCTGGCTGACCCACTGGCGTAGATTGTGCAGCGTATCAGCCCCCCGCTGCGCCTGGGTATCAATGTGCTCCAGCGCGGGCAGCAGTGGATGCTGTTGATCCTGACTACGCAGGCGGATCAGACAGCCCTGCGCATAATGACGGATAGCCGATAGCGGCTGATTGAGCTCGTGGGCAAAACCCGACGTCATCTCGCCAAGCACGCTCATTTGGCGAGCGGTTTCCAGCTCCTGTTCCTGTTTGCGCAACAATACGTTGTTTTGCTCCAACTGCCTGCCGCGTCGGCGGACCAGCAGCATCACCCAGATGTAATTGAGCGTCAGCAACAACAAGACAAGAGCCGCGGCCCCCATCGCCAGCCGATGTTGAATAAACCAGCTTTTGACATCCAGCCACAGCTGGCGCTGCTGCGGATGCTGGCGGACATCGCGCAGCAGCGCTTCCACCTCGCGGGTCGAGGCGGGCGCCCCCCAGCGAAACGTCGCGTTTTGCGACGCATTGAACAGGGCACGCGTGACGCGATCGGCCAGCTCGTCGCTTACCGCAGGCAGTGCCGCAAATGACCAGTCAGGATAGAGCGGCGTACTGGTTAAACAGGGTATCGACGTTGGATGGTTAAGCACGGCCGTAAAATCTGTTTTACGAATAAGCCCTTCTTCGTCCATTTTTTCCAGCAGGCACACCGGCACAATCACCGCCTGCACGGCTTTTTCGCGTAATAAATAGAGTAAGGCATCGGCGGGAAATCCGGTAAACGTCAGGCGCAAATCGCGATCCGGGCGCAGCCCGGCATCGCTGAGCGCTTTATATCCCAGCAAATAGCCGCCAAATGCCTGAGCATCAATGGCACCCACCGTTTTGCCGATCAGATCGTGTGCGGAGGTTATCCCGCTATCGCGCCTGACGAGGATCGCGCTGCCAATCACATTACTGGTGGCTTTCCCCCCGCGAGTAGAACGGAGTGACGCCAACCAGCGTAGCGCAGCGCGGCTGTTTAGTTGAACAAATTGCGCCGGATTAGTGACCACAAATTGTACCGTTCCACGATTCACCGCCTCCTGCATCTGCCGCAGGTCCAGCGGTTGAATATGAAACTGTTCGCCGGGAATTTGCTGATTCAACAGGGTTTCCAGCGGCTGCCAGTGATTACGTGTGGAGACCTCCCCACGCATCGCCAAAACGCCAATGTTCCATGTCTGGGCCCTGACCACACCGCTTAGCATCCATAGCGACACCAGCACCGTCAGACATTTTGCTACGTTGCGTCCCACTCAATTATCCCTGTCAATTATGTTGTTTTAGATCAACAACAAGCCGGGTATGTGGTTAACCACAATAGAGTACCCCCCGTCACGATTTTTACACTGTAAATCATCAAGATTCTTTATTCATCACACGCAAACCAACGGCGTGACCAATGTTTCGTTGTTGCATCGTGACGGGAGAAAATATGGACAGCAGTAAACGGCAGTTTCTCCAGCAACTGGGCGTCCTGACCGCTGGCGCATCACTGGTACCCTTGGCTCAGGCGCAATTTCCCTTCTCGCCTGAACGCCATGAAGGCTCACTTCAGCATCGCTACGCCATGCTGGTTGACCTGCGACGCTGTATCGGCTGCCAGGCCTGTACTGTCAGTTGCGCCATTGAAAACCAGACGCCGCAGGGTGAATTTCGCACCCTCGTTAACCAGCACCAGGTGCAGATTGAAGGTCAGCAGAGCGTCACCAACGTCCTGCTGCCGCGGCTGTGCAACCATTGTGATAATCCTCCCTGCGTGCCCGTTTGCCCGGTACAGGCTACCTTCCAACGCGAAGACGGCATTGTGGTGGTCGACAACACGCGCTGCGTGGGCTGCGCCTACTGCGTGCAGGCCTGCCCTTATGATGCGCGGTTCATCAACCATGAAACACAAACCGCCGATAAATGTACCTTTTGCGTTCATCGCCTCGAAGCTGGCTTGCTCCCGGCCTGCGTGGAATCCTGCGTCGGCGGCGCGCGCATCATAGGCGATATCAAAGATCCGCACAGCCGGATTTCTCAAATGCTGCGTGAACACCATGACGCCATCAAAGTCCTGAAACCGGAAAACGGGACATCACCGCACGTGTTCTATCTGGGTCTGGACGAAGCGTTTGTAACCCCGTTGATGGGACGTGCTCAACCCGCTCTCTGGCAGGAGGTTTAAATGAACCATTCACTGGTTATTGAAGAGGTTCTGGCCCATCCCCAGGACGTAAGCTGGTTACCCTGGGCCGTACAATATTTCTTTTTCATCGGCATTGCCGCCTGCGCCGCGCTGTTCGCCTGCGTACTTCACTGGCGTAAACAAGAGATGCCGGAACTGGAAAACCTGACGCTGTTAATCGCCCTGACCTGCGCGATTACCGCGCCGCTGGCGCTGACCGCTGACTTACACCAAACCGCCCGCGTCTGGCATTTCTACGCCTGGCCGACGCCGTGGTCCTGGATGCCCTGGGGCGCGCTG
This sequence comes from Citrobacter sp. KTE151, assembly GCF_000398845.1. NCBI lineage: Bacteria > Pseudomonadati > Pseudomonadota > Gammaproteobacteria > Enterobacterales > Enterobacteriaceae > Citrobacter > Citrobacter sp. KTE151. The sequence continues at coordinate 1,360,283 of NZ_KB976063.1, read as the reverse complement.
TTTTTACCGCTATTTACCGGCTTCTTAGGTCTGTGGTTTCTGGCGCAGCATGTTAAACGGTTAACGCTTAAAAGTTACAGTGTCACTAAGTGGCTGGCGATAGGTAGCGCCTTGTCAGCCATCGGGTTGCTGGTATACACCGGCCGCGAAGTGTCGGTAGTGCAGGCGCGTCCTGTCTGGTTCAGCTACGCCTTTCCGGTTGCGATGTTCCTCAGCGCGCTGCAAACGTTTCTCGCCCTGCTCATCGCCGCGATAAAACGCGAGGGAACATTGGCCCGCAAACTGGCGTGGGGGCAGACAGTCACCCTGATGGTACTGGCTTTGGTCGTGGTGATATGGGTGAGCGGCAATACGCTTTCCGGTTCGGCTATTCGCCAATGGCTGAACGTTGCCCCGTTAGCACGACACTACGCCATCGGTTGGGTTGCGCTATGGCTTGTTTCGCTTGTCCTGTGCGGGCTGGTGCTCCGTAACCCCTTATCGCTGCCGCTGCGCATATTACTTGTATTTAGCGCGATGGCGCTGTGCTGGCTGATGCGCTGGACGTTACTTATCCAGGTGCAGACCGTACCGAAATTTAACGCGCTGTTTAATCCTTATACCCTGCCCGGTGGTACCGATGGCTGGCTGGCCATTGTGGGCACCTTCGGCCTGTGGATAGCACTGATCATTATTGTTCGTGAAGCCCTGAACGCGATCGCAAGGAGAATGCAACATGGCTAATTTAACCCGTCGTCAGTGGCTTAAAGTAGGCCTTGCCGTAGGTGGTATGGTGACTTTTGGCCTGAGTTATCGGGATGTGGCAAAGCGCGCGATAGACGGTTTGCTGGACGGCTCCTCGGGCAAAATTACCCGAGACCGCATCTTTGGTAACGCCCTCATCCCCGAAGCCAATGCCCAGCCGCGCTGGCAGCAGAACCCGCAGCAGGTTATCTCCATGACACAGTGCTTCGGCTGCTGGACGCAGTGTGGCGTGCGGGTGCGCGTTGACAGCGAACAAGGCAAGGTGTTGCGCATTGCGGGCAACCCCTATCACCCATTGTCTCACGAGCACCATATTGACGCCTCCGTCCCCTTTGCCACCGCAATGGAACAACTGGCGGGCGAAACGGGTCTTGACGCGCGTTCCACGGCCTGCGCCCGTGGCGCAACCTTACTTGAAGGTTTATACAGCCCATTACGCATTCTCCAGCCCATGAAACGTGTCGGCAAACGCGGTGAGGGAAAATGGCAGCGCATCAGCTTCGAACAGCTGATCAAAGAGGTGGTGGAAGGCGGCGACTTGTTTGGTGAAGGCCACGTTGACGGCTTGCGGGCAATCCATGACACCAACACACCGCTTGATGCCAGACATCCCGGCTATGGCCCTAAATCCAATCAACTGCTGGTCACCAATACCAGCGATGAAGGACGTGATTCATTTTTGCGCCGCTTTGCATTAAATAGTTTTGGCAGTAAAAACTTCGGCGCTCATGGCGCTTACTGTGGTCTGGCATACCGTGCCGGTTCCGGTGCGTTAATGGGCGATCTGGATAAAAATACCCACGTGAAGCCCGACTGGGACAACGTCAAATTCGCGCTATTTATGGGAACGTCTCCGGCGCAATCCGGTAACCCGTTTAAGCGCCAGGCTCGCCAACTGGCCAGCGCCCGTTTACGCGACGACTTCCGTTATGTGGTGGTGGCACCGGCCCTGCCATTGACCACGGTGCAGGCTGACAATCGCGGCCACTGGCAGCCTGTACGTCCGGGAAGTGACTCCGCGCTGGCGATGGGGATGATCCGTTGGATTATCGAAAAACAGCGTTATAACGCCGATTATCTCACCATTCCCGGCGTACAGGCCATGCAGCAGGCCGGGGAAAAAAGCTGGACTAACGCCACGCATCTGGTGATTACCGATGAGCTTCCAACCCTTGCCGGACAGCATTTAACCCTCGCGCACCTGAGTGCAAATGCCGCCCAGGAGCCGGTGGTCATTAACGAGGCCGGCGAAATTGTCGCCGCCAGCAGTTGCCCACGCGCGCAGCTGTTCGTCACCCGCCAGGTCACGCTGGCAGACGGTCAGACGGTGACGGTAAAAAGCAGCTTCCAGTGTCTGAAAGAGTCCGCCGGGAAACTAACGCTGACGCAGTACAGCCAGCAATGCGGCGTGTCTGAAGCTGACATTGGCGCCCTGGCCGACGCGTTTACCCGCCATGGCCGCCAGGCGGCGGTGATTACGCACGGTGGAATGATGGCAGGCAATGGATTTTATAACGCCTGGTCGGTGATGATGCTCAATGCGTTGATTGGCAATCTCAGTCTTGAAGGCGGCGTGTTTGTCGGCGGCGGCAAGTTCAATGGCGCCACCGACGGTCCGCGCTACAACATGGACAGCTTCGCCGGGAAGGTAAAACCAAAAGGATTAAGCATCGCGCGCAGTAAAACTGCTTATGAGTCTTCCGAAGAGTATCGCAATAAGGTGGCCGCCGGACAATCGCCCTTCCCGGCCAAAGCCCCGTGGTATCCGTTTGTCGCAGGCCAGCTTACTGAACTCCTCGTCTCGGCGCTGGAAGGCTACCCTTATCCGCTGAAAGCCTGGATCTCCAACATGACCAACCCGTTCTACGGCATCGCAGGGTTGCGCGGCGTGGCGGAAGAAAAGCTCAAGGATCCTGCGCGTCTGCCGCTGTTTATCGCTATTGACGCCTTTATGAACGAAACCACGGCGCTGGCCGATTACATCGTGCCGGATACCCACAACTTCGAAAGTTGGGGATTCAGCGCCCCGTGGGCCGGCGTTGCCAGTAAAGCCACCACCGCGCGTTGGCCGGTAGTGACAGCGGCAACCAGCAGTACCGCTGATGGTCAACCCGCCTCGATGGAATCTTTCTGTATCGCAGTGGCAAAACGCATCGGGCTCCCCGGATTTGGTGACAATGCGATTACCGATCCGCAGGGCAATCACTATCCGTTGAATCGTGCGGAAGATTACTACCTGCGACTCGCCGCCAATATTGCGTTTATGGGCAAAGCGCCGGTCGCTGAAGCGCAACCGGAAGACCTGGCGCTGACTGGGGTACAGCGGATCGTGCCTGTGATGACCCAAACACTGAAAGCCGATGAAATCAGCCGGGTGGCGTTTATCTACTCCCGCGGTGGGCGTTTTGCGCCAGACAACAGCGGGCGGGTTGAGAATCGGATAGGCAATGCGTGGGAAAAACCGCTACAAATCTGGAATGCGGACGTCGCCGCGCACCGCCATGCAATTACCGGCGAGCGCTACAGCGGCTGCCCGGCCTGGTATCCTTCACGACTGTCAGATGGGCGTGCGGTCGAGGAGTTGTTCCCGGAACAAGAGTGGCCGCTGAAACTGATTTCTTTTAAATCCAATACCATGTCCAGCGCCACGGCGGTGATCCCACGTCTGCATCATCTGAAGCCGGTTAATCTGGTGGCGCTTCATCCGCAGGATGGTCAACGATATGGTTTAGCGCACGGCGATATGGTGCGTATCACCACGCCTGGCGGTCAGGCGCAGGCGCAGATAAGCCTGCTTAATGGCGTGATGCCGGGCGTGATCGCCATTGAACACGGTTATGGGCATAAAGAAATGGGCGCGGCGCAGCATACGCTCGACGGCAAGCCGATGGCGTTTGACGCACAAATAAGGTCGGGGATTAATCTCAACGATTTGGGCTTTGCGGATCCTACCCGGCAGGTAGCCAATACCTGGCTTGACTGGGTGTCAGGTGCAGCGGTGCGTCAGGGTTTACCAGCGAGGATTGAGCGAGTGAAACTCTAGCGCCGGATGGCCACACCAACGCGTTTTATCCGGCCTACAGAACGTCGTAGGCCGGATAAGGCAATGCCAGCGGATCAGTTATTTACCGGGATCACCGCACCTTTATATTTGGTGCGGATCCAGTCCTGGATCTCTTTTGAGTGCAGGACATCAACCAGCGCCACGATATCTTTTTTCTTCTCGTCGCCACGATGCACGGTAATGATGTTGGCATACGGGTTGTTTTCACCACTTTCGACAGCGATAGGATCTTTCACCGGATCCAGCCCGGCGTCGATGGCGTAGTTGGCGTTAATCACCACCGCATCGCCTTCGTCATTGTTATACATCTGCGGTAACAGCGCGGCTTCCACGTTAGGCAGAAACTTCAGTTTTTTCGGGTTCTCGACGATATCGCTAATGCGCGCGGTGACTTTATCCACGCCCGGTTTCAGCTTGATTACGCCCTCTTTTTCGAAAATCGACAGAATACGGCCTTCCTCAGATACCGCATCGCGCATGATGACCTTGCCGCCTTCCGGCAGATCTTTAAGCGATTTTACTTTTTTCGAATAGATCCCAATTGGCTCGATGTGAATCGCTCCGGCGCTGACGAAATCATAGGTTTTATCGCCCGCATGATCTTTAATCACGCTGTTCAGGTACGGAATATGCTGGAAGTAGTTAGCGTCAATCTCACGGCCAGCCAGCGCGGTGTTGGGCAGAATGTAATCCTGGAACGGTTTAATCTCTAAATCGATCCCCTGCTTTGCCAGAATAGGCTTAGCCTGCTCAAGGATCTCCGCGTGCGGCACGTTAGAGGCGCCAACGGTCAGAGTATCGGCCCAGGAGGCAAAGCTCAGGGCGCTTAAGGTTGCTGCGGCGAGTAACGTCAGTGATTTTTTCATGATAATGGTTTCCGTATTTTATTAGCGTTTATCTAACAGAGAGGTGATCACATCGCCGCAAAGCTGGATGATGAAGACAATGAGCAAAATCGTCACCGTCGCCACCAGCGTGACGTCGCTGTGGTTGCGCTGGAATCCTTCCAGATAGGCCAAATTCCCTAAACCACCGGCGCCAATCACCCCTGCCATCGCGCTGTAGCTGACCAGCGCAATCAGCGTCACGGTGATCCCGGACACCAGAGCAGGAGAGGATTCCGGCAGTAAAACCCGAAAAATAAGCGTGCTTAGCCGTGCGCCCATTGAACGCGTCGCTTCAATAACGCCTTTGTCGACTTCACGCAGGGCAATTTCGACCAGACGCGCATAAAACGGTGCGGCCCCTACGATCAGCGCAGGCAACGCGGCATTAGCGCCGAGAATGGTGCCAACCATCGCTTTGGTAAACGGGATCAGCAGCACGATCAGAATGATGAACGGGATGGAACGAAAGATATTCACCACCAGCGAAATAACGCTATACACCGCGCGATTGTGAAACAGTCCGCCGCGTGCGGTCAGGAACAGCGCCAGACCAAGTGCAACGCCCAGGACAAAGGTCGCCGCGCCAGAAAGGACCGTCATGTAGAGCGTTTCCTGGGTTGCTGCCAGCAGTTGCTCCCACTTCAGATGAGGAAACAGTTCTTCAGCCATGGTTGATCACCTCGCCTTCAATGTCGCTCTGGCGCAGATCGGCCAAAATATTGTTCAATTGTTCCTCAGAGGCCACAACGTGCACCCAAAGCTGACCAAACACACCGTGCGCGGTTTGCGTCATCTTGCCGTGTAAAATGTTAAACGGCAGGCCATAGCGCAGGGTCAATTCGCCAACCACAGGCCGATGCGTACGTTGCCCGGTAAACGTTAGCTTGATCACCACACCGCCCAGCTCGCTGGCCAACTGTGGGTTAAACTCGTCTTCCTCGGTGTACTGACTCACCTGACGAACGAACTGTCGGGTGATCGGCTGCTGCGGATGGGTAAAGACGTTGAGCACGTCGCCTTCCTCAACGACCCTGCCGTTTTCCATTACCGCGACGCGATCGCAGATTTTGCGTACCACGTGCATTTCATGCGTGATCAGCACAATGGTTAATTTGAAACGGCGATTAATATCGAGCAGTAAATCGAGGATCTGATCGGTAGTTTGCGGATCCAGCGCCGAAGTGGCTTCATCACACAGCAGAACGTCAGGATTGTTCGCCAGCGCACGGGCAATTCCTACCCGCTGTTTTTGCCCACCGCTCAGCTGAGACGGATACGCATTTTCACGACCGCTCAGCCCCACCAGCGAAATCAGTTCAGCAACTCGCGCTTTAATTGATGCTTTTGGCGCTCCAGCAATTTGCATAGAGAACGCAATATTTTCACTAACCGTTCGTGACCACAGCAAATTGAAGTGTTGAAACACCATGCTGATTTTCAGTCGCGCCTGACGTAAAGATTCCCCACGGGCGGCAGAGATATCGTGGCCGTTAATCGTTACGCTGCCTGAAGTCGGTTTTTCCAGACCATTAAGTAAGCGTATTAAGGTGCTTTTCCCCGCCCCGCTGTAACCAATAATTCCGTAAATCTGTCCCTGTTCAACCGTCAGGTTGACGTTATCGACAGCGGTAATGGCAAGCCTGCCTGGCGTAAACACTTTCGAAATATTTTTCAGGACAATCATGTCGTTTAGGTATCCGCTGCTGCTTATTGTTCTGCTGCTAGCGCTTTTGGCTGTTTAGCAGTATGGATGTCCAAACGAGTGTAATCAGTGAGATTGGCTTTTAAAATGAATTAAAACGCATTTGATATAACTTTTAGAAATATGTTGGTTTGGTCGGCGTTATACACAAAAAGTCAGGGATTGGGATGACAATTACACCTTGTTGCGCAACAAATGCTGCTGCGAATAACCTCTTTATCCATACCTGGAAACAAATTAATGAATATTTTCTGTAAAACTGCACAGAAGTGTTTTGAAACGCTGTTTCCATTTTCCTTTTTGATAATTTTCAGCGTATAATGCGCGCCAATTGTCTCTTGAATGGTTTCAGCACATTGACCTGTAAAACTCAACGACTACAAAACTCACCATCCCGTTGGGCTGAAACACAAGCACACATTCCTCTGCACGCTCTTTCGATGTCACCTATCCTTAGTGCGAGGCATCACAACTTTCGTAACTCAGGTTTAGCTTCCCGTCCGTGCGCGGCGGGAGCCAGATTTCCATATCCTTCTCAACTTAAAGACTAAGACTGTCATGAAAAAGACGAAAATTGTTTGCACCATCGGTCCGAAAACCGAATCCGAAGAGATGTTAACCAAAATGCTGGACGCGGGCATGAACGTCATGCGTCTGAACTTCTCCCACGGGGACTATGAAGAACACGGTCAGCGCATCAAGAATTTGCGCAACGTCATGAGCAAAACCGGCAAGAAAGCCGCAATCCTGCTCGACACCAAAGGTCCGGAAATCCGTACCATCAAACTGGAAGGCGGTAACGACGTTTCCCTGAAAGCGGGCCAAACCTTCACCTTCACCACCGACAAATCTGTCGTCGGCAACAACGAAATCGTTGCAGTGACTTATGAAGGCTTCACTAAAGATCTGTCCGTCGGCAATACCGTTCTGGTTGACGATGGTCTGATCGGCATGGAAGTTACCGCTATCGAAGGTAACAAAGTTATCTGTAAAGTGCTGAACAACGGCGACCTGGGCGAAAACAAAGGCGTTAACCTGCCGGGCGTTTCCATCGCGCTGCCAGCACTGGCTGAAAAAGACAAACAGGACCTGATCTTCGGTTGCGAGCAAGGCGTTGACTTCGTTGCAGCATCCTTTATCCGTAAACGTTCTGACGTCGTTGAAATCCGTGAGCACCTGAAAGCGCACGGCGGCGAAAACATCCAGATCATCTCCAAAATCGAAAACCAGGAAGGCCTGAACAACTTCGACGAAATCCTCGAAGCATCTGACGGCATCATGGTTGCTCGTGGCGACATGGGCGTTGAGATCCCGGTTGAAGAAGTTATCTTCGCGCAGAAGATGATCATCGAAAAATGTATCCGTGCACGTAAAGTCGTTATCACTGCGACCCAGATGCTGGACTCCATGATCAAAAACCCGCGTCCGACCCGCGCTGAAGCCGGTGACGTAGCGAACGCCATCCTCGACGGTACCGATGCAGTAATGCTGTCTGGCGAGTCTGCAAAAGGTAAATACCCGCTGGAAGCCGTCACCATCATGGCAACCATCTGTGAGCGTACCGACCGCGTGATGACCAGCCGTCTGGACTTCAACAACGACAGCCGCAAACTGCGCATCACCGAAGCCGTTTGCCGTGGCGCGGTTGAAACTGCAGAAAAACTGGATGCTCCGCTGATCGTTGTAGCAACCCAGGGCGGTAAATCTGCTCGCGCAGTACGTAAATACTTCCCGGATGCCACCATCCTGGCGCTGACCACCAACGAAACTACCGCGCGTCAGCTGGTGCTGAGTAAAGGCGTAGTTGCACAGGTGGTTAAAGAAATCAGCTCTACCGATGATTTCTATCGTCTGGGTAAAGAAGTCGCTCTGGAAAGCGGTCTGGCTCAGAAAGGAGACGTTGTGGTGATGGTTTCCGGTGCACTGGTTCCGAGCGGCACGACCAACACGGCATCCGTTCACGTGCTGTAATAATTCCAACGCGAATTAATTTGCTTAAAAAAGCGCCCTGGTGGCGCTTTTTTTATTTTATCGATAGCTACAATTAATAAAAAATCAAATCGGATTTCACTATCTAATCCGTGATTATCTAAGATGAATCCGATGGAAGCTTTCTGTTTTCACTCGGGTTTTTAGCCGTTTTTGCACAATTCGATGCTTCTTTGAGCGAACGATCAAAAATAAGTGCATTCCCATCAAAAAAATATTCTCAACATAAAAAACTTTGTGTAATACTTGTAACGCTACATGGAGATTAACTCAATCTAGAGGGTATTAATAATGAATCGTACTAAACTGGTACTGGGCGCGGTAATCCTGGGTTCTACTCTGCTGGCAGGTTGCTCCAGCAACGCTAAAATCGATCAGCTGTCTTCTGACGTTCAGACTCTGAACGCTAAAGTTGACCAGCTGAGCAACGACGTGAACGCAATGCGTTCCGACGTTCAGGCTGCTAAAGATGACGCAGCTCGCGCTAACCAGCGTCTGGACAACGCAGCTACTAAATACCGCAAGTAATAGTATCTGTGTAATAAAAATGGCGCACATTGTGCGCCATTTTTTTTGCTCTGAATTTCCCTTCCCTGTTATTGCGTAGCGCGCACCTCTGCATCCTCTCCCGGCACGCCATTCTGTGCAGACTTCACTTCCGCGCCATTGCTTACGACCGACGCTTGCCCGGCCGTTACGGTGACCGGATAGCCCGCACGACGATACAAGGCTCTTTCCACCAAACTGTTATCCACGGCTTTATTGTCTTTAAACTGGGTAAAACCGGCTGGCAGCACATACGGCATGGTCTGGACGTTTTGCTCCTCTTCCGGCGACAGCGGTCGATGCACCTCAACATAGCGCATTCCGTTCGGCTCTATCGAATATTTTATCGGCTCATTAATCACCCGAACCGGCGTTCCTGTCCGGACCTGAGCAAACAGTGCTTTGATGTCCGGCGCGTTCATGCGAATACATCCAGAACTTACGCGCAGCCCCACGCTGTCCGGCGCACTGGTGCCATGGATCAGATATTCACCGTTTCCATGCGCCAGACGCAGTGCAAAGCGTCCTAACGGGTTATTTGGCCCGGCAGGTACTACCGGCGGTAATGTTATGCCGCGCTCCAAAGAGCGTTTACGGATGCCTGCTGTAGGGGTCCAGGTCGGATTCGGGATTTTCTGCCCAACCCGGGTTTCCATTACCGGCGTTTCCAGCCCCTGCAAACCGATACCAATTGGGAAAACCTGAACAATATTCTCTCCCGGCGGGAAGTAATACAGACGCAGTTCCGCCAGATTCACAATAATGCCTTCTCGGGGTGCATCCGGTAGCAGTAATTGCGAGGGAATAGTAATCAGCGTTCCGGGTTTAGGTACGGGGGCAATAGTATTATTGGCTTCAAGGATCAGCATTGCGGCGGTATCAAACTTACGGGCAATCGCCTGTAGGTTTTTATCGCCTTCCTGCACGGTGTAAGTTTGATTTTGCCCAACAAGACGGCTGTTCGCCTGAGGCAAAGGATAATCGACCGCCCATGCGGCCTGAATAGCGCTGTAAGCGCCGATTAGCATTAACGTAATAACAGACGCGCGTTTCATACTCACCCCCCTGGCGTTCCTGCCGGACGGCGTCGAGCGCCCGATCCGGCCTACGAGTCACTGCGTTGCACTACCTCACTCTTTCACGTCGAGCTGAAAATTGACGTGTTTTATCAGTTTAGCTAAGAGTTGCGGCTTTGGTGCGAATAGCCCGAATCATCGCCTCCAGCCCTTGTGAACGAGACGGTGTGAGATGCTGTGCGAGCGCCATTTTTTCAAACCACGGACGCACATCAAAATTCACAATATCCTGGGCCGTCATGCGGTCATATAAAATGAATACGACAGCGATAAGCCCTTTCACAATTGCCGCATCGCTGTCGCCCTGTAATTCAATAATTCCTTCAGCATTCTGACGCATGACAATCCATACCTGACTTTGACAGCCCTGGATGCTATTTTCCGTATTACGATCGTCGTCGTTTAATTCCGGCAAACGCTGACCCAGTTCAATAATGTACAGGTATTTCTCTTCCCAATTAGCGCAACGCAGAAAATTACGCAACAACTTTTCTTTATCCGGTAGCGCAGCCATAACGCCTCCCTGTTATCCCAGTAAGTGATGAATACGCTTGAGGCCCGTTACCAGGCGATCCACTTCTTCGTGGGTGTTGTACATAGCAATCGACGCCCGGCACATCGCAGGAACGTTATAGTAGGCCATCAGCGGCATGGCGCAGTGATGCCCTGTCCGCACGGCGATACCATAGTTATCAAGAAAACTCCCGACGTCATAGGCGTGATGTTTGCCGAGGTTAAACGCAATCACCCCCAGACGATTATCCGGCCCGTAGAGCGTTAAATCCGGCACATCCGCCAGCTGTTCCAGCGCATAGCGCATCAGGAATTGTTCATATTCGCTGATTTCAGTAAGCCCCAGTGCGGAAACATATTCAATAGCCGCGCCGAGTCCAATAATTCCCCCAGTGTTTGGCGTTCCGGCTTCAAACCGCCAGGGGGCTTTGGCCCACGTCGTCCCCAGGCTCAGACTCACCGTCGCAATCATCGACCCACCGCCTTCCCACGGCGGCATCTCCTGCAGCAACGACTCTCTGGCATACAGAATGCCAATACCGGTTGGCCCGTAGAGCTTGTGCCCAGAGAAAACATAGAAGTCGCAATCCAGCGCCTGCACATCCACCTGATGATGCATAACTGCCTGTGCGCCATCCACCAGCACTTTCGCGCCGTATTGATGCGCCAGCTCAATCATCTCAACCAATGGGTTTTCCGTGCCCAACACGTTAGACACATGGGTAATCGCCAGCAGTTTCGTGCGATCGTCAAACAGCGTCGGCAGCGTTTCCAGTTGCAACGTACCTTCTGTATTGAGCGGAATAACGCGCAGTTCTGCACCTACGCGAGCGCACAACATCTGCCAGGGCACAATATTGGCGTGGTGCTCCATTTCGCTGATGATAATGTTATCGCCCGCCCGCACATTGCTGCCGCCCCAGCTGTTAGCTACCAGGTTGATACCTTCCGTTGTGCCGCGAACAAACACCAGTTCTTCAGCTGAACGGGCGTTGATAAACAGCGAGGCGAGCTTGCGCACATTCTCCATTTTTTCCGTGGCCTGCGCGCTCAGCGTATGGATCCCGCGGTGGACCGCGGCATAGCCATGACGGTAAAACTCGGCTTCGGCATCAATCACCTGGTTGGGCTTTTGCGCGCTGGCGGCGCTATCCAGATACGCCAACGGTAAACCGTTCACTTCACGCGTCAGGACCGGAAAATCAGCCCGCACTTTTTCAATGGGAAATGTCATGCTACGCCTCCCGGCAAGCGTTGAGCGATCCGTGCCAGGACCTGTTGTTTCAGCGTTTCCTCGCCCAGGGCTTCCGTCAGCTCAGCGGCAAACGCATAGAGAATCATTTGTTGGGCATCATGCTGGCCGATCCCGCGCGAACGCAGATAGAACATCTGCTCGTCGTCGATCCGCCCTACCGTCGCCCCGTGGCTGCATTTCACGTCGTCGGCATAAATTTCAAGCTGCGGCTTGGTATCCACTTCCGCCAGTTTTCCGAGCAGCAAATTATTGTTGGTCATCTGACCGTCGGTTTTAATGGCGTGCTGAGCGACGTTGATCAGGCCATTGAATACCGCCCGCCCCTTATCGCTGACAATCGTTTTATGCAGTTGTCGACTGTTGCAATATCCCTTGTTGTGCGCAAGCCAGGTGCGGGTATCGCAGACTTCATTTTTCACCGGCATCGCCAGGCTGTTAAGCCGAAGCGTGGTGTTTTCGCCGTTAAGCTGGGTGCTGGTGTTATGGCGCAACACCGCATCACCGAGTAAAAAGCTGTGGCTGGCGGCCGTGGCATCAGCGCCCAACTGAATATCATTATGCGCGAAGTGGTGGCTGAGCGGATTCTCAAACGCCAGTTTGATGTGACGCAAGTGTGCGTTTGCCGCGACGTTCATCGTTAATCGTGCACCGGTAAAATGGCGATATTCGCTGAGGCTGACATACTGTTCAATGACGGTGGCTTCTGCGCCTTCTGCCAGGTCCAGATGGTGGCGATAGTGCGCCGTGTTCACCTCTTCGCCCGCCAGCCCCTGGGTAATGTGCAGCAGCAGCAATGGTTTTGCCGGTCGCTGGTTACGCTTCACCTGAATGTGCGTTACACTGCGGGAGAGGCTTTCGGTCAGGTGCAGAAAGACTTCCGGTTGGATAGCCGCCGGTAGCGACTGGCGCACGTCATCAACGGTAATGTTAAACCCGCTACCTTCTGCGCTGTCGCTGAGCGTTGGACAGAATTGCCCGTCAACAAACACCAGGCGGACAGCATCAATAGCCGGCGCTAACGCTTCACACTGGGCGGACGTTATCTCAGTGACATGACTGACAAACTGGCTGTTGGTTAATCCTTCCAGCGGTGTGTATTTCCAGTCCTCATGCTTACGCGTTGGCAGTCCCAGACGCAGCATCTGCTGCAGGTGCTGCTGGGCATGGTGCGAGCGCGTCTCCCCTTGCGTTTCAAACAGATGATGCCACTGTTGCAGCACGTTACTGCTGTTCGCTAAGCCAGCCATAACCTTGCTCCTCCAGTTGTTTGACCAGCGTGAAATCGCCGGATTTCACAATTCGCCCCTGGTAGAGAACGTGCACATAATCGGGTTTGATGTAATCCAGGATGCGCTGATAGTGGGTGACGATAATGAATGAACGTTGCCCGTCGCGCAGCGAGTTCACGCCATCCGCAACGACTTTCAGCGCGTCGATATCCAGCCCGGAGTCCGACTCATCAAGAATGCACAGCTGAGGTTCCAGCACCGCCATTTGCAAAATGTCATTACGCTTTTTTTCGCCACCTGAGAAACCAACGTTGACCGAACGCGTTAGCAAATCTTCCGGCATCTTCAATAACGCGATTTTCTCTTCCATCAGATCCTGGAAGTCAAACCTGTCCAGCGACTCTTCGCCACGGTAACTGCGCACCGCATTCAGTGCCGTTTGCAGGAAAAACTGATTACTGACGCCGGGGATTTCTACCGGATACTGAAATGCCATAAAGATCCCTTCACCGGCCCGGTCTTCGGGTGACAGTTCCAGTAAATCCTTACCGTTGAATTCTACCGTCCCGCCGGTGACTTCGTAGTCATCGCGCCCGGCGAGCGTTGCGGAAAGCGTACTTTTCCCGGAACCGTTCGGCCCCATAATGGCGTGTACCTCTCCGGGGCCAATATCCAGGCTCAGCCCACGCAGGATCGCCTTATCTTCCACACTGACCTGTAAATTTTTAATGCTTAACATGTGCTTTCCTTAAATTTTAACCGACGCTGTGTTCAAGACTTATGGCGAGAAGTTTTTGCGCTTCAACGGCAAATTCCAGCGGCAGTTCAGAGAACACGTCTTTACAGAAACCATTAACGATCATCGAAATGGCATCCTCTTCGCTGATGCCGCGCTGTAAACAGTAAAACAGTTGGTCTTCACCAATGCGCGAGGTCGTGGCTTCATGCTCAAGCTGGGCGCTGTTGTTACGACACTCCACATACGGGAAGGTGTGCGCTCCACAATCCGCGCCAATCAGCATCGAGTCGCATTGGGTATAGTTGCGGGCGTTGGTTGCGGTCGGCATGATCTTCACTAAGCCGCGATAGCTGTTTTGACTGTGTCCCGCGGAGATCCCTTTCGAGATAATGGTCGATTTGGTGTTCTTGCCGATGTGGATCATCTTGGTGCCGGTATCGGCCTGCTGATAACCACTGGTCAGCGCGACGGAGTAGAATTCGCCGATAGAGTTGTCGCCGCGCAGAATACAGCTTGGGTATTTCCAGGTAATGGCCGAGCCGGTTTCCGACTGCGTCCACGACATTTTGCTGTTTTCGCCTTCGCACAGGGCGCGCTTGGTGACGAAGTTCAAAATGCCGCCGGTGTTACCATCACCAGGGAACCAGTTTTGTACCGTCGAGTATTTCACTTCGGCATCTTTGTGGATAATGACTTCCACCACCGCGGCATGCAGTTGGTAGCTATCGCGTACCGGGGCTGAACAGCCTTCGATATAGCTGACGTAACTGCCCTCATCCGCAACCAGAATGGTGCGTTCAAACTGACCGGTTTTTTCCGCATTTATACGGAAATAGGTCGACAGTTCCATTGGGCAACGCACACCTTTCGGGACATAAATAAACGTGCCGTCGGAGGCCACCGCCGCATTCAGCGCCGCAAAGAAATTGTCATTCCCCGGGACAACCGTACCCAGATATTGTTTTACCAGCTCAGGGTGATCGTGAATCGCCTCACCAAACGAACAGAAAATAATGCCCTGTTCCGCCAGTTTATCGCGATAAGTTGTCGCCACCGACACCGAGTCAAAAATAGCATCAACCGCCACCTCTTTGCCTTCGCGGACCGGCACGCCAAGCTGCTCAAATGCGTCCTCAACTTCTTTACTTAAAAACGCATTCGCCCCCGTTTGCTGCACCGCGCCCGGCTCAGACGCGCAGGTTTCATCGCAATTACCGCAGGACGGCGCGGAGTAATAACTGTACTCCTGGTAGTTCAGCTTATCGTAATGCGCTTTTAGCCAGTGCGGCTCTTCCATGGTTAGCCACGCTTTAAAGGCATTCAGGCGAAATTCCAGCATCCAGTCGGGTTCATTACGTTTTGCCGAAATCGCGCGCACGACATCTTCGTTGATCCCTTTTGCCAGCTCATCGGTTTGTAGATGGGTGAAGAAGCCCTCTTTGTAATTAAGGTGCCCGCCAGCCCAGGTGTTGACATCGTCAGTTGCTTCAGTATTACGAGACATAGTACCGCCTATACCCCAAAACTTTCGCCACAGCCGCATTCGTTCTGGGCTTTCGGGTTATGAAATTTAAATAGCTGATTTAATCCTTCGCGCACGAAATCGACTTCTGTGCCGTCGATGAACGGCATCGCCTGTAACGGTACATAAAGTCTGGCCCCCTCCGTTTCAAACAGCAGATCGTCTTTTTCCGCCTGGCGAACGGTGTCCAGCACGTAGCCAAATCCCGCGCATCCCGTTTGCTTCACGCCTAAACGCACGCCTAACATGTCGGGTTGCTTTGCCACCAGCTCGCGGATGTGCGCCGCAGCCGCTGGCGTTAACGTCAGACCTCGCCAGGCAAAATCGTCCGGGTTAAATGTTCCTGAATGCAATTCCATAGGGTTACCTCGAGTCACTAGCTTTCAAGCTATAACAACATGTTAGTGATAATGATTATCACTTCAACCCCTCAACAGCAGGGGCATTCGGGTTAATCGCCCTTTTTGACCCCTTTTACTAAGCATAGACCCTGCTGCGTGGGTTAACAGGGATGGATTTTTTTGTTCAATGCATTGATTAATAATGGATTAAGTAATTTCAATCGGCGAGACAGGTCGATAATCAAAAGATGTATAGAAAATGACTATTTCTGTGATAGAAGAGGCAACTTCCTCTGTCAGGCTATACCTAACCAGGGAGTTATCAGAGATGAGATTCGCAGAGCGGTGAACGGACAAAAGTTAACGGCTGGCTAGCCACCCATTGCCATTTTTCACTCGCCCGTAGGCAGGGGTTATATTATTTTCAAGCTGATAGATGATGGATAAAATAACATTTAAGTTATATCGTGTTATTTGATTATGTTCGGTTGCAAAGGATGAACTGGTTTCCACAAGATTGAAATGATTATATTCCTGCAACAGTGCTAAATTTGGCGCAATCTCAACAGGAAACTGTTTATCATTTGGTGAGGTGAAAAGATAGATATTCGCAGTTTTATGTTTATCTCTGTAGATAACATCCTGCAGCATATTATCCAGCTTATTAATATTCGCTGGCGAGATGGTGCCCATCATCTCTTGTCCGACGTGCGTCCAATATCCTTTTGCAACATAGCTACCGATGTAAAACTGGGGGACTGCTGTAATGATGTTCCGAATGTTGTGCTTAATGCCGTAATACATCGACATCGACCCGCCTTTGGAAGCACCAAGAATAGTCGTGTTAGTGGGTTTTACAAAATCAATCACCCCCTGCATGAGTAGACTAACCCCCTGCTCAATATCGAAATTCATTTTATTACACAAGTAATAAGCTGGCAGACCGCCAAAATCATCTTTAATCCATAGAATTGCAGAATGGCAATGGTCAAGCATGACAAAGTCATAGATGGTAGCATCCGGGATATTAAATCCAGACATGACAATCAACAAATGCCGACAATCTCTGGAGGCTGGTTTGAATCGATAGTGAATCGGTGTCTGATTTTTATAATTGAAAACAAGATTCTCTACCATTATTTAAACCCGGTTAACGTTTCACGGTGACCAGAACAGCGCACACAGTAATGATTTACCAAAGCGTCTGTTCTGTATTCTCTGTGCTATATAAAGCGGTTATGATTCTTTAAACTTAAATGTCACCACGGCTATTTTTTGACAACATCGGTCTGCAGACTCACGGCAAGTAGGTACAATCCCGTTCGGGCACTACGTGAAGACAACAAAAAACCCTTAAGGCTGCTTGCTGGCAGGCTTAAGGGTTCCGGCCCCATCCGGCGCTTATCTCCGGCACTCACGATGGCTTAGCTCTTGAAGGGGCGATAAGAATAATCTCACTTCCGGATATGTTTTGTTTAACACAAATTGCGATTTGACTATTTTATAAGCGTATTCAATCAATTATTAGGCGCTGTTTTTCACTGAGTGCGTCCAGCAACAGGCGCAGCCCTGCAGGCTGATGCTCCCGCGAAAGATATAAACCATAAATTGGCAGGATTTTTGGTTGAAGCTCGGGCAAGAGTCTAACCAGCTTTCCCTGTGCCAGTCCTTCCCGCGCCTCCAGTTCCGGCACCAGCGCAATGCCCGTTCCCGCCAACGCCGACTCACAGAGCAACGAAGAGATCCCGGCGCTCAAATTGCCTTTAATCGCAACAGCGGCAGCCCGCCCCTGGGCATCCAGAAAGTGCCAGGATTTTCCGGCAAACCCGCTGTAGTACAGACAATTATGCCGCGTAAGGTCGTCGATAGTCTCAGGAGTGCCATGTTGATGCAGGTACTCTACAGACGCGCACAGTACCGATTTACAGTCGCCAAGGCGACGGGCGATAGTTCCAGGTTCAGGGTTTTCCGTTATGCGGATCGCCACATCAATGCGTTCTCCAACGAGGCTTACCGGTTGATTATTGATCTCCACCTCGATACGCAGCTGCGGATACTTCGTCAGAAACGCGGGCAGTACCGGCGCTAAAATATGCATAGCTGTAAAATGCGCACAGGCCACGCGTAGCGTGCCAGAGGGAGTTTGCGCGGCGCTGGCGGCACCAATATCCAGCGAAAGCTGCGCCAGAGAACGCGTTTTCACTAATGCCTCTTCACCCGCTGGCGTGATCGTCAGACGGCGCGACGAGCGATGGATTAGCCTTGCCCCCGCCCATTTCTCCATCTCGTCGAGGTAACGACTGACCATCGGACGGGAAAGCCCCAGCGCACGCGCGGCGGCGCTCAGACTGCCCAAATCACAGATATGGTTGAATACCGTTGCCGCCATCACTCTGTCCATTGCATCCCATCCGATCGTTTTATGAAACTCAGCATGTCCTAATAAGGGAATTCTAACAGATCCGAATTTCCTTAAAATACAGGAACTATCAAAAGACAATTTCCTGCACAAGGATACCTGGCATGAAAGTTAAAACGCTGGCCCTGCTGTTACCTCTGTTCGCCTCTTCAACCTTTGCCGCGACGCTACAGCTGGACGTCTACAATCCACAGGACAAGGCTATTTTCCCGGTCTCTTCAACGCTGGTTTCAGGACCGAAAGAAGCAATATTGTTTGACGCACAGTTCAGTACTAAAGATGGTGAACAGCTGGTGCAGATGATTCGCGCCAGCGGTAAAACGCTGAAGGCCATCGTGATCACCTCCGGCGATCCGGATTTCTATTTCGGACTGCAGCCTATCGTCAAAGCCTTCCCACAGGTAAAAGTCCTGGCAACACCGCACGTAGTAGAGCATATCCGTGCCACCAAAGAGGCCAAACTGCAATTCTGGGGTCCGCAAATGAAGGATGGCGCGCCAACATCGCTCACTGTTCCGCAAGCGACAACGCAAACGCATTTCACGGTTGATGGTGAAGCGCTGGAACTGCGCCACCCTAATGATTATGCAGCCTATGTCTGGATCCCGGCGAACCGTGCCATTATTGGCGGTACCGGCGTGGCGTCTGGTATACACGTCTGGACGGCGGATACGCAATCTGCAGAACAGCGTAGCGCGTGGCGTAGCGTACTGAGCGAAATGCAGAAGTTACAACCCACCCAGGTGGTCCCGGGGCATTACATCGGCGAACGCCCTGCGGGCGATAAAGCGATTCGCTTCACACAGGACTATCTGCAATCGTTTGAGCAGGCGTTAGGGGCGAAGAAAGGTTCGGATTATGTGATTAAAACCATCACCGCGGCATGGCCAGGTCTTGCAGACGCAAGTTCTCTGGAGCTAAGTGCGAAGGTTAATACTGGTGAGATGAAGTGGTGATTGAGATTTAACGCAAAAAATAACCCCGAACGCGTGTCGGGGTTTCATTACGATAAGCATACCGGAATCAATGAACGCCCATGCGCCAGGCAAAATAGATCTCTTCTTTTAGTTCAGTCGAAGAAAGCGTCAATAAATCCGCGAACTCCAGCTCTAACTGTTTCAGTCTTTTCAGGTACTGAGCTGGTGAAAGATCGGTTTTATCACGACGTAAAAACTCTATTGCCAGTTGGGCCGGGTCTAGTTGGGTAGACATATCATCCTCGCTTGTGTTCAAAACCTGCACAGTATAACACCATTCCCTGTGCAGATAATGACCAAAAGCAATATGCATCACAAAATTGCTGTCGTCAGACGCGACGTGCAGCACAATCGTCCCTGCTCATCGAAGATTTCGATTTGCCATACCTGATGACGGGAGCCGGTATGCACCGCGCGACATACCCCTCTGACGCGCCCTTCCCGCGCCGAGCGAATATGGTTGGCGTTGACCTCCAGGCCCACCACTTTCTGCTCACCCTGAGTACACAGATAGCCAGCCACCGAACCAATGCTCTCAGCCAGCACTACGGACGCGCCGCCGTGCAGCAAACCAAATGGTTGTTTAGTACGGTGGTCAACCGGCATTGTGGCTTCCAGCGTGTCATCGCCAATGTGCACAAAACGAATATCAAGCAGCCCAACCATATTTCCTTCACCCATGGCGTTGAGCGCTTCGAGTGTGACTTCACGTTTCCAGATCATCCTATAATCTCCAGCAGTGCCTGTAATGGATGGCGAACGCCCGTGCCTTCAACGCGTTTAACCTGACTGCGACAGGAGTATCCGGTAGCCAGACAACGGTTACGCGGCAATCGTTGCATTGCCTGGTGCCATGATAGCTCATAGATCCCCAGTGAGTTCTGATGATTCTTCACTTCGTGGCCATAGGTGCCCGCCATGCCACAGCACCCTACGCTGATGTTCTCCAGCTTTGCGCCAAAGCGGGCAAAAATAGCCGCCCACTGAGCAGGCGCGCCCGGCAGGGCCGTCACTTCGGTACAGTGTCCAAAGAAGTACCACGGTTCACCGCCCACAGCGACTGGCGGCTGTGACTCCACAACTGTCGATAACCATTCGTTGGCGAGTAACACATGGAAATCGCCCCGCTGTTCCCCGAGCGCCAGTTTGTATTCATCGCGATAGCAAAGCACCAGCGCCGGATCGACACCCACCATCGGAATATTCAGCTTCGCCACTCGATTGAGAAACTCAGATGTTTTCTTTGCGGTTTTTGCAAAACGATTTAAAAAGCCCTTAATATGCTGGGCCTTGCCGTTTGGCGAGAACGGCAGCAGTACAGGCTGCAAACCCAACTTTTCAACCAGACGTATAAAATCAGCCACCACCTGTGCATCGTAATAGCTGGTGAACGGATCCTGCACCACCAGCACCGTACGGGCTTTTTGCTCAAGGCTGAGTAATTCGAGCTGTTCCAGCGTCATATTGGCGGAACGATGACCAACCAGCTGACGTTGAAGCGACGGCGCAGACAGCAGCGGTAAGTCGACCATGCCGATGTGCTTTTTAGCCAGATTACGCACCAGCGGCTGGTTGATGAAGAAGTTAAACGTGTTGGGCGCCCGCGCCATTAACGGCGCATAACTCTCAACGGTCGCCACCATGTGATCGCGCAACGGCCGCAGATAACGCGTGTGATACAACTGCAGGAAGCGTGAGCGGAACTCCGGCACATCGATTTTAATCGGACACTGTGTGGAACAGGCTTTACACGCCAGACAACCCGACATTGCCTCTTTCACTTCGTGCGAGAAATCGTATTCGCCTTTGCGCGCATGCCAGCTATTGCGGGTACGGGCAATCAGCGTACGTAAACTGGCACGTTTTTCCGGTAGCTCTTTTTCCAGCTGTAGCGGGTCAATCCCGCGATCTGCCAACAGACGCAGCCATTCACGCACCAGCGTAGCCCGCCCTTTCGGTGAATGGATACGGTTGAGGCTGATTTTCATCGACGGACACATCGGGCTTTTCGCATCAAAGTTAAAGCATAACCCGTTGCCGTTACACTCCATCGCCCCACGCCACTCCTGGCGGACGGCCAGCGGGATCTGACGGTCATACGTTCCGCGCTTCACCGCGTCCACTTTCATCATCGGCGCATCAACATCTTCCGGTGGACAGATTTTGCCAGGATTGAGCCGGTTTTGCGGATCAAACACCGATTTCACTTTACGCAGTTCACGATACAGTTCCTCACCGAAGAACGCCGGGCTATATTCTGCACGAAAACCTTTCCCGTGCTCGCCCCACAGCAGACCGCCATATTTTGCCGTCAGCGCGACAACATCGTCAGAAATGCGTTTCATCAGCACTTCCTGCTGCGGGTCGCACATATCCAGCGCCGGTCTGACGTGCAGCACGCCTGCATCCACGTGACCAAACATGCCGTAACTCAGGCCGTGGCTATCGAGCAGCGCACGGAACTCGGCAATATAGTCAGCCAGATGTTCCGGTGGAACGCAGGTATCTTCAGCAAACGGAATCGGCTTCGCGGCCCCTTTCGCATTCCCCAGCAGACCGACGGCTTTTTTACGCATCGCGTAAATGCGTTCGACGCCTGCCAGCTCGGTACATAGCTGCCAGCCTATAACGCCCGCTTCCTGACGCGCGATTAAGCCATCCAGCCGTTCGCACAGTGCGCTGACTTGCGAATCAATCAATGCTTCATCGTCACCGGCAAACTCCACAATATTCAGACCCAGCATCTCTTTATCCGCCACATCGGTAATCAATTCACTTACCGAGTGCCAGACAATATCTTCCCGTGCCAGGTTAAGCACTTTGGAGTCGACGGTTTCTACCGACAGCGCGCGCGCTTCCACCATCACCGGGGCATTACGCAATGCCGAGTCGAAAGAGTCGTACTTAACGTTAACCAGTTGTCTGACTTTGGGTAGTGGCGTGATATCCAGACGGGCTTCGGTGATAAACGCCAGCGTACCTTCAGAGCCAGTAAGAATGCGGGTTAAATCAAATTCGGTCATCTCATCGTTAAAGACGTGCCGCAGATCGTAACCGGTCAGGAAGCGATTAAGTTTCGGGAATTTATCAATGATCAGCTGTCGGTTGTCGCGGCAACGCTCATAAACCGTCTTGTAGATGCGGCCAATAGCGGTGTTGCTATTACCCAGCGTTTGGGCAAGTTCGACCGGCATTGGCTGGGTATCAAGAATATCGCCGCCCATTAGCACCGCGCGGATACCCAGCACGTGATCGGAGGTTTTACCGTAAACCAACGAGCCTTGTCCGGATGCGTCGGTATTGATCATCCCACCCAGCGTTGCCCGGTTACTGGTGGATAACTCGGGGGCAAAGAAATAGCCGTAAGGCTTCAGAAACTGGTTGAGCTGGTCTTTTATCACCCCAGCTTCGACCCGCACCCAACCTTCCTGCACATTGATTTCAATGATGCGGCTCATATAGCGGGACATATCAACAATAATGCCCTGATTCAGCGCCTGACCGTTGGTCCCGGTGCCGCCACCGCGTGGGGTAAAAATCAACGAAGAGAAAAGAGGTTCCGCCGCCAGACGAGCAATGAGCGCCACATCTGCGGTTGAACGAGGGAATACGACAGCATCAGGAAGCAGCTGATAAATACTGTTATCCGTCGACATTGTCAGACGATCGGCATAGCTCGTTGCCGTATCGCCCGTAAATCCTTGCTGCTCCAGTGCCTGCAAAAAATTGAGCACCAGTTGAACGACACCTGGCGCCTGAGAAATTTGTGGAATCATTATAGTGACCCTTTCCTGCGGTCTGTGTTGTGAATTTAATCGTTTGCGTGTTGCTTTGTTTGTTGTATCACATTTTTTTCTAATACGCTCAGCAGATTTACAGGCAGAATCCGCCTGTTAAAAACCGCTGAAATTGCTCATCATTACAGGGTGTCATTTAAGTGTTCACGTCGCGTCAACGTTCTGGCGCAAAGACAAAGGTGAAAAGTATTTATGGTAAATTTCCGCCAGCCCAAGGATATTGCACAAGTGCTGCTATCGGCGCTGTTTTTAGCCGTCATGATTGTGGCCTGTCTTTGGATTGTTCAGCCCTTTATCCTCGGTTTTGCATGGGCGGGGACGGTGGTCATTGCGACCTGGCCGATCCTGCTACGCTTACAAAAATTGCTCTGGGGCCGTCGCTCGCTGGCCGTGCTGGTGATGACCCTGCTGCTGGTGCTGTTGTTCATCATTCCTATCGCGCTACTGGTCAATAGCATTGTTGATGGCAGCGGGCCATTGATCCATGCCGTAACCGCAGGCGATATGACCCTGCCGGATCTGGCGTGGCTGAACAGTATTCCGTTGGTCGGCGCAAAATTGTATGCCGCGTGGCACAGTCTGCTGGATATGGGCGGCGCGGCCATCATGGCCAAGGTTCGTCCTTATATCGGCACGACGACGACCTGGTTTGTTGGCCAGGCTGCACATCTTGGCCGCTTTATGATGCACTGTGGTCTGATGCTGCTGTTCAGCGCCCTGCTGTACTGGCGCGGTGAACAGGTGGCGTTAGGTATTCGCCACTTCGCTTGTCGCCTGGCATCCAAACGTGGCGATGCCGCCATTCTGCTGGCAGCACAAGCCATTCGCGCCGTCGCATTAGGCGTTGTGGTCACCGCGCTGGTGCAGGCAGTGCTCGGTGGTATTGGTCTGGCGGTAACCGGCGTGCCGTACGCCACGCTGCTGGCGGTATTGATGATCCTGTCTTGTCTGGTGCAACTGGGACCATTGCCGGTGCTGGTCCCGGCCATTATCTGGCTGTACTGGACGGGCGATTCAACCTGGGGCACGGTGCTGCTGGTGTGGAGCGGCTTGGTCGGAACGCTGGATAACGTTATTCGCCCGATGCTGATTCGCATGGGGGCCGATTTGCCACTGATCCTGATTCTCTCAGGGGTCATCGGCGGACTGATTGCCTTCGGCATGATTGGTCTGTTTATCGGCCCGGTGGTACTGGCCGTGTCCTGGCGTCTGTTCTCCGCCTGGGTAAACGAAGCCCCTGCGCCAGGTAGCGATCCCGACGAAATCCTCGAAGAAATTGCTGAAATCGAACGCAATAAGTAATCCCACGTCAGGCGGCACCGCCGCCTGATTGTTTAACATTGCTAATCAATTCCGCCCGATTACTGAATAAGACCCAACGTTATCCTTCTTTAAATACTCATTTGCTTCGCAAATTATTTACAGTTTTTAAACTATTGAGATGAATCTGATCGACGTAAAAAATCAGTATGCCTACTATTAGCCCATGGCTTTAGATCAACACATTGATTTATAAGCATGGAAATCCCCTGAGTGAAACAACGAATTGCTGTGTGTAGTCTTTGCCCATCTCCCACGATGGGCTTTTTTTTGTCCTTCGCGCGCCTCGCCACCAGCCTTACCGCAACACAGAACCCCTCTTCCCCGTTGATAAACAAATAATATTGCACAAGATACTGTGACTCTCTTCAAGCCGAAATATCCACAGCAATGTTATTACTATTCCACCGTCTTTTATGAGGTGATCAAATAATGAACGCATTAGAACTCCAGGCTATCCGCCATATTTTTGCTATGACGGTAGAAGAAAGCGCTATGTATATCTCGCGGGATCACAATGTTGCCGCCTGGCAACAATGGGAGAATGGCGAAAAGGAAATCCCGGAAGACATCACGCGCATTTGTGCAGAAATGAAAGCCAAACGAAAGTTAAGAATTAACGCCATTATCGAAAAAATAAATAACCGTATCGGTAATAACACCATGCGTTTCTTTCCCGATCTGAACTCTTTTCAGGCGGTTTATCAGCACGATGATTTTCTCGACTGGAAAATCTATCAATCGGCCGCTGTTGAACTGTACGCCCACGACCTTGAGCGTTTGTGTTAAGAGACCGCAGCGCCACACTCATTTAGCCTCTTCGCTGAGTAACATATTATGAAAAACACCTATTTCTCCACTGCGATAGGGCTGTACTTTAATTACCTGGTACACGGCATGGGGGTCATTCTGATGAGCCTCAATATGTCTTCACTGGAACAACAGTGGCACACCGATGCCGCAGGCGTCTCAATTGTTATTTCCTCACTCGGCATTGGCCGTTTAAGCGTGTTATTGGTGGCGGGCATGCTTTCCGATCGCTATGGCCGCAGACCGTTTATTATTTTCGGTATGGTCTGCTACCTGCTGTTCTTTGTAGGCATCATCAATACTCACAGCATTTATATTGCCTATGCTTTTGGATTTTTAGCTGGAATGGCAAACAGTTTTCTTGACGCCGGAACTTACCCCAGCCTGATGGAGGCGTTTCCCCGCTCTCCCGGCACGGCTAATATCTTAATTAAAGCGTTTGTTTCCATCGGTCAGTTTCTGCTGCCGATGATTATCAGTCTGCTGGTGTGGGCAGAACTTTGGTTTGGCTGGTCCTTTCTTGTGGCGGCCGCCGTGATGCTAATTAATGGCGTATTTTTGTTTCGCTGTCGATTCCCGGCCCATCCTGGGCATCAAGCCCCCCTCAAGGCATTACCCGTTCAACAGAAAAGCATACAATCTGAACATCGTTGTTCTCTTCTTGATCTCGCCAGTTACACTCTGTACGGCTACATCGCCATGGCGACATTTTATCTGATAAGCCAGTGGTTGGCACAGTACGGACAGTTTGTCGCCGGGATGTCCTACACCTTATCGATCAAGCTGTTAAGCATTTACACCTGCGGTTCTCTACTGTGTGTGTTGATCACCGCGCCACTGGCACGAAAGACGGGGCGCGCAACCTCTCTGTTAATGCTGTACACCTTTATCTCATTTATCGCCTTGCTGATGGTCTGCCTGCATCCGTCGATCTACATGGTGATCGTCTTCGCATTTGTCATCGGTTTCTCTTCAGCCGGAGGCGTTGTACAAATCGGTTTAACGCTGATGGCCGCACGCTTTCCCGATGCGAAGGGCAAAGCCACCGGGATTTACTACAGCGCGGGCAGCATTGCGACCTTCACCATCCCACTGATAACGGCAAGACTCTCGCAGACCAGCATTGCTCACATCATGTGGTTTGATACCGGCATAGCCGCGGTAGGCTTCCTGTTAGCATTGTTTATTGGCTATCGCAGCCGTATCGCGACAAAGCAGCAACTAAACATGGCGACGGGCGTAAAATAACGCGGATGCAATATTGTTCCCTCTCGCTGCAAAATAATTGGTCGCGGTTTTAAAACTTCAGCAAAATCTTGGTTGAAAGAATTAAGTTTCACAGTTGAGCATGCAACATACCTGGTAACTTAAACGCCATGCTATGTAGGCACAATATCAGCGCCCCGGTATATTAATCACAAGGTCGCCGCAATTTAAACAATATCGACGAGCACAGAACAATTTTAAAATCCGCAAGGAGTTGTGAACATGTCTCAAAATAAGACCTTTAATACGCCATTTCTTTTGGCGATAATCTGTATTTATTTAAGTTATTTTTTACACGGCATTAGCGTCATTACACTGGCGCAAAATATGAGCTCTCTTGCAGAAAAATTCTCTACCGACAATGCGGGGATAGCCTATTTAATTTCCGGCATTGGTCTTGGTCGTCTGGTGAGTATTTTATTCTTTGGCGTGCTCTCAGATAAATTTGGTAGACGGGCTATCATTCTGTTAGGGGCAATTCTGTACATGCTGTTTTTCTTCGGCATTCCCGCCAGCCCGAATCTGATGATTGCCTTTATTCTCGCTGTTTGTGTCGGCGTCGCTAACTCGGCCCTGGATACAGGGGGCTATCCGGCATTGATGGAATGCTTCCCTAAGGCATCTGGGTCAGCTGTTATCCTGGTTAAAGCGATGGTCTCATTCGGGCAGATGATCTACCCCATCGTCGTCAGCACCATGCTGCTCAACCATATCTGGTACGGCTATGCGGTCATTATCCCGGGGGTACTGTTCGTCATCATAACGTTGATGCTGCTCAAAAGCCGTTTCCCCAGCCAGATGGTGGATGCGGGCATTGCAAAAGAGCTACCACAGATGAACAGTAAACCGCTGGTCTGGCTGGAAGGCGTAGCCTCCGTTATGTTTGGGGTAGCCGCATTTTCGACCTTTTACGTCATCGTAGTCTGGATGCCGAAATACGCGATGGCATTTGCCGGCATGGCAGAAGCCGACGCGCTGAAAACCATCTCTTACTACAGTATGGGATCGCTGGTCTGCGTGTTTATTTTTGCTGCACTGCTCAAGAAAATGGTTCGCCCCATTTGGGCGAATGTATTTAACGCCGGGCTGGCAACCCTCACCGCAGCGGTTATCTATTTATATCCATCCCCATTGGTGTGTAACGCCGGTTCATTTCTTATCGGGTTTTCTGCCGCAGGCGGTATTTTACAGCTCGGCGTTTCGGTGATGTCAGAGTTTTTCCCCAGGAGCAAAGCCAAGGTCACCAGTATTTATATGATGATGGGGGGCGTAGCCAACTTTATTATCCCATTAATCACCGGATACCTTTCAAACATTGGCCTGCAGTACATCATTTTGCTGGACCTCGCATTTGCTTTGCTGGCCTTCATCACCGCCATCATCGTCTTTATTCGTTACTACCGCGTATTTGATATTCCCAAAAATGATGTGCGGTTGGGCGAACGTTATTTTCAATAAATTGCTTAGAAGGAGTATCAAATGGACGTAACTGCAAAATATGAACTGATTGGTCTGATGGCCTACCCTATCAGACACAGCTTGTCGCCTGAAATGCAAAATAAGGCATTAGAAAAAGCGGGATTACCTTTTACCTACATGGCATTTGAAGTCGATAACTCCACGTTTGCTAATGCGATTGCCGGGCTGAAGGCCTTAAAAATGCGCGGTACCGGAGTCTCAATGCCCAACAAGCAACTGGCATGTGAATATGTTGATGAATTAACGCCTGCAGCCAAACTGGTCGGCGCGATTAACACTATCGTCAATGATGATGGTTACCTGCGCGGCTACAATACTGATGGCACGGGGCATATTCGCGCCATCAAGGAAAGCGGTTTCGATATCAGGGGTAAAACCATGGTACTGTTGGGCGCAGGCGGTGCGTCAACGGCCATTGGCGCCCAGGCGGCGATTGAAGGCATCAAAGAAATCAAACTCTTTAACCGTCAAGATGAGTTCTTTGCCAAAGCGCAGGAATTCGCCAAACGTGTTAATGAAAATACCGACTGCGAGGTCACCGTTATCGATCTCGACGATCGACAGGCTTTTGCGGACGCACTGGCCAGCGCGGATATTCTGACCAACGGTACGAAAGTGGGAATGAAGCCGCTGGAGAACGAATCTCTGGTAACCGACGTTTCCCTGCTACGCCCGGATCTGCTGGTGACTGAATGCGTCTACAACCCGCATATGACCAAATTATTGCAACAGGCACAACTTGCCGGTTGCAAAACGATTGATGGTTACGGCATGTTGTTATGGCAAGGGGCTGAACAGTTCAAACTCTGGACCGGGAAAGATTTCCCTCTTGAGTATGTGAAACAGGTTATGGGTTTTGCAGCCTGATGAGCAAGCATTTGTAAAATATTTAAAGGGTAATCGATGAAAACCGTAACCGTAAAAAACCTCGTCATTGGCGAGGGTGCGCCGAAGATCATTGTCTCACTGATGGGTAAAGACATCGCAACGGTAAAAAGCGAAGCGCTGGCCTATCGCGAGGCGGATTTCGACATTCTGGAATGGCGCGTTGACCATTTCACCGAGGTGTCCTCCGTTGATGCCGTACTGGAAGCTGCACGCGCCATCCGCGAGGTGATGGCTGACAAACCGCTGCTGTTCACCTTCCGTAGTGCCAAAGAAGGTGGTGAACAGGCGCTGGCTGTCGAAAACTATATTGCGCTAAACCGTGCGGCGGTAGATAGCGGTCTGGTCGATATGATTGACCTGGAGCTTTTCACCGGTGACGAACTGATTAAAGCCACCGTCGAATATGCACATGCAAAAAATGTCGCCGTCATTATGTCGAATCATGATTTCCATAAGACGCCAGCGGCACAAGAGATTGTCCTGCGCCTGCGTAAAATGCAGGAGCTTGGCGCTGATATCCCGAAAATCGCCCTGATGCCGCAAAACAAAACGGATGTATTGACCCTGCTTGGCGCAACTCTGGAAATGCAGGAACGCTATGCCGATCGCCCGATCATTACTATGTCGATGGCTAAAACAGGGGTGATTTCACGTCTGTCCGGTGAGGTTTTCGGTTCAGCGGCAACCTTTGGCGCGGTGAAAAAAGCCTCTGCCCCTGGGCAAATTTCGGTCACCGACCTACGTACTGTTTTGACCATATTGCATCAGGCGTAATAGTACCGTTTATCCATATTAATATCAGTAATGCCCTGCCCCAGATATTCGCTTAATCACGAATATCGGGCAGATGGCCGGACATTATTAAATAACTCACATTATTATTGTCGAATATAGCGACAGGTAGTCGCACGCATATAATCTGGAGTTCACATGAAATTATCAAGACCAAAACGCATTGATGGTCGGGTCCCCGTATTATCCGCAGCGGATGCCATTAATTATATTCCTGATGAGGCAACGCTCTGTGTATTAGGCGCAGGCGGCGGTATTCTCGAAGCAACAACATTAATTAATGCGCTGGCTGAAAAATATAAAAACGCACACTCACCCCGAAACTTATCATTGATTAGCCCAACGGGATTAGGTGACCGTGCTGACCGTGGAATTAGCCCGTTAGCACAGGAAGGTTTAGTCAAATGGGCATTATGCGGCCACTGGGGACAATCACCACGAATTTCCGACCTCGCTGAACAGAATAAAATTGCCGCCTATAACTATCCTCAGGGCGTATTAACCCAGACTCTGCGTGCCTCGGCAGCCCACCAGCCGGGTATTCTGAGTGAGATCGGTATCGGAACATTTGTCGATCCCCGCCAACAGGGCGGAAAGCTGAATGAAGTGACCACCGAAGATCTGATCAAGCTGGTGGAAATTGATAACAAAGAGTACCTCTACTACAAAGCCATTGCGCCAAACATCGCCTTTATTCGCGCCACCACCTGCGACGGCGAAGGTTACGCCACGTTTGAAGATGAAGTTATGTATCTCGACGCGCTGGTGATCGCTCAGGCCGTTCACAACAACGGCGGCATCGTCATGATGCAGGTGCAAAAAATGGTGAAGAAAGCCACACTGCACCCAAAAGCCGTGCGTATTCCGGGCTATCTGGTCGATATTGTGGTCATCGATCCCGATCAAACTCAATTGTACGGCGGCGCGCCGGTTAACCGCTTTATCTCGGGCGATTTTGTCCTTGATGACAGCCAGCAGACTGCCCTGCCGCTCAATCAGCGTAAACTGGTGGCCCGACGCGCCCTGTTCGAAATGCGTAAAGGCGCGGTCGGCAACGTTGGCGTGGGTATCGCCGATGGTATTGGTCTCGTTGCACGCGAAGAAGGCTGCGCTGACGACTTTATTCTGACGGTCGAGACCGGCCCGATTGGCGGAATTACCTCCCAGGGCATCGCTTTTGGTGCCAACGTCAACACCCGCGCGATTCTGGATATGACCTCCCAGTTTGACTTCTACCACGGCGGTGGGCTGGATGTATGCTACTTAAGCTTCGCCGAAGTGGATCGCCACGGCAATGTCGGCGTACATAAATTCAATGGCAAAATTATGGGAACTGGCGGTTTTATCGATATTAGCGCCACCTCGAAGAAAATAATATTTTGCGGCACGTTAACTGCCGGAAGCCTGAAAACGGAAGTTGCCAATGGCAAATTAAATATCGTGCAGGAAGGCCGGGTGAAAAAATTCGTCAACGAATTACCTGAAGTCACTTTCAGCGGAAAAATTGCACTCGAGCGCGGACTGGATGTGCGTTACATCACCGAGCGTGCTGTATTTACGTTAAAAGAAGATGGTCTTCATTTAGTCGAAATTGCGCCAGGAGTCTCTTTACAGGAAGACATTCTGGACAAAATGGATTTCCCTCCGGTTATTTCTCCGGAACTGAAACTGATGGACGAAAGATTATTTATCGATGCTTCGATGGGTTTTATATTGCCCGATGCCGCCAATTAAAAGGAGTACCCTGATGGATTTTTCATTAACTGAAGAACAAGAGCTGCTGCTTGCCAGCATTCGCGAACTGATTACCAGCAATTTCCCGGAGGAATATTTCCGTACCTGCGATCAGACGGCTACCTATCCGAAAGAGTTTATGCGCGCCCTTGCGGACAACGGTATTTCAATGCTGGGCGTTCCGGAAGAATTCGGCGGTATCCCGGCAGATTACGTCACGCAGATGCTGGCACTGATGGAAGTTTCCAAATGCGGCGCACCCGCTTTTTTAATCACGAACGGTCAGTGCATTCACAGTATGCGTCGTTTTGGCTCCGCCGAGCAGTTACGTAAAACGGCAGAAAGCACCATGGAAACGGGCGATCCGGCTTATGCGCTGGCATTAACCGAACCGGGAGCAGGTTCAGACAATAACAGCGCCACCACTAGCTACACCCGCAAAAACGGCAAGGTATATCTCAACGGGCAAAAAACCTTTATCACCGGCGCTAAAGAGTATCCTTATATGCTGGTACTGGCTCGCGATCCGGAGCCGAAAGATCCGAAGAAAGCCTTTACGCTGTGGTGGGTGGATTCGAAGAAACCCGGCATTAAGGTTAATCCGCTGCATAAAATCGGCTGGCACATGCTCAGCACCTGCGAAGTCTATCTTGATGATGTTGAAGTAGACGAAAGCGATATGGTCGGCGAAGAAGGCATGGGCTTCCTCAACGTCATGTACAACTTTGAGATGGAACGGTTGATCAACGCCGCGCGTAGTACCGGTTTCGCCGAGTGCGCCTTCGAAGATGCCGCCCGTTACGCTAACCAGCGAATCGCATTTGGTAAACCGATTGGCCATAACCAGATGATCCAGGAAAAACTGGCGCTGATGGCGATTAAAATTGAAAACATGCGCAATATGGTGTTGAAAGTCGCCTGGCAGGCCGATCAGGAACAGTCGCTGCGGACCAGCGCGGCGTTGGCAAAACTGTACTGCGCCCGCACAGCAATGGAAGTGATTGATGACGCCATTCAGATCATGGGCGGGCTGGGTTACACCGATGAAGCACGCGTTTCCCGATTCTGGCGCGATGTTCGCTGCGAGCGCATTGGCGGCGGCACCGACGAAATTATGATTTACGTCGCCGGACGCCAAATCCTGAAAGATTACCAGAATAAGTAAGCGGTAATTCGTGCCGGATAGCGCACAAGCGTTTTCCGGCACGATCCAGGATAATCAGACCTCTGGCATCAAGCATTCCTGCTCAACCAGATTATTTTTAAACTGCTTGCGATAATCACTGGGGGTACAACCTACATGCCGCTGAAAGAGTTTGGCAAAGTGATCGACATTTTCATACCCTACCCGCCAGGATATTTCCGCTAACGAAGCTTCCGTATTCGTCAGGGCAAATTTCGCCTCGGTCATTCGTCGCTGAATCACATAATTGATCGGCGAAATTCGATACTCCTTAGTAAATTCATGGCAGATATAACTCACGCTGGCCCGGAATTTTTTGGATAACTGATCGAGAGTAATTTTTTCACGGAAGTTATTATTTAAATAAACCAGCACATCTTTAATTAAGACATCTTTTTTAATATAACCTTGCTCAGAACGATAGGCATTTTTAAAGTTTTCGTAAAATAAAACGGTTAGAGCATAAGCAAAAGCGTCGTAGGCTGAAGATGTCAGGTTATTTTTGCTCTGGGGGAGCATAACCCCCAACTCATTAAAGATACTCTTAATAACCTCCTTCCCCTGAGTAACGCTAATCACCGGACACGAGTGCATCTGCAATAGCTGATTATCCTGCCAGCCGTTGAAACGAAACCCGTAGAGCGCGCAGGTGTAAGTCGTTGCAGGCGCGCTACTATCCGAAGCAACCGCATGGAGTCGCCCTTGCTCTATCACCACGATATCCCCGGCATGCGCGACATACAGCGACGAATCGATAATTAATCTTGCGACCCCTTTTTTGACATAAATAAGCTCTGTTTCATTATCGTGAACGTGATGACCCGACTCCCAGTTAGGGTCATCACTGATGACGAATCGCGAGAATCTCGGGGTTTTCCCCTGTTCAAAAAGGGTCTCCACGGCATTATCAAAGCAGCGTTGATACATGACAACCTCCACCTAAAGGCAGCAATTTTGGGATTATTAATATCGGAAAATAAAAACGATAATGACGTTATACAACGTTATTCCTTCCCGGCGAAACAAAATTATTTGCGCCGTCTGCAAGATGACACCTTTTGCTTTGGTACATTGCTGCCATTGATTATTTGCGTTTTATAATAATCAAAAAGAATAAATGTTATTAAGTCTGCATTAATAATTTACATATAAGAAACAAATTCAGCGCAGAGGCGATTAAAAACATGATGCATTTCGCAATTATTTTCACTGTCTTTGTGTTCCCGTTTTTTCCTCTGGTACGCACCGTCTGATTATTGCTGATAAACCAGGCATTCCCGGGACGTTTTTTTTGCAAGATTGTTGGCAATGAAAACAGATTTCCCCGTCGAAAACAGCCCTCCCTCTGTCGCACACTATTTTCAGTCAATTTTCCCTACTGTCGATAATGACGCACCACGTCATCATCCACACGAGAATCACTGGAGATGCCATGAAAATAATAACCTGCTTTAAGTTGGTGCCTGAAGAACAGGACATTGTTGTTACCCCACAGCGCTCGCTTAACTTTGACCGGGCCGATGCCAAAATCAGCCAGTTTGACTTAAATGCGATAGAGGCCGCAGCGCAACTTAGCGCGGAGGGTGATGAAATCGTCGCCTTAACGGTGGGCGGGTCGCTACTACAAAACTCCAAAGTGCGTAAAGACGTGCTGTCCCGCGGGCCGGACAGTTTGTATATGGTGCAGGATCCACAACTGGAGCATTCATTACCCCGGGATACCGCTCAGGCGCTGGCTTGTGCGGCCAAAAATATGGATTTCGACCTGATGCTGTTCGGTGAAGGATCGGGGGATATCTACGCGCAGCAGGTCGGCTTACTGGTTGGCGAACTATTACAGCTCCCGGTGATTAATGCCGTCAGCAGCATCCAACGTAACGGCGATCGCCTTGTGGTTGAGCGCACGCTTGAAGATGAAGTCGAAGTAATTGATCTGCCGCTCCCCGCCGTACTGTGCGTGACGTCGGATATCAACACACCGCGTATTCCCTCGATGAAGGCGATTCTGGGCGCGGGTAAAAAACCGGTCACCCCGTGGCAAGCCAGCGATATTGGTTGGATACCTGCATCACCGTTAGCGGAACTGGTGAGCCTTACCGTGCCGCCGCAAACAGAACGTCAGCACATCATTCTGGAAAATGACTCAGCAGAAGCCATTGCCGAACTGGCTGAACACCTGAAAAAAGCCCTGAACTAAGCCCAACGGAGAGAAATCATCATGAGTAAATTAGCCAACGTCTGGGTGTTCAGCGATAACGTAGAACGCTATGCAGAATTAATGGCCGGCGCTCGCCTGTGGGGTGAGCAGGTACACCTTATCGTACAAGGCAGCGACCAGGCCAATCAGTTGCAAGCCCTGGGCGCCGATAAGATAGTCGTGCTCGACGCAACCTCCGGTTTACAGCGTGTTGAAAATTACGCTGAGACCATCGCCGCCCTGATGCAGGAACACGCCGGGCTGCTGCTGATGTCCGCGACTAAACGAGCCAAATCTCTTGGCGCACGCTTAAGCATTCAGCTCAACGCAGCGATGGTGAACGACGCCACATCGGTAACGCTGGATGCAGGCATTTTGTTCGCCGAACACCGCATGTATGGTGGTCTGGCATTTGGCAAAGAAAAAATCAAAAGTACGCTGGCGATTATCACGCTTGCCCCAGGCCAGCTTGAACCGGTCGCGGAAAACGCCTCGCACAACTGCCCGGTTGTCTCAGCAACGTACATCGCGCCGCACCATGAAGTGATGTGCCTGGAGCGTCGCGCCAAATCCGTGAGCAGCGTGGATCTCAGCAAAGCCAAGCGCGTGGTGGGTGTGGGTCGCGGCCTGGTGGCGCAAAACGATCTGGAAATGGTGCGCCAACTGGCATCCGTGCTGGGTGCTGAAGTGGGTTGTTCACGACCGATTGCCGAAGGCGAAAACTGGATGGAACGCGAACGCTACATTGGCGTTTCTGGCGTGTTATTGAAATCAGACCTGTATCTCACGCTGGGCATCTCAGGACAAATTCAGCATATGGTCGGCGGTAACGGCGCGAAAGTCATTGTCGCCATCAACAAAGATAAAAAAGCCCCTATTTTCAATTACGCCGATTACGGTCTGGTAGGCGACATCTACAAAGTGGTTCCGGCCCTTATCGACCATCTCAGCCGCTAATCCCGTTAACGCACATCTCCCTGCCCTCGCGGCGGGAAAGGAGCATAAAGCATGTCAGATGAAAAATTTGATGCCATTGTGGTCGGTGCTGGTGTAGCGGGTACAATGGCAGGTTACGTTATGGCCCGGGCCGGACTGGACGTACTGGTCATTGAGCGCGGCAACAGTGCGGGCAGTAAAAATATGACCGGCGGGAGACTCTACGCGCATAGCCTTGAGCGCATCATGCCCGGATTCGCGCAGGAAGCGCCTCTCGAACGTAAAGTCACCCGCGAAAAAATATCCTTCCTGACCGAAGAGAGCGCCGTTACCCTCGACTTCCATCGTGAAAAAGACAACGCGCCAGCGCAGGACTCTTATACCGTTTTGCGCAACCGGCTTGACCCATGGCTCATGGAAAAAGCGGAACAGGCTGGCGCGCAGTTCATCCCCGGCGTGCGCGTCGACGCGCTAATTCGCGAAGGCAATAAGGTCACCGGAGTGCAAGCCGGGGACGATATCCTCGAAGCCAATATTGTCATCCTTGCCGATGGCGTTAATTCTATGCTGGGACGGTCGCTGGGGATGGTTCCCCCCTCTTCTGCACAGCACTATGCCGTTGGCGTAAAAGAGCTGATCGGCTTACCGTCGGCGGTGATTGCGGATCGGTTCAATCTGTCAGGCAACGAAGGTGCAGCCTGGCTGTTCGCAGGCTCACCGTCTGATGGACTGATGGGAGGCGGATTTCTGTATACCAACCAGGATTCCATCTCTCTGGGCCTGGTGTGTGGTCTGGGGGATATTGCCCATGCCACGAAAAGCATTCCGCAAATGCTGGAAGACTTTAAGCGACACCCGACTATTCGTCCGCTGATTGCCGGCGGGGAACTGCTGGAGTATTCCGCACATATGGTACCGGAAGGCGGTGTGGCAATGGTTCCGAAACTGGTTGATGACGGGGTAATGATCGTCGGCGATGCCGCTGGTTTCTGTCTGAATCTGGGTTATACCGTGCGCGGCATGGATTTGGCGATAGCTTCCGCAGAAGCCGCCGCCCAAACAGCCATTGCAGCAAAAGAGCGCCAGGATTACTCGGCCAGTAGCCTGATGGATTACAAACGCGCCCTCGAACAGGGCTGTGTGATGCGTGATTTGCAGCATTTTCGCAAGATCCCGGCGCTGATGGAAAACCCGCGCCTGTTCACCCAGTATCCCCGCATGGTGGCCGATATCATGAACGATATGTTTACCGTCGACGGAAGCCCAAATCAGCCCGTTCGCAAGATGATCATGTCCCATGCCAGGCAAATTGGGCTGATGAACTTACTGAAAGACGGCATCAAGGGGGCCACCGCACTATGAATCAGGACACTAACGTTAACGTCGACGTCAAACTGGGCGTCAATAAATTTAATGTTGATGAAGGCCACCCGCACATCATTCTGGCTGAACATCCCGACCTTAATGAATTTCGCAAGTTGCTGAAAGCCTGCCCCGCCGGACTGTATAAACAGGATGAGAGTGGAAATATTCATTTTGATTCCGCAGGCTGCCTGGAGTGCGGCACCTGCCGGGTGCTGTGCGGTGACACGATCCTCACACAATGGGAATACCCGCTCGGAACATTTGGCGTTGATTTCCGCTACGGCTAACGGATTTTGCATGTTGTACGCCGGATTGGCCCCGCCTGGCCATCCGGTCAGATGTATGCCGAAATAATCCTGGGAATAACTTCATGAGTATCACACTTACGTTTAACGCCGAACGTCGCCAGGCCTGGCGACAACTGGGTTTATGGGGAGATGCTTCGCTTGGCGATTACTGGCACCAAACCGCCAGAGCCATGCCGGATAAAATCGCCGTGGTTGATAATCATGGCGCTTCATATACCTACGCTGCACTCGACGATGCTGCCAGCAGTCTGGCAACCTGGTTTGTAGCCTGCGGGATCCAACCCGGCGATCGCATTGCCTTTCAGTTGCCTGGCTGGTGCGAGTTCACCATTATCTATCTGGCCTGCCTGAAAACCGGGGCCGTTTCCGTACCACTGCTGCCTGCCTGGCGCGAAGCGGAACTGGTGTGGGTACTGAACAAATGCAAAGCGAAGATTTTTTTCGCACCGACGTTGTTTAAACAGACCCGACCGGTTGATCTGATCCTCCCCTTGCAAAACCAGTTGCCGCATCTGCAACAGATTGTCGCCGTAGATAAACTGGCACCGGCCACCGCTTCGCTGGCGTTCAGCCAACTGCTTCAGGCTCCGCCATTAACCCAGGTTATTAACGTTCACGCCGATGAACTGGCTGCCGTGCTGTTTACCTCCGGGACCGAGGGAATGCCGAAAGGCGTAATGTTAACCCACAACAATATCCTTGCCAGCGAACGCGCCTACTGTGCCCGACTCAATCTCACCTGGCAGGATGTGTTTTTGATGCCCGCCCCACTGGGACACGCTACCGGTTTTTTGCATGGCGTTACCGCGCCGTTTTTAATCGGCGCACGCAGCGTATTGTTGGATATATTCACCCCAACCGCCTGTCTTGAACTGCTCGAGCAACAACGCTGTACCTGCGTGCTCGGTGCAACCCCCTTCGTCTACGACATGTTGTGTAGCCTGGAAAAACGGCCCTGTGATCTCACATCACTACGTTTTTTCTTATGCGGTGGCACCACCATTCCGCAAAAAATTGCCCGTGACTGCCAACAGCGCGGCATTAAATTGTTAAGCATCTATGGTTCGACGGAGAGCTCGCCGCATGCGCTGGTCAATCTCGACGATTCACTTTCACGCATGATGAACACCGATGGATATGCCGCCGCAGGCGTGGAAATTAAAGTCGTCGATGAAGCGCGCAATACGTTGCCTGCTGGGGTCGAAGGTGAAGAGGCCTCGCGTGGTCCCAATGTTTTTATGGGCTACCTCGATGAGCCTGAACTGACCGCCCGCGCGCTGGATAAAGATGGCTGGTATTACAGTGGCGACTTATGCCGCATGGACGAAGCGGGATACATCAAAATTACCGGGCGTAAAAAAGATATTATTGTGCGCGGTGGGGAAAACATCAGCAGCCGCGAAGTGGAGGATATTTTATTGCAGCATCCGCGCATTCATGATGCCTGCGTTGTCGCGATGCCAGACGATCGTTTAGGTGAACGGTCGTGCGCTTATGTGGTACTGAAACCGCCGCATCATTCGCTGTCGCTGGAATCAGTGGTGGCCTTTTTTAGCCGCAAACGGGTGGCAAAGTATAAATATCCGGAACACATCGTCATTGTCGAAACGTTACCGCGCACGGCGTCAGGCAAGGTACAAAAATACCAGCTGCGTCAGGATATCATTCAGCGTTTAAGCGTGGGGAGTGTGGAAAGCGTTGAAGAGTAAAGTACCAGATGGCGATGCTAACACCTCTAATCCGGCCTACGTTGCATACTAACCGTAGGCCGGGTAAGGCATTTACACCACCATCCGGCATGATGTTACTTCTTCAGTTCAGCCAGGCTCAGCCAGGTCTGCACGACGGTGTCCGGGTTCAGCGACAAACTGTCGATCCCCTCTTCCATCAGCCAGGCGGCGAAGTCTTCGTGATCGGATGGACCCTGACCGCAAATACCCACGTATTTGCCCTGTTTCTTGGCTGCACGAATCGCCATCGACAGCAGCGCTTTCACCGCGTCGTTACGCTCATCAAACAGTTCAGAAACCACACCAGAGTCACGGTCCAGTCCCAACGCCAGCTGCGTCATGTCGTTTGAACCGATGGAGAAGCCGTCAAAGTACTCAAGGAACTGTTCGGCCAGCAAGGCGTTGGACGGGATCTCACACATCATGATGATCTTCAGTCCGTTCTCACCGCGTTTCAGCCCCTGACGCGCCAGCTCTTCCACTACTGCTTTCGCCTGGGCAACGGTACGTACAAACGGTACCATCACTTCAACGTTAGTCAGGCCCATATCGTTACGGACACGTTTCACTGCGTCACATTCCAGCGCGAAACAGTCGCGGAAGCTATCAGCAATGTAACGGCCCGCCCCGCGGAAGCCCAGCATCGGGTTCTCTTCATGCGGCTCATAACGCTCACCGCCGACGAGGTTGGCATATTCGTTGGACTTAAAGTCTGACATACGCACGATAACGCGTTTTGGATAGAACGCCGCGCCCAGCGTGGCGATCCCTTCCGTCAGACGACCAACGTAGAATTCACGCGGTGAATCAAAACCTTTCATCATGCCGCGGATTTCGTTTTGCAGTTCAGGCGTCTGGTCATCGAACTCCAGCAACGCACGCGGGTGTACGCCAATCATGCGGTTGATGATAAATTCCAGACGCGCCAGGCCGACACCTTCGTTTGGCAGACAGGCGAAGTCGAAAGCCCGGTCCGGGTTACCCACGTTCATCATCACCTTCAACGGCAGATCCGGCATGGTCTCCACGCTGGAACTCTTCACGCTGAAGTCGAGCATCTCAGCGTAAACATAACCGGTATCACCCTCGGCGCAGGAGACAGTGACTTTCTCACCGTCCTTCATTCGCTCGGTGGCATCACCACAGCCAACCACGGCCGGGATCCCCAGTTCACGGGCAATGATCGCCGCGTGGCAGGTACGACCGCCACGGTTGGTGACAATCGCCGCCGCTTTCTTCATGATCGGTTCCCAGTCCGGGTCGGTCATGTCGGTAACCAGGACGTCGCCAGGTTCGATACGGTTCATTTCGCTGATGTCCTGAATGACTTTGACCGGACCCG
Source organism: Citrobacter sp. KTE151 (assembly GCF_000398845.1). NCBI lineage: Bacteria > Pseudomonadati > Pseudomonadota > Gammaproteobacteria > Enterobacterales > Enterobacteriaceae > Citrobacter > Citrobacter sp. KTE151. The sequence continues at coordinate 1,320,133 of NZ_KB976063.1, read as the reverse complement.
CGCCAATGCGGTGACCGATAGCACGACCTTCAGCAATAATTTTACCCTGAGCATGCAGCGTATAACGCTCCATCACCTGGCCGCGCGAGCGCACGGTTTCCGGACGCGCCTGCACAATGAACAGTTTGCCGGTATGACCGTCTTTCGCCCATTCGATGTCCATCGGACGACCGTAGTGCTTCTCGATCTGTACCGCCTGCTTCGCCAGTTCCTGCACTTCTGCGTTGGTCAGGGAGAAAATGTCGCGCTGCTCCTGCGGTACATCTTCAATCGTCACCTGCTTGCCGTGTTCCTGGGTTGGCGCGTAGACCATACGGATTTTTTTCGAACCCATTGTGCGACGGACGATCGCCGGACGGTTTGCCGCCAGAGTCGGTTTGTGCACGTAGAATTCATCCGGGTTAACGGCACCCTGCACGACCATCTCGCCCAGGCCCCATGCGGAAGTGATGAACACCACCTGATCGAAACCGGATTCGGTATCGATGGAGAACATTACGCCGGAAGACGCGAGGTCTGAGCGCACCATCCGCTGAACGCCAGCAGAGAGCGCCACGCCACGATGGTCATAACCCTGGTGAACGCGATAAGAGATTGCACGGTCGTTAAACAGCGAGGCAAAGACGTGTTTGATAGCAACCAGTACGGCATCAAATCCCTGGACGTTGAGGAAGGTTTCCTGCTGACCGGCAAATGACGCATCTGGCATATCTTCTGCGGTGGCGGAAGAGCGCACGGCAAAAGAGGCATGGGCATCGTCTGCTGACAGCTGCGCGTAGGCATCGCGGACGGCATTTTCCAGCTCCGGCTGGAAAGGAGTGTCGATAATCCACTGGCGGATCTGTGCGCCGGCTTTCGCAAGCTCGGTGACATCGTCAATATCCGTTTTATCCAGCAGCTCATAAATGCGCTGGTTTACACCGCTCTGGTCCAGAAACTGGTTAAACGCATCGGCGGTCGTTGCAAAACCATTCGGTACGGAAACACCCATACCGGAAAGGTTAGTAATCATTTCACCCAGGGAGGCATTTTTGCCCCCAACTCTGTCTACATCATTCATGCCGAGTTGGTTATACCAAAGCACCAGCGGTGACGAGCCATTGTTGGACATCGAACAATCCTTATATATGAACGAGGTTAGGAAACTCAATTTTGCGTAATTATCTTTGCATATTTACTTCAGCGAAAAAAACGGTGAATCGTTCAAGCAACTTTATTTTTTATTTTTTCAGATTGTTTCCGCATTTGCGCAAACCCGCGAGCCACAGGGGATCACCACAAAAACTACCGGTATAAACATTTGTTCCGAAAAATGAAATGTACTTTTCAGTAAATATAAAAATACCGTTTCATTTTACAAAATAGATGCAGCAATATTCGCTTCTGGCGAATTTTAATTTATGCTTTCAGAGAATTATGTCAGCCCCAGGATGAGCAAAATGGATAATGCTGTTGATCGTCACGTATTTTATATTTCTGATGGTACGGCCATCACCGCCGAGGTATTGGGCCACGCGGTAATGTCGCAATTTCCGGTTACGATCAGCAGCATTACGCTGCCGTTTGTGGAAAATGAGAGTCGTGCGCGAGCGGTTAAAGACCAGATTGACGCGATCTATCAACAAACTGGCGTGCGCCCTCTGGTGTTTTACTCTATCGTTTTGCCGGAAATTCGCTCGATCATTTTGCAAAGCGAAGGATTTTGTCAGGATATCGTGCAGGCGTTGGTTGCCCCACTGCAACAAGAGATGAAGCTCGACCCTACGCCGATCGCCCATCGTACCCACGGCCTGAACCCCGGCAACCTTAACAAGTACGACGCGCGCATTGCCGCCATTGATTATACCCTCGCTCATGACGACGGTATTTCGTTGCGCAACCTCGATCAGGCGCAGGTGATCCTGCTTGGCGTTTCCCGTTGCGGTAAAACCCCGACCAGTTTGTATCTGGCCATGCAGTTTGGCATTCGCGCGGCCAACTACCCCTTTATTGCCGATGATATGGATAATCTGGTGCTGCCAGCGTCCCTGAAGCCGTTACAGCATAAATTGTTCGGCCTGACCATCGACCCTGAGCGCCTGGCGGCCATCCGCGAAGAGCGCCGCGAAAACAGCCGTTACGCCTCGATGCGCCAGTGCCGGATGGAGGTTGCTGAGGTGGAAGCGCTATACCGGAAAAACCAGATCCCATGGCTGAACAGTACCAATTATTCGGTAGAAGAGATTGCTACCAAGATCCTCGACATCATGGGGCTGAATCGCCGTATGTACTAGAATGCTAGTGCATTGGTTCGATTTTTTGTTATTATGCTCGCCACCAGGCAGGATGAGTATGATATTGTGATATACATCACTTCCCGGTAGTCCTGCCGTTGAAGCAACAAATTTCTGAGACAAGTAATGAACAGAACCGATGAACTCCGTACTGCGCGTATTGACAACCTGGTCACTCCAGCAGAGCTTGCGCAACGGCATCCTGTTTCGTCCTCCGTCGCCCGTCATGTTACGGACTCCCGACGCCGGATAGAAAAAATATTAAATGGTGAAGACGCTCGTTTACTGGTGATCGTAGGTCCCTGCTCGATTCACGATCTTGATGCCGCCATGGAATACGCGACGCGTTTACAGGCGCTGCGCGAAAAACATCAGGCGCGTCTGGAAATCGTGATGCGCACTTATTTTGAAAAACCGCGCACCGTAGTGGGCTGGAAAGGCTTAATTTCCGACCCAGATTTAAACGGCAGCTACCGCGTGAACCACGGCATTGAACTGGCGCGCAAACTGCTGTTGCAGGTCAATGAACTGGGCGTACCCACGGCAACAGAATTCCTCGACATGGTGACCGGTCAGTTTATTGCCGATTTAATCAGTTGGGGAGCCATTGGCGCACGCACCACCGAAAGCCAGATTCACCGTGAAATGGCCTCTGCGCTTTCCTGCCCGGTCGGCTTTAAAAACGGTACGGATGGCAATACGCGTATTGCCGTCGATGCGATTCGCGCCTCCCGTGCCAGCCACATGTTCCTCTCTCCGGATAAAACCGGCCAGATGACCATTTATCAGACCAGCGGAAATCCTTACGGGCATATCATCATGCGCGGCGGTAAAAAGCCGAATTATTATGCTGAAGATATTGCCGCCGCCTGCGATACCCTGCACGAATTTTCCCTGCCTGAACATCTGGTGGTCGATTTTAGCCATGGCAATTGCCAGAAGCAGCATCGTCGTCAGTTGGACGTTTGTGATGATGTGTGCCAGCAAATTCGCAATGGTTCGACGGCGATTGCCGGGATTATGGCGGAGAGTTTCCTGCGTGAAGGTACGCAAAAAATCGTTAGCGGCCAGCCGCTGGTTTACGGCCAGTCCATTACCGACCCGTGCCTGAACTGGGAAGATACTGAACTACTGGTTGAAAAACTCGCCTCTGCGGTTGATAGCCGTTTTTAATGCTGTTCGCCGGGTAACATCACGTTGCCCGGTGCTAATCCTTTGTTTTTCCCCTCCTTATTGTACAAAATCTATTCTCGTCACAATTATTTCACAAAAAGGCTTGCCGCAATTTTGCAGTTTGATGATAATGATTATCATTGTTAAATTGATTGTTATTTTTAAACACTATTCACGTATGGATAACACAACAACGCCCGCAAAAGAAAAAACAACGCCTGCCGTCGCGCCAAACGAGCGCCGAATTGACAGTAAAAGTCTGCTGGGCAAAGAGGGGCGCGTGATCATAGAACACGATGGTCAGCTCTATCTGCTGCGCCAGACACAAGCCGGAAAACTCATTCTGACCAAATAAACACCACTTTTCGCCAGCCACCCAGGTAGTACCCAGGCAGCCAGCGCTTTTCGATTTCCTAATGGAGAGTTGCTATGCCACACCTGCACACTGCATCCCTGCGCCCTTCGCTCTTGGCGCTGGCGATTATCAGTAACCTGCCCGCCGTCGCGTATGCGGCGGTAGAAGATATGACCGTCACCGCTACCGGCAATGCCCGAAGTGCTTTTGAAGCACCGATGATGGTCAGCGTGATTGATGCCACCGCGCCGGAAAACCAGACCGCCAGCTCAGCAGCCGACCTGTTGCGTACGGTTCCGGGCCTGACCCTTGACGGCACCGGTCGCACTAACGGCCAGGACGTGAATCTGCGCGGCTACGATCGACGTGGCGTTCTGGTGCTGGTTGATGGCGTTCGTCAGGGAACCGACACCGGACACCTGAACAGTACCTTCCTCGATCCGGCGCTGATCAAACGCATCGAGGTCGTCCGTGGCCCTTCTGCACTGCTGTACGGTAGCGGCGCGTTAGGTGGTGTGATCGCCTATGACACTGCGGATGCCAAAGATCTGCTGGAAGCCGGACAAAACAGCGGTTATCGCGTGTTCGGTACCGCGGCAACCGGCGATCACAGCCTCGGTATGGGTGCCAGCGCGTTTGGTCGCACCGATACGCTGGACGGACTGCTTGCCTGGTCCAGTCGCGATCGCGGTGATTTGCGCCAGAGCAACGGTACTACGGCACCAAACGACGAAGCGATTAACAATATGCTGGCGAAAGGCAGCTGGAAAATTGACAGCGCCCAGACGCTGGCCGGCTCGCTGCGTTACTACAACAATGACGCCCGTGAACCTAAAAACCCGCAAACCAGCGCGGCGGATGCCACCAGCAACCCGATGACCGATCGCTCAACCATCCAGCGCGACGCGCAACTGACCTACTCGATTGCTCCAGCCGACAATGACTGGTTGAACGCGGATGCCCGCGTCTACTGGTCCGAAGCACGCATTAATGCGCAAAACACGGATAACACCGGCGAGTTTCGCAAACAAACCACCAAAGGCGGCAAAATCGACAACCGCAGCCGTCTGTTTACCGACTCTTTTGCATCTCACCTGCTGACCTACGGCGGGGAATACTATCGTCAGGAACAACAGCCAGGCGGCGCAACCACCGGTTTCCCGGAGGCAAAAATCGATTTCAGCTCCGGTTGGCTACAAGATGAAATCACCCTGCGCGACCTGCCGGTTACGCTGCTGGGCGGTACCCGTTATGACTCTTATCGCGGCAGCAGCGACGGCTATGAAGATGTCGATGCCGATAAATGGTCGTCCCGCGCCGGGCTCACCGTTGCGCCAACCGACTGGCTGATGCTGTTCAGTTCATACGCTCAGGCCTTCCGTGCGCCGACAATGGGCGAGATGTATAACGATGCCAAACACTTCTCGATTGGCCGTTTTTACACCAACTACTGGGTACCGAACCCTAACCTACGCCCGGAAACCAACGAAACGCAGGAATACGGATTTGGCCTGCGCTTTGACGATCTGTTGATGGCGAGCGATGCGCTCGAATTTAAAGCCAGCTATTTCGACACCAAAGCGAAAGATTACATCTCTACCAGCGTCGACTTCGCCGCCGCGACAACCATGTCCTATAACGTACCCAACGCCAAAATCTGGGGCTGGGACGTGATGGCGAAATATTCCGCCGATCTGTTCAGCCTCGACATGGCCTATAACCGTACGCGCGGCAAAGATACAGACACCGGCGAATACATTTCCAGCATTAACCCGGATACCGTCACCAGCAAACTGAACGTACCGGTTGCGCACAGCGGTTTTTCCGTTGGCTGGATAGGTACCTTTGCTGACCGTTCAACGCATATCAGCAGCAGCTACACGAAACAGCCCGGTTATGCGGTAAACGATTTCTACGTGAGCTATCAGGGCCAACAAGCGCTGAAAGGCATGACCACCACGCTGGTACTGGGCAACGCCTTCGACAAAGAGTACTGGTCGCCGCAGGGCATTCCGCTGGATGGTCGTAATGGCAAAATTTTCGTGAGTTATCAGTGGTAATCACTTTTCCCCGGTTCGCCGGGGCAGCAATCTGGAAGGAAGAGACAATGAATCATTACACTCGCTGGCTGGAACTGAAGAAAGAAAATCCTGGCAAATACGCACGTGATATTGCGGGATTGATGAATATTAGCGAAGCCGAACTGACCTTCGCGCGCGTCGGTCATGACGCCTGGCGCTTACGGGGCGAAGTGCGTGAAATCCTCGGCGCACTGGAAGCCGTCGGCGAAACCAAATGTATATGCCGCAACGAATATGCTGTGCATGAGCAGGTTGGTGCGTTTACCAATCAGCACCTGAACGGTCATGCCGGACTGGTACTCAATCCGCGCGCCCTCGACCTGCGCCTGTTCCTCAATCAGTGGGCAAGCGTGTTCCATATCAGCGAAACAACCGCCCACGGCGAGCGTCAGAGCATTCAGTTCTTTGACCATCAGGGGGATGCGCTGCTGAAGGTCTATGCCACACAGAATACCCTCATTGAGGAATGGGCTGCGTTGCTGACCCGTTTCATCTTCGCTGAAAACCCGCCTCTGGCGCTGCAACCCGCCCCCCCTTCTGCTCCAGCCACCGTCACGGTCGATGCGCAGACCGTTGATCAAGAGTGGCGAGCCATGACCGATGTACACCAGTTCTTCGGTCTGCTGAAACGCCACGATCTCACCCGCCAACAGGCGTTTAACCTGGTGGGCGACGATCTGGCCTGTAAAGTCGCAAATAGCGCATTGGCGCAGTTACTCGACACCGCGCGCCAGGATGGCAATGAAATTATGGTCTTTGTGGGTAATCGTGGCTGCGTACAGATTTTTACCGGTGTGATAGAAAAACTGGTGCCGATGAAAGGCTGGCTGAACATATTCAACCCGACATTTACCTTACACCTGCTTGAAGAGAGCGTGGCAGAAACATGGGTAACGCGCAAACCGACCGCCGATGGCCACGTCACCAGCCTGGAACTGTTTGCTGCCGACGGCACGCAAATCGCCCAGCTGTATGGTCAACGAACGGAAGGCGAACCAGAGCAGACGCAATGGCGCGCGCAAATTGACGCACTGACGCCGAAGGGGCTGGCCGCATGAAAAAACTGCTGGTCCTGATTGCGCTACTGCCCATCGTCGCGATGGCTGCGTCCAGGGAACGGGTTGTTGCTCTCGGTGGCGATGTCACCGAGATTGTATACGCACTGGGAGCACAGTCTTCCCTTGTGGCGCGAGACAGCACCAGCCAGTGGCCTGAAGCAGCAAACGCCCTACCTGATGTCGGTTATTTGCGCCAGCTCAACGCCGAAGGGATCCTTGCCACCCGTCCTACGCTGGTCCTTGCCAGCGCGCAGGCGCAGCCCTCTCTGGCGCTAAAACAGCTCGAACAGAGCAACGTCAGGGTTGTGACGATCCCGGCAAGCAACGAGCTTAACGTGATTGATGAAAAAATTCGCGTCATCGCCGAAGCCACCCATAGGGAGGCCGATGGCGAAACGCTGCGCACCCGCTTACGTCAGGAACTGGCGGCGTTGCCGTCATCTGAACTTAACAAACGCGTGCTGTTTATTCTCAATCATGGAGGGATGACCGCGATGGCGGCGGGCCAGCAAACCGCAGCCGATGCGGCTATTCGTGCCGCCGGTTTGCGCAACGCAATGCAGGGTGTTAACCGCTATCAGCCGCTGTCGCAGGAAGGTGTCATTGCCAGCCAGCCCGATCTGGTGGTGATTTCACAGGACGGCGTTAAGGCGATGGGTGGCGAAGATAACCTGTGGGCGCTGCCGGGCCTGGCGCAGACGCCTGCCGGACGGAATAAACAGGTATTGCAGGTTGACGATATGGCGCTGCTCGGCTTTAGCGTACGCACCCCGCTGGCCATTTTGCAGCTTCGCGCTAAAGCTGAGCAATTGCCCTGATGTCGCGACGTATCCGTTGTTCTTTATGGACACTCGCACTCATGTTGGTCGTGATGACAATTATGGCTACCGGTTTTGGCGCGTTGCGCCTGCCGGTAAGTCTGCTGTGGCGTGATGGCGATGAGGCACTGCGTCAAATCTGGCTCACCATTCGCCTGCCCCGCGTCCTGCTGGCGCTGGTGATTGGCGGTTCTCTGGCGCTCGCGGGCTGCGTGATGCAGGGCCTGTTTCGCAACCCGCTTGCCGATCCGGGATTACTGGGGATAAGCAGCGGTGCCGCCTGCGCCGTCGCCCTGTGGGTAGTGCTGCCGGTCTCTTTGCCCGCGCTGTTGATGCTGTACGCCCCCATGCTGGCCGCTTTTCTCGGTGCGCTGGCGGCAACGGTGGTTATTTTTATCCTTAGCCAACAACGCGACGCTTCACTCTCACGTCTGCTGTTGGTCGGTATTGCCATCAACGCGCTGTGCGGGGCGGCGGTTGGCGTTCTGTCGTGGGTCAGTAATGACGCGCAACTGCGCCAGCTGTCGCTATGGGGGATGGGCAGTCTGGGGGCCGCGCAATGGTCCACGCTGCTGGCTGTCACTTCATTGACTGTCCCGACGGTGCTGATCATCTGGCGTCTGGCACCGGCGCTGAACCTGCTGCAGTTAGGTGAGGAAGAGGCGCATTACCTCGGCGTAGATGTGCGTACCGTTCAGCGTGTTTTGCTACTTTGTAGCGCATTGCTGGTTGCCGCAGCCGTGGCGGTAAGCGGCGTAATAGGCTTCATCGGGCTGGTTATCCCGCATCTGATGCGCATGTGGCTCGGCTCAGACCATCGGGCCGTTATCCCAGGTTCCGTGCTGGCGGGCGCATTTTTATTGCTGATAGCCGACACGCTGGCCCGTACGGCGGTTGCGCCTGCGGAAATGCCGGTCGGTTTGCTAACCAGTCTTCTGGGCGCACCGTGGTTTTTATGGCTTATTTTTCGTCAGCGAGGACCGCATGGCTGAACAATTCATCGCTGAAGGGCTTCACTATCGCGTCGCGGGCAGAGCGGTGATTGACGACGTCTCTCTTGCTCTCGAAAAAGGTGAACTGGTGGCGCTCATCGGCCCAAACGGTGCGGGGAAATCCACCCTGCTGCGCCTGCTGACCGGTTTTCTGAAACCGGCTACAGGGCGCTGCTTGCTGGCGGGTAAACCGCTGGATGAATGGCATAGCCAAACACTGTCGCGGCATCGGGCGGTGATGCGCCAGCAAACACAACTGGGATTTGACTGGCCGGTAGAGGCCGTCATCGCGATGGGGCGTGCGCCCTGGACCCAGCGGTCGGAACCTCGACTTATCGCTCAGGTGATGGAAATGACCGGATGTACACCGCTGGCGGGCCGGCAATACGCCGCGCTTTCCGGCGGCGAACAACAGCGAGTACAGTTAGCCCGTGCACTGGCGCAACTTTGGTGCGACGGCGCGCCTCGCGGCTGGTTATTCCTTGATGAGCCGACCTCTGCGCTGGATCTTTACCACCAGCAGCATCTGTTGCGCTTGCTGAAGACGCTTACCGCTTCACAAGAGCTGCATGTGTGCATTGTGCTTCACGATCTGAATCTCGCCGCACTGTGGGCAGACAGAATAGTGTTGCTGCACAACGGCAGGCTGGTGTCGCAGGGAACGCCTGAGGTCGTGTTACAGGCCGATGACCTGAAACGCTGGTATGGCGCGCAGGTACACGTTGGCCAGCATCCGGCCAACGGATCCCCGCAGGTATTTCTGGCCCCTTAGCTTGAACAGCTCACTTCCAGCCGTTTGCCCCAGTCAGGTGGACGGCTGACATAGTCATCATCACGATCGACAAATAGGGTACGCAACGCCTCGTGTAACCGATGCAGCTCGGCGTAATCCCCCTGCTCTGCCTGATTAATCGCCCGTTGCGCCAACCAGTTACGCAATACCATCGCCGGATTAGCCGCCTTCATCTGCGTTTGTCTGTCTGCGTCGGCAATGTTGTCTTGCTGCAGGCGTGAGCGATACCGCGTGAACCAGTCGTCAAACGCTGCGCGGTCGATAAACTCATCGCGCAGCGGGGATTGCGCGCTGTGTTGTTCCGTCTGACTGAGCATGCGAAATGTTCGGGTATAGTCGCTTCTTTCCCGCGCCATCAGGTTAAACAGTTCACTAAGCAGTTCGTTATCGTTTTTTTGCTCGCTAAAGAAGCCAAGCTTTTGTCGCATCCGCTGACCGTAGCGAGTTAACAGCGCCAGTTGATAACTGTCCAGCGCATCATTAAGCGCCTCGACCGGGATAAATGGCGACAGAGTTTGCGCCAGACGTTGCAGGTTCCAAAGCGCCGCGGCCGGTTGATTATCGAAACTGTATCGCCCCTGGTTGTCTGAGTGGTTGCAGATAAAATCGGGCACGTAGTCATCAAGGAAACCGAATGGGCCGTAATCCATCGTCAGTCCCAGAATCGACATGTTGTCCGTGTTCATGACACCATGCGCAAATCCTACCGCCTGCCAGTCCGCTATTAACGTCGCAGTACGCGTGACAACATCGTTAAACCACAGCTGATACTTATCGGCTTCTTCCTGCCATTGCGGCCAATAATAGCGAATCGCAAAGTCAGCCAACTGGCGCACTTTTTCCGGCTCGCGGCGATAGTAAAAATGCTCAAAATGGCCAAAGCGCAGATGGCTTTGCGCCACGCGAATGAGCATCGCCCCTGATTCTACCGTTTCACGATACACCGGCGTGTCGCTGGTAACAATCGACAATGCCCGCGTGGTCGGTATTCCCAGGCAATGCATCGCTTCGCTGGCCAGGCTTTCGCGAATTGTCGAGCGCAGTACGGCGCGACCATCCCCCATACGGGAATAAGGCGTAAGTCCGGCGCCTTTCAGGTGCCAGTCACACGTTGAGCCGTCAGCGAGCTGTTGTTCGCCCAACAGGATCCCGCGTCCATCGCCAAGCTGGCCCGCCCAGACGCCAAATTGATGTCCGCTATAAACTTGCGCTAAAGGCGACATCCCGGGAAGCAACGATTCACCGCCCCAAACACCGGCTCCGGTTGGAATATCAAATAGTGTCTCTGGAATAGCTAATTGCTCCGCCAGCGCATCGTTATGCCAGATCAGGCGCGCGTTTTTCAGGGGAGTGGGTGAAAGTGCTGTATAGGTTGCTGGTAATTCATCACGCCAGCGGGTGGTAAAAGACAGGGTCATAGGGCCTCCTGTCTCTAGTGTAGACTGTTAAAAGCCTGTTAAACACCAGCAAATATGAGGGTTATATCTTCGCGAGCGAAATTATCTGCGCGGGGGGCACAGCAGGCCACAGCGCGCCCTGCATGGCGCTGAATCCCAGAGGCAGTACGCGCGCTAACATCTCGGGTGTATCAATACCGCTAATGATAATTGACTCACTGCTGGGAAATAGCTGTGCCAGGATAGCCCGCATAAATGGCTCAAACGAAATATGTGTAATCCTTTGTTGAACAAAGTTTTTATCGAGCACGACGCGTTTGAACAGCCCATCAAAAATTGCCCGGTTTGATATGCCGCCTGCACCATAGTTTGTCAGTACTAATGGAAATCGCGCCGCCAGTGCTGCCAGTGTTGGATTCGCTTTTCCATTATTTAACTCTGGATAGTTTTCATTAATAGCCAGTTCCAGAAATGACAATCGTTCAACTTGTGAAGCAAATTTAGTATCTGATAATAAAGTATTAGCAATTGCCGGCGTTAAATTAATCCAGGCAGAAACCTTTCGTTGAATAAAAAAATGTTGGCACGTTTCGATTAATTCAAGCTTTTCGGTAAATAAGCGACATTGCTCTTCGTCCGACATCCGAGGTAGGACCAGCTCGGTGGGTATACGCACATCCCCCTGCGCACTGGCAAAACTGGTAATGATATCTACGTATTCAAGATCGCCTTTTTCGTTTCTCGCAGGGAGAAAAGAGAACTCTGAATGGTAAAGAGTATCCATTGAAACAATCATCGTGCCAGCCCCTCTGCATAGGTGTTATCCGGCATCCTGTAGCAAAGGATGGAGAAATACGTTATTGCTGATGCAAGTAGAGGCCCTTTCATTTTTCCCTTTATAGCCAGTAAATCGAATCCCTTTTTTTTAGCTTATCCTGATTATAAGCGAATATCCAGCTTTGCACTTTTTAATATCTCGGAATAAATCATATTTTTAGCAAGATACGCTCTTAATGTTCAGGGGTATTGTCCGGCTGGCGGCAGAAATAAGAAGTTACTAACAAATGGAAATGTCGAGGCTGCTCAGCCGTAGGCAGCCTCGTGACTGATGAGGATTAAATACGTCGCGCCTGCCAAAAGTTTTTGCGCCAGTAAACGTTGTCCAGTGATGAGCGCATCACACCACGGCTGGTTGAGGCATGAATAAATTGATTATTGGTATCGTAAATTCCGACATGCAGACCGCTTTCCCCAGACCCGGTTTTAAAGAACACCAGATCGCCGGGCAGCAAATCATCTTTATCAATTTCGGTACCAATCTTTGATTGCGTGCGGGTATCACGCGGGAGTTGCAGATCGAATTTATCGCGCATTGTCATCAATACAAATCCAGAACAATCCACTCCGCTACGGCTCATGCCGCCATAACGATAGGGTGTGCCATGCCAGGTTTGTAGCTGGTCATTAAGTCCGGCGATAACGGCGATAGAATCCGACAAGCGGGCATTTGGCGCAGGAGCACGATGGCTGCTGCAGCCCGCCAAAAACAATGCTGTGATGAAAAGAAGCCAAAAGCGCATTCAGGACGAATCCTCTGAATTATATTTTTATGCCAATTTAGCGTGGAAATTATATGATTTTCAAGAACCCATTTAACTTAAGTGGTTGATATGAGCATTCTGTGGCCTTCAATATCCAAACGACGGAAGTTCACGCCATAAGCCGCAGACAAATTGGCCGGCGTTAGTACCGTATCACGAGCACCACTGGCAAGCAGCTTCCCGCGTTTGAGAAGCCAGGCCTTGTGCGCATGACGTAAGGTGTGATTAAGGTCATGGCTGCTCATTACAATCGCGATGCCCTGCAAACACAGCTGACCCAGCATCCGGTCCAGCGCATTTTGTTGCGCCACGTCCAGGCTGTTCATCGGCTCATCCAGCAACAAAAGCTGGCCGAATGGATTCGCTTGTGGGCAAATCTGCAGGATAACCGCAGCCAGGCGCACGCGCTGCCACTCACCGCCGGAGAGCTGATTCACGCTGCGTCCCAGCTTATCCCCAAGCCCAAGCGCATCGGCGACTTCCTGTAACAGATCGGTGCGTGCTTTATCGGGTTGATGCAGCGTCAGAAAATGCCAGACCGGCATCGCAAACGGTGGGTTTTGCTGTTGCGCAAGATAAGCGCGATATTGCGCCAGCTTTGCTGCCGGCCATTCATCCAATGACACATCACCAAAGGTGATGCTGCCCTTGCCGGTCGTCAGCCCCGCCATTCGCGCCAACAGCGTGCTCTTTCCTGCGCCGTTAGGCCCCACTAAATGCAGGATCTCCCCTGCTTTTATCTCACCAGAAAGCGGGCCGAGTCGGGTCGATTCTGCTACGTCCTGTAGCTGCATCAATCGAGACATTAGTTTGCCAGCGCCGTCTTGATGGATTGCACCAGAACAGGATCCTCAGGCGTCATATCAGGTGAAAATCGTTGCAGTACCTGACCATCCCGACCCACTAAAAACTTCTCGAAATTCCACAGAATATCGTCCGGGTAGAGCGGCGCCCGACCTTTACTCGCCATACGCTCATAGAATCCACTATCCGCAGGCGCAACGGCGGTTGGCGCGGCATCAATCAGTTTCTGATACAGCGGATGGCGTCCCTCGCCGTTGACCTCAATTTTGCTGAACATCGGGAAGGTAACGCCCCAGGTGGTACTGCAGTACGTTTTTATTTCCTCTTCACTGCCCGGCTCCTGGCCCAGAAACTGGTTGCAGGGGAACCCAAGAACGGTAAAGCCCTGCTGATGCCAGGCTTTCTGCAGATTCTCCAGTTGCTCATATTGCGGCGTTAGCCCACATTTTGAAGCAACGTTGACGATTAACAGCACATTTCCGGCATACGGCTGCAGTGAGGTCACCTTGCCGTCAATGGTCGTCACGTCTGTATCGAGGATAGTGTTTTGCATAGCATCTCCAGAACAACAGGTGGATTTTCAGTTTTTAATCATAGACCGAATCAACGCGTTCTAGCGCGCGGCTTTTAACAATAGCCAGATAAATACCGGTGCGCCCATGGTGGCCGTCACCACACCAATTGGCAGCTCAGCCGAGGCCAGCACCAGACGCGCGACAACATCAGCCAACAGTAATACGATAGCGCCAGCCAACGCGCAGCCCGGCAGTAACACGCGATGATCGGTTAAGCCGCACAGCCGCAGAATATGTGGGATCACAAGCCCAATAAAGCCAATCGCTCCCGCCAGAGCCACGCTTACGCCAACCATCCAGCCCGTGGCGACCACCAGCAGGTTGCGCCAGAACCATAATGGCAATCCCAACTGACGTGCAGAAGTTTCCCCCAGCGCCAGCATATTCATCGGCTGCGACTGACAGCAGATCCACACCAGCACCGGAATCAACGCCACCATGAGCCAGGCCTGATGCCAGTCAACGCCACCAAAGCCCCCCATCATCCAGTACATTAGCTGTCGCAAATCAAAAGAAGTGGAGAAGTAGATGGCCCATGTCATCAGCGCGCTACAGATAATGCCCAGCGCCACCCCCGCCAACAGCAGACGGCTGGTAGACAAATGACGGCGGGCAAAACGGAGCAGAATAAGCGTGATAATCAGCGCCCCAGCGATGGCGCATAAGCCCAACGCCCAGCCGGGGAGCTGCCCCTGCCCCAGCAACACCGCCGCGATGAGCCCGACTCCCGCGCCATTCGACACGCCCAGTAATCCAGGCTCTGCGAGCGGGTTTTCAAAGAGAGCTTGCATCACTGCGCCAGATAAGGCCAACGCAGCACCAACCAGCAAAACGGCAAGGGTACGGGGAAATCGGATTTGCCAGACGAACAGATCGCCGCGGGCGCTGAACCAGTCGCCGGGGGCGATCCACTGTTCTCCTGCGCATAAGCTAATCACGAGCATGACCAATAGCAACAGCGATAAAGTGCCTAACCAGTATCGGTCTCGCCGACGTTGTAATTGTGCAAAAGGTTGCATGTTTATACTTTTTTTATGGGTTATCTCATTAATTTTACGATGAAAGCAAAAAACATGGAAGGAAGCTCTACCGCAAATGAGGCAATGGCCCAAAACAGCATGAACCTTAGTCTTTTGCATAATGCAATGCTGGCAGCAATACCAGGTAGTAGCTGTCATTATTAATATCGTTCCTGAGATTAAATAAATAACCACAACCGGACAAGATGTCCGGTTGCAGAAGTTTTGTGTGATTGTCTTCTCATCAATACGTAAATATATTGTGTAGTCTTCATATCATCATAACACCCTCAGGAATTATCTTATGGATATAATTCTTTCGCTTATTGCCGGTGCAATTATTGGTTTCATATTTACATTAATAAAACTCCCCATTCCAGCCCCTGCTGCCTGGCCTGGTGTATTTGGTATCATCGGTGTACTTAGTGGTAATCAGATCTTTAATTATTTATTCAACAAATAAATTCATTCACCAAAGAAATTAACGTATAGACAAAATAAACTTATTACATGGACCTCTCATCACATTCATGAAAAGTGAGGATTAGATGCCCTGTCGTTACAAAAAACAGCGTCTTCGCTATATTTTAACACTACTCAAAAAACAAGGAAGTGTAAAAATATCATCTCTTGTTAAGGTACTTGATGTTACGGAAAGAACACTCCGCCGCGACATCAATGACCTCGTAAAAACAGGACATGTCCGCTCATGCTATGGAGGTGCTGTATATAATCACGACAATGCATTCCCATTATATGAGAACAACTCTCTTTATTTGCACCAAAACATCATCATTAACCAATCAAAGATCGAACGAGAAATATCAATGAACGAAAACAATGGGAAAGTTTACATTCTGGGTTCATTTAATACCGACTTAGTATATCGGCTTCACCGTTTTCCTATTTCAGGGGAAACCACGCGCGCGCTTTTTTCCTGTTGTTTACCCGGCGGGAAAGGCAGCAACCAGGCGATAGCATCCGCACAAGCCAATGCTCGCACTTATTTTACGGTCAAATTAGGTGAAGATGAGTTTTCAACCAAAGCCCAGCATTTTTTAAATGGCGTAGGATTAGAAAAACTAACCATCTTTACCAAAAATGATGCACCAACCGGCAGTGCCGTAGTGATGATATCCGAAGAGGCTGGCGATAATGTAATCGTTATTAATCCAGGGGCTAATCAGGAAATAACAAGTGAAGAAATTATATCCTGTTATGACGAGATTGGCACCGCCAATGTTTTTTTGACGCAGATGGAAAACAATCCTGACGCTACAGCTAAAGCTATTAAGTTCGCACATGCCGCCGGGGTGATGACAATCCTGAATCCAGCACCATGGCGTAAGGAAGTGACAGACCTTCTCCGCTGGACACACATCCTGACCCCAAACCTCACAGAAGCAGAGGCGATTATTGGCAAGGCTATTCGTACGCCAGACGATATTCGTCAGGCCGCCGAAACCATGCACCAAATGGGACCACAATATATTCTAATTACGTTAGGCAAAGATGGGTGCTGGTTATTTGATGGTTCTACACACCAACAGTTCCCGGCATATCCCGCCGTTAATATTGATACATCCGGCGCCGGTGATGCATTTAATGGTGCACTCGCTGCACGACTTGCCTGTGGAGAAAATATTGCCAGCGCAATTCATTACGCCTGTGTATTTGCAGCACTGGCTGTAGAGCGTGAAGGTGCAGCCAATATGCCATCCCATGAACTCGTATTAAAACGATTAGCTTGTACTAAATACTGATATTAACCCACCACCAAAATAGGGATATAAAATGAAAAAAATCGCCTTCGGGGCTTTATTATCGTGCGTAGCTTTTTCCTCATTAGCTGAACAACAATACGGCTGGGGAAATATACATTTTGACTATCAATCCTGGGATGCCGGTGTTAAAGACCTCGAATATGAACAAGCCTTAATTGGTATTGAGGGAGGTATTGGTTTTGATTGGGGTGAAATGTACGGCTTTTATGATTTTGAAAATATTCTAGATGACGAGGGAAATCAGGGGCAGACTGCGAATGGTGAAATCCATACCTACCTCTGGAAAACGGGTGCCAGCCTATTTACAAAAGTCTATAATTCGCAAAGCCCTAATTTTAAAGAGACGAATCAATTTATTGGGCTTGGCTATACCGACCTGAAAGGCGATGGATGGTGGTTTAAACCCTGGATTGCTCGTCAGTACATTACCGCGCACAGTAATTTTGGCCCAGCTTATGATATTAATGGACTCAATGGTTTCTCAATCGGATGGAACGCTGGCTATGCTTTCAATCTTCTCAACCAGGACTTCTTACTGTCCAATTGGAATGAAATAGAACTTGACCGTAATGATGACTATACCGCTAACAATCATGGTAGCAATGGTTTAAACGGCGGCCTGAATATTACCTGGAAAATCATGCCTCATATATCCACCACATTAATGTATCGGTACTTTTATAACAAACTTGGTGCGGATGGATATGGCGATATTCTCATTTATCGACTGGCCTACGACTTCTAACTTAAGGAACATTAACGATGTTAAGTATCCACTGGCCTGAATTAACTTCAGCGCAGCGTATTGCCTTAATTACGCCACCTAATTATGGCAAAGTGCCTATCGTTATTGACAGCGATACCTACAATGAAATTGACGATCAGATGGCCATTGCCTGGGCATTCTTACACCCGGAGCGCCTCGATCTGCAAGCTGTTTACGCCGCTCCGTTTACCAACCACTATTTTGGTAAAGAGGGCTCGCACACATATGTTGACGATCCCGCAGTAGGCATGCAACTGAGCGTCGATGAGATCTATCGCGTATTTAACAAACTCCCCCGCCGCGAAAACATACCGCAAATATTCCAGGGTTCAACACGCTATCTGAAAGATAGCAATCAGCCGGAGATGTCAGCAGCAGTACAGGATTTGATTAACCGGGCAAGAACGGCTGAGCAAACATTACATGTACTCGCAATCGCCGCGCCGACCAATATCGCTAACGCACTGCTCCTCGCGCCGGACATCGTCACAAAGATTCATGTCATCTGGCTTGGGGGTAACAGTTATGCCTGGAAAGATAATCATGAATTCAACCTGATGCAGGACATTGCGGCGAGTCGGGTACTTTTTGATAGCGGCGTAGCGCTCACCCAAATCCCCTGCTTTGGCGTGGCTAACACTATGGCCTCATCGGTCCCAGAGATGCAGCACTATTTTGCAGAGACCAGCCGCATTGGTAGCTACTTTGCTGAAATTGCCCCGCGATGCCCCTGGATTGGTTTTGCATCCCGCAAAGTCATTTGGGATATCACTACGGTTGGCTATGTCCTGAATCCTGACTGGTTCACCTGTGAATACCGTACATCCCCTTTGATCAATGACAATCTGAGCTGGAGTTTTGATAACCGCCGTCACGTCATTCAGGTCGCAAAATTTATTGAGCGGGATGCTCTCTTTAAAGATCTTTTCCGTAGCATCATTGATGCCGATGAGGGATAAACCATGCAGATACTCATCGTCATACTTGGCATTGTTGTCCTGTTACTCGTTGCCTGGCTATGTTCAGAAAATCGCAAAGCTATCCGGTTTCGCACCGTTGGCGGTGCCTTTGCAATCCAGGCTCTTTTTGCTGCATTTATCCTGTATGTCCCCTTAGGGGAAAAAATCTTACTCGCCATATCAAACAGTCTGTCAGGCATGCTGAACTATTCGTCGGAAGGGATTAACTTTCTCTTCGGTAATCTCGGACAGTTCAAAATGGGGTTTGTATTTGCCGTGCATGTTCTGCCGATTATCATTTTTATGTCAGCATTGTTCTCCGTGCTGTACTACCTGGGCATCATGCAGTGGATTATCCGTCTCATCGGTACGGGTATCCATAAACTGCTGCGCACCAGCCCGGCAGAATCCATGGCTGCAACGGCCAATATTTTTGCGGGCAATACTGACGTCTTCGTCCTGATGAAGCCTTATGCGCCACGCATGACGCGCTCAGAACTGTTTGCCCTCATGACAGGTGGTGTGGCCTCTATCGCAGGCTCAGTGCTGGTTGGCTATGCCAGTATGGGGATCGAAATTCGCTATCTGGTAGCCGCCTCTTTTATGTCAGCACCAGGCGGTCTGTTAATGGCGAAAATGCTGTTTCCAGAAACGGAACCCGAAAACACTGCCGACGTGTCAGGCGATATGCTTGGTCAAGATGAAAAGCCTATCAACATCGTTGAAGCGGCGACAAATGGCGCGACTATCGGGCTGAAGCTCGCCGCTAACGTGGGGGCAATGCTTCTGGCACTGATTGCATTAATTGCTATGGTGAACGGCTTGTTGGGCTGGTTTTGTAGCTTTTTCGGCTATGGTAACGTCACGCTACAATTTATCTTTAGTTACCTCTTTGCTCCGGTTGCCTGGCTGTTGGGCATTCCCGCTAACGAAGTCTTGCAAATTGGTAGCCTGTTAGGTCAAAAATTGGTGTTGAATGAGTTCGTCGCGTATACCAGCTTTATTCCAATGAAAGACCAACTGTCGGAATATTCGCAGATAATAACGATCATGGCGCTGGCTGGGTTTGCCAATTTGTCCTCTCCTGCCGCATTGATTGGCGTACTGGGGGGGATTGTGCCGGGGAAAAAAAGTTTCATTGCTAAAATGGGGCTTAAAGTGATCCTGGCGGGCACGTTGTCTAACCTGCTGAGCGCAGCACTGACCGGGCTGTTTTTCCTTCTGGCCCACTAAGAAAAAAGGCCGCATTCGCGGCCTTTTTAGTTAGTTCAGATTACTCTTCTTTCGGCGTTGCGTTTTCAACCCGGCTTTTTAACTTCTGTCCGGGTCTGAAGGTCACCACGCGCCGTGCTGTAATGGGAATATCTTCGCCCGTTTTCGGATTACGGCCCGGACGTTGATTCTTATCACGCAGATCGAAGTTACCAAAACCAGAGAGTTTTACCTGCTCACCATTTTCCAGAGCACGACGGATCTCTTCGAAAAACAGCTCGACCAGTTCTTTGGCATCCCGCTTGCTAAGCCCAAGCTTATCAAACAGATATTCTGACATTTCAGCTTTTGTAAGCGCCATAGGTTCAATCCCTCAATGATGCCTGGAATCGCTCTTTTAATGCCTCTACACATTTGGCGACGGTAGCGGCAATCTCCTCTTCTTCAAGTGTACGGCTGGTATCCTGAAGGATCAGGCTGATAGCGAGGCTCTTATAACCCTCCGCAACACCCTTACCGCGGTACACGTCAAACAAGTTTACGCCAACTACCTGATTTACGCCAACTTTCTTACATTCGGATAAAATATCCGCAGCGGGAACGTTTTCTGCCACAACGACTGCGATGTCGCGACGGTTCGCCGGGAAGCGAGAAACTTCACGCGCCTGAGGCACCACGCGGTCTGCGAGCTTGTTCCACTCCAGTTCAAACACCAGAGTGCGACCGTTCAGATCCAGTTTACGTTCCAGTTCAGGATGAACAACCCCAATGAAACCAATGCGTTCACCTTTCAGATAAATCGCCGCAGACTGCCCCGGATGCAGTGCTGGATTCGCTTCAGCTTTGAATTGAATATCCGCCAGCTTGCCGGTCAGGTCGAGAACCGCTTCCAGATCGCCTTTCAGATCATAGAAATCAACAGTCTCTTTTGCCAGATTCCAGTGTTCATCATGACGGTTACCGCAGATCGCGCCCGCCAGCATCAGATCCTGACGGATCCCGAGATTGGCCTGCGTGTCCGGTACGAAACGTAAACCCGTTTCGAAAATACGCACGCGGTTTTGCTGACGATTCTGGTTGTACACTACCGTAGACAGCAAGCCGGTCCACAGGGATAAACGCATTGCCGACATATCAATCGAGATTGGACTTGGCAGCAACAGCGCTTCTTCACCCGGGTGCAGCAGCGCCTGGACTTTCGGGTCGACAAAGCTGTAGGTAATAACTTCCTGGTAGCCTTTGTCATTCAGCATCGTTTTTACGCGTTTTAGCGACAAATCCGCTTCACGATGCGTACCCATGATAAGACCCGCCTGAATTGGCGTATTCGGGATATTGTCATAACCGTATACACGGGCGACTTCTTCGACCAGGTCTTCTTCGATCTCCATATCGAAACGCCAGCTCGGCGCTACCGCTTTCCACTCATCTTGCCCTTCCGTGACATCACAACCCAGACGGCGCAGAATATCGCTCACCTGCTCATCTGCAATATGGTGTCCGATCAGACGATCCAGTTTGCTACGGCGAAGCGTAATGGTTGCGCGTTTTGGCAGCGAGGCTTCGTTCGTCACGTCAATGATTGGACCCGCTTCGCCGCCGCAGATATCAATCAGCAGGCGCGTAGCACGTTCCATGGCTTTATGTTGCAGCGCCGGATCGACACCACGCTCATAGCGGTGAGATGCATCGGTGTGCAGACCGTGACGACGTGCGCGACCGGTAATAGACAGCGGGCTGAAGAACGCGCATTCCAGCAGGACGTTTTGCGTTTCATCATTCACACCGGAGTGCTCGCCACCAAAGATGCCGCCCATTGCCAGCGCTTTGTTATGGTCCGCAATCACCAGCGTATCCGCATTCAGCTTCGCTTCGCTGCCGTCCAGCAATACCAGGGTTTCACCTTCTTTTGCCATGCGGACAACAATCCCGCCTTCAATGCGGTCTTTGTCGAATGCGTGCATCGGCTGGCCCAATTCGAGCAGCACATAGTTAGTCACGTCAACCACGGCATCGATCGAGCGGATGCCGCAACGACGCAGTTTTTCTTTCATCCACAGCGGGGTTGGCGCTTTAACGTTAATGCCTTTCACCACGCGGCCCAGATAGCGTGGGCAGGCTTCCACCGCGTCGACCTGAATCGGCAGGACGTCGCTAATGGTTGCGGCTACTGGCGCTATTTCCGGCTCAACCAGAGGGGCTTTGTTCAGTACAGCAACGTCACGTGCCACACCGATAATGCCTAAGCAGTCGGCGCGGTTCGGAGTGACGCTGATTTCGATAGTATTATCGTCAAGCTTCAGGTATTCACGGATATCGGTACCAATTGGTGCATCGACAGGCAGTTCGATAATACCGTTGTGATCGTCGGAAATGCCCAGCTCGGAGAACGAGCACAGCATGCCTTCAGACGGCTCACCGCGCAGTTTTGCGGCTTTGATTTTGAAATCGCCCGGCAGAACGGCACCAACGGTTGCTACAGCCACTTTCAGCCCTTGACGGCAGTTTGGCGCACCGCAGACGATATCCAGCAGGCGGTCGCCGCCGACATTCACCTTGGTGACGCGCAGTTTGTCAGCGTTCGGATGCTGAGCGCACTCAACCACTTCGCCCACCACAACGCCGTTGAACGCGCCAGAAACAGGATCCACACCGTCAACTTCCAGACCCGCCATCGTGATTTGGTTTGACAACGCATCGCTATCAATCGCCGGGTTTACCCATTCGCGTAACCACAGTTCACTGAATTTCATTGTTTTATCCTGCCTTTATTTAAACTGTTTGAGGAAACGCAGATCGTTTTCGAAGAAAGAACGCAGATCGGTTACGCCGTAACGCAGCATGGTCAGACGCTCCATACCCATACCGAATGCAAAGCCAGAGTAGATTTCCGGATCGATACCGACGTTACGCAGCACGTTCGGGTGAACCATTCCGCAACCCAATACTTCCAGCCATTTGCCATTTTTACCCATCACATCGACTTCCGCAGAAGGTTCGGTGAACGGGAAGTAGGAAGGACGGAAACGAACCTGCAGGTCTTCTTCAAAGAAGTTGCGCAGGAAATCGTGCAGCGTGCCTTTCAGGTTGGTGAAGTTGATGTTGGTATCAACAATCAGCCCTTCCATCTGATGGAACATTGGGGTGTGCGTCTGATCGTAGTCGTTACGATATACGCGGCCCGGAGCGATAATACGGATCGGCGGCTGTTTTTCTTTCATGGTGCGGATCTGCACGCCGGAAGTCTGCGTGCGCAGCAGACGAGTCGCATCAAACCAGAAAGTGTCGTGGTCAGCGCGCGCCGGGTGATGGCCAGGAATGTTCAGCGCATCGAAGTTATGATAGTCATCTTCGATTTCCGGACCGGTCGCCACGGTAAAGCCCAGCTCACCAAAGAAACTTTCAATGCGATCGATAGTCCGCGTTACCGGATGCAAACCGCCGTTTTCGATACGACGCCCAGGCAAGGAGATATCGATCGTTTCTTCAGCCAGACGAGCATTCAGCGCGGCATTTTCTAATTCGGCTTTACGCGCGTTCAGCGCTTGCTGAACCTGCTCTTTGGCTTCGTTTATCACCGCACCTGCTGCCGGGCGCTCTTCTGCCGGCAGTTCACGCAGGGTAGTCATCTGAAGGGTCAGGTGCCCTTTCTTGCCCAAATATTCGACGCGGACATTGTCTAACGCGGCAACATCTGAAGCCTGGTTAATGGCGGCCGTTGCACTGGCAACCAGCTCTGCGAGATGTGACATGGTTTTCCTCGTTATGTTGCGATATTCACTAGTCGCTCGTATATACACAAAATCATTCTGGCTGAGTCAAGGCAGCAGTAGAGCGCTAATCCTCAGGAGCGTACACACGTACGAGACTGGGGGAAGCGACTGCAGCCAATGCAGAGGCAGCCTGAAGGATAACGTGTATAAAAAAAGCCTCCACCAGGGAGGCTTTTAGGCGCTGTTTTCCGTTTCTTCTTTCACGCGCAAGCCTCCTGAGTTCAGGTGCTAAAGTAAAAGAAGAAGCGGAAAATAGCAGCATTCATGCTTGCGTTACCTTGTGTGGTAAAAACCGAACAACCTTTATTGAAAAGGCTTACGGATAAATTGTCAACCAATTGATTGCACTACAAATAAAAGAGAGGGAGCCAGGCTCCCTCTTTTCACCGGCTTATGCCAGAGCTGCTTTCGCTTTTTCGACCAGAGCGGTGAACGCTACTTTGTCGAATACTGCGATGTCAGCCAGGATCTTACGGTCGATTTCAACAGAGGCTTTTTTCAGGCCGTTGATGAATTTGCTGTAAGAAATACCGTTCTGACGTGCTGCTGCGTTGATACGCGCAATCCACAGTTGACGGAACTGACGCTTTTTCTGACGACGGTCACGATAAGCGTACTGACCAGCTTTGATAACAGCCTGGAAGGCAACGCGGTATACGCGAGAACGCGCACCGTAGTAGCCTTTAGCTTGTTTCAAAATTTTCTTGTGACGTGCACGGGCAACTACACCACGTTTTACGCGAGCCATATGTGCTCTCCTGTATCTATATTCTTAGTAAAAAAATTAATTAAACGTTAACGGCTTATGCGTACGGCAGGCACGCGATAACCAGACCCAGATCGCCTTTAGAAACGAGGCCTTTTGGACGCAGGTGACGTTTACGCTTAGTAGATTTTTTGGTCAGAATATGACGCAGGTTTGCGTGCTTACGCTTAAATCCACCACCACCGGTTTTTTTGAAGCGCTTAGCAGCACCGCGTACGGTCTTAATTTTTGGCATTTTAATAACTTCCACTTCGCATTGTTAATAAACGAAACGTAGGCGAACAACGGCTGTGGAACCCGCAGGCTCCACAGACATTGCTACTTGAAGGCCTTACTGTTTCTTCTTAGGAGCGAGCACCATGATCATCTGGCGGCCTTCGATCTTCGTAGGGAAGGATTCGACTACTGCCAGTTCACTCAGATCGTCACGGACGCGGTTGAGCACTTCCATACCGATCTGTTGGTGGGCCATCTCACGACCGCGAAAACGCAGCGTGATCTTAGCCTTATCGCCATCTTCCAGAAAGCGTACCAGGCTGCGGAGTTTTACCTGGTAATCGCCATCGTCGGTGCCAGGACGGAATTTAATTTCCTTAACCTGGATAACTTTTTGCTTTTTCTTCTGTTCCTTAGAAGACTTACTCTTTTCATAAAGGAACTTGCCGTAGTCCATAATACGACAAACTGGCGGTTCGGCGTTAGGGCTGATTTCAACTAAATCTACTCCAGCTTCTTCAGCTTTTTCGATCGCTTCTCTCAGACTCACAATACCCAAAGCTTCGCCTTCCAGACCTGTTAAGCGAACTTCCAGGGCGCGAATCTCGCCATTGATACGATTCGGACGTGCCGTTTGAACTCGTTTTCCGCCTTTAATACCTTATTCCTCCAGTTGTTGAAGACTGCGGCTGCGAATCTCTTGTTGCAGCTTCTCAATCACTTCATTTACGTCCAGGCTGCCCAAGTCTTTGCCACGACGGGTGCGCACGGCAACTTTGCCTGCTTCTACCTCTTTGTCGCCACAGACCAACATGTAAGGGACACGACGTAAAGTGTGCTCGCGGATTTTAAAGCCAATCTTCTCATTTCTCAAGTCTGCTTTTACACGAATACCCGCATTTTGTAGTTTCTGCGTTAATTCGTTGACGTATTCAGACTGTGAATCGGTGATGTTCATGACGACAACCTGAACTGGCGCAAGCCAGGTCGGGAAGAAGCCAGCGAACTCTTCGGTCAGGATACCGATGAAACGTTCCATCGACCCAAGAATTGCGCGGTGAATCATAACCGGCACCTGACGCTCGTTGTTTTCGCCAACATAAGAGGCGCTTAAACGGGACGGCAGAGAGAAGTCCAGCTGTACAGTACCGCACTGCCATGCACGATCGAGGCAGTCATACAGGGTAAATTCAATTTTCGGACCGTAGAATGCGCCCTCACCCAGTTGGTACTCAAACGGGATGTTGTTTTCTTCCAGCGCAACGGCCAGGTCAGCTTCAGCACGGTCCCACATTTCATCGCTACCGATACGTTTTTCGGGGCGAGTGGACAGTTTGACGACGATTTTCTCGAAGCCAAAGGTGCTATACATATCGTAGACCATACGAATGCAAGCGTTAACTTCATCACGGATCTGCTCTTCTGTACAGAAGATATGTGCATCATCCTGAGTGAAGCCACGAACACGCATCAGGCCATGCAGCGCGCCTGACGGCTCATTACGGTGGCAGCTACCAAACTCGGCCATACGCAACGGCAGATCACGATAGGATTTCAGACCCTGATTGAAGATCTGCACGTGGCCCGGGCAGTTCATGGGCTTAATGCAGTATTCACGGTTCTCAGAGGAGGTCGTGAACATCGCATCTTTGTAGTTATCCCAGTGACCTGTTTTTTCCCACAGCACGCGGTCCATCATGAACGGACCTTTAACTTCCTGATACTGGTATTCTTTCAGTTTTGAGCGAACAAAGACTTCCAGTTCACGGAAGATTGTCCAGCCATCATTGTGCCAGAACACCATACCCGGCGCTTCTTCCTGCATATGATACAGGTCAAGCTGCTTACCGATTTTACGGTGGTCGCGTTTGGCCGCTTCTTCCAGACGTTGCAGGTAGGCACTCAGGGCTTTTTTATCGGCCCATGCAGTACCATAAATACGCTGCAGCATCTTGTTATTGCTATCGCCACGCCAGTATGCCCCAGCGGTCTTCATCAGTTTGAAGTGATGACAGAAACGCATGTTCGGCACGTGCGGGCCACGGCACATATCGACATATTCTTCATGATGGTACAAGCCAGGCTTGTCATCATGGGCAATGTTTTCATCAAGAATGGAGACTTTATAGGTCTCGCCACGCTTCACGAAGGTTTCACGCGCTTCGTACCAGCTGACTTTCTTCTTAATGACATCGTAGTTTTTCTCAGCGAGCTCGTGCATCCGCTTCTCGAGCGCGTCGACATCTTCCTGGGTTAGCGTACGGTCAAGATCGATATCGTAGTAAAAACCGTTATCAACAACCGGTCCGATCGCCATTTTGGTGTGCGGCCAGAGTTGTTTGATCGCGTGCCCTAACAGGTGCGCACAGGAGTGACGAATGATCTCCAGACCTTCTTCATCCTTCGCGGTGATGATGGAGAGCTTCGCATCATGCTCAATCAGATCGGAAGCATCTACCAGCTCACCGTCAACACGGCCAGCAATAGTGGCTTTCGCCAGACCTGGACCGATGTCCAGCGCAACATCCATGGGGCTTACAGCGTGGTCGTAATGGCGTTGGCTGCCATCAGGAAGAGTAATAACAGGCATGTTATATCCTTATTTGCAGTGGTGACCCACACGTAAGATCACATACAAAGATTCAATATTTAAAATCATCAAAAAGGTGTGGGCTGATTCCCGCTTCACTCTGCGAAATATGTCACTGGTCGCCTTAATGGCTACACTGGACCTACACCCGCTTTTTGATAACACCGTTTGACAGTGTACACGGCATTATGAGCCGATCAAAGCAACAATCAACGCGCACTCTATGATGTAAATCAATTCACTGACACCCTGATGTTTTTGTTACACTTGTATAAAGTTATCTAACCTGAGCAGGAAAAGCACAATGCCAACAAATCGCTTTGCGAAGAAACACTGGAAGATGGTTGTGATACTGCTCGTTATTTGTGCGGCAATGCTGATGCTACGTTGGGCTGCGATGATCTGGGGTTAAAATACTGGCACACGCTGTTCCGGTTCCGTTGTATTTATCAATTAAATCGAATTCGTCTGAAAATAGCGCGTTATTGATAAGTATTAAAAATAAAACACAGATTTTATATTAAATAAATTTAACGTTAATTGAGAAAAGCCGGGCCAATTATTTGACCCGGCTTGTCATTACATACGATAGCCGAGTGACACAGTAGTACGACGATCGGTATGCTCCGGCGCTGTTGCCGGTGGTTCAGAGTTCCAGGTAACGTTGTAAGCCACCTTTAACCCAAAGTGTTCGTTGATGGCAACGTTCAAGGCCGTTTCAGAATTGAGCGTTGTATCGTCAGCACCAAATACCGACACACCTTGCGTAAACTTAGTATTGTCCGTCATCTGCCACGCATAGGCCCCGGACGCATAGCCCAGCGGCTGTGTTTCGGTGGTGCCATCCGTGTGCTCGTCATAGCGCACACCAGGACCGAATTCAAAACGGAAGCTGTGCACCGGTCCGTTGAGGAACTGACGACCATAACCTGCGGTTAGCACGTCACGCTCGCGATAGCCGTTGTAACGGTCGGTCAGCCAGCTTGCCTGACCAAAGAGATAGTCATAGTCGGTCATGTTGTAACGACTACGGCCACCTACGGCATATTTCTCCGATGAACGCTCATCATTTGAGGAGGTATTGCTGGCATTTCCCCACAAAGACCACGCCGTAGTTTGACCGTACCAGGTCATGGTGGTGTCTGCAGTTAAAGAAGAACTTTTTGTGTTGCCTGACTGGGCGAGATATCCCGCGTTCAGGTTACCTTCAAAGGGTTTTTTCGCGCTGGAAGGGTCATCCATGACAGTAAAAACGGAATCATCGGCGGCAGCCTGCATTGACGCAAGCAGGCCACCCGTCAGCAGTAACGCTGCGGGCACTGTCTTCAAAAGCTTCATTTATTAAGAGTCCGTACAACAAAAAAAGAGACCATAACGGTCTCGGAAACTTTCATATGGATCAATGACAAAAGACCCTTGAAAGGTAACAAATTATAAAAAGACTCGAATAACATAGCAATAAATTCTTATTTCATTTTTTGAATAAGAGCGTTCCTAAACCGTTTTTTTATTTATATATCTTTAACGCGATTATTTTAAATAAAGATATGAAAAATCATGTTGTTAATTACTTCACTTTCGGGGGGTTAAGTGCCAGACTGAGGACAGCCTAACAGGAGGTAAAGATGGTACGTATCTATACGTTAACACTTGCGCCCTCTCTCGATAGCGCAACAATCACGCCGCAAATCTACCCGGAAGGTAAGCTTCGCTGTACCTCGCCGGTTTTTGAACCCGGCGGCGGCGGTATCAACGTCGCTCGCGCAATTGCCCATCTTGGCGGCACCGCTACGGCCATCTTCCCTGCGGGTGGCGCCACCGGAGAGCATCTTGTTGTTTTGCTCGCCGACGAAAATGTTCCCGTATCCACCGTCGAAGCTAAAGACTGGACCCGACAAAATCTCCATGTCCACGTTGAGTCCAGCGGCGAACAGTATCGCTTCGTCATGCCAGGCGCTGCGCTCACCGATGATGAGTTCTACCAACTTCAGGATCAGGTGCTGGAAATTGAGTCTGGCGCACTGCTGGTTATTAGCGGCAGTTTGCCGCCTGGCGTACAGCTTGAGAAGCTGACCCGGCTCATTACCACAGCACAAAAACAAGGGATTCGTTGTATCGTCGATAGTTCTGGCGAAGCGCTGGCGGCAGCATTAACCATCGGCAATATCGAACTGGTCAAACCCAACCTCAAAGAACTGAGCGCGCTGGTGAATCGCGAACTCACGCAGCCCGATGATGTGCGCAACGCCGCGCAGGAAATCGTGCAAAGCGGAAAAGCGCATCGCGTAGTGGTCTCGCTTGGACCACAAGGAGCGCTGGGCGTTGATCGTGAAACCTGTGTCCAGGTGGTTCCGCCACCGGTGAAGAGTCAAAGTACCGTAGGCGCGGGCGACAGTATGGTCGGGGCCATGACGCTTAAACTGGCGGAGAGCGCACCTTTTGCAGATATTGTTCGTTACGGTGTCGCCGCAGGTAGCGCCGCCACCCTGAATCAGGGTACGCGTCTGTGCGCTTTAGACGATACGCAAAAAATATACGCGTATCTGGCTCAGTAATGACGGCTTCCCCTTGTCTAGATACAAGGGGATTTCCCCGTAAAACTGTCGGCATGGGTGTTATACGTCTATGATAAAAAATCACGTGATTACAAAGCAGTGAATCATGTGCAACCGGGCGTCTTCACAACTATGCGAGGTGAAGAAGAACGACACACATTAAGTGCCTTTCCAGCGATGACGCGTCCGTGGTGTGCGTCAGTTCGTGTTTTTTAACCGCATTCTTGCGCTAACCTTATGATCTGGCAGACAACATGGGGAGAGACATCATGTGGCAGGCTATCAGTCGTCTTTTAAGCGAGCAATTAGGTGAAGGCGAAATCGAACTGCGTAACGAACTGCCCGGCGGAGAGATCCACGCCGCATGGCATTTACGCTATGCGGGGCGCGATTTTTTCGTCAAATGCGATGAAAGAGAGCTGTTAACCGGCTTTACGGCGGAAGCCGATCAACTGGAGCTACTTTCTCGCAGTCAAACCGTATCTGTACCGAAAGTCTGGGCGGTAGGCGCAGACAGAGATTACAGCTTTCTGGTGATGGATTTCCTCCCTCCCCGTCCGCTTGATGCGCACAACGCGTTTATCCTCGGCCAACAGTTGGCGCATTTGCATGAATGGAGCGATCAGCCGCAGTTTGGGCTCGACTTCGATAATGCGCTCTCTACCACGCCGCAGCCCAACACCTGGCAACGTCGCTGGTCAACCTTTTTTGCCGAGCAGCGTATTGGCTGGCAGCTGGAACTCGCCGCTGAAAAAGGCATTGCGTTTGGCAATATCGACGCCATTGTCGAGCATGTTCAGCAGCGTCTCTCTTCCCATCAGCCGCAGCCGTCTCTTCTGCATGGTGATTTGTGGTCCGGGAACTGCGCCCTCGGCCCGAACGGCCCGTACATCTTTGACCCTGCCTGCTACTGGGGGGACAGAGAGTGTGACCTGGCAATGCTGCCGTTACATACCGATCAGCCGCCGCAACTCTATGACGGTTATCAGTCTGTTTCTCCGCTACCATTGGATTTTCTCGACAGACAGCCTGTCTACCAGCTCTATACGCTGCTGAACAGGGCTATTCTGTTCGGGGGACAGCATCTGGTCGTGGCGCAGAAAGCGCTGGACAGGTTACTGGCGGCTTAGCAAAGTCGCACGTTGCTTATCTGGCCTGGCGTTTCGCAACGCGTCAGGCCTGATAGTGCAGCAGTTACAAAAAGCCCAGTAATGAAAAGAAGAAGTAGCCAATCACGATAACGATCACCGGCAAAATATAGAGCGGAAAAATTTGTAAAAAGATCGTATGGTGCGGTACCACAATACGCGACTCAAGTTGCTCGCGTGATAACCCTTCACTGCCCTTTGCCTGTTCCAGAATCAACTGATCCTCAACGCCCTCGCGTAAATAACGCGCCTGACGGCTCATTCTGGCGCCTGAATCCTGCAACGCCAGACCGATAAAAATCAGAATGAAAATCAGCCAAAAAACGAGATTCAGTCCACTTTGAAAATCGGGCGTCGGCGAGTTATACCAAAACACGTTAAGAAAAGGTGTGTTCACACGCATCATGTCGATCATCACATGAGCAAAATCGAGCATGACCGCGTTAATCCCTTCCTGCTTTTCGCTGTGCGCATACATAAACTTCAGTACTGAAACCAGGGTTGAAATCAGCGCGGGAATGAAAATCACCCATCCCACCAGCCTTTTCAAGATGGCAATGCGTCCAGCTTGTTGATACGTCATGAGTTCCCCTTGATTAAGACGTGTCATTTTGGCCTAAGTTTACCCGTTGATTATCGTTTTCGCCTGATCTTTAAAGGCGGTATACTGCTGAATTAGCCATAATGAACGCTCAGAGCCCGTCCTGGCTGGCTCTTAATCCCTTTTATCACCCGTAAAGGAGAGGTTGTGATGTCAACCCCGCGTCAAATTCTTGCTGCAATTTTCGATATGGATGGATTACTGGTCGATTCTGAACCGCTTTGGGATCAGGCCGAACTGGATGTGATAGCAAGTTTAGGCGTTGATATCTCCCGCCGCCATGAACTTCCCGATACACTTGGCTTACGCATCGACATGGTGGTTGATTTGTGGTTTGCACAGCAACCGTGGAACGGTCCCTCACGTCAGGAAGTAACCGAGCGCATCATTACCCGGGCAATTGCGTTAGTTGAAGAAACAAAACCACTGCTGCCGGGCGTGCGTGAGGCCGTGGCATTGTGTAAATCTCAGGGGTTGAAAGTAGGACTGGCATCCGCCTCGCCGCTGCATATGCTGGAAAAAGTGCTAACCATGTTTGATCTGCGCAGCAGCTTCGATGCACTGGCTTCTGCGGAAAAACTGCCCTACAGCAAACCGCACCCGCAGGTTTATCTCGATTGCGCGGCGAAACTGGGCATTGACCCATTAAACTGCGTAGCACTGGAAGACTCGGTGAACGGCATGATTGCTTCGAAAGCCGCCCGTATGCGTTCCATCGTAGTACCTGCGCATGAAAATCAGGACGATCCTCGCTTCGTTCTGGCCGACGTCAAACTGGCCTCGCTCACCGAACTCACTGCCGCTCACCTGCGCGGCTAATCCTGCGACGGGCAATGATCACATTGCCCGCCTGCCGGACGCTGGGCACGCCTGATGACCTGAAAGGCCCGGTCGTGTTCCTCGCAAGTGCTGCCTCGGACTATATACATGGCTATACGCTGGCCGTGGATGGCGGTTGGCTGGCGCGGTAAAGGCGCACTTGTGACAAAGGGTTACAACGTCACCTCTTCCGCCTACTGTATAAAACCCCTATACTGTATGAATCGACAGTTTATTGGGTTTTATCATGACGGCGGAAGGTCACCTTCTTTTTTCTATTGCCTGTGCGGTATTTGCCAAGAATGCCGAGCTAACGCCCGTTCTTGCGCAGGGTGACTGGTGGCATATTGTTCCTTCAGCCATTTTGACGTGCTTACTGCCGGATATCGATCATCCCAAATCCCTGCTGGGGCAGCGTCTGAAGTGGGTATCAAAGCCCATTGCCCGGGCATTTGGTCATCGCGGGTTTACGCATAGCCTGCTGGCGGTTTTTGCCCTGCTGGCCACGTTTTACCTGAAAGTCCCTGATACCTGGATAATTCCGGCTGATGCCTTACAAGGTATGGTTCTCGGTTATCTCAGCCACATTCTGGCCGACATGTTGACCCCGGCGGGCGTCCCCTTGCTTTGGCCCTGCCGCTGGCGTTTTCGTCTGCCTATCCTCGTGCCGCAAAAAGGCAACCAACTGGAGCGGTTTCTGTGCATGGCGCTGTTCGCGTGGGCAATCTGGATGCCGCAGACCGTACAAGAGAACAGTGCGGTGCGCTGGTCATCACAAATGATAAATACGCTGCAAATGCAGTTTAATCGTTTTATAACGCACCAGGTTGACTAATAAATCAGCCAAAAAGTTATTTTTGGCATAAACAATTCCATTTGAATATAAGAGGCAAGTCACAGTTCTGCTAATCTTGCGCCAACAGAATCACCGTCACACGGTGATACGCATAATAAGATCAGGAGAACGGGGATGAACTATCCATTAATCGCGAACATTATCGTGTTCGTAGTGCTGCTGTTCGTGCTGGCGCAAGCCCGTCACAAGCAGTGGAGTCTGGCAAAAAAAGTACTGGTCGGTCTGGTCATGGGTGTGGTGTTTGGCCTCGCCCTGCACACCATTTATGGTTCCGACAGCCAGGTTCTTAAAGATTCCGTACAGTGGTTCAACATTGTCGGCAACGGTTACGTCCAACTGCTGCAGATGATTGTCATGCCGCTGGTGTTTGCGTCTATTCTCAGCGCCGTTGCGCGTCTGCACAACGCCTCTCAGTTAGGTAAAATCAGCTTCCTGACCATCGGTACGCTGCTGTTTACTACGCTGATTGCCGCGCTGGTAGGGGTTCTGGTAACCAACCTGTTCGGCCTGACCGCAGAAGGTCTGGTGCAAGGTGGGGCCGAAACCGCTCGTCTGAACGCGATTGAAACCAACTATGTTGGCAAAGTAGCTGACCTCAGCGTTCCACAGCTGGTGTTGTCGTTTATCCCGAAAAACCCGTTTGCCGATCTGACCGGAGCTAACCCGACGTCGATTATCAGCGTGGTTATCTTCGCGACATTCCTCGGTGTTGCCGCACTGAAGCTGCTGAAAGATGATGCGCCGAAAGGCGAGCGCGTGCTGGTCGCTATCGATACCCTGCAAAGCTGGGTGATGAAGCTGGTTCGTTTGGTGATGCAGTTGACACCGTACGGTGTTCTGGCGCTGATGACCAAAGTAGTTGCTGGCTCCAACCTGCAGGACATCATCAAGCTGGGTAGCTTCGTCGTAGCCTCTTATCTCGGTCTGGGCATTATGTTCGTGGTACACGGGATCCTGTTGGGTGTTAACGGCGTTAGCCCGCTGAAATACTTCCGCAAGGTGTGGCCGGTGCTGACTTTCGCCTTCACCAGCCGTTCCAGCGCAGCCTCAATTCCGCTGAACGTTGAAGCGCAAACCCGTCGTCTGGGCGTGCCTGAATCCATCGCCTCTTTTGCCGCCTCCTTTGGCGCCACCATTGGCCAGAACGGTTGTGCAGGGCTGTACCCGGCAATGCTGGCAGTAATGGTCGCCCCGACCGTCGGGATCAACCCGCTGGACCCGATGTGGATTGCGACGCTGGTCGGTATCGTCACCGTCAGTTCCGCTGGGGTTGCGGGTGTGGGTGGCGGTGCAACGTTTGCCGCGCTGATCGTCCTGCCAGCTATGGGTCTGCCGGTCACGCTGGTTGCGCTGCTGATTTCCGTTGAGCCGCTGATCGATATGGGTCGTACCGCGCTGAACGTGAGCGGTTCTATGACAGCCGGTACGCTGACCAGCCAATGGCTGAAACAGACCGATAAAACAATTCTGGACAGCGACGATAACGCCGAACTGGCGCATCGCTAAGTCTGTTAGATCTGAAAAACAAAAAAAACCGCCGGAGTGTCATGCTCCGGCGGTTTTTTATATCCGTTAATCGCTCAGTTCATTTTCCTGGCGAACCTGATTAGCCCAGCGTTGCGCTGATTCCGGGACCGTAAATGCAGGCGAACGCTGAAACGCCTCCCCTATTAAGACAAAAGCGACATATTTTCCGCGCAGTATCCATACGTCACGAAACGCATCCATTTTAACTGCATGCTCTGGTGGGGCTGGCTCCACGCGAGGAACATAGCTAATTACCGGACGATTTTGTTGGCGAAGAGGTTTCATAATCAGTTGCTTCACTAAAGACTAATTCTAAAAATCAGAAAACGGCTATCTTAGCCGATTTTGTCTCCTGACGTCCTGCCTTGCGTGCGCTGTTTGCTTGGTTCATCGCGCTTTACGCCCTCGGTCAGTTCCTGCACCACTGAGCAAGTGGTCTATAGTTAAAGCTTTTGACGGCAACAACGACCTTTAAGCGATGAAAACAGGAGACGAGTTTAATGTCACAGAATGATAAGCACCCACTCCATCACTCAGCGCCGGTTCATGATGCCAGCGAATCCCAGCCAGGACTTGACTCACTGGCGCCAGCAGACGGTTCACATCGGCCAACACCTGAACCCACGCCACCAGGCATGCAGCCCACTACGTCCGGCAGCTTAAAAGCGCCTGACACCAAAAGTGACAAACTCAACGCGCTGGATAGTTTTCGTAAAGGCAGCGAAGATTTTGCTCTGACAACCAATCAGGGAGTGCGCATCGCAGACGATCAGAACTCTCTGCGCGCAGGAAACCGTGGGCCAACTCTGCTGGAAGACTTTATCCTGCGGGAAAAAATCACCCATTTTGATCACGAACGCATCCCGGAGCGGATCGTACATGCCCGAGGTTCGGCCGCTCATGGTTACTTTCAGCCCTATGCCAGCCTCAGCGCGACGACGAAAGCGGACTTTCTGAGTGATGAAAATAAAATCACCCCGGTTTTTGTCCGTTTCTCTACGGTTCAGGGCGGCGCAGGCTCAGCGGATACGGTCAGAGATATTCGAGGATTTGCGACCAAATTTTATACTGAAGAGGGCATTTTCGATCTGGTGGGAAACAACACGCCAGTCTTCTTCATTCAGGATGCCCATAAATTCCCGGATTTCGTCCATGCGGTAAAACCGGAGCCGCATTGGGCTATCCCACAGGGTCAAAGCGCCCACGATACCTTTTGGGATTATGTCTCGTTACAGCCAGAAACGTTGCACAACGTTATATGGGCGATGTCTGACCGGGGTATTCCACGCAGCTATCGCACGATGGAAGGCTTTGGCATTCACACGTTCCGGTTGATAAATGCGCAAGGGAAAGCCACCTTTGTCCGTTTTCACTGGAAACCGCTGGCGGGCAAAGCTTCGCTGGTATGGGATGAAGCGCAAAAACTTACCGGTCGTGATCCCGATTTTCATCGCCGCGATCTGTGGGAAGCTATTGAAGCAGGCGATTATCCGGAATACGAACTGGGGCTGCAGCTCATTCCTGAAGAAGACGAATTCAAGTTCGATTTTGACCTGCTCGACCCGACCAAGCTGATCCCAGAAGAGCTGGTTCCGGTGCAACGCGTCGGTAAAATGGTGCTGAATCGTAATCCGGATAATTTCTTCGCCGAAAATGAACAAGTCGCTTTTCATCCCGGACACATCGTCCCTGGTATCGATTTTACCAACGATCCCTTGCTGCAAGGCCGCTTGTTTTCGTATACCGATACCCAAATCAGCCGCCTGGGCGGGCCCAACTTCCATGAAATCCCGATTAATCGCCCGACCTGCCCGTACCATAACTTCCAGCGTGACGGTATGCATCGTATGGACATCGATACCAACCCGGCCAACTATGAACCTAACTCCATCAATGATAACTGGCCGCGTGAAACGCCGCCGGGGCCAAAACGCGGTGGATTTGAATCGTATCAGGAACGGATTGAAGGAAACAAAATCCGCGAACGTAGCCCCTCTTTTGGCGAATACTATGCGCACCCTCGCCTGTTCTGGCTAAGTCAGACGCCAATTGAACAGCAGCATATTATCGGCGGATTCAGCTTCGAACTCAGCAAAGTTACGCGCCCCTATATTCGGGAAAGAGTGGTCGAACAGTTAGCCCATATTGATACAGCCCTCGCCGAGGCGGTTGCCGATAATCTCGGTTTTGAGCTAACCGAGGAACAGGCCAAAATCGCCCCACCGGCTAACGTCAATGGTTTGAAAAGTGCGCCGTCACTCAGTTTATATGCGGGTGCGCAAGGTGAGATTAAGGGCCGCGTGGTCGCCATTCTACTTAATGACCAGGTGAAATCGGGCGACCTGCTTGCCATCATGCAAGCCTTACAGGCCAAAGGCGTTCACGCCAAACTGCTCTATTCCCGAATGGGTAATGTGGTTGCCGATGATGGTTCCGTCCTGACAATCGCCGGTACCTTTGCGGGTTCACCATCGCTGACCGTCGATGCGGTTATCGTTCCGTGTGGCAATATCGCAGATATCGCTATGAACGGTGATGCCCGATATTACTTACTCGAAGCGTATAAGCACTTAAAACCTATCGCACTGGCTGGCGATGCGCGTCAGTTTAAAGCAACGTTGGATATCAAAACTGAAGGAGAAGAAGGCGTGGTGGAGGCAGACAGTGCAGACGCACAGTTTATGGATACCCTGCTGACGCTAATGAGTGCGCACCGCGTCTGGTCACGCGCCGGAAAAATCGACACGATCCCTGCCTAAAAAAATGCGGCGCATTATGCGCCGCAAACTCAGGAGTTAGACGTTCAGAAAACTGCCAAGACGATAACCGCGCTCCGCAATAGCATATTTCAGTGACGGAGACGTCAGCACGTCGAGCTCAGTTAAGCGGGGGTAACAGTAGGCACTTTGACGAATAATGTCATCGATAAAGGCCGGATGACACATCACTTCCAGCGAGGACTCTCCCCGGTCTGCTGACGCGTCAAGCGTTTGCAAAAACAGGGCTTCAGAAATCGCTTCGCCATAAAACTCGCTGCTGAATCCCTGGGAAGTCCGTAACGTCTGCGGAAAGTCAGACGCCTGGAATACCGCCTGACGATCGATCCGTAACGCAATCCCCCGTTGGGCAGCAAACCCGGCCACGATAGGGAAAATCTGCGGGAACATATGCACATGGTGATGGCTATCCAGATGCGTTGGCTCCCGCCCGAACAGGTCAATAAAACGCTGATACTGCGCGGCCAGTTCCTGAGAAATTTCATCCAACGGCAAGGTGTCTTCTTCAGCCATCTGCCAGATCCATTTTCCCAGTAACCCGTCACGAGTAAGGCCTGGCATTGCCGTCAACGGCCTGCCCAGCGTCAGAACAAAATGCATCCCAACGGCTAGTTCAGGTATGTCGCGACTCAGCTGTACCGCATGGTCAATGGCTGCGCCATTAACCAGTGCGGTTGTCGAGGTGACCACGCCATTGCGACAGGCTTCAACAATGCCGTAGTTTTGTCCTTTACTCAGGCCAAAATCATCCGCATTTACAATCAGTACGCGTTCCATAGCCGACCTCAGTTAGTGTTGTTCGCTTTTGAGTTTCTCGATACACCCGGCGAAGTTTGGCAGCCATTTTTCATGCGCCAGAATCAGCTCACGCGCCAGAATCTCGGCATCGCTGTCAGAATGCACCAGCGGACTCAGGTTCAACGCCAGCAGCACATCATTCAGCTCACCGCTCAGTGCCGCATTGCTCGCCGCGACTTCAAAGCCTTTTATGGTATAGA
The DNA here is from genome assembly GCF_000398845.1 of Citrobacter sp. KTE151. Taxonomy (NCBI): domain Bacteria; kingdom Pseudomonadati; phylum Pseudomonadota; class Gammaproteobacteria; order Enterobacterales; family Enterobacteriaceae; genus Citrobacter; species Citrobacter sp. KTE151. The sequence continues at coordinate 1,281,847 of NZ_KB976063.1, read as the reverse complement.
TAAGGCCGAGCACTTTCTCATCAAAATGGGTAATACGTGGGTGCGGCGTGGCGCCGTTGCGTCCCAGTGTACAGGTCATCTCAACCGCCCAGTCTGCCGGGATATTGTCAACATGCCCATGGTGCGGAACGTTGACATAGTGCTCGGTCTGTTTGTCGTTGTAGATGGCGTTGATCACTTCACAGGCCGCATCGGAGTAATAGGCTCCACCGCGCTGTTCCAGCTCTTTCGGTTTCACGTTCAAATCCGGGTTTTTGTACAGATCAAACAGTTGTTTCTCCACTTTCTGTACCACCTGAGCGCGAGCGCCGCCCTTATAGTATTCACCCATTTCAATCGCCAGCATCTCTTTTGGCTTGAAGTAGTAAAGCAAATATGAGCACGGCAGCAGCTTCAGCGAGCGAATCAACCCTTCACTGAACGGCAGATCGAAGATGTTCTTCACGGTGGAGGCTTTCAGTTGACCTGAAGCCACGCCATCCAACAGTTCATCAAAGCGTGATTTACCATTCACCAGTACGTCTTTAATAAAGACCATATGGTTCAGACCGAACAGATCGATGGATAAGTCATCGCTCTCTTTCAGCGCCAGCACATCGCTAATGAACATTTTCATGCCGACAGGAATATTGCATACACCGATGAATTTCTTAAAATTCGTATGGCGATAGACCGCTTCCGTCACCATCCCGGCCGGGTTAGTAAAGTTAATCACCCACGCATTCGGGCACAGTTCTTCCACATCTTTGACAATATCAAAGATAACCGGAATAGTACGCAGACCTTTGAACAGCCCACCAGCGCCGTTGGTTTCCTGCCCCAGATACCCGTGGCTCAGCGGAATGCGTTCATCCTTTTCGCGGGCTTTCAGTTGCCCTACGCGCAGCTGGGTGGTAACGAAATCAGCATCTTTCAGCGCTTCACGGCGGTCCAGCGTTTTAAACAACTTCATCGGCACGCCAGCTTTATCGATCATGCGCTGGCAAAGGTCAAAAATAATGTCCAGCTTCTCTTTTCCATCGTCGACATCAACCAGCCACAATTCAGAAACCGGTAATTCATGATAGCGCTTAATAAAGCCTTCAAGTAACTCAGGGGTGTAGCTGCTCCCGCCACCGATAGTGACGACTTTTAATTTCTGGCTCATACTTTCTCCCTTCAGTGTCAAAACACTGACGTGTATTATGCTCAACCCGTTTGTCAGGTATAGCGTGGCTGTCCCGACGCTATTTTGGGCAAGCTATAAAAAATGGGTTATTGGCTAATAATATCTACTGATTAAATTCAGTTAATTTCTTACGATAGCTATTAGGTGTAAATGACGTCAGCTTTTTAAACGTTTTAATAAACAGACTTGGACTACTGTAGCCAGATTCGTAAGCAATATCCGTTACAGAATAGTTAGTCATTTCCAGCTGTTTTTTAGCAAAGTTAATGCGGATTTCATTAATGATCTGCATCGGCGTTTTGCTGTAATAACGCTGGGTTGCGCGGGTCAGATACTCCTGGGATTTCGCGGACAGGTGTACCATGTTTTCCAGCGCATTCTCGCTAAACTGCCGTTTGTCATGCATGGTCTCCACGGTGGTTTTAAGCCACTGCGGAATATCATCCAGCACCTGCTCTTCGCGATGATGGCGCAACCGGTTAATAATATAGAAGGTGACCACTTCTACAAATTCATCCAGTCCACTCTCGCGAAAGTTCAGTGATGCAATAACCGTTTCAATGTAAGTGAGAAACGAATTATTCGCCCGATAGACCTGCGATGCAACGAAACAAAATGGCAGCAGCGGGTGGTAGTGCTGTTCAAAAAAGCGTTTACTGATACCGACGTTCAGGATCCTTGTCGCCCCAAAATCATAAAAACTCTGGTGGTGCGATCCCAATGGAATAAAAACAAAGTCCCCGCGTTCGAGCAATACGCGTTTACCGTTGATTTCCTGATAATAGCGCCCGGTTAAAACCAGGGTAAATTCGTAGTAGTCATGCTGATGCAGCCCGCTGATGCTCTCAGTTTTGTTATAGATGAACACATGGAAATTTTTGCCATTAAACAGCTGCTGCTCATAGACGGTTTTGATTTCCGGTGCGTTAATCTGTAGCTGCATTATGCACTCCTCGCTATTTCAGCTTTTCGTGAAGCTCAATCAGTTCAGTCACCAGCTCACGCGCCAGCATTGATGTCATCAGGTGGTCCTGAGCATGAACCAGCACCAGGCTAACTTTCATTTTACCTTCGCCCTGATCGCCTTCAATCAGTTTCGTTTGCACGAGGTGCGCTTCATTCAGCGCCAGACGAGACTGGTCCATCATAGCCTTAGCTGACTCGAAATCACCTTGCTTGGCCATTTTGAGCGCGCCGTACGCCAGGCTACGCGCCTGACCGGAGTTGATGATGAGACCCATCACCACTTCTTCGAGTTCTTCTGCTTCTGACTGCGTGTCAACGATGTTTTCGATATCCAACATACTTTTTTCCTCTGGTTCAGTCCGGCATGACCGTGAAGCCATGCCGGATTAAATTTAGAATTTCAATGCGTTAGCGATATCTTCTTCGCTTTCTTCTTGATCAATAACGTTCTGCGCTTTGTTGGCTACCACCACAAACGGCAGGTAAACCAGCGTGGCGATACCGAGGTTGAACAGCGCGACCAGCAGAGCAGCGACGCTACCGTTGGTGTTAAAGAACGCGCCCAAACCGGTTGGCATGGTCCACGGTGCGATGTTGGTAATCGGTGGAATAATGCCGGAGTAATAAGCTGCCAGCGTAATCGCCGCCAGAATCGGCTGCACCAGAATGAACGGGATAAACATTACAGGGTTCATGATGATCGGCAGACCGAACAGGATAGGTTCGTTAATCTGGAACAGGCCTGACGGCAGTGCCAGTTTAGCAACCTGACGATAATCCGGACGACGCGATGCCAGGAAGATAGCGATAATCAGACCCAGCGTAGCCCCGCTACCCCCGAGGAAAATATAGGAGTCGAGCATCGGTTTCGCCCAGACGTGGAAGGTCTTTCCGGCCTCCAGCGCGGCGTCTACGGAACCAAACTGTTGGTAGATGGAAATGTTTTCCAGCGCCCATGGCGTCATGATACCGCTGTCCAGCGCGGTCAGCGCCAGTGAACCGTGAATACCGAAGAACCACAGCAGCGGAACAAAAATCACGTAGGCCCAGCCCACCACGCTGCCCAGCGATGCCAGCGGAGTTGAAATGGAATCCATGATGATCTGGTGGAAGTTCGTACCCCAGGTGTTCAATGCCCAGGCGATGATCCCCATAATGGAGAGGATAAGGAAGCCAGGAATCAGCGCAGAGAAAGAGCGCGACACGGATGTCGGTACGCTATCAGGTAATTTAATTACCCAATTGCGACGGACCACAAAGGTGAACATTTCCGCGACCGCGAGGCCGATAATAATACCGGAAATAATATTGGCACCGCCGAGCCAGTTCGCGCCAACGGCATAGGCTTCACCCACGCTATATGGCGTTACGGTCATAAACGCGGCGACGGATAACAGCCCGGCAGCCAGTGAGTCGACTTTGCGTTCTTCTGCCAGCGCCATACCGATAAAGAACGGCGCCATCAATGACATGATACCCAGCGTACCGTTATAGACGTTTCCACCAATGCCTTTCAAACTATTCAGCGTTTCAATAGTTGAAGCATCAAGTCGAATGCCCATTGAATAAAAAAACGACCCCTCCCCAAAGCTCAGGAAAACGTTATTGATTAATACAAACATGGCCCCTGCGAGGGTTAACGGCATTAAACGAATAAAACCGTTTTTGATTGCATTAACGTGTGGCTGCTTTCCAATTTTTACAGCAAAAGGAAGGAGTACCTTTTCAAGTGAAGCAATAGCGTTACTCATAGAAAAATACCCTTAAATACCGCAATTAATAATTGCGGTGAATGTTAATGAAATAACTCTTTGACGGGAAAAATTAAAATAAAATAATTAATTTGCTGCGGCTTTTTTAATTGCTGCAACCGCAGCCTTAAGCACGCCTAAACCATCGACTTTGCCATACAGCAGCGAGTCAATCACTTCCACAGGCTTGTTGGGTAACAAACGCTGAATTTCGGGCAACATATAAGCAATTTGTGGACCTAATAATACAACATCGGCCACTGGACCTTTTTCTCCGGCCAGCGTTTCAGGAAACGCTTCAATAATAACCGGTACTTCGTATTTTTCGGCCTGAGCACGCATCTTCGAAACCAACAATGAAGTCGACATGCCCGCAGAACAAAACAGATAAATGTGTTTCTTTTCCATTAAAACGATCCTCATGTGCGATTATCTGTCACCAGACACTCCGCAAGCCCTAACCTGCATCCATGCTCTGGGTAACTTGCGTCAGCTAAATTACTTTTTTAGGTGGCTGAAATGAGTATACGGGATTGCACCGGCGGATGGTATTTCCTTGACCAACTAAATTGTCTCTCCTTGACCTGGCGTTATGACCACCCTCACACTTCAGGCAAATAATTCGCGTCAATAATTAAGATCGTGTGACATAAAAAAACCGGCGCAGTGGCCGGTTTTCCCGAGTGCTCAGGCAATAAACAGTTGTTACTTCTTCGCTGCCTGCGGGTCGGTGTCGTACTCTGCGCAGCTCTGGTAGCCAGAGTTAATCACGTGTCCGGTGTCATCTAAAGCAACAAAATAGGTCTCAGCTTTACCATCTCGTTGACCCAGGATGTAGGTCTGACACGTCCCACGCGCATGGATCATACTGACTTCGGAAGACGGTTTACCGGCAATCTGCGCTACCTGCGCCCGGCTCATCCCTTTCTTCACATCTTTCACCACGGGCTGAACAAATTGGTCTTTCGTACGATCGTAGGCCGTACACCCTGCCAGCATAGTCAAAACAGCCGCTGCGCTCAGAATTCCTGTTAGATTCTTGTTCATATTCCGTCCTCTTGTATTTCAGCGTGTTATATAAGCCTGGAGCACAACAACGCATTTTTCAAGCAATCAGAGGATACTTAGGTGGTTTCGGAAAATTCTATTAAAACAAAATGATGCTATATCAGGCTCGCATCCCTTGTCGTTTGGGCCTCAACGCGTTAGCTTTAACACATCATTTTTTTGATCATTTTATTTTTCGGAGGGGGTTAAATGACTCTGCAGCAAGAGATAATCCAGGCGCTTGGCGCAAAACCGCACATCGATGCAGAAGAAGAAATTCGCCGCAGCGTGGATTTCCTGAAATCGTATCTGCAGACCTACCCCTTTCTGAAATCGCTGGTGTTGGGAATTAGCGGCGGACAGGACTCAACGCTCGCGGGAAAACTGTGCCAGATGGCGATCACCGAGCTGCGAAAAGAAACGGGTAATGACGCACTGCAGTTTATTGCCGTACGCCTACCGTATGGCGTTCAGGCCGATGAGCAGGACTGCCAGGATGCCATCGCCTTTATTCAACCGGACCGCGTACTGACCGTCAATATTAAGGGCGCGGTGCTGGCCAGCGAGCAGGCCCTGCGTGAAGCGGGTATCGAACTGAGCGATTTTGTGCGCGGCAATGAAAAAGCCCGTGAACGTATGAAGGCACAATACAGTATCGCCGGCATGACCAGCGGGGTTGTCGTGGGTACCGATCATGCTGCAGAAGCCATCACCGGATTTTTCACTAAGTACGGTGATGGCGGTACCGACATTAACCCACTATTTCGTCTGAACAAGCGCCAGGGCAAACAACTGCTCGCCGCGCTGGGGTGCCCGGAGCACTTATATAAGAAAGCACCAACTGCCGACCTCGAGGACGATCGTCCTTCTCTGCCGGATGAAGCCGCACTGGGCGTCACTTACGACAACATCGACGACTATCTGGAAGGAAAAACGCTGGATGCCGACGTCGCGAAAAAAATTGAAGGCTGGTACGTGAAAACTGAGCATAAACGTCGCACCCCGATCACCGTGTTTGATAATTTCTGGAAAAAAGCGTAATCCTTTCCCTTCAAAATGCCGGGTAGCGCCAGGATTGGCACTATCTGGCATTAGCCTGCTGAATCTCATGCCGCTTTTTTAATCGCCCTCAAACTGCTACACTGGATGAATAACCAGCATCTGGAGTCAACAGTGGTACAGCGTCAATCAGCCCCTCGTCTGACATTTGAGGCAGCGGCAATCTATGAATATCCCGAGCATTTGCGCCCGTTTTTGAGTGCGCTTCCCACCGCGCCAGGCGTCTATCTGTTTCACAGTGATAGCGACACCATGCCGCTTTATATTGGTAAAAGTGTCAATATTCGCAGCCGTGTGCTGGCGCATCTGCGTACCGCAGACGAAGCGAGTATGCTGCGTCAGGCCAGGCGCATTAGCTGGATTTGTACGGCCGGAGAAATTGGCGCCCTGCTGCTGGAAGCGCGGCTTATCAAAGAACAGCAGCCCCTGTTTAACAAACGGCTGCGACGCAATCGCCAGCTGTGTGCCTTGCAGCTTACCGACCGAACGGTTCAGGTGGTTTACGCACGAGATATTGATTTCTCCCACGCCCCCAATCTGTTTGGCCTGTTTGCCAACCGCCGCGCAGCGCTACAGACGCTGCAAAGCCTCGCCGATGAACAACAGCTATGCTACGGCCTGTTGGGGCTGGAACCCCTCAGCCACGGGCGCGCCTGTTTTCGCTCCGCGCTTAAACGCTGCGCCGGAGCCTGCTGCGGGAAAGAAAGCCCTGAAGCACATTATTTGCGTCTGGTAGAAGCCCTGGAAAGAGTGCGCGTAATCTGCTGGCCGTGGAGCAATGCCATTGCGCTGCAGGAAACCCGCGCTGAAATGACGCAGTACCATATCATCAATAACTGGCTGTGGCTGGGAGCCGTTTCAACGCTGGATGAGGCAGCTACACTGGCGCGAATGCCGGCCGGCTTTGATCAAGATGGCTACAAAATTCTCTGCCGGCCTATTCTGTCTGGTCAATATGACATTATTGAACTGAGTCCGGAGAATGCCCCGGCATCCAGTTAATCTCGCTGAACAGCAGTTTCCCCTCGCGCTCCAGCAGTCGTAACGTGTGTTTACCGTCGTGCCAGCTTGCACCCTGATCGACGGTCAACAACTTATCACCCAGTTGCCAGGCTCCGCTGATAACAAACACCACGCCGCCGCGCGAACCAAAAGTCGTAAAGGTGCGATCGGCAACTCTGACTTTTGCCTGGCAGACATCCCGTCGGGTCATGATATTAAAATCCATCGACATCTGCCCTTCCGTCAGCTTCGCTTTTACCACCTTGTCACCGGCAAAGGTAAAAGGCTGATGCTGTTTCAGGGTATGCGTGAAAGTGTTCGGCTCTTCCAGCGTCACTTCTCCGCCTTCCAGCAGGGTAATCACGCGTTCTACGCCGGGAAAAAGAGAAAACTCCCCATTCGCTGCGATGGAGGCGATACTCGCCCGCCAGTGAAAATCTCGTGTTGCTGGCGGAAAACAGCAAATCTCACGCGTTTCTCCCGCACCATTTCGCCACAGATTGACCGGCATTTTGCGGATATCAAAGTATTCCATCATCCCTCCAGAAAGGCGCAGCACGGCAGCCCACCGTAAACAGGCAGCCATAAATCATCATTGTTATGTTCACCCTGCAGATTATTGTTATCGGCAGCAGAGTTGATTTGCCTTAGCGATGAACCCGGTGTTTTGCAAAAAAGAACAACGCGCCCTCCAGGTGGAATTTTCGCGGGCTTCAGGAGAATAACGTGTCACAAGCGCGGTGCAAGAGGCAGCAAAGAAAAAACCGCCGATCCTGCCCACCTCGTTAAACGTGTTGTGGACAAGAGCGGCGGTCTTGAGTTTGGTTTCACACTGTGCGGCAATTAGCACACACAGCGTGAATGATATAGTGTAGACGCTGAACGATTACTCAGCAGCTTGCGGCATTTTACCCTTCTGCGCGGCACGTTCTGTCAGACGCTTCTCAAAATTGGCATTAAACTGCTTTTTCTGTTCCGGGGTCAGAATGTTGTAAATCTTGTTCTGGGTTTCCATATGCGCCAGCATGTTGGCTTTGCGCTGTTCTTCCATCTTCGCAATCTGCGCTTCCGCTTTCGCTTTATCGAAGCTATCGCTGGCGATGATGTCGTGCATTGCGCGGCGCTCTTCCAGCGGCGGTCGTTTCATCTGATCGCGCTGACCTTTCATGATCTCGCGAATCTGCTGTTTCTGCGCATCGGTCAGGTTCAGGTCTTTAAACATCATGTCATGATGCGGGGCAAACTTACCGTTGTGGTGCATCATTGGTTTGGCATCAGCTGGCGCAGCTGTTGTCGTGTCAGCGGCGTGGGCCAGGTTAGCAGCGCCCAGCGCCAGGGTAGAGGCAACAAACAGAGCAGTCAGTTTACGCATAATTTCTATCCTTTCTTTCAGTTATTTTTACGACACTCATGCGACTCTTATGCAATGTGATGTCGTGTTGACGAGATTAACTTTACCGGCTTAAGCGTCAATTAATCAGAGCAACGGTAAAACAATGAAAGTGTAAAAAACAAACTTTCATCAATTATGGAGAAAAAAAGAATAAATTGCGCAGAGTTGCAATGAAAAATTACAACGGGATGATTTTGAAGGGATTATGAAGAACTATACCTCATCCCTGATTATTAAGAAAGCAATTCACCAGGAATAATCCGTAATAAATAAAAACAGCACGTAAAAATAAGCCCTTAGGGATAAACCAAAAGGGCATATATATTTGTCATAATTTTTCGAGCATCAATCCGGCACGTAAACCACAGGCCACGTTTGGATTTGGAAAAAGAACGTATTCAACATCATGGGTGACGGTAAAACGTTCATCACCGTCCTGCGCCAGCAAGGTGCCCTCTGTAAAAGGGGTAAAATTGAGCGTCTGGTTATCCATGTGAAGAATGAAATCGTCGCTACGCCGCGTGATTTGCGACACCACGCGGTAACGCAGCGGAGATGTTTCTCCCGGTGACATTCGCTCGCCCTGCAGCAGCTTCGCCAGCGCATCTGCCGTCTGCGCAAACTGAGTCAGATCGTTTTGTCCAAACGGCAGCGCTTTACCCAGTTCCAGCGTGCAGGCCAGCGCGCCAAAATGTTCAGCGCTAAAATGGGTGAACGTGCCGCCAGGTGTCTGATGGAAAACCAGCGCCTCCAGCCCTGCCTCTCCCAGCCATCCCAAAAAATCTTCGTCCCAGGCAACGTTGCGTTGTGGCAACACGCCAAAGCGCAGATGCTGCGAGCCGCGAATCGCGGTGTGCAGATCCAGATGCCAGCGGACTGGCTCTTTCGCCCGCGAATAAAAATCCTCCAGACACAGCTCAAGCTGATGGGCTCGGTGCGTTTCTTCGCTCGCGGCAAAAATCTGCCAACGGCCGCCAAACATACGGTTCAGGTCGCTATGACAATAACGTTGTCCCGCCGCCAGCGCCTGCGGGTTCCCCAGAATCACCAGCAGCCGCCATGTGAGCGTTAGTTCACCGCTAAACAGCCTGGAGAGAATTGAATCAAGTATCTCTACCGGGGCCGTTTCATTACCGTGGATCCCCGCAGACAGCACCAGCGAATATTCCGCCGGAGCGACCGGCGTCAGCTCCAGAATTCCGTGACCAATCCACTGCCAGGAAAAGCCGCGAGCTGTACCCTCGATTGTCTCGGGGGTTATCCCTGCCAGCGTCTGGGCCAGAAAATTATCCATGGCGGGTCTTCTCCTGCTGGAAGGGATACACAGAGCCGAGGTTGAGCAATTGCGTCAACGTATCCAGCGCTTCACGCCCCTCACGCAACAGCTGCGGGTCGGCAAGGTCGGCGGCGGTAAGACGATCGCGATAGTAACGGTCGATCCAATTATTCAGCGTGTTAAACAGATTATCGTTCATGATAACCGCCGGATTTACGGCCTGCAGCTCCTGTGGCGTAAGCACCACTCTCAGGCGCAGACATGCCGGACCGCCGCCGTTGGACATACTTTCACGCAGATCGAATACCTGCAGGTCATCGATCGGATTGTCTTCCTCGAGCAGACGGTTCAAATACCGCCACACGCCCGCATGCTCCCGACACTCCTGCGGCAGGACCAGCATCATCGAACCGTCATCACGGCTCAGTAACTGGCTGTTAAACAGATAGGTAGTCACCGCATCCTGCAACGACACTTCCGCAGCCGGGACTTCCAGCGGGGTAAAACCTGCCACCTGACTGCGTAACTGCTCGAACAACGCCTGCTGTCTGACAAACGCCAGCTGATGACAAAACAGTACCTGGCGATTCGACACCGCAATCACATCGTTATGAAACACGCCAAGATCGATAACGTCCGGGTTTTGCTGGGCAAAAATGCGCTGATGCGGGTTAACCTGATTCAGTCGGGCGACCGCCTCGCTGGCCTCACGGGATTGCCTCGCCGGATAGCGCTTCGGATGGGACACATTCCCTTCTTCACGACCGTAAACAAACAGCTGTACGCCAGGGTCGCCGTAATCCCCACTGAGGCGGTTATGGTTTGCCGCACCTTCATCACCGAATAGCGCAACCTGGGGTAACGCGCCGTGGACCGTAAAACTATTCTCATCACGGAAAATCGCCCGTAACAACGCTTCGGTGGTCGGCGCTTCCAGCGAACGGTGAAACTTATTATTCAGATTCGCCACCGTCAGATGCACTTTCCCGTCCAGCGCATCGGCTGAAGGGCAGACCGTTGCCGCATTCGCCACCCACATAGACGATGCGGAGCTGGCGCTGGAGAGCCAGTGAGGCGCCTGACGCGCCACGTTCTCCAGTATCTGTTCGTCGCGGCCGGTAAAGCCCAACTGACGCAGCACCGGAATATACGGCCGCTCATGAGGCGGGATCACCGCCTGGGGAAATCCCGCATCCGCCAGCGCTTTCATCTTTAGCAGACCCTGCTTCGCCGCCAGACGCGGGTTCGATACCTGAAAACGATGTTTGGTTGAGGCCTCATTACCAAATGACAGCCCCGCATAGTGGTGGGTCAGCCCCACCAGACCATCAAAATTTACCTCACGGGCTTTCATAGCTTATCCTCGCGAGAAAAATCCAGGCCGGGGCTAAGCGTCGTTGGCAGCGTTAAGGCCGGTGATTCCAGACTTGCCATCGGCCAGGCGCAATAATCTGCAGCATACCACGCGCTGGCGCGATGGTTCCCGGATGCGCCAACGCCGCCAAACGGCGCTGTACTCGCCGCGCCGGTTAACGGCTTATTCCAGTTGACGATCCCGGCCCGCGCCTCGAGCAGCAGTTGATCAAACTGGCTGCGATCGGGGGAAACCAACCCACACGACAATCCAAAGCGGGTGTTGTTCGCCATACGAATTGCGTCATCAAAGCTGTCATAACGCCAGACGCCAAGCAGCGGTCCAAAGACCTCTTCATCGGGTACGTTCGCCGCCCCGGTCAGTTCGATGATCCCTGGGGTGAGCAGTGACGTTCCGGCTTGCACCAGACGTGGCGCTAACAGCGTCCGGCCCCCTAACGATTCCAGACGCTGCCAGGCATCATAGACATGCCGCGCGGCCTGTTCGGAAATCAGCCCGCCAATAAATGGCTGCGGTTCTGCGTCCCAGTTGCCGGGCATTAAACGCTGGCTAACGTCCACCAGGCGCGTCAGGAACGCATCCCCCTGCGCGCCTTTTTTAACTAACAGGCGACGGGCGCAGGTACAACGCTGTCCGGCGGTGACAAACGCGGATTGAATAGTCAGATGCACTGCGGCATCAATATCTTCCGGGTTCTCAATAATCAGCGGGTTGTTGCCCCCCATCTCCAGAGCAAGGATTTTTTCCGGCTGGCCGGATAGCTGTCGATGCAGTTGATAACCCGTATTGGCACTGCCGGTAAACAGCAGGCCATCGAGATCGTCCTGCGCGCTCAGCGCCTGCCCCGCATCGCGACCGCCCTGCACCAGGTTCAGCACACCCGGCGGCAATCCCGCCTGCTCCCACAGCTTTGTTACGGCTTCACCGGTCCACGGCGTCAGCTCGCTGGGTTTGAAAATCAATGTGTTGCCTGCCAGCAGTGCCGGAACAATATGACCATTGGGTAAATGGCCGGGGAAGTTATACGGGCCAAAAACCGCCAGCACGCCGTGCGGGCGATGGCGCAACGTCGCTGCGCCATCCGGTAATTCGCTGTGATGCTCTCCGGTACGCGCATGCCAAGCTTTCACGGAGATGGCAATTTTATTGATCATCGCCGTCAGTTCTGTAGCGGCTTCCCAACGGGGTTTGCCGGTTTCCCGGGCGATAATCTGTGTGAGTTCGGCTTTATTGCTTTCCAGCAATGAGGCAAATTTTTCAACAATGGCCTGGCGTGCGCCAAAGGGCTGTTTAGCCCAACTGGCAAAGGCTGCGCGCGCGGCCCGGCACGCCTGCGCTACCTGGGCTGCATCGGCATCATTGCCCTGCCACAGTACATCACCGCTTACGGGATTGGTTTTCACCCGACGCTCGCCCAGCCCCGTCACCCAGTCGCCGTTTATCCATAATGTCATGCTGTTTTCTCCTCTGCACAAAGACGCACAAAACGTACATGGTCGCCCGCGTGACATTTCAGGGCGTCCAGTTGCGCCGCCGTCAGCACCAGACGCTGAGTATCCGGGTCGGCACGAACCAACATGACGCGGAAATTTTGATAATTTTCATTGGCAACCAGACAAGCAGGATAGTCGCCCGGCGCAGGCTGCCCTTCAGCCACCTCCACCAGCCTGCTTTTACGGATAGCCCGTACCCGGTCAATATCGCATTCCAGGGTCGGTCCGCCGTCGAAAATATCGACGTAGTTGCGGTAGCGAAATCCTTCTTTCTCCAGCACCGCCCGCGCAGGAGCCGTTTGCGGATGCACCTGACCAATCACGCTTTGCGCTTCGTCAGACAGGAAATGGGTATAAATCGGATGCTTAGGCATCAGTTCAGCAATAAAGGCTTTTTGCCCGGTTCCGCAGAGAAAATCCGCCCGGCTGAACTCCATTGAGAAAAAACGTTTGCCGAGGCTTTGCCAAAACGGAGAGTAGCCGTGTTCATCGATCACGCCGCGCATCTCGGCCACGACCTTCTCATTGAACCGGTCACGAAAGGCCGCCATAAACATAAAGCGCGACTTCGACAACAAATAGCCGTTGCCTTCTTTACGCCAGTCCGGATCGAGAAACAGAGAACAAAGTTCGCTACTGCCCGTGTGATCGTTACTCAGAAACAGCGTCGGCAGCGCGTTATACACGTTCAGCTCTTTCGAGGCGTGCACCAGAGTACCGACCCGGTAGTTGTACCAGGGATCGTTAAGCCCCACCGCCACCTCAATGGCGCAAATCCCTGCCACGGTTCCGCTGGCGCTGTCTTCAAGCACAAACACATATCCCTGCTCACTTTTGGGCAACTCACCGCGCCAGGTTTGTAGCGAACGTTCGATACGCGCCATCAGCGTAGCTTCATTCGCCGGTAGCGAGGTCAACCCGCCGCCGGTCTTACTGGCAAGCTGCATCAGCGCCGTGATATCAGCACGTTCAATGGGACGAATCACCATCATGATGAACCTCCTGCTTTAATGCGTTCGCAGGCCAGCGCAAAGCGATCCAGTCCGGTGGCGATTTCTTCTTCGCTAACGTTTAACGCTGGCGCAAACCGCACCACATTAGCGCCAGCAATCAGCACCATCACTCCGGCAACGGCCGCTTCTTGCGAGATGAGTTTTGCTTTCCCGGCAAATTCCGCGTTCAGCACACAGCCAATCAGCAGTCCGAGTCCACGAATTTCACTAAACAGTCCAAAACGTTCGTTAATGGCGTTAATACGCTCCACAAACCAGTCGTGACGCTGTTTCACTCCGTTAAGCACTTCCGGCGTGTTAACAATTTCCAGCAGTTTTCCCGCCACCGCAGTGGCCAGCGGGTTTCCGCCGTAGGTTGTACCGTGCGTACCGACCGTCATCACACTGGCGCAACGCTCTGTCGCCAGCAGTGCGCCGATGGGAAAACCGCCGCCCAGCGCTTTCGCTGTCGTCAGCAGGTCCGGCGTAACGCCGTAGTGCATGTAGGCATACAGTTCGCCGGTACGACCAACTCCGGTCTGAACTTCATCAAAAATCAACAGCGCATTATGGTGATCGCATAATTCACGCAGCCCCTGCAAAAAGGCGTTTGTTGCCGGCACTACGCCGCCTTCCCCCTGGACCGGCTCCACAATAACCGCACAGGTGTTGTCATCAATCAGTTGGCTGGCAGAGTCGAGATCGTTATACACCGCATGGCGGATATCCGGCGGCAGCGGCGCGAAGTCCTGTGAATAGGCGGGCTGTCCTCCGGCGCTGACGGTAAACAGCGTGCGACCATGGAAAGCATTTTTAAACGCCACAATGCCGCTCTTCTGGCTACCAAAACGATCGTGGGCATATTTACGTGCCAATTTTAATGCCGCTTCGTTAGCTTCTGCGCCAGAGTTACAGAAGAAAATACGCTCGGCAAAAGTGGCATCAATCAGCTTTTTCGCCAGGCGCAGCACCGGCTCGTTGGTGTAGCCATTTCCCGTATGCCAGAATTTGCTCGCCTGGTCGTTTAATGCCTCGCGCAATGCCGGATGTGCATGACCCAGCGCGTTAACCGCAATGCCTCCCGCGAAATCGATATACTCTTTACCCTGCTGATCCCACAGACGTGAACCTTCGCCACGCACCGGAATAAAAGGGGCCGGAGCGTATACGGGCATCATCCATTCATCAAAATTTTCACGCGTAATTGACAGAGACATAGCGACCTCAACGGTAAATAAAAGGTTATCTATATGTTAATAAATATAGTGTTTGCGGTGTAAATGTAGATTGCAGGCTTCGTGCCAGCCAGCGAAAAAAGTGCATAAACGGAGGGCGGTGACGGAATATCAACGAGTTACAACCTGACGATATTCACTGTATGTGCATATAAAGTGAATATGTTTGCGTACCAGATGACTAAACAGAGGAAAAAACGCAATTTTATTCAGTCGCCAAATATAATTCTGGAATTGTGATCGTATACGAAATTTATCGGAAATTATTGCTCTATTCCGACGCGCTACGCGCCAAAACGGTGCAGTTTTTGCTCCATCGTTAACACCATTAGCAATCATTGTTGGAATCAGGTGACAAGAAGCAGTCAGCCTGCAGAAATTCTGCTACCATCCTTGCACTATTCATCTTGCAAAGTGGCAGCGACTATGAAATTTGTCTCTTTTAATATCAACGGCCTGCGTGCCCGTCCCCATCAACTGGCAGCCATTGTCGAAAAACACCAACCGGATGTTATTGGCTTACAGGAGACAAAAGTCCACGACGATATGTTCCCTCTCGAAGAGGTAGCAAAGCTGGGTTATAACGTCTTTTATCACGGTCAGAAAGGCCACTACGGCGTAGCACTATTAACGAAAGAAACGCCGATTGCGGTGCGTCGTGGCTTCCCGGGTGATGACGAAGAAGCGCAGCGTCGTATCATCATGGCGGAAATTCCGTCGCCTCTGGGCAGCATCACGGTGATTAACGGCTATTTCCCGCAGGGCGAAAGCCGTGACCATGAAACCAAGTTCCCGGCCAAAGCCGCGTTTTATCAGAACCTACAAAACTACCTGGAGACTGAACTGAAGCGCGACAATCCGGTATTGATCATGGGCGATATGAATATCAGCCCAACCGACCTCGATATCGGTATTGGCGAAGAGAACCGTAAACGCTGGCTGCGTACCGGCAAATGTTCCTTCCTGCCAGAAGAGCGCGAGTGGATGGAGCGTCTGCTGGGCTGGGGCCTGGTAGATACCTACCGTCACGCCTGGCCTGAAAAGAACGACCAGTTCTCGTGGTTTGATTACCGCTCAAAAGGCTTTGATGATAACCGTGGCCTGCGTATCGATCTGCTGCTGGCGAGCAAACCGCTGGCGGAGCGCTGCGAAGAAACCGGCATCGACTATGAAATCCGCAGCATGGAAAAGCCGTCCGACCATGCGCCTGTATGGGCTAAATTCCGCGTCTGATCGTCTGCGTATTTTCACTCTCCGGGCCTGGCCTGGAGAGTCTGTTTATTCTGTGCAAAATCAATAAAGCCACGGTAATACATTGTTGCGGCCGGAAATTTATTATATCTTCGCGCGCACTTTTCGCTGACGAAAACGCTACATTGCATTCGGTTTTACAGGAGACCCCCCATGAAAAAGAAGTTCGCATAACGCAGAATACCGGCTGCTAGTTGTTGCGGTATTGTTCTGCGTTCTGGCGGGAGTTTTCCATCATTACGGTCTGACCGATCTGATCACCAATTTCCATCATTTACAAGATGTCATCCGCCAAAGCGGCCTGTTCGGCTATACCCTTTATATCCTGCTGTTTATAGTTGCCGCGCTGTGTCTGATCCCTGGCAGCATCCTGGTGATCGTCGGCGGTGTGCTGTTTGGCCCGGTGACAGGGACGCTTATCTCGTTAGTGGCGGCAACCACGGCTTCGGCGCTGTCGTTTATGCTGGCTCGCTGGCTTGGGCGGGAATTACTGTTGAAATACGTTGGCCATACGGCAACGTTTCAGGCTATCGAAAAAGGCATTGCCCATAGCGGAGTAGACTTTCTGATCCTGACCCGGCTCGTGCCACTGTTCCCCTATAACATTCAAAACTATGCCTATGGGCTGACGGCCATTCCGTTCTGGTCATTTACCGTGATATCTGCGCTAACCACCTTGCCCGGCATCTTTATCTATACGCTGATGTCGCACGAACTGGCCAGCGAAGGGATTAGCTGGGCATTTATCGGTAAGCTCAGCGTTGCGGGGCTGGCGCTATTCGTCCTCGTTCAGGCAGCCAAAGCCTGGGCGCGGCATAAACATGTCGATCCGGCGCCCGGTCACGAGTACGCGGGTAAATGATCAAGATGAATAAAGCGCGGCGGACACGCTATTACCGTATAAGCTTGCTTGCCCTGCTGCTGCTCGCCCTGATGGCGTGGGCGTGGATACCTGGCGTGAGTGATTTTCTTCACGCCAGCCTGGCGGCATTTACCACGCTCGATCAGCATGCTCTTGAGAACTTCATTCGTTCTTACGGAACCCAGGCGGCGGTCGTGTCGTTCTTCCTGATGATCTTACAGGCCATCGTCGCGCCGCTTCCCGCCTTTGTGATCACCTTTGCCAACGCCTCGCTGTTTGGCGCATTTTGTGGCGGCGTACTGTCCTGGAGCAGCGCGATGGCAGGCGCGGCGCTGTGCTTTTTTATTGCCCGCGTTTTAGGTCGCAGCGCGGTGGAAAAACTGACCGGAAAAACGGTGCTGAACAACATGGACACTTTTTTCGAGCGCTATGGCAAGCACACAATTCTTGTCTGTCGCCTGTTACCTTTTGTGCCGTTCGACCCGGTAAGCTACGCAGCAGGCCTGACCTCGATTCGTTTTCGCCATTTCTTCATCGCCACCGGCATCGGTCAGTTACCGGCCACTATCGTCTATTCATGGGCTGGTAGCCTGTTAACCGGCGGCACATTTTGGTTTGTTACCGGCCTGTTCATCCTGTTCGCTCTGAGCGTGGTGATTGCCGTGGCCAGAAGCCTTTATCTTGAGCATCAACGGAAAAAGACCTGAGTCTTTCCCCCATTTTTAGCAATGGAGATATTATGCGTTACTGCTTATTGTGCCTGAGTTTGCTGCTCTCTCCGCTGGCGGCTTTCGCCGAGGACGCCAGTTGGCAGCAAATCAAAAATGACGCCCGCGGTCAGACGGTGTGGTTCAACGCCTGGGGTGGCGACAACGCAGTTAACCAGTATCTCGACTGGGTTAGCGGCGAGATGAAAACGCACTATGCCATTAACCTGAAAATCGTACGCCTGGCGGATGCCGCCGACGCCGTAAAACGTATCCAGACGGAAGCGGCATCCGGGCGAAAAACCGGTGGCTCGGTCGATTTACTGTGGGTGAACGGCGAAAATTTCCGCACGCTGAAAGAAGCCGGGCTGCTACAGACCCAGTGGGCGCAAACGCTGCCTAACTGGCGCTATGTTGATACCCAGAAACCGGTGAATGAAGACTTTTCCATTCCAACGGAGGGGGCTGAATCACCGTGGGGCGGCGCACAGCTTACATTTATTGCCAGGCACGATCTCACCGCGCAGCCGCCGCAATCCCCGCAGGCACTGCTTGAGTTTGCCCAGGCGCACCCTGGCACGGTGACCTATCCGCGTCCGCCAGACTTTACCGGAACGGCTTTTCTTGAGCAGTTGTTAATTTCGCTCACCAACAAGCCGCAGGCGCTGAAAATAGCACCCGATGCGTCCACATTCGCCGACGTTACCGCTCCATTGTGGCATTACCTTGATGCTTTGCATCCTGCCCTGTGGCGCGAAGGTAAAGATTTTCCGCCCACGCCCGCGCGAATGGATGCGCTGCTCAACGGTGGCACCCTGCGTTTATCAATGACCTTTAATCCTGCCCACGTGCAGCAAAAAGTGGCCAGCGGTGAATTACCCAAAAGCAGCTATAGTTTTGGTTTCTCACAGGGCATGCTCAGCAACGTGCATTTTGTCACCATTCCAGCGAATGCGCGTGCCAGCGCCGGAGCGAAAGTTGTGGCAAATTTCCTGCTTTCACCCGAAGCGCAGCTACGTAAAGCCGACCCGTCAGTCTGGGGAGATCCTTCGGTGCTTGATCCACAAAAATTGCCTGTCGACCAGCGTAATGCGCTGCTGGCGCGGATCCCACAAGGGCTCCCTGCCATGCTGCCAGAACCGCATGCTGCATGGGTAAACGCTCTGGAACAAGAATGGCTACGCCGCTACGGTACACATTAATTCTGCTACTCTGGGCCATCATGGCGGGCGTTTATCTGCCGCTGGCGCCAGCGGCTTTTTCTCTGATAACGCCGGCGCTGAACACCAGACACTGGCTGGCGCTATTTAGCGATCCTCAACTCCCGCAGGCGTTACTGGCAACGCTGGTTTCCGTAAGCCTCGCGGCTGGCGGCGCGCTGATCATCGCCCTGCTGGCGATCCTCGCCTTATGGCCCGGCGCAGGCTGGGCGCGTCTGTGCACGCGTCTTCCGTGGCTGCTGGCGATTCCACATGTTGCCTTCACCACCAGCGTGCTGCTGGTTTTTGCCGAAGGCGGCATGCTCTGGCAATGGCTCCCGTTCCTCAGCCCCCAGCCTGATCGCTACGGCATTGGGCTTGGCGTGACGCTGGCGGTAAAAGAGAGTGCCTTTTTGTTATGGATCCTCTCAGCTCTGCTGAGTGAAAAACAGCTTTCGCAGCAGGTTATCGTCCTGGATTCGCTGGGTTACAGCCGACTGCAATGCCTGAACTGGCTGGTTCTGCCCTCTCTCGCCCCCGCGTTAGGCAAAGCCATGCTGGCGATTGTCGCCTGGTCGCTCTCGGTAGTGGATGTAGCAATCGTCCTTGGTCCCGGAAACCCGCCAACGCTTGCCGTGTTGAGCTGGCAATGGCTCAGTCAGGGCGATGCCGAGCAACAGGCTAAAGGAGCACTCGCCAGCCTGCTGCTGGTACTGCTGCTACTCATCATCGCGCTGGCGGGGTATCTGCTCTGGCGCGCCTGGCAACGCACTATTCCCGCAGTAAACGGGGAACGCCTGCGTTTTTCATCCTGTACAATCGGCCGTTCGCTGGTACAACTTTTGCCCTTTGGCGGTGTGGTGTGCGCGCTGGTTCTGGCGCTGATCGCCAGCTATTCGTCGCTAAATAGCGAGGCGCTCAGCACTAGCCTGCAACTGGGGCTTCTCTCCAGCGTGCTGGCGCTGCTGATACTTTTTGCCTGGCTGGAATGGGGTCCACAAACCGGACACCGTTGGGTCTGGCTACCGCTCATTTTGCCTGCGCTGCCGCTGGTAACTGGACAGTATCTGTTGGCGTTATATGCCGGACAGGATGGGCTGATGATAACCATTGTCTGGGGACACCTGCTGTGGGTGATGCCATGGATGCTGTTTGTGCTCAAACCGGCGTGGCAACGCATTGACCCACGATTGATTTTGATTGCGCAAACGCTGGGTTGGACCCGGGGCCGCATATTCTGGCAGATAAAATGTCCGCAGCTGGCGCGCCCGGCGCTGGTTGCCTTCGCGGTAGGGTTCTCAGTCAGTATCGCCCAGTATATGCCGACGCTGTGGTTAGGCGCCGGGCGCTATCCCACGCTGACCACCGAAGCGGTGGCATTAAGCAGCGGCGGTAGCACCGCCATTCTGGCAACCCAGGCGCTATGGCAGCTTCTGTTACCGCTTATAATTTTCGCACTGGCGGCGTTTCTCGCTGCGTGGATTGGCCGCTTTCGACAAGGACTCCGCTAATGCTCACTGTACAAGGCGTTTCGTTGTACCAGGGTACGACAGCGCTACTGAAGGACGTTAATTTTCAGGTTAATAAAAGTGACATTGTCACCATTATGGGACCTTCCGGCAGCGGTAAGTCTTCGCTATTTTCGTGGATGATCGGGGCGTTGTCTCCTCAGTTTCAGGCGTCAGGCGAACTGTGGCTCAACGAACAGCGCGTAGACACACTGCCTACCGCGCAGCGCCAGATTGGCATTCTGTTTCAGGATGCGCTGCTGTTTGACCATTTCAGCGTTGGGCAGAATTTACTGCTGGCCTTACCCGCCAGCGTGCAAGGTCTCGCCAGACGCCATGAGGTGGAAAGCGCCCTCGCACGCGCGGGCCTGGCAGGATTTTATTCACGCGATCCGGCTTCGCTCTCCGGCGGGCAACGCTCGCGTGTCGCCCTGCTTCGCGCGCTGCTGGCGCAACCCCAGGCGCTGTTACTCGATGAACCCTTTAGCAGGCTGGATGCGTCGCTGCGCGATACCTTTCGCCAGTGGGTCTTCACCGAAGTACGTAAACTGGGTATTCCGGTGGTCCAGGTTACCCACGATGCGCAGGACGTTCCGCCAGCAGGTCGCGTATTACAGATGGAAAACTGGGCGTGAATGTGGCGATATGCTGCGTTAACGCAAGGTTTTTACTTAACTGGCGGCACAGAATGTCGTCCTCTTTTTCAACGTCGGGCTATTCGATGAAACGTGTTTCTCAAATGACCGCGCTGGCACTGGCTTTAGGGCTCGCTTGCGCTTCTTCCTGGGCTGCTGAAACAGCACAGACGCTCACCCTCAACCAGTTACAGCAAAAGCAAGGCGCGGCGATCGATACCCGTCAGAGCGCTTTTTACAACGGCTGGCCGCAATCGCTTAATGGTCCTTCAGGACACGAGCCTTCCGCACTGAACCTGTCTGCCGCCTGGCTCGACAAGATGAATGATGAACAACTCAGCGCCTGGGTTAAGGCACATCACCTGAAAACCGACGCGCCGGTGGCATTGTATGGCAGCGATACTGACATGCAGGCCGTCAAATCCCGCCTGCAGAAAGTCGGTTTTAACGCTATCTCAACCCTCAGCGATGCGCTTACGGACCCTGCCCGCCTGCAACGTCTGCCGCACTTCGAACAGTTGGTTTACCCGCAGTGGCTGCACGACCTTCAGCAGGGTAAAGAGGTGACCGCCAAACCGGCCGGTGACTGGAAAGTGATTGAAGCCGCCTGGGGCGCGCCGAAGTTGTATCTGCTCAGCCATATCCCTGGCGCGGGCTATATTGATACCAACGAAGTCGAAAGCGAACCGCTGTGGAATAAAGTGTCCGACGCGCAGCTCAAAGCGATGCTGGCGAAACACGGCATCCGCCACGACACCACGGTGATTTTATACGGCCGCGATGTCTACGCCGCCGCGCGCGTGGCACAAATTATGCTGTATGCAGGTGTGAAAGATGTTCGTCTGCTCGACGGCGGCTGGCAGACCTGGTCTGACTCAGGTTTACCGGTCGAACGCGGTACGGCACCAACGGTGAAGCCTGAACCTGATTTCGGCGTGACGATCCCTGCCCAACCGCAACTGATGCTGGATATGGAACAGGCTCGCGGTCTGCTGCATCGCCAGGATGCGTCTTTGGTGAGCATTCGTTCATGGCCGGAATTTATCGGTACGACCAGCGGCTATAGCTACATTAAGCCAAAAGGTGAGATCGCAGGGGCGCGTTGGGGCCATGCAGGCAGCGACTCCACCCACATGGAAGATTTCCATAACCCGGATGGCACCATGCGCAGCGCCGATGACATCACCGCCATGTGGAAGCAATGGAATATCCTGCCAGAGCAACAGGTCTCATTCTATTGTGGTACCGGCTGGCGTGCTTCGGAAACGTTTATGTATGCCCGCGCAATGGGCTGGAAAAACGTCTCCGTCTACGACGGCGGCTGGTATGAGTGGAGCAGCTCTCCGAAAAACCCGGTCACCAGCGGTGAACGGGGTCCAGACGCCAGCAAGTAAGATTGTCATTGTTGCCGGATGCAGCGAGAACGCTTTACCCAGCCTACATAAACCATCGTTGTAGGCCGAATAAGCGAAGCGCATCCGGCAACGCACTACGTTACGCCTGACGCTGGACCGCTTTCAGCGTCAGATATCCGCTCCAGATCCGGGTGAACGTCGTCATCCAGCACAGCGCGCCAAAGACCCACGCCATTACTGCAAAATATTCCGGTAACAGACATCCCAACACAAACAGCAAAATCGTCTCGGTTCCTTCGGTCAGTCCGCCCAGATAATAAAACGATTTATGCGCATAACCGGGGTTATCAATCTGATGCTTTGCCGCCAGCGCGGCGAAGGCCAGGAAGCTGCTGCCGGTGCCAATAAACGCGAACAACAGCCAACCGCCTGCCAGCGCATTTTGCGCCGGCGCAGCAAGAATAAAACCAAACGGCACTAAGGCGTAAAACAGAAAATCGAGCGAGATATCGAGAAATCCTCCCGCGTCCGTTAGCCCTCTGCGCCGTGCCAGCGCCCCATCCAGCCCGTCAAACAGCCGATTGAGTACAATGGCCACCAGCGCCGCCATATACCAGCCTAACGCCAGAAATGGCAACGCCAGCACGCCAATAGCAAAACCGACCAGCGTAAGTCCGTCCGGGGTAATCGCCGGTTGATCAATGATGCCCACGCAGCGATGCAAAAGCGGTTTTAATCGCGGATGAAGATGGCGGTCAAGCATTCGGGCGTCCTTTAAAACTGTCGCACAGTCCCTGGGAGGGAATATCGAGAGCGGCATTAAAACGCGCCGAGAGATTTTGAAACGCAATCAGCGCGGTCATTTCAGTAATGGCGTCATCGGTAAAATACTGCTTCATCTGCGCTTTCAGCGCATCGTCAACCTGTGGTGGCGTTGCGGTGACCGCATCAGCATAGGCCAGCCCTACACGTTCTTCTGCGCTAAATAGCGTCGATTCTTGCCAGTTGGCAACCTGTAAGACTTTATCCAGCGCGCCGCAGCGTTCAGCCAGCCGTAAACTGTTGGCGTCAACGCAGAAAGCGCAGTGGCACACCTGAGAAACGCGAGTCATCAACAGCGCGCGCATCACCGGCGACAGGCGCGCCTTTTTACGCTCCAGAAACCCGACAAACAGCGCCACCAGCCAGAACAGGAACGGCATCCGCCCCCACCAGCGCGTGGGATGCAGCACATCGCCATAATGTTTTTTCTGCGTAGCAACGAGCGGTTGCAAACTGGAAGGGATACGCGTTAACGGTTTTACCCACGACTGAGGATCGTTCAACGGTGGCTCCTGAATACTTTAGATAAAACAAAGATAACGATAGTATGTCATTTTCTGCCGTTAGATCTTGATGAATATAATGAAAACCCTCGACGTGGTCGCCGCTATCATTGAACGTGATGGCAAAATTTTACTGGCTCAACGCCCGCAGCATGCGGATCAGTCAGGTATGTGGGAGTTTGCTGGCGGTAAGGTTGAGCCGGGGGAAAGTCAGCCAGAGGCGCTGGTCCGTGAACTGCGTGAAGAGTTGGGCATCGAGGCGGTCGTTGGGCGCTACATTGCCAGCCATCAACGCGAGGTTTCAGGCCGACTCATTCACTTACATGCCTGGCATGTACCGTCATATCAGGGGGAGCTGAAAGTGTATGAACATCAGGATATCGTCTGGTGTTCACCCGAAGAGGCGCTGCGTTATCCGCTGGCGCCTGCCGATATCCCGCTATTAGAAGCGTTTATCCTTTTACGCGACGCCAGACCAGCGGATTCGTGCTGATCGTTTTATCATCACGCTGGCACTGAAGCAAAACGCCATCCGCTTTAATCACCGCCCCTTCTGAGTAGTTTTGATCCTGATAAATACAGCACTGACTACAGGGTTGCGCCCGCTGACCGCTGGAACTGAACACCTCCGGTGGGACATTCACCTGCACGTCCGGGCGATAGAGCTGATTTGCCAGCGTCGCGCTGGACACCAGTGCCAACGCTCCTGCCATGATTATACGGCGCATATTATTTCCTTTTTGACTGACAGTTATGCTCAGTATAACGGTATAAACCGGCAGAAACTTTAGCCCTTGCCATCATCGCTTTTGGTTATGACCCACGCCGCAATATTAATTTACTTAGCGCGGTTAATTTTTTCTTGCGTCCCGTCACACTGCTGATGTTATAGTCAAAAACTGCAAAACACTTAACACAAAAATCAAAAATATAACCATATCAATACATAAGAGGTACTTATATCTATGGATCAGACACGTTCTCTGGAGTCATTCCTTAACCATGTGCAAAAGCGCGACCCGAATCAGACCGAGTTCGCGCAAGCCGTTCGTGAGGTAATGACGACACTGTGGCCCTTCCTCGAGCAAAACCCGCGTTATCGTCAGATGTCGTTGCTGGAACGTCTGGTTGAACCGGAGCGCGTGATCCAGTTCCGCGTCGTCTGGCTGGACGATCGCAATCAGGTGCAGGTCAACCGCGCGTGGCGCGTGCAGTTTAGCTCCGCCATTGGCCCATACAAAGGCGGGATGCGTTTCCACCCTTCCGTGAACCTGTCGATCCTGAAATTCCTTGGCTTCGAGCAAACATTTAAAAACGCCCTGACCACGCTGCCAATGGGCGGGGGTAAAGGCGGGAGCGATTTCGATCCGAAAGGTAAAAGCGAAGGCGAAATCATGCGTTTTTGTCAGGCGCTGATGACCGAACTGTTCCGCCATTTAGGGCCCGATACCGATGTTCCGGCGGGCGATATCGGCGTGGGCGGTCGTGAAGTCGGCTTTATGGCCGGGATGATGAAAAAACTGTCCAACAACAGCGCCTGCGTCTTTACCGGTAAAGGTCTCTCTTTCGGCGGCAGCCTGATTCGCCCGGAAGCTACCGGCTACGGTCTGGTGTACTTCACCGAAGCGATGCTCAAACGCCATGGTCTGGGCTTTGAAGGCATGCGCGTGGCCGTCTCTGGTTCCGGTAACGTGGCGCAATTCGCCATTGAGAAAGCCATGGAGTTTGGCGCGCGAGTAGTCACCGCCTCCGATTCCAGCGGTACCGTGGTCGACGAAAGCGGATTTACCAAAGAAAAACTGGCGCGTCTGTGCGCGATCAAAGACAGCCGCGACGGCCGCGTGGCGGATTACGCCCGCGAATTTGGCCTGACCTATCTGGAAGGCCAACAGCCGTGGTCGGTTCCGGTTGATATCGCCCTGCCGTGCGCCACCCAGAACGAACTTGATGTCGATGCGGCACGCGTGCTGATCGCCAACGGCGTGAAGGCTGTCGCCGAAGGGGCAAACATGCCTACCACCATCGAGGCCACCGATCTGTTCCTGGAAGCGGGTGTATTGTTCGCGCCGGGTAAAGCGGCCAACGCGGGAGGCGTAGCGACATCCGGTCTGGAAATGGCGCAGAACGCCGCACGTCTGGGCTGGAAAGCGGAGAAAGTGGATGCGCGCCTGCACCACATCATGCTGGATATTCACCATGCCTGCGTCGAGTACGGCGGCGAAAGCAAGCAAACCAACTACGTACGTGGCGCCAACATCGCGGGATTCGTGAAAGTTGCCGACGCGATGTTGGGCCAGGGTGTGATTTAATTCAGATCTGTTGTTCCCGTAGGCTTGATGCGGCACACATGCCTTATCCAGCCTAAGAGCGCATTACAGGCCCGCCTCTTCAGATGGCGGGCTTTTTTTCGCCGTGCGTTTCCGCGGCGCGCTCTTTTTCTTGTCACCACCACTACTACCCGGTGCGGCAATACCACGGAAGCGTCGAACCGGCGTGCTGCGCGCCTGATCGATTAGCTGATACAGCGTCCCCACCAGCGGCTGCATGAAATCCTGATATCGACACTGTTTTTCGCTGATTTGGGTCAGGATAGACTCCCAGTGCGCGGTCATATCCGGGCGCGTCGCCATTTCAGGCAGCGAATGAAACAGCGCTTTTCCGGCATCGGTAGAATGGATATAGCGCCCCTTCTTCACCAGGAAACCACGCTTAAACAGCAGCTCGATAATCCCGGCGCGCGTCGCTTCCGTTCCCAGTCCGTCCGTTGCGCGCAGGATCTTTTTCAGATCTTTATCCTGCACAAAGCGCGCGATTCCGGTCATCGCTGACAGCAGCGTGGCATCGGTAAAGTGCCGCGGAGGCTGGGTCTGTCGTTCAACCACTTCGCCTTTTTCGCACAGCAGCTCGTCGTCTTTTGCCACCACCGGCAGCGGCGTCCCGTCGTTATCTTCGTCGCGCTCTTTGTTGCCAAGCAGCGTACGCCATCCGGCCTCCGCCAGAAAACGGGCTTTGGCGACAAACTTACCTTTCGCGATGTCCAGCTCAATAACGCACTTCCTGAATACCGCATCCGCGCAAAACTGCATCAGATATTGACGGGCAATCAGATTGTATATCTTCGCTTCATTATCGTTCAGGTTGATGGACGAACTGCGCGCGGTTGGAATGATGGCGTGGTGGGCATCCACTTTTTTATCATCCCAACAGCGGTTTCGCGTATCGGGATTGACCGCAGATTGCGGAAGAAGATCCGGCGCATGGACGCTAATCGCGTTCAGCACCGCGTGACGTCCGGCAAAGTGTTCTTCCGGCAGATAACGGCTATCCGAACGCGGATAGGTGATCAGTTTATGGGTTTCATACAGCTTCTGGCAGATATCCAGAACGTTTTGCGCACTTAAGCCAAAGCGTTTCGCCGCTTCAATCTGCAACGCCGACAGCGAAAACGGCAGCGGCGCGGATTCTGATTCCCGTTTATCGTTATAGCTGGTGACGATCGCCGGCTGACCGTTAATGCGGTTTACCACGTGTTCAGCCAACGTGCGGTTTAGCAAGCGCCCTTCTTCATCCTGATACGGCTCACACGCTTCGCTCGGCTGCCAGATAGCGGTAAACCGCTCATCGGCAGGCGTCACGATATGCGCCTTTACCTCGAAGAAGTCTTTGGCAACGAAGTTTTCAATCTCTTCATCGCGACGCACAACCAGTCCGAGCACCGGCGTTTGCACGCGCCCGACCGAAAGTACGCCCTGATAGCCCGCGTTACGCCCCAGAATGGTATAAGCGCGCGTCATGTTGATACCGTACAGCCAGTCCGCCCGCGCTCGCGCCAGTGCCGACACGCAAAGGGGGATGAACTCACTGTTGGCGCGCAGACGCTCAATCGCCCGCTCGACGGCCTGCGGGTTGAGGTCGTTAATCAGGCAGCGTTGCACCTGCTGGCGCTTTTCAGGGGCCAGTTGCAGGTAATCAAGCACTTCATCCACCAGCAGCTGTCCTTCACGATCGGGGTCACCTGCGTGAATGACTTCACTGGCCTCATGCAAAAATCGCTTAATAACGTTGAGCTGTTTGGTCACCGAGGGACGCGGCTGCAGTTGCCACTTTTCCGGGACAATCGGCAGATCAACCAGACTCCAGCGAGCATAACGACTGTCGTAGGCATCTGGCTGCGCCTGCTCAAGCAGGTGACCAATACACCAGGTCACCACTTGCCCGTTTCCGCACTCGATAAAACCGTCACCTTTGCGATGCGGCTTCGGCAGCACATCGGCGATAGCGCGCGCCAGACTCGGTTTTTCGGCAATAAACAACCGCATCGAGTTAACGGATCTCAACCATGGCGCGACCGCCACGAGCTTCCACTAACTCACCAATCGCAGTGAGGTCGATGCCAAACTGCGCAGCTGCCGCTTTAACTTCGGCTTCAGCTTCCGGCGTTACCGCTAACAGCAGACCACCGGAAGTTTGCGGATCGCAGAGCAGATCGCGAACCGACTGCGGCATTTCACCCATCAGGTGTCCGTAGCTGGCAAAGTTACGCTGGGTACCGCCCGGCACCGCGCCCTGCGCGATGTATTCTTCAACACCTGGCAGCTTAGGAATAGCCTGGTAGACGATCTGCGCCTGAACGCCGGCCCCCTGACACATCTCGCTCAGATGCCCCAGCAGCCCAAAACCGGTAACGTCGGTCATGGCTTTCACGCCGTCGATATCGGCAAATGCCGCCCCGGCAATGTTCATCCGGCACATCACTTCCGTCGCCAGCCCTTTGTGCTCGTCCTTCAGCAGCGATTTTTTCTCTGCGGTGGTCAGGACACCAATACCCAGAGGCTTGGTCAAAAACAGCTTGCATCCCGCCTCGGCGGTGCTGTTTTTCTTCACGCGTTCAGTTGGAACAACGCCGGTTACCGCAAGACCAAAGATAGGCTCAGGGGCATCGATAGAGTGCCCCCCCGCCAGCGCGATACCCGCCTGACGGCAGGCAAAGCGTCCGCCTTCGGTTACTTCGCGGGCGATTTCCGGCGCCAGCTTATCAAGCGGCCAGCCCAGGATAGCAATTGCCATAATCGGTTTGCCGCCCATGGCGAAAATATCGCTGATGGCGTTGGTGGCGGCGATGCGGCCAAAATCAAACGGATTATCGACAATCGGCATAAAGAAATCGGTGGTGCTGATTACGCTGGTGCCGTTCCCCAGATCGTATACAGCCGCGTCGTCGCGGGTTTCATTACCCACCAGTAAGTTTGGATCAACAAACTTCGCCTGCTCACTGTGCAGGATGGTTTCCAGCACTTTTGGGGAAATTTTACAACCGCAACCGGCTCCGTGGCTGTATTGCGTTAAACGAATAGCTTGCTCGCTCATGGACATCTCCTGTCATTGCAATCCGGATATGGTAGCGCTCATTCCATGATGTGGTAAGAGTGACTGTCTGAATTCGGGTGCCTTTGCTCATAATCCAGACAGTTTTGCCGTTGATATCAGAAATAACGGACGAATGCGCTCGGATCGGCAAGGGTAATCGTCGTGGATGCTTTCAACTGTGGTGTGCCCAGATAGAGAAAACCGACGATTTTATCCTGTGGGCGACAGTCAAACGCTTCGCGGACGACCTCACTTTCGGTTAATGCGCCACTGCGCCAGATACCGCCAAAGCCCTGGGCAATGGCAGCCATCTGCATGGCCATCACCGCACAACCGGCAGACATTTCCTGTTCCCATAGCGGAACCTTGTCGTTTGCTTCACATTTCGCCACCACGGTAATAATCAGCGGCGCGCGAAACGGCGCGCTGCGCGCTTTTTCCTGGGCCTTCTCATCGCTGCCAGATGCAATAGCGCCTTTTTCAAGCACGGCGGCAAAGCGTTCACGCCCTTCGCCCTCGATGACAAAGAATTGCCACGGTTGCAGCGTTTTGTGGTCCGGCGCGCGCATTCCCGCACGCAGAATATTTTGCAGTTGTTCTCCTGCCGGGGCCGGTTCGACGAGACGAGAGGCGCTACGACGGGTCATAAGTAATTCGAGTGCATCCATTTGCTTAACTCCAACAATGAAATTTGTTCACAAAATTAACACGTGAGCGGATTTTGTTACAGCACAGGCGGTGATTCCTGCTGACAAGTGCCTGTCGGGTCATTACGATAGCCTCATCTTATCGCCTTTCTCCGGGATTTCGGGGTGGCGTGTTGTTAATTGGTAGGGAGAATACATGCGAACCCTGTGGCGATTTATTGCCGGATTTTTTAAATGGACATGGCGATTACTCAATTTCGTCCGTGAATTTGTGCTTAACCTGTTCTTCATCTTTTTGGTGCTGGTTGGCGTGGGCATCTGGATGCAGGTCAGCAGCAGCAACACCAGCGAACACGCTGAGCGAGGCGCGCTGCTGCTGGATATCTCCGGGGTGATTGTCGATAAGCCTTCGAGCACCAGTCGTTTAAGCGTTATTGGCCGTCAGCTGTTTGGCGCCAGTTCCGATCGTCTGCAGGAAAACTCCCTGTTCGATATCGTGAATACGATTCGCCAGGCAAAAGATGATCGCAACATCACCGGCATCGTGATGGATCTGAAAAATTTTGCCGGGGCAGACCAGCCTTCCATGCAGTATATCGGCAAAGCACTGCGGGAATTCCGCGACAGCGGTAAACCGGTCTTTGCCGTGGGCGATAACTTCAGCCAAGGGCAGTATTACCTCGCCAGTTTTGCTAACAAAATTTACCTCTCTCCGCAGGGTTCCGTTGATCTGCACGGCTTTGCCACCAACGGTCTGTACTACAAGTCCCTGCTCGATAAGCTGAAAGTTTCCACGCACGTATTCCGCGTCGGGACCTATAAGTCTGCCGTAGAACCGTTTATCCGCGATGATATGTCTCCTGCCGCGCGTGAAGCCGACAGTCGCTGGATAGGCGAGCTGTGGCAGAACTATCTCGACACGGTCGCCGCCAACCGCCAGATCCCAGCTCAGCAGGTGTTCCCTGGCGCACAGGCAATGCTGGACGGTTTGACGAAGGTCGATGGAGATACGGCGAAATATGCGCTCGACAACAAACTGGTGGATGCACTCGCCTCCAGCGCCGAAGTCGAAAAAATGCTGACCAAACAGTTTGGCTGGAGCAAAGCGGATAAAAACTATCGCGCCGTC
This sequence comes from Citrobacter sp. KTE151, assembly GCF_000398845.1. Taxonomy (NCBI): domain Bacteria; kingdom Pseudomonadati; phylum Pseudomonadota; class Gammaproteobacteria; order Enterobacterales; family Enterobacteriaceae; genus Citrobacter; species Citrobacter sp. KTE151. Next base: position 1,251,105 of record NZ_KB976063.1, on the reverse strand, counting down.
AGCTATTACGATTATTCGCTGAAAACGCCGGCGGATACCGGAGACAGCATTGGCGTTATCTTCGCGAACGGCGCGATTATGGACGGTGAAGAAACCCCAGGAAATGTGGGGGGCGACACCACTGCCGCACAAATCCGCGAAGCGCGTCTCGATCCGAAAGTGAAAGCTATTGTACTGCGCGTGAACAGTCCTGGCGGCAGCGTCAGCGCCTCGGAAGTCATTCGTGCTGAGCTGGCTGCGGCAAAAGCGGCGGGTAAACCGGTTGTCGTGTCCATGGGCGGCATGGCGGCCTCCGGTGGCTACTGGATCTCCACCCCAGCCAGTTACATTGTGGCGAACCCCAGCACTTTGACCGGTTCAATCGGGATCTTTGGTGTGATCAACACCGTAGAAAACAGCCTGGGTTCCATTGGTGTACATACCGATGGCGTGGCCACTTCCCCGCTGGCGGATATCTCCATCACCAAAGCGTTACCGCCTGAAGTGCAGCAAATGATGCAATTGAGCATTGAAAATGGCTATAAGCGCTTTATCACGCTGGTCGCGGATGCACGTAAGACAACCCCTGAGCAGATTGACAAAATCGCGCAGGGTCACGTCTGGACCGGTCAGGATGCGAAAGCCAACGGACTGGTAGACAGCCTCGGTGATTTTGACGACGCCATCGCGAAAGCGGCTGAGCTTGCCAAGCTGAAACAGTGGCACATTGCGTATTATCAGGATGAACCGACATTCGTCGATATGGTAATGGACAGCATGTCAGGCTCCGTTCGCGCCATGCTGCCCGAAGCTATTCAGGCCATGCTCCCGGCGCCGCTTGCTTCTGCGGCCAGTGCAGTTAAAGCGGAAAGCGATAAGCTGGCCGCGTTTAACGATCCGCAAAACCGATATGCGTTTTGCCTGACCTGCGCCAACGTTCGCTAACAATTGCCCCCTCTTCGGGATGAAGAGGGGTTTTCATTGAGACAGAAGAAAAGTCATGCAAAAGAAATCGATTTACGTTGCCTATACCGGCGGTACCATTGGTATGCAGCGCTCAGAACAGGGTTATATTCCTGTTTCTGGTCATCTCCAGCGTCAACTGGCATTGATGCCTGAATTCCACCGCCCGGAGATGCCAGACTTCACCATCCACGAATACGTCCCGTTGATGGATTCCTCCGACATGACGCCGGAAGACTGGCAGCATATTGCGGAAGACATTAAAGCACACTACGACGATTACGATGGTTTTGTCATTCTGCACGGCACCGACACCATGGCGTTTACGGCTTCAGCGCTCTCTTTTATGTTGGAGAACCTGGGTAAACCGGTAATTGTGACAGGGTCACAAATTCCGCTGGCAGAGCTACGTTCAGACGGGCAAATCAACCTGCTCAATGCGCTGTACGTTGCGGCAAATTACCCGATCAATGAAGTAACCCTGTTTTTCAACAATCGACTGTTTCGCGGCAACCGTACCACTAAAGCGCACGCCGATGGCTTTGACGCCTTTGCCTCACCTAACCTTGCGCCGCTACTGGAAGCCGGGATCCACATCCGTCGACTGGGAACACCGCCAGCACCGCACGGCGCAGGTGAACTGCTTGTTCACCCTATTACTCCACAACCGATTGGCGTAGTCACCATTTATCCAGGTATCTCCGCTGATGTGGTGCGTAACTTCCTGCGCCAGCCGGTGAAAGCGTTAATTTTGCGCTCCTACGGCGTGGGCAATGCACCGCAAAATAAAGAGTTTCTGCAAGAACTTGAAGATGCGAGCTCGCGGGGCATTGTGGTGGTGAACCTGACCCAGTGTATGTCCGGCAAGGTAAACATGGGTGGCTACGCGACGGGTAATGCCCTCGCCCACGCTGGCGTGATTGGCGGCGCGGATATGACCGTCGAAGCCACACTCACCAAATTGCACTATTTACTCAGTCAGGGACTGGATGTGCAGAGCATTCGTGAAGCTATGACGCAAAATCTGCGCGGCGAGCTCACCCCGGACGAATAAAGGAGTCTATGCCCATGGCCCGAGCCTTACTGTTGGTCGATTTACAAAATGACTTTTGTGCCGGCGGCGCTCTCGCTGTTCCGCAAGGCGACAGCACAATCGAGATTGCCAACCGTCTGATTGACTGGTGCGCCCTACGCGGCGACACGGTTGTTGCCAGTCTGGACTGGCATCCGGCTAATCACGGTAGTTTTGCCAGCCAGCATCAGGTCGCCCCCTACAGTCAGGGACAACTGGATGGTCTGGCGCAAACGTTCTGGCCCGATCATTGCGTGCAAAACAGCGAAGGAGCGGCCCTGCATCCGCTGCTGAACCAGCGTGCGATAGCGAAAACCTTCACCAAGGGCGAGAACCCGCTGGTCGACAGTTACAGTGCGTTTTTTGATAACGGTCGTCGTCAGGCAACCGCGCTGAACGCCTGGCTGCTCGAACACCGTATTGCTGAGCTTATTATCATGGGTCTGGCTAGCGACTATTGCGTTAAATTCACCGTTCTGGATGCGCTCGATCTTGGTTATACCGTCAGCGTTATTACCGACGGCTGCCGTGGCGTCAATATTCAACCCCAGGACAGTGCAGAGGCGTTTATGGAAATGGCGGCGGCGGGCGCAACGCTGTATACGCTTGATGACTGGCTGGAAACCCAGCGCTAATTGATGTCGACAGGATCCCCCCCTGTCGGCACGTTATCTCAAGCCAGTGTCGAAATCTCCTCCAGCGAAATTTTGCGTGTTTCGATGCCAAAGCAAAAAAGAATCAGCGCGCACAGCACCAGCATTATGCCTAGCACGATAAAGACCGTAATCGAGCCGTAGCGGGTCAACAAGATAGCGACGCCATAGGGCGTAAATACTGCGACAATTCTTCCCACGGCATTCACAAAGCCCGATCCCCGCAATCTAAGGTGTGTGGGCCACAGTTCGGGGACATATACCGCAGAGGCAAAGCACACGTACATATACAAAAAAAAGATCATCACCAGCCCATAGCTCAAAATAGCCCACTCTTCGGTTTGAATCGAATAGAAATATCCGAGCAGCGCGATAATAATCAACAAGAATGAACCAAACAATCGACGTGGAAAACGATCAATAATCAGTGTGGCAATAAATATCCCAACGGGTGCGCCAATCATAATTATCGCGGTCATAAAAATAGATTTCGTCACATCGATTCCCGAGTTAACAAAAATCGTCGGGATCCATACCGTAATGGTATAGAGCGAAATATTCATCGCGATAAGCACGGTGATTGCCACCAGCGTACAACGCAACATCGGCCCTTTGAACAAGAGCCAAAATGAATCACTTTCCGTGCTTATATCCGCCGTCAGGCAATCGCTATGGCAGGGAGGTAAAGTGATGTTTTTTTCTTTCTGAATTTGCAGTTCCACCTGTAGAAGATGTTTTTCAGCTTCGTTTCTCTTTCCTTTGCCAGCCAGCCAACGAGGAGATTCAATATAGTACTTTCCCGACAGATACCATGCTAAGAGCATCGCCATGCCACCGAGTAAAAACATCATCCGCCAGCTTAGAAAGGCGATAATCACAACGCCAATCGCCGCTGAAAGCATCGGCGACCAGTTGCCGACAAACGACAGGCGAGCAGACCACTTCCCACGCACCCCGGGCGGAATAAATTCAGTAAATGAGGCATAGCCCACCATAATCAGCGCTCCCATTCCGCTCCCCATTAGGAAGCGGAAAAAGATAAGCCAATACATGTTAGGCACAAACGTTGCCGCACAGGCAGAGACCCCGACGATCAGCAAATTGAAGCGGAACGCTTTGCGTCGACCAAGATAATCACCAATAAAGCCACCGGTTAGTGAGCCAATAAAATAGCCAAACATCAGAGCCGAGGTAAACGCGGCGTTGAGGTAATTATTTGACCAACCGGTACTGACTAATTTTGCCAACACCACATTCCCGGAATAGCTGAGAAAACCGGTGACTAATAAACTAAAACTGATAATGCCGAAAATACGAAAATGAAATCGAGATAAAGGCAAGCGATCTAATCTTGCACCGATAGGGTCACATTGTTCCATCTGGATGCCTCAAATTAAGCTAAATAGAAAGTATGGCGATCGCGGCAGAAAAAATCTCACCGCGCCATCCATCATCATTAGATTCTTATGGCATTTTCCAGGTGCAAACTAAAATAATATCGACACGACCCACGTTAAAATTAATATACGAGTTGAATATTATTTTCTTTGCAAAATGCAATCCACTCTGCACCCGGTGCCTTATTGGTTATTAGGTAATTAATATGGCTAAAGTCCACGAGCTGGACGAACGCTTTACGATCGAACTTAGAATGATCAACCAACAGAGCCACCTCGGTCGCCTGGCGGATCATCGTCTTTTTGATTTCCGCTTCCGCTTCGTTAGAGTCAAGCGCTCCGCTCTGCATATCCAGACCTTTGCAGCTCATCACCAGGATATCAACATGATAGCGGCTGATAATCTCCTTGGTGATCCTTCCCTGAAGCGACAGCGTATTCTTATTTAATTCACCGCCAGTAGAAACAACGTTAATTTCTGACTGTGCAAGTTCATGAAAAGCTTCAGCCGAGTTGGTCAGTAGCGTCAGATCGTTTCTTTCCTTCAACAGTTTCAATAATTCCATCGCGGTACTGCTGGCGTCGGCAGCCATGGTGGTCTTATTTTTAATGAACGGTAATGCATTACGGGCAATGATCTGCTTTTCTTCAAAAAAAGATTTTGCACGCTTATAAAAATGGATATTGTCGGACAACGCGGTTGTATTGAGTACAGCACCGCCATATGTTCGGGTCAAAAAACCTTCATCTTCCAGTTTTTCCAGATCGCGGCGAATCGTTTCTTCAGTCACCTGAAAGATCGAACTTAAATTAGATACCGCTACTTTCTTATCATTCACCACCATTTGCTTAATGGCCTGAATCCTGTCTTTTGCCGCCACGATGACACCTCTGTTTGCTGCAAAGTAATAATAAGACCCAAGTATCTCACAGGCCATGTTTATTTTCAAAATAACATGTCTGAATCACAGATTTTAGTGCTATTTTACACAGAAACAGAGGTGAACCCCATTTGGCTTATTTTGTATCCAACGCCTCAGCCATTCGCCTCATCAATAAAGAATCATCATCGGTCAGGGGAATCGTTAACGCCTGAACATTATCACGGACCTGTTCAGGTGCGGTTGCGCCGCTCAGCAAGGTGATTAAATCGCTTTGCTTTAAAATCCACGCCAGTGCCAGCGCGGGGATTGTGCAGCGGTATTTTTCGCACAACGGCCGCCATTGCTCAAGCATGTCAATCACCCGTAGCATATTGTCTCGTTGGAACCAGACTTTGTTGGCCCGCGCCCCGCCAGGGACATAATCGCGATCAATAGTTCCGGTCAGTAGACCCTGCTCAAGCGGTGAATATACCTGCACCACGATGCCATGCTGCTGACATAACGGCAGCAGTTCAGCTTCCAGTGCCCGGTCAAGGATGCTGTACTTGGCCTGGATGATATCCAGCTCACCGTGTTTGAGATACTCCCTGATATGTTCCGCATCGACGTTAGCCGCACCGATAGAACGAATTTTCCCCTCTTTCTTGAGTGCGTTTAGTGTATCGACGGTTTCCGCAATCGGCGTAAAACAGGGTTCGACCGACTGCCAGTGGGTCATGTAGATATCAATGCTCTCAATACCCAGTCTTTGCAGACTGGCATCCACCTCTTCGCGAATCGACTCGGGTGTGAGATTTTTATACAACTGCCGGTCGCCCACTTTGTTAAACAAACTTCCTGTTCGCTCCCAGACGATGCCGCATTTGGTTTCAACAACGATATCGTTACGCGGCAGTTTTTTCAGCGCCTGCCCGACAATCACTTCACTATTGCCGAAGTTGTAACCTGGCGCGGTATCAATCAAATTAATACCGCAGCGATGCGCCTCAACAATGGTATCAATACAGACCTGCAGATCGAGATCGCCGTTCCACGCCGGACCGCCGCCAATCGCCCATGTGCCTAATCCCATGCGGGAAAGCGTAATATCCGTACTGCCTAAAGGAATCATTTTCATCTGCCGCTATTATCCTTCATATTCATCGAGAAGTTGTTCAACCAGCTTTCTGTTCTTCACACCCGTCGTGGCCCCTACGCTCAAAACCGATATGGCCGCCGTTGCATTAGCAAACAGCGCGCACTCACGCAGTGTTTTGCCTTCAAGCAGCGCGGAAATAAATCCCGAGGCAAAATTGTCTCCCGCGCCGATAGTGTCGATGGCGGTAATTCCCGAAACGGCTGGAACCTCGATTTTCATATCGACACGTTTGATAAAGCAGCCTCTCTTCCCGGTCTTAATCACGACTGTTTTCACGCCGCAGTTCAGGAAACTGTCGGCAATGTCATCCAGCGTCTCTTTCCCGGTGAGCAGTTTGGCCTCCTCAAAATTAGGAAACAGATAATCCACGTAACTCAATGCCTGTCGAATATCTTTCAGTGTTTCATTAAGCCGCGGTTTGATCATATCCGCACAGATAATTAACCGATGCGCTTTCGCCTGAGCGAAAATTTCCGTCAGTGCATCGCTATCCAGTAACGGGCTATTAAAAATACTCGCCAGCGACAGCAGCTTTGCTTGAGAGAAGCGGTCAAAATCAACATCGCTGATATTCAGCTTCCACAGGCTGCCGTTACGGTTAGTCACGAAAGTACGCTCGCCATCGGCGGTGACTAATCCCACGTTAATAGATGTATCAATTGCGGCATCCTGCTTCAGGCTCTGAATATCTATATTCTCCCGACGACAGTGGTCGAGAATAAAATGACCTGCTGCATCAGCACCTACCCGGCTCATTAACGCTGTACGATGACCGAGACGAGAAATAATAGTCGCTTCATTAATTGCGTCGCCGCCGGTTGTCATCGCTATTCTTTCTAACGGATAAGAATCAACATCAAAAATATTTTTACTCACCGGCTGTAAGGGAATATCAACAATAGCTGCCCCTATACAAATAACCTCGATATTATCCATGTTGTCATTCCGCTTTACCGTCAGAACCAAACAATTTAATTTTCTCCAGCGCGCGCTCTTTTACCGCTTTGCGAACTTCACGTTCAACGTGCAGGAAGGGCTGATTCTGGTTCTCCTGCACTGCCACCATGGCAGCCTGGCACAGTTCGGTATGAATGTTGATTTTAGAGATACCTAATGAAATGGCTTTTTTGATATCCGCATCGCTGATACCCGACGCACCATGCAACACCAGTGGCACGGATACGGCTTCCCGCACGCGTTTAACCACGTCGAAATTCAGTTTCGGCTCTGAGGTATAGACGCCGTGCTGGTTACCAATCGCCACCGCCAGAGAATCGCAGCCGGTACGCTCGACAAATTCCGCCGCCTGGTTCGGATCGGTATAGTGATAACCCGCCAGCGCTTCTTCGTACACCGTTTCATTGCCCACATGGCCCAGCTCAGCTTCGACCGGCACACCCAGCGGATGGAAAAAATCCACGGCCTCTTTTGTCAGACGAATATTCTCTTCGAAATCAAAGGCAGAGGCATCACGCATCAGCGAATTCATACCATGAGTCCAGGCGTTATGGATAATCTCCATGCTACGTCCGTGATCCCAGTGGGTAATAACTGGAACCGAGGCCTTTTTAGCCATTGAAACCATCATGTGCGAAAAATCTTCGAACGAGGTATTACCCACAAAACCAGTACCGAAAGAGATAATCACCGGCGATTTCGATTCTTCCGCCGCATCAATCACCCCCATTAGCATTTCCGCATTCCACACGTTAAAGTGAGCAATCGCATAATGTTTATTTTGGGCATCATTTTCCCAATATTTAATATCTGCCAGCATAGTTATTTCTCCCTTTCCGATAAATTAATGATTTACTTTAATTACGCCTTTAATAATTTCGCTTTTGTTATTAACGGATTCATCAAACGCGCGCTGAACATCTGCATAATCGTAAATATGCGTCACCATCGATTTCACATCGAACCGACCGGAGGATATGGCTTCAATAGTAACCGGATAGCGGTTGGCGTAACGGAAAACTGTCTGAATAGACACTTCACGGTTAATTTTGAGGAAATTAATTGCGGAATCACCAGGTACTGTACCAACGATCATGATTTTCCCGCCGCGCATCACCAGATACGGCGCCTGCTTAACGGTTATGGCTGAACCGGCAGTTTCGAAAACAATGTCCGCGCCCATATCGCCAGAGAACTGCTGGCAGCGGACAATGGTGTCCTCTTTTGCACCGTTTATAACGGTTGTCGCCCCGAGTTGTTCAGCCATCGCCAGACGTTTTTCCAGCACATCAACCACCGCGATCTCGGTTGCGCCCAAACATTTACACGCCTGCAAAGTCATTAAACCAATACACCCCGCCCCAAGAATGACGATTTTCTTACCCGGTTTAACGTCTGCCAGCATTGCAGCATGCATACCCACCGCCGCTGGTTCCACCAGCGCACCTTCCAGGGTGTCCATGTTATCGGGCAATTTGTAAGTGAAACTCTCCGGATGACACAGATAGTGGGTTAGCGCGCCACGGTAGTTGGGCTGCGTAGCCATAAAATCGACGTCCGGGCAGATATTGTATTTCCCTTCCAGGCAGTAGCGGCAGTGACCGCACGGTACACCGGGTTCAATATTCACCCGATCACCCGGTTTAAATTTGGTTACACGGTTTCCTACCGCCACCACCGTACCGGCGCATTCATGCCCCAAACCAATTTCCTGATTAGGATCTTTCGGCGGAATAAAAGGACCTGATTCAAAACCGTGAACATCTGAACCGCAAATCCCAACGTATTCAACTTTGATCAGCACTTCATGCTCATTGGGCACCGGAATATCGGCGGCGATGATTTTCATCGTGCCCGGCGTTTTTAATATCGCTTTCAAGTTTTTCATTTTATTTCCCGTCAATATTATTTGCTGGTAACTGCATCAATCCCGAGACTTTCGACAGAGACGCCTTTGGTTTCAATTCCGATGGTAGCAATGGCAATGGCGACAATAATGGAGACCGCACCTAGCAGTACAAACACCCCTGTCACGCCGTAACCATTAAGTAATACTGCGACTGCATAAGGTGCGGCGATACCACTGACACGCCCGACAGCGTTGGCCAGTCCCGAACCGCGAAGTTTCGCTTCGGTCGGCCATATTTCCGGAACGTATACAGCGGAGGCATAACAAACATACATATAAACAAAAGTAATCAGGAAAAAACCGATTAATGTAATTAGCAGCATACTGGTTTGCAGCGAATAGATATAACCCAGCACAGCAATTAACACTAATAACCCCACCCCCATTGTTTTTCTCGGAATTTTATCCATTACCAGCATGGCGATAAAAATCCCAAATGGCGCACCGAACATGCTCATGGTATTTAAGACAATGGAGTCTTTCAGATTAATACCCTGGGTCATAAATATTGTCGGTAGCCAGTTAATTAAGGTGTACTGAACGACGTTCATGGCAATCAGAACAAAAGAACCCAAAATAACCCGCTTCAGCAATACACCTGTTAATAAGGCGGAGTACGGTACAGAACGAGGTTGTTTACCATCATCCTTTATCACGACTGGCGGAAGAGGCTTACCGGTCTGTCGAATGACACCTTCTTCAATTGCCCGCATCACCTTTTCGGCTTCCTGGTAGCGCCCGCGAGACTCCAGCCAGCGAGGCGACTCAGGGAAACTGCGCCAGGCAATAACAGTTGCTATGAGCGACAGCACCGCAGGAATCAACAGCTGTACGCGCCAGTTCCATTCCGCGCTGATAAGTGGCGTCAGCCCCATCGCGATCAGTGAACAGAGCGGATAAGACCAGTTGCCGATAAACGAGACCCGACTCGACCAAGTACCACGATTTCTGCCAGGCATATATTCGGTAAACCCGGCAAATAAGGTGACCAGCAGCGCGCCTAATCCAACTCCCATCACAAAACGACAGGCGATCAGGAAGGTCATATTGGGTGAAAACGCACCAACGATCATAGAAAAAATATGAATCGCTTCATACAGAATAAATGCATTTTTACGCCCGATCTTATCGCCAATAATTCCCCCACCGAGCGCACCGAGAAACATTCCAGCCGTCGTAATGGCAGAGAATGTGGCGGTGGTGGAATTATCAGTCCAGCCAAGTTCTTTTAATTGCGCGAGAATTAATCCACCGACGGCATTACTCCAGCAAACCAGTAATCCGAAGGCAACCATGGCAAACATAGACGTATGCCAGCGACAGTCAGGCAGCCTGTCCAACCTCGCGCCGCAGTGCGGTTTTGCTATCTGTTCCATCCGGGAACCTTCCTTTAATAAATGGGGTTATTCATCAAAGTCGTAGGTCATGATGACCTTAATCGCGGTCTTATCGACCATCGCGTCAAAACCTTCTCGCCATTGCGATAAGCCGATACGGTGAGTGATCATCGGTTTGACTTTTATCGCACCGCTAGCGAGCAGGCGAATAGCATTGCGCCAGGAAGTGGAATCGTAGGCCATATGACCAATGATGCTTTTATTCCACGCAGTGATGTCGTTAATAGAAAAATCGAGAGGTTTGAAGCCCATCCCCACGCGGACGACTTCACCGTTAGGACGCAGCATTTCGATAGATTGTTTCAGGGCTATATTGGCACCGGAACATTCGATGACCAGTCCCAGATTGTCTTTCCCGCAGATCTCCTGACAACGTGCGACCACATCTTCGGTTGAACCGTTGACGACAGCCGTGGCCCCCATTTCTTTGGCTATCGGGAAACGTACCGCGACATCGTCTTCCAGCCCAACCATCACGATATTAACGGCCCCCATAATGCGCGCCATTTGTACCGAAAAAAGTCCCAGCGGGCCGGTACCAAAAACCACCACATCCTGACCCGGAAGAAATTTGGATTGCTGGGCGATAGATTTGTAGGCATTGCAGATGGGATCGAGTACAGCCGCCTCTTCATAATCAACACCTGTTGGGATTTCCCACAGCGCATGACGGTGAATTTTGAGGATCTCCCCAGGGACCAGACAGTATTTCGAAAACCCCCCTCCCCAGGTATTGTTATCCAGACCTAAATTCACCTTTTCTGTACAACAAAGAAAATCACCTTGTTCGCAAGACGGACAAACGCCGCAGACGTGCCCGCTGTTGTCAGAAACCACTCGCTGACCGACTTTCCAGTCCTTAACCTTATCGCCAACCTGCACAATTTGGCCGGCAAATTCGTGACCACGAATCGAATTGAACTGGTCGGACCCACTGTCGACATTGTAGTGTTTCATGTCCGCGCCGCAGATAGCTGCCGCCTTGATTTCAATCACTACGTCATCCGGGCCGCATATCGGTTCCGGGACATCAATCATCTTGTAGCCGCCAAAGCTCTTGCCAAATCTTGCCAGTGCTTTCATTGAATTTTCCTTTGTGTTTAGTTTTGCATCACCTGGCATCATACTTATCCATATAATTTTTGAGGTCAACATAAAATCTTTAAAACACAGATTATGATCTGCATTTCACAACTTAGATCACAAATAAGTGCCAAGATGAATTGAAAGCCAAAGACACAGCAGCCGCTTGGTTAAAATGACGTGAACACCTTCGCATTTTTCCTGTTATGAAACTGTTAACCTGCAGGTGCTATTTTTTTTCGCCACGCCATTTCCGTGGCGTGTTTGCTTGTTTAAATGTCAAAGAGGAACACCGATGAAACTATTGCCTTTGTTGGCAGCATTACCCCTGCTTTGCGCCAGCGTTGTTTCCGCCAGTTCACTGATGTCAGTTGGCTACTTCAATGGTGGCGGCGACGTCACTGCCGGTCCTGGTGGCGACATCAATAAACTGGATGTTCGTCAGATAACCCATCTCAACTATTCGTTTGGCCTTGTCTACAACAACGAAAAAGACGAGGCCAATGACGCCTTAAAAGACGCCAGTAAGCTGCATCAGATTTGGCTTTCACCGAAAGTGCAGGATGATTTACTGAAAATTCCACAGCTGCGTAAACAGAATCCGAACCTGAAAGTATTGCTTTCCGTCGGTGGTTGGGGGGCACGTGGATTCTCAGGCGCGGCGGCAACGAAAGAATCGCGCGCGGTGTTTATTCAGTCTGCTCAGGAGATAATTGCGAAATATGGCCTTGATGGCATCGACCTCGACTGGGAATACCCAGTCAACGGCGCCTGGGGACTGGTCGAAAGTCAACCGGCCGACCGTGCTAACTTTACCGCACTGTTAAAAGAGCTCCGCGCCGCATTGGGGCATAAAAAACTACTGACTATCGCCGTGGGCGCAAATGCGGAAAGCCCGAAAAGCTGGGTGGATGTGAAAGCCATTGCGCCATCGCTCGACTACATAAACCTGATGACCTATGACATGGCTTACGGTACGCAGTATTTCAACTCGAACCTGTACGATTCGACACAATGGCCGACGGTTGCCGCGGCGGATAAGTACAGCGCTGATTTTGTGGTCAACAACTATCTTGCTGCCGGTCTAAAAGCGAGTCAGATGAACCTGGGCATTGGTTTTTATGGTCGCGTACCGAAACGCGCTGTTGAGCCAGGCATTGACTGGAGCAAACCTGACGCACAGAAAAATCCTGTTACCCAGCCCTATTTCGGGCCCGCGCAAATTGAATTGTTCAAATCACTGGGCGTCGATCTGAGCAAAGATACCTATGTGAAGTACAACGACATTGTGGCGAAATTGATCAACGATCCGCAAAAGCGCTTTAGCCAGCATTGGGATGATGAAGCAAAAGTGCCGTGGCTGTCAGTGCAGTCTGTGGAGGGAAAAGCGCTCTTTGCCCTCTCCTATGAAAATCCACGCTCGGTAGCGATCAAGGCTGACTACATCAAGAGCAAGGGGCTGGGAGGCGCCATGTTCTGGGAATACGGTGCGGATGACCAAAACCAGTTGGCTAAGCAGTTAGCCGATTCGTTAGGCATCAAACACTGATCCCAACGCCTGACACAATAGGTTATGATTATCGCATTCTGCTGCGCCAGCTTTTGGCGCAGCTTTTCATTTTCTACTGGAGGCATGAGCTTTATGGCTTTTATCCCTAAAAATTACGCCCGTCTGGAAGTCGGTTACCGGGAAAAGGCGCTTAAACTCTTCCCCTGGGTCTGCGGACGTTGTTCCCGTGAGTTCGTGTATTCAAATTTGCGCGAATTGACGGTACACCATATCGATCACGATCACTCCAATAACCCGGAAGATGGTAGCAACTGGGAAATGTTGTGCCTGTACTGCCACGATCACGAACATTCCAAATATACGGAAGCGGACCAGTATGGTTCAACGGTGGTTGCAGGCGAAGATGCACAGAAAGCGGTGGGCGAAGCGAAATATAATCCGTTCGCCGATCTGAAGGCGATGATGAACAAGAAATAACTTCAACTGCGGGCCCGACATAGATGTTTGCCGGGCCTGAGTAATCAGGATTTAAACGTCGCAATGGGTTCGGGCGTAATACCAAACTCCACTTTCAACTGCTGCTTACTCTTCATCACCATCTCACCGTTGGTATCAATCGTCATATGCTGCGCGTCAATATTGTTTCGCGCCTGCCACAACATCACCAGCTGTAAGCAGTTCTCTTTTTGTTCTGCCGTTAGCGCCACGCCATCCGGCCATTTTCCGAGTTCAACGGCAGTTGATAAGCGCTGATAAACTTCCGGCGTCATGCTGTTGATCATCTCATCAAGATTCATGTTAAATCCACTCTCCGTAGAATAATTTGCTGAATCGTTTCTTCAGCCTTTGGTCTGCTCACCGTTTTCACCATCGGTGAAGTTCAAAGACGCTGAGTTAACGCAGTAACGTTCACCTGTAGGTTGCGGACCATCCGGGAAGACATGCCCCAGGTGCGCATCACAGTTACCACAGCGGATTTCAATGCGCTGCATACCGTGTGAAGTATCTTTAATGTAACGGATAGCCTCTGCGCTGACAGGCTCGTAAAAGCTGGGCCAGCCGCAGCCAGAGTCATATTTTGTCTCGGAACGAAATAGCGGTTTGTCACAGACCAAACAGTGGTAGATGCCGTCACGCTTGTTGTGCAGCAAACGCCCGGTAAATGGCGGTTCTGTCCCGTGATTCTGCGTCACGTAGAACTGCATTTCGGTTAAATTTTTTTTTAGTTCTTCTGGAGAAGGTTGATTAGCCATTTGCTCACATCTCGCTTTATCTAAACTCACATCGCGAGACAGATTCTAACAAAACATTAACACCAGAGTGCGAACTTTTGTTCTAAACTTGATCCGTGCGAAATGGCAGCCTGCAATTCGTGATCACAATCACGTTTTTATCTTGATTGCCCTTTAAAATTCGGGCCGCCGACCCCATGTGGTTTCAAGCCCAAAGGAAGAGTGAGGCGAGTCAGTTGCGCAAAGCTTAAGCAGCAGATTGATTTGTCGCAATGATTGACACGATTCCGCTTGACGCTGCGTAAGGTTTTTGTAATTTTACAGGCAACCTTTTATTCACTAACAAATAGCTGGTGGAATATATGACTATCAAAGTAGGTATCAACGGTTTTGGCCGTATCGGTCGCATTGTTTTCCGTGCTGCTCAAGAACGCTCTGACATCGAGATCGTTGCAATCAACGACCTGTTAGACGCTGACTACATGGCTTACATGCTGAAATATGACTCCACTCACGGCCGTTTCAACGGTACCGTTGAAGTGAAAGACGGTCATCTGATCGTAAACGGTAAAAAAATCCGTGTTACCGCTGAACGTGATCCGGCTAACCTGAAATGGGACGAAGTTGGTGTTGACGTAGTAGCTGAAGCTACTGGCCTGTTCCTGACAGATGAAACCGCTCGTAAGCACATCACTGCTGGCGCGAAAAAAGTGGTTCTGACTGGTCCGTCCAAAGATAACACTCCGATGTTTGTTAAAGGCGCTAACTTTGACAAATACGAAGGTCAGGACATCGTTTCTAACGCTTCCTGCACCACTAACTGCCTGGCTCCGCTGGCTAAAGTTATCAACGACAACTTCGGCATCATCGAAGGTCTGATGACTACTGTTCACGCGACCACCGCTACTCAGAAAACCGTTGATGGCCCGTCTCACAAAGACTGGCGCGGCGGCCGCGGCGCATCCCAGAACATCATCCCGTCCTCTACCGGTGCTGCTAAAGCTGTAGGTAAAGTACTGCCAGAACTGAACGGCAAACTGACTGGTATGGCGTTCCGCGTTCCTACCCCGAACGTATCTGTTGTTGACCTGACCGTTCGTCTGGAAAAAGCTGCTTCTTACGAAGAAATTAAGAAAGCAATCAAAGCTGCTTCCGAAGGCCCGATGAAAGGCGTTCTGGGTTACACCGAAGACGACGTAGTATCTACCGATTTCAACGGTGAAGTTTGCACTTCCGTGTTCGATGCTAAAGCTGGTATCGCACTGAACGACAACTTCGTGAAACTGGTATCCTGGTACGACAACGAAACCGGCTACTCCAACAAAGTTCTGGACCTGATTGCTCACATCTCCAAATAAGTTGAGATGAAACAGTAATCTGTAAGAGCGACTCAGGTCGCTCTTTTTTTTGCCTGAAGATACCCGTCATACTTCAAGTTACCGGTGTGTTGGCAATGCTCTCTCACCCGAATCACTTACTTCTGTAAGCTCATCGGGATCGTTCACTTGCCGCCGTCCTGCAACTCGAATTATTTAGGGTAAAAAAAAGGATTGCATAATGATTAATAAAATTTTTGCACTTCCGGTAATCGAACAAATTACCCCGGTCCTCTCCCGCCGCCAGCTTGATGAACTTGAGATTCTAGTGGTCGATCATCCACAGGTTAAAGCATCTTTCGCACTGCAGGGCGCACATCTTCTTTCCTGGAAACCCAACGGCGAAGAGGAAGTCCTGTGGCTAAGTAACAATACCCCGTTTAAAACCGGCGTAGCGCTGCGTGGCGGCGTACCAATTTGCTGGCCGTGGTTTGGTCCGGCTGCTCAGCAGGGCCTGCCTTCTCATGGTTTTGCCCGCAACCTGCCATGGACGCTGAAAGCGCACAATGAAGACGACAATGGTGTGGTGCTGACGTTTGAATTGCAAAGCAACGCTGAAACGCGTCAGCTATGGCCGCACGAGTTCTGCCTGCTGGCCCGTTTCAAAGTAGGTGCCACCTGTGAAATGGAACTGGAAGCCCACGGTGAATTTGAAACAACCTCTGCGCTGCATACCTATTTCAACGTCGGTGACATTGCGGCAGTAAAAGTCAGTGGACTTGGCGATCGCCTGATCGACAAAGTAAATGATGCTAAAGAAGATGTGCTGGCTGATGGTATCCAGACCTTCCCGGACCGCACCGATCGTGTCTATCTGAATCCGCAAGCGTGCAGCGTTATCCATGATGATGCTCTCAACCGCAATATCGACGTCGTCCATCACCACCATCTGAATGTCGTGGGCTGGAACCCGGGTCCGGCGCTGTCCGTTAGCATGGGCGACATGCCGGATGACGGCTATAAAACGTTTGTTTGCGTAGAGACGGCTTACGCGACCGCGCCGCAGAAAACCCACGAAGAAAAACCATCACGCCTGGCACAAACTATCCGCGTTGCTAAACGCTAAAATTGTGTCTGTAGCCTGACGGAGCTTGCGCCTTTTCCGGCCTACCAAACATTGCGTTGGCCGGATAAGAAGCGTGAGCATCGCCATTCGGCAAATCAGGCCATATCCAGCGCCGTTTTACCCTTTGGCGCTGGATATGCCTTATCTAACTGCTTCAGCTCATCAACTCTCCAGCGCGGCGGCATTTTGTTCGACATGCGCTATGCTTGCCGCTTTTGGAATCGCCATCACGCCCGGCAGACGAATCACCCATGCCAGCAAAATCTGCGCAGCACTAACATTGTGCGCGTGCGCGATGTCGTTCACCACAGAGTGAGAAAGCAAGTCACCGCGCAATCGCCCCGCCTGAGCCAACGGACTGTAAGCCATGACCGGCATCTGCTGCTGCTGGCACCACGGCAGTAAATCATATTCAATACCGCGCGATGCTAAATGATAAAGCACCTGGTTAGTGGCACATTCCCGCCCACCCGTGACTTGCCATAACGCCTGCATGTCATCGTAATCGAGATTAGAGACGCCCCAGCGGCGGATTTTCCCCTGCGCAATGAGTGCTTCCATGGCATCAACGGTCTCAGCAAATGAAAAACTGCCCGTCCAGTGGAGCAAATAGAGATCCAGATAATCGGTTTTTAGTCGACGCAGGCTCGCTTCACAGGCGGCAATGGCTTTCTGACCACCGGCATTCCAGGGATATACTTTCGAGACTAAAAAAGCGCTATCACGACGCCCGGTTAATGCTTCACCCACTACCTCTTCCGCTGCACCATCTGCATACATTTCGGCGGTATCGATCAACCGCAGACCGAGATCCAGACCAGCCCGCAGCGCTGAAACCTCTTCCCGACGTCGGCCAGGATCCTCGCCCATGTACCATGTTCCCTGCCCAATAGCAGGCAGCGATACCTGCTTTGTAAACATCACCTGTTTCGCTGTCATCGCACCCTCCTGTGTTAATGCACCACAGTAAAGCAAAACAACTGGCATGTGTCCTGTTAGGGTGCACAAATTGCACCCTCTAAGATTGGAAGTTGACCGCTATGGCAACGGCAATAAAAAACCCGGGAACAAACAATGCTCCCGGGCCGAATGACAGAAAATCTTAACTGCACTGCGGTTATTTTAAGCGACCTAAATATTTCCCCTCTTTCATCGCGTTAATTTTCCCGTTTTTATAGACAATGACGGAAATCAAGCCCGCGCTATAAGACTGAGCGTCTGCATTGTTCTCATCATTTGCCGCAGCTTTGCCATTAATATAAGCAATACCATCAGCGCCACGTTTAAAGTCTACGCCCAGTTTATTCACATGCACGGGTGTGATTTTACTGGCGTGCACCGGAGCATTAGCATCGCTGACCATCGTTTTATGTTCATGCTGTAACTGCTGACGGTAAGCCTCGCTGATGGCATAGGCTGGTGCAGCAGCAGATGTTGCGACCAGTACAGCGATAATTATTAATTTCTTCATAAGTTACACCTTAATAATTATTGTGTTTGTGGTGATGACTGGAATTAGTATCATTTGAGTTATATACGTTTTGCGCGTTCTCCATAGCTTGTTTTTCAGCTACGGCATTGATTGTCGCCTGACGGTTTTGCTCAGCGATATAGCAGGCATCGCGGCTCACGCCCTTGCTTTCGCAAGCACTCATGCGTGAAGCCTCGGTGGAACATCCCGTCAGAATCCCACCCATCACTGCTATCATGATTAACTTTTTCATTATCTCTACCAGGTTTATTCGCAAGAAAACCACATGACATTTAATATCTGAGCCATGCAGCGTTACTGTCTTTACTTATTAAGTTGGAGTAATATCTGCAATCGCTTATTTAATGTCAATTTTAATTTTTTCAGATAAATACCTAAAAGATGTAAAATAAAAATTAACTTAATGATTTTATTTTTTCAAATGAAAGTTAACTTTCATCGTCTCACAAAAATAATAAAATAGTTATCTTGCTATTTTTAGTGGCGAGAGTTTCACGATAAAATTATACCGTGATTATAAAATAGAATATTATCAATATATTGCGAAACCAGAAATCACTCTCCCAGAACAATAATTCGTGAAACTGTACAGATACTCTTCCATTCACAAACGAATAGATTTCAGTCTCATCAAACAACAGGTTTAATTTTGGTAATTGCGGCAGGAAAAATACGTTAACTATTTGTTGCGGCCGATGTAATGCCAAAACAGCACAAAAAATCAAATCACATGTTTTGGATCAATATTCATCTCTGATATGCACAAAAAAGCCCGCATCTCTGCGGGCGAGTGTTTGACACGCAGTGGCATCAGAACTTGTAGGTAACACCCGTTGAAATCAGACCCGTCCAGGATTTGTCCACCATCGGGCTGTCTGTCACTTCATCAGACAGGCGGGTATAACGCGCAGTACCGTATACGCTCCAGTTGCCCAGGAAGTTATAGTTTGCGCTGAGCTCCAGATACGGGTTCCAGGAGCTTTCAGGATCGTAGCTACGCAAGCCGCTACGGGCAGATTCATGGCGTGAAACACCATAATAGTATTCATTCTGGTTTTCACTGTTCCACTCGACACCAATCCCCGGAGTCAACGTCAGACCGCCATTGGTATAGCGGTATAACCACGCCAGATCCCATACAATACCATTGCTGTTATCCAGCGTATCGCCTGCAAGGCTGGTACGCAGGAAACCGTATTGCGTGTTGTGAATGTAAGAAAGGCCAGCCATCATGGTGCTCTTACGTTTATCCAGACTACGCAGACGGTTGTCGTCGCTGTCACCCGGTTTGAAGTACATTGGCGACCAATAGGCCATCACCGACAGCTTATCGGTATCGTCATTCCACAGGTAGTAACCACCGCCCAGACCACGGAACCAGAAGTTATCGCTTTCATAAGTCACAACCGGGACCGGGTAAACGTCACTATCGTAATCTTTGTAAGGGTGCTCAACCACACCAACGCCTGCGCCCAGCGTCAGGTTGCTCTCTGCCTGTGCGACGTTAGCGGAAGTGGCAATAAGCACGCTAAGTGCCAGAAGTTTGAGTTTGGTCACAGTCAATAATTCCTTATTTAAATGTGTAGCGGTCAAAGTTTAACCGTCAATACGCTTCAGCCCAACTATTTTACGGATTCGCCCCAGAATGTAACCCCCTAATTTCTCAGCGAGTGATGACATTTTGCTTGCAGGACAGTGAACACCGCATGAATCCTGCCCCATATATTTACAACAGATATGCTTTTTTTGCTGATGAGTTATTGATATGCCATTGAAATTCATTTGCGCACACAGGCAAGTTTTGCAAATGCCATCTACGCTTAATTTTAGAAGGTGTATCACCGAATACGTTGATCTCCTGACCACCACAATGGCATGAGAGTTGCTTATTTCTTCAGCAGCGACGTCGTTCAGTTTACCTCTTCAGGGGCCTCTACTATTCATATGAACGGCTCTTAACATGTGCTAAAAAAACGAAAGGACGGCATACCATGAATATATTCGATCACTATCGCCAGCGTTATGAAGCTGCCAAGGACGAAGAGTTCACGCTGCAGGAGTTTCTTACCACTTGTCGGCAAGATCGCAGCGCTTATGCCAATGCGGCAGAGCGGCTATTAATGGCTATTGGTGAGCCTGTCATGGTCGACACTGCCCACGAACCTCGTCTTTCTCGACTCTTTTCGAATCGGGTGATTGCACGATACCCCGCTTTTGAAGAGTTTTATGGCATGGAAGAGGCCATTGAGCAGATTGTTTCTTATTTGAAGCATGCGGCTCAGGGTCTGGAAGAGAAGAAGCAGATTCTGTATCTGCTGGGGCCTGTGGGAGGGGGGAAATCATCTCTTGCTGAGCGGCTGAAGTCGCTGATGCAGCGAGTACCGATTTATGTCCTGAGCGCCAACGGCGAGCGTAGCCCGGTAAACGATCATCCGTTATGCCTGTTTAACCCGCAGGAAGACGCCCAGATCCTGGAAAAAGAGTATGGGATCCCACGTCGTTATCTCGGTACGATCATGTCGCCCTGGGCTGCAAAACGTCTGCATGATTTTGGCGGGGACATTACAAAATTCCGCGTTGTCAAAGTCTGGCCGTCTATTCTGGAGCAGATCGCTATCGCCAAAACGGAGCCTGGTGATGAAAACAACCAGGATATCTCTGCGCTGGTCGGGAAAGTGGATATTCGTAAACTCGAACACCACGCCCAGAACGATCCTGATGCCTACGGTTATTCGGGCGCACTGTGCCGCTCAAACCAGGGGATTATGGAGTTCGTTGAGATGTTTAAAGCACCAATTAAAGTGCTGCATCCTCTGCTGACCGCAACCCAGGAAGGAAACTACAACGGGACAGAAGGTATCTCTGCCCTGCCGTTTAACGGAATTATTCTTGCCCACTCGAACGAGTCCGAATGGGTGACGTTCCGTAATAATAAAAACAATGAGGCGTTCCTTGACCGTGTTTACATCGTCAAAGTGCCTTATTGCCTGCGGATCTCCGAAGAGATCAAAATTTACGAAAAACTGCTTAACCACAGTGAGCTGACCCATGCGCCTTGCGCACCGGGCACGCTGGAAACGCTCTCTCGCTTTACCATTCTTTCTCGCCTGAAAGAGCCTGAGAACTCGAGCATTTACTCGAAGATGCGTGTTTACGATGGGGAAAGCCTGAAAGATACCGATCCAAAAGCGAAGTCCTATCAAGAGTATCGGGATTACGCCGGGGTCGATGAGGGAATGAACGGTCTTTCGACGCGTTTCGCGTTTAAGATCCTCTCACGCGTCTTTAACTTTGACCACGCCGAAGTGGCAGCTAACCCGGTGCATCTGTTCTACGTACTGGAGCAGCAAATCGAGCGCGAACAGTTCCCGCAGGAGCTGGCAGAACGTTACCTTGAGTTCCTGAAAGGCTATCTGATCCCGAAATATGCTGAGTTCATTGGCAAAGAGATCCAGACGGCTTATCTCGAATCCTATTCCGAATATGGACAAAACATTTTTGACCGTTATGTCACTTATGCGGATTTCTGGATTCAGGATCAGGAGTATCGCGACCCGGATACCGGTCAGCTGTTTGACCGCGAGTCGTTGAACTCAGAACTGGAGAAAATTGAGAAACCGGCGGGTATCAGTAACCCCAAAGATTTCCGTAACGAGATCGTCAACTTTGTTCTGCGTGCCAGAGCGAATAACAGCGGTCGCAATCCAAACTGGACCAGTTACGAAAAACTGCGCACGGTCATTGAGAAGAAAATGTTCTCCAATACCGAGGAGCTGCTGCCGGTCATTTCGTTCAACGCCAAAACCTCAACTGACGAGCAGAAAAAACACGACGATTTTGTCGACCGGATGATGGAAAAAGGCTACACGCGTAAACAGGTGCGTTTACTGTGCGAATGGTATTTGCGCGTACGTAAATCGTCTTAAAATAAGTGCCCGGAGGCGCGTACGCTTGCCGGGCCTACAATACACATCCGTAGGCCGGATATGCTCAGCGCATCCGGCGTTACTGATGTAGCATAAAGTTGGCAAATGCAGTACGGGGGGCTTATGACCTGGTTTATTGACCGGCGTCTTAACGGCAAAAACAAGAGCACGGTAAACCGCCAGCGCTTCTTACGCCGTTATAAATCGCAAATTAAACAGTCGATCTCCGAGGCCATTAACAAGCGTTCGGTGACTGATGTGGATAGCGGCGAATCTGTCTCTATTCCGACTGATGATATTAGCGAACCGATGTTCCATCAGGGGCGTGGCGGCTTGCGCCATCGCGTGCATCCGGGTAACGACCATTTTGTGCAGAACGACCGCATTGAACGCCCGCAGGGCGGCGGCGGTGGTTCAGGAAGCGGACAAGGCCAGGCCAGCCAGGATGGCGAGGGTCAGGATGAATTCGTCTTCCAGATCTCTAAAGATGAATATCTCGATCTGTTGTTCGAAGATTTAGCACTTCCTAACCTGAAGCAGAATCAGCAGCGTCAGTTAACGGAGTACAAAACGCACCGGGCAGGTTTCACCTCTAACGGCGTGCCTGCCAACATCAGCGTGGTGCGCTCCCTGCAAAACTCACTGGCGCGCCGCACAGCGATGACGGCTGGTAAGCGTCGCGAATTGCATGCGCTCGAAGCGGATCTGGAAACCATCGCAAAAAGTGAACCAGCGCAGTTGCTGGAAGAGGAACGGTTACGCAAAGAGATTGCCGAACTACGGGCAAAAATCGAACGCGTGCCGTTTATCGACACCTTTGATTTACGCTACAAGAATTATGAAAAACGGCCCGATCCTTCCAGCCAGGCAGTGATGTTCTGTCTGATGGACGTCTCCGGTTCAATGGATCAGTCGACCAAAGATATGGCCAAGCGTTTTTATATCTTGCTGTATCTGTTCTTGAGTCGGACCTACAAAAACGTGGAAGTGGTTTATATTCGCCACCATACCCAGGCGAAAGAGGTGGATGAGCACGAGTTCTTCTACTCTCAGGAAACCGGGGGAACTATTGTCTCCAGCGCGCTGAAGTTAATGGATGAAGTGGTAAAAGACCGTTACGACCCGGCCCAGTGGAACATCTATGCCGCACAGGCCTCGGACGGTGATAACTGGGCGGATGATTCCCCGTTGTGTCATGAGATTCTGGCGAAAAAACTGCTGCCGATGGTGCGATATTATAGCTATATCGAAATCACCCGCCGCGCGCACCAGACCTTGTGGCGTGAATACGAACATCTGCAATCAACGTTTGAAAACTTTGCGATGCAGCATATCCGCGACCAGGATGATATTTATCCGGTCTTTCGCGAACTGTTTCATAAGCAAAGTACAACCAGCAATAGCTAACCACATACATAAATCAGCCAGAGGTTATCTCCTCTGGTTGATTTTTATGACCTCGCGTTTCGACTACATGTTATGTCATTTAGCATTTTGTCTCAGGCTAGCCACTTCCACTTCGAGCGCGGAAATATCGCCAGAAGACAACAGCGGTTGCATTTTCACGAGCGACTCTTCCGGAAGTTGATACAAATTAAGGGCCAGTATTCGTTCAATATCCCCCACCGGCAGGCGATATTTTATTATTTTTGCCGGATTGCCGCCGACTACCGCATACGGTGGCACATCTTTAGTCACCACCGCACCTGCTGCGACAACAGCGCCCTCCCCGAGCGTAACGCCTGGCATGATCATGGCGCGCATGCCTAACCAGCAACCATCATGCAACACCGTGTCACCCCGAAACTCGTAGGCATCTTTGATCGACGCCATAAAGGGATAAAGACTGATCCAGTCAAGCCGGTGCGTACTATTTCCCCCCATCAGAATAACGCTCTCAGCGCCAATGCAGACGAAATTCCCAATAATCAACTTATCCAAATGCCCAAGCGGTTCCCAGTCCCGGCTGATCTCATCACCGAGTAAATACCGCACCACCGAACGTTCGAATCCATGATCCCAGCAGTCACTGTAATAGCTATGCGTACCCTTAATAACTATATTAGGGTTGGTCACTGTCTGATGAAGGTACTCCATTCTCGACCAGTGTTTTTCTGACTCTTCGCCATCCTTTTATCATTGTGTTTTAAAACACCCTACATCCTTTCCACCAGCGGATAGAAGTCTTTATTTTCTTTTTGCATACGCTCATACACTTTGCGTAGAACATTGTTGGCATCACGTCTGAATGCCTCATCATTACCTTTTAATTTACTGGCAATATTCCAGCGCCGGGAAAAAACTTCATATTCGCTGACGATATCCGTCATTTCACGTTTAAATTTTGAGCTAACCTGTCTGAGCGTACTATTTCCATCCTGCTCAATATGTGGATAAAGGAACTGATCTTCAGCAGACAAATGTGTTTTTATAATGGCACTCATGCTAACGATCGCAGTTGCAATTTCCTGGGCATTGGATGATACGCCTGCATGGCTCAACGTACGTAGAAATGATATTTTTTCCAGAATTTCAAGATGCTGATTTTTCATTTTATCAATATTCATCCGTTTATCCTTTTTTATTTTCCCTTTACGGAGCAGCAGGCAATGTAGTTTAGCTGGTGACGTTGCGAACGGAAGAAGCGAAACATTTTCAGGAACCGGCGACGATTTTCGCGTGTGCGTAAGCCGTTAAACACAATTTTAACCGCCCCAGTCAGCCCTTCATCACGAATTAATCCTCGCGGC
The DNA here is from genome assembly GCF_000398845.1 of Citrobacter sp. KTE151. NCBI lineage: Bacteria > Pseudomonadati > Pseudomonadota > Gammaproteobacteria > Enterobacterales > Enterobacteriaceae > Citrobacter > Citrobacter sp. KTE151. Next base: position 1,226,321 of record NZ_KB976063.1, on the reverse strand, counting down.
GACATCAGCGACATATCACCATTCTGCTGCAAGACCTGTGCAAACCCACCGTTCAGAAATAAATCGCGCCAGCCTTGGCTGGTCATCGGGCTAACGTTTGATTTCACTACCTCTACAAGCTGGCCCTGCTCGCCCGCGCCCAGTTTTTGTGCGGTGAACATAATATCGTGAGTTAACAGACGCCCGCCGGGCTTCAATACGCGATAATATTCGGCAATTAACTTCGCCTTCGCTTTATCGGCATACATTGTCAGCATGGCTTCGTTAATCACAACGTCGAAACTGTTATCCGCAAATGGAAGGGTGTTAGCGTTAGCTGCCATAACGTGAATGTGATTTTCCAGACCATTTGCCGCCACGTTATTTCTGGCGTTTGCCAGTGCGGTTTTATCCATATCAATGGCGTATACCGTACAACCAAAACGTTGAACTAACTCTATCGCCGTCGTGGCCATGTTACACGCCACTTCCAGCACCTGGCTGTCGGGCGTCAGCTGTGACTGGCTGAACAACCACTCTGTTGCTTCAACGCCCCCCGGACGCAGACGGGTTTTGCCCAGGCTGGCTAAGAACGTATGGCCCGCTTTATCAGTCGCGCTCATCTGCTTGTCTCCTTTCTTATAAGTTGTATTATAAATACAACAATAAGAGTTAAAGGTGAAGCACGCGAATGATTTTTATTACAAAATGCCCTTCCCAGTAGCGTTAGAGCGGATGTATGCCGTGTGATAGACTGAAGTATCAGACTTACAGGGCTGTACATCATTATGCAATTGCATCATAAAGCGCTCAGGCTCTTTATCTCCGTCAGCGTAGTTGTTTTGACGTTTTCTTTTTTGGTTTATGAGCTCATTGCCAGCGATAAAGCAATGAATGCGTACATGCGCTATATCAATGAGAAAGCCGACTCGTCGTTTCTCTATGATAAGTATACTAATCAAAGTATTGCAGCCCATCTGATGCGCACATTTTCATCCCCCCAGGAACCCGCTTCTATCGAGCAACAAAAAGCACTTTGCAACGCTTTCGACAGCGTTAACGGCACTCATGGGCTCAACCTCACCCAGCATAACTACCTACCATTACACGGTACGTTGCAAACCCCCACCACAAAATGTAGCGAGAAACTTGAAGACATATTTCTACTGCCCTCTTTTGACCGGGCGGTAAACGTTAATCGTGAGCAGAAAGATTACGGTCATGGTTTAGGTATGCAGGAGTATAAATTTCGATATTACGTCGATCTCAAAAATAATTACGTCTATTTCTTTGATCTGGTCGACTCGCGGAAATTTGCGATACACAACTGGTCGTTTTTGCAAAAAGGAAACCTGGGTATCAACCAGAATGATATTGACGGTATTTTCACTGGCCGCACGGTAATCTCCCGTATTTATGAAGATAACCTGACCGAGAAAAAAGTGATGAGCTTTTTAACACCGGTCTACTATGCCGGTAAGTTAAAAGGCGTGGTGATGGTGGATATTAACAAAGAGAATTTAAAGAATATTTTCTATACCAGCGACCGCCCTCTCGTCTGGCGCTATCTTAACGTGACGCTTTCGGACATCAACTCAGGTAAAGAGATACTCGTTCACCAAAGTGAGAACAACCTGTTTAGCTATGTTCACTACCAGGAGGACATGCCCGGCGGTATACGCATCACCTTATCGCTTGATTTTATGTACTTTATTGTCTCCTCCTGGAAAGTATTCGCCTTTTATCTGCTGGCGACAATACTGTTGCTGAATATGGTCAGAACGCATTTTCGGCTGTATCACAACGTCACGCGTGAAAATATCAGTGACGCGATGACCGGGCTCTACAACCGCAAAATTTTAACGCCGACGCTCGAACAGCGTTTACAGCAGTTAGTAAACGCGGGCACCCTCGTGACCTTTATCGCCATTGATTGCGATAAACTAAAAGTCATTAATGATACGCTGGGGCATAAGGAAGGCGATCGCATTATCACCATTCTGGCTAGAGCCATTCAAACCTCGATTCGCAAAAACGACTATGCCATCCGCCTCGGTGGGGATGAGTTTTGCATTATCCTCATTGATTACCCCGCTGAATTAACGCCTCGTCTGCTGGAGAGGATTCGCTATAACTTACAAATTATTGCGCAAGATAGAGCAATCAGCTTCTCCGCAGGGATTTATAATATGCAGCCAAACGACACCATTGATGATGCCTACAAAGCATCCGATGCACAGCTCTACCTGAACAAACAGAAAAAACGCGCGGATGCGTAATCATTTTTCTGACAGAATTTTCATTGTTGTACCAGGAGTAAGTCATGACGGAAGTGAACAAAGGTAACGCAACGCATCAGCGTTTAATTTCGCTGTTGTCAGAACAAGGCGCGACGTATCGCGTGGTAAGCCATGAAGCGGTCGGCAAATGTGAAGCGGTTTCTGAAATTCGCGGTACCGCACTGGGCCAGGGAGCAAAAGCGCTGGTTTGTAAGGTCAAAGGCAACGGCGTTAATCAGCATGTCCTGGCGATTCTTTCTGCCGACCAGCAGGCCGACCTGAGCCTGTTAGCCAGTCATATCGGCGGGTTAAGAGCATCACTTGCCAGCCCGGCGGAAGTCGATGCGCTGACAGGCTGCGTATTCGGCGCTATTCCACCGTTTAGCTTCCATCCAAATCTTAAGCTGGTCGCCGATCCGCTATTGTTTGAGCGTTTTAACGAAATTGCGTTCAATGCCGGAGTGCTGGAAAAATCCGTGATCATGGATACCGCAGATTACCTGCGTATCGCGCAACCGGAATTACTCCCGTTCCGCCGCGTACAATAGCCGCTCGAGTCAGGTGTAAAAACGTAGCATCGTGCATTAGCCCAAAAAAAATCATAATCATTAAAAAAAGCCTGTTCCGTCACGCGTTTACGCGTACAGTAAGCAGGCTTATTTTTTCTTTTGGCAAGGAAACTACGATGTTTGATGTCACTCTGCTGATCCTGCTCGGACTGGCAGCTCTGGGCTTTGTCAGCCACAACACCACTGTCGCTGTTTCAATTCTGGTGCTGATCATTGTCCGTGTTACCCCTCTGAATACGTTCTTTCCATGGATAGAAAAACAGGGCCTGACCGTCGGGATTATAATTCTAACCATTGGCGTCATGGCGCCGATCGCCAGCGGAACGCTCCCCCCCTCCACGCTCATCCACTCCTTTGTGAACTGGAAATCACTGGTCGCTATTGCCATCGGGGTATTCGTCTCCTGGCTTGGCGGGCGCGGTGTCACGCTCATGGGTAGCCAGCCTCAGCTTGTGGCCGGTTTACTGGTGGGTACGGTACTGGGCGTGGCGCTATTTCGCGGTGTGCCGGTGGGACCGCTCATTGCGGCAGGTCTGGTGTCATTGATTGTTGGAAAGCAGTAGCCAGTCCAGCCAGATAACGGCCTGGCGTCTGTCCCAGGCCTTTTTTGAACATGGTGATAAATGCCGTGGTCGAATCGTAACCGAGCATTTGCGCAACCTGTTGCACGTTATGGCCATCTATCAGCGCCTGCAGCGCCAGAATTAATTGAAGCTGGTGACGCCAGCGGCGAAAACTCAACCCCGTTTCTTTAACGACCAGACGGGCGAGGTTCCGCTCACTCATCGCAAATACGCTGGCCCACTGTCCCAGCGTCTGCCACTGCGCGGGCTCCCGCGACATCGTCGCGACCATTCTGCGGATTTTCGGGTGATCGGAAACCGGCAACTGCATTTGCTCCTGCGGCTGCTGCGGGAGTTCATCAAATAGCACTTGTGTCAGCCGCTGGGTAGACGGCTCCAGCCGTTGATCATCCGTTTTGGACGCCAGCGCCAGAATGAGCTCCCGACATAACGGGGCGATTTTCAGGGTGCAGCAGCGTTCAGGCATCACGACTGCCTGCGGCTCAATAAACAAAAAGCACAGTTGCGCCCCAACGGTAACGTGGTTGCTGTGCGGAATTTCACCGGGGATCCATACCGCATATTGTGGAGGCACCATCCACATAGCATTTTCAACCTCACAGGTGATCGCGCCATGCAAGGCCAGAATCAACTGCCCCTTACGGTGCTGATGCAGCGGACTGAAGAGTTCATCTTCCCGGGCCTGAATACAAAACGCCACCGCCGCATCGTGGTAAAGGTCGGGCTCATACCCATCCAGCCTCAGTCCTAACATAAAAATGTCCGTTTTTAGCGATAAACTGTCATTTTAGCTTGATTCATCCATTGAGTAAAAACGCTAAAGTATCGCCTCGCCTGACGATATGAGAAAAAAATGACAAATATGCCTTCCTCCCGCGGCAAAAACGCAGCCTGGCTGATCGCGGGGATCCTGATGATTGCCACCACGCTGCGCGTCACCTTTACCGGAGCCGCCCCGCTGCTGGATGCAATTCGCACCGACTACGGCCTGAGTACCGCCCAGACGGGACTTCTGACCACCCTGCCGCTGCTGGCCTTCGCACTGATATCGCCTCTGGCCGCCGCCGTTGCACGCCGTTGGGGTATCGAACGCAGCCTGTTTGCCGCAATGCTACTGATTTGCGCAGGTATTGCGATACGTTCGCTGCCCACACTAGGTTTCCTGTTTAGCGGCACCGCTATCATTGGTTGCGGAATCGCGCTGGGAAATGTGCTGTTACCTGGGCTGATTAAGCGTGATTTTGCTCAGCATGTGGCAAAACTCACTGGCGCATACTCGCTGACTATGGGCGCAGCGGCGGCACTGGGTTCAGCTATTGTGGTTCCGCTGGCGCTGAACGGGTTTGGCTGGCGCGGTGCGCTGATGGTACTGATGGTCTTTCCGCTGCTGGCGCTGATTATCTGGTTACCCCAATGTCGCCAGACGGCCAATGCCAGTTTGAGCAACTCGCGCGCGTTGCATTCCCGCGCGATCTGGCGTTCGAGCCTTGCCTGGCAGGTGACGCTGTTTCTCGGGATCAATTCACTTATCTACTACGTGATCATTGGCTGGCTACCCGCCATTTTAATCAGCCACGGCTACAGCGAAGCGCAGGCCGGTTCGTTGCATGGTTTACTGCAACTGGCAACCGCCGCGCCGGGGTTATTGATCCCTCTCGTCCTGAACAGATTTAAGGATCAGCGCGCCATCGCCGCACTGGTTTCGTTAATGTGCGCCATCGGCGCAGCGGGATTCGCGGTAATGCCCGGGCAGGCTTTGCTGTGGACCATACTGTTTGGCTTTGGCTCAGGCGCCACGATGATCCTTGGTTTGACCTTTATTGGCCTGCGCGCAAGCTCAGCGCATCAGGCCGCGGCCCTGTCCGGCATGGCACAATCCGTCGGGTATTTACTGGCTGCCTGTGGGCCACCGCTGATGGGTAAGATTCACGACCTCAATGGTAGCTGGCTGATTCCATTAGCTGGGGTCGCCGTGTTAGCGATACTGATGGCGGTGTTTGGTCTGTGCGCAGGGCGTAATCGGGAGATCGCAAGCGCATAATGCAGCGGGCAGGTTTGGGTACAACCTGCCCGTTTTTTTATCCTCGCGCAGCGCGCAGCATTGCCTGAACTAACGGCACGGGTTTTCCCGCCAGCGCTCCACGTTCATGCTGAAAGAGTGTGCCGACAAAAAAAGGATGCGTCACCAGCTCAATAGCACGGATATCACCAGCCTCATCCCAGCCAGTCACACGAAGATCACCGCTCTCAAGCTCGGCGGCAAAATCTTCCGATACGCCATAGTTGCAGTGATACCCCTCGGAGATAACACCCCGTCCGTAGGCTTTGGCAATCAGCGTATTGGCCCTCAGTTCAATATCATCCGTTTTTTCTACCAGCGAGCAGGTCAACGGTGCGATGACCATCCGCCCCGTGGTATCCGTTTCCGCATGGGCAGCATCTCTCCAGCCCAGCACGTTGCGGGCATACTCCAGAATCGCATGTTGAAAACCGCCACAGGTCCCGAGGAATGGGATGCTGTTTTCACGCGCGTAGCGTATCGCGATCAGTGCGCCTTCCAGGTGCCGATATGGACTGCCAGGAACGACCCAAATAGCATCATAGCCAATCAGATCTTCACTGCTGCTAATATCAGAGGTGGTTAGCCAGTCATAATCAGCCACTAATTCCAGGACGGCAGCGGCATCATCGATAGCAAGAGGAATGGCCTGATGCGCCACAATATCAGGGCTGTAATCACCCACCAGCGCAATGCGAAGCGTATCTTTAAACGGGGAAATTTCCATTAAGCTTTCCTTATGTCCAGACAATGAGGGACAATATAAGGAGCCTCAGCCTACCGATTTTTTGTTGGTATCACAATCCCTTAAATTGGGAGTCAGGACGGGCAGAATGTTACAATTGTCACGTTTTACGATCTTATTTAACCGTAATAAAGGTGTCGAAATAAATCAAAGCAGTGGATTAATGGAGCGGATGAGAAGATGAAAATTCAATGTAAACGCGTGTATGACCCAGCAGAAAAAAATGATGGTTATCGCGTACTGGTCGACAGGCTGTGGCCTCGCGGGGTAAAAAAGACCGACCTTATTTTTAACGAATGGAATAAAGCGCTTACGCCGTCATCTGATTTACGCAAGGCGTTCCACGCAGAATTGATTGATTTCACACACTTTTCCGAGCAATATCGCGCTGAACTCGCCCTACAGCAGCAGGAAGGAAAGCGTCTCGCAGAGATTGCCCGACAGCAAACCTTAACGCTACTGTATGCGGCGAAAAACACCCAGCAAAACCACGCGCTGGTGCTGGCTGAATGGATACGTCAATGCTAACCGGATTTCATTTGCCCGTTGTCGGATGATCTCTGCGCCAGAGCGCCCATTCATCAATCACTTCCCCGCCCGGTAATTTGCAGTCCGACCTTACGCCTTGCGGGGTCTGCACAGCAATCAGCGAGCCGCCCTTTTGTTCGCAATATACCGATGCCGGATTCGCCAGACCAATCTTCGGCGGTTTGGGGGCTTCGGGCTGAGTGGTACATCCCGCTAACACCAACAAGCCGGGCAAAATAATAGACGCCAGTTTCATATCGACTCCTGTTAAAAACCTTATCCCGGCAGGTTACCCCGACTTTCCATCTATCTCCATGTTTTACTGTCAGCTTTCAATTTAATGTTTAAGTTTTGAGCGGGATGGCGTGTTTCATCTTTCATCTTGATGTTCTATCATGCGGGCCACGTTAGCCCAGTCATTACTCAGGAGCATTTACACCTCATGTCGGACATGATCCTTGCCAGAGTCTCACAATCCTTAGCCACGGAGCAGTCAGTTGAGAGCCTGGTTCGGCAACTTCTGGAGATGCTGGAAGTGGTGACTGAGATGGAATCCACCTATTTAACTAAGGTCGATTTAGATGCCCGCCTGCAGCATATTTTGTATGCGCGCAATAGCAAGCAGATGCAGATCCCTGAAGGGCTGTCCGTACTCTGGGATGAGACGCTATGCAAACGCGCCATAGACGAAAACTGTCTGTACAGCGACAACGTTCCCGCTCGCTGGCCGGAGTGTACCGCCGCCCGCGCGCTGGAGATAACCACTTTCCTGAGCACGCCGGTTCATCTTCCCGACGGAACGTTTTACGGTACGCTCTGCGCCGCCAGTCGCCACCAGCACGCATTAAGCCAACGTGGCGAACAGGTGTTACATCTGTTTGCGGGCCTGATCGCCCAGTCAATTCAAAAAGAGTCGCTGGTTGCTCAGTTACGCGAAGCGAATGCCGCGCTGATTGCGCACTCTTACACCGATGCCCTGACCGGATTACCGAATCGGCGCGCCATTTTTGAAAATGTTGAGACTCTTTTTTCCCTTGCCCGACATCTCAGGCAGAAGATTATTTTTGCCTATATTGATTTGGATGATTTCAAATTGATCAATGACCGCTTTGGCCACGAGGTTGGCGACCAGTTTCTGATCCAGATTGGTCAGCGTCTGCTTCGCGAATGCGGTGACAATGATATCCTTGGGCGACTGGGTGGAGACGAATTTTTAGTCGTGAGCCTGTCACCGGAAGATGACAGGGATCCGCGGGACCGCCTGCAGCAGGTGAAAAATCAGCTACAACAGCAAATTTGTGGTGACTACCACCTGGTTGACATTCATCTATTTTATCCTGGCGCCAGCCTGGGCGTTGTGGAAATTAATCCGTTGGAGACTGATGTAAACTGCGCGCTTCACCTCGCAGACAGCGCAATGTACAAGGATAAAAAGCGTCAGGATAAAACCACTTTTGTCGTACATTAAGCCCTGCTATGCTAACCCGTCTTTAAATAACTCTGGTAGATAATCGTATGCGACTCGGTATTATTTTCCCCGTCATCATTTTCATTTCCGCTGTCGTTTTCTTATCCTGGTTTTTTATTGGCGGCTATGCTGCGCCGGGAGCATAACGATGAAAAAAACAACGCTTATTATGATTGGCGTGGCTATCATCGTCGTTCTGGGAACAGAATTCGGCTGGTGGTGACCTAAGAAAAAGGCCACATATTAGTGGCCTCTATTGTCTGTATGTTTACTTAGCTTTTGATTTTTCTGTAGATAAACAACACCACAATCGCACCGATCACCGCCACGGCGAAACTGCCGAAGTTGAAACCATCGACTTTACCAAAACCAAAGAAGGTGCTGATCCAGCCACCCACTACCGCACCGACAACCCCTAAGATAATGGTCATAAAGAATCCGCCGCCATCTTTACCCGGCATAATCCATTTTGCCAAAATCCCAGCAATAAGACCGAAAACCACCCATGAAATAATGCCCATAATTTCCCTCACTTATGTTTTTAAATTAACGATTCACTCGTCGTATAAAAGCATAGCATAGCGCTGAAAAATTAAAATTTGTGATCGCTATCACTTCTGTTTTTCATCTTTTTCTGATGTTTCATAAGGTTACACCGCTGACCGGCAGACTAATTTTGTCGCGCCTCGTCATTAATGTCGAATCGTCAGTCATTCTGCTTAACGCTTTGGCCGCCAGCCCCTGCTATTGCTGGGTTTTCACTTCTGGCACACTTTATGCTTAAACAGCCCGTCACTACGACACATCGTAGTCCGCGATACGTATCGCGTGACTGCGTCTACAATTCGCGCTATTTCAGCATTTAACAGGTCTGTTATTGATGAAAAAAATCACCAGTGTATGCCCATACTGTGGGGCCGGGTGCAAGCTCAAGCTTGTTGTTGAGAATAACAAAATCATCCGCGCTGAGGCCGCAGAGGGTGTAACGAACCAAAATCAGTTATGCCTGAAAGGCTATTATGGTTGGGACTTTCTTAACGACACTCGCCTTCTGACTCCCCGTCTGACCCGCCCGATGATCCGTTATGAAAAAGGTGGAAAATTCACTCCCGTTAGCTGGGATGAAGCCATTCGCTACACCGCAAAACGCTTAACTGAAATCAAAAATACCTATGGCCCTCGTGCCATCATGACCACCGGATCTTCCCGTGGAACAGGGAATGAGACCAACTACGTGATGCAAAAATTCGCACGTGGCGTGCTCCATACCAACAATGTCGATTGCTGTGCCCGCGTCTGTCACGGCCCTTCCGTGGCCGGGTTACAGGAAACGTTAGGCAATGGCGCCATGAGCAATTCCATCAGCGACATTGAAAACTCAAAATGCCTGCTGATCTTTGGTTATAACTGTGCCGATTCACACCCAATTGTGGCCCGCCGGGTAATTAAAGCTCGCCAGAACGGCGCAAAAATCATTGTCTGCGACCCACGCCGGATTGAAACTGCCCGTATCGCTGACCAACATTTGCAGTTGAAAAACGGTTGCAATATGGCGCTGGTCAACGCCTTTGGCCATGTTCTCATCGAGGAGCAACTCTACGATCGCGAGTATGTACAAAAGCATGCGGAAGGACTGGAAACATACTGGGAAACCGTTAAGGAGTATGCGCCTGAAGACGTTGAACATTTAACCGGTGTTCCCGCACAGCAGGTTCGTCAGGCGATGCGTACATTTGCCGCGGCGCCATCGGCCACCGTGATGTGGGGGATGGGCGTCACCCAGTTTGGTCAGGCCGTTGACGTGGTTCGTGGTTTGTCGAGCCTGGCCTTGCTGACCGGAAATCTGGGACGCCCTAACGTCGGTGTTGGCCCGGTGCGCGGGCAAAATAACGTGCAGGGCGCGTGCGATATGGGGGTGCTACCTAACCAGTTTCCCGGGTATCAGGACGTAACCGATTTCGCCGTCAGGGAGAAATTTGCCACCGCATGGGGCATTGACGTTAATCAGATGGATGACAAGGTTGGGACCCGCATCACCGAAGTTCCGCATCTGGCTATCGAAGGCAAAATCAAAGCCTACTACATCATGGGAGAAGACCCGCTGCAAACCGAGGCCGATTTGGGTCTGGTCCGCGAAGGATTTAACGCGCTCGATTTTATCGTCGTGCAGGATATCTTCATGACCAAGACGGCGGAAATGGCCGATGTCCTCCTGCCTGCCACCTCATGGGGTGAACACGGTGGCGTCTTTACCTGCGCCGATCGCGGTTTCCAGCGTTTTGAGAAAGCGATTGAACCCACCGGTGATGTAAAGCGTGACTGGGAGATTATCAGCCTGCTGGCCAGCGAAATGGGTTATCCAATGCAGTATCAAAATAACCAGCAAATCTGGGATGAGATGCGCGAGCTGTGTCCACTGTTCTACGGCGTGACCTATGAGAAAATGGGTGAGATGGGTCATGTTCAGTGGCCATGTCCGGATCTCGATAGTCCTGGTACGCCCTACCTTTACGCGCACAGCCAGTTTGATACCGCCAATGGCAAAGGCAAACTGTTTGCCGCACCGTGGCGAGCGCCTGCAGAAGTTCCTGATGAACAATATCCGCTGGTGCTGTGTACCGTGCGTGAGGTTGGGCACTACTCCTGCCGTTCGATGACCGGCAACTGCGCAGCGTTGCAAGCGCTGGCAGACGAGCCTGGGTATGTGCAAATCAATACCCATGATGCTGAAAAATTGGGTATTCGTCATCGCGATCTGGTATGGGTCAGCTCGCGCCGCGGTAAGGTTATCAGCCGCGCGGATGTCTCCGAGCGCATCAATGTCGGAACGGTCTATATGACTTATCAATGGTGGATTGGCGCGTGTAACGAGTTAACCCAGGACAATCTCGATCCTATTTCGAAAACGCCGGAAACCAAATATTGCGCCGTAAATATTGAACACATTACCGATCAGGGGTGGGCAGAAAAATATGCCGCACAAACGTATAGCGATATGAAGTCACGTCTGTGTGAGGCTATTGCGTAAATCACCGCCATCATCGCCTGAGTCTGGCTTTCCAGACTCAGGCCTTATCTCATGACTTCGCCAGCTGTGGTTCACTGAAGCGGATGGATGCAGCTTCCTCCTGCTTATCCCGCCGCATAAAGCCGAGGTTCATCAGAAACAATCCCGCCATAAACGGTAGTTCGTACAGTTCTTCAATCAGATCGCCATACTGAGCATTGTGCAGAAAGATGGGAGCCAGCAGACGATGATGCTCTACCGTATCGGAGATCAAAAATGCACAGGTGGTGATCGCTAACAGCCACAGCGGTAGCGATTCATTGCGAAAGCGACGGGCAATATCCTGGCGTAAGCGCTTCGAAATCAGCACTGGCAGAATAATCATGGCAATCAATACCACTGAGATAGCTCTGAACAGGAGTTTAGGATACTCAGGAAAATAATCGCGGCCCCAACTTGTGCTTCGGCCCAGTAATACCAGCCACCACGCTGCCGCCCAAAGCCAAAATTGCTTCTCGCCTTCGGGACGTGATAAAGGCCTGATGTAGCTGAGTGTAAATATGGCACCAAACAGCAGCCATAGCGCCTGGCCATTTTCAATCCAGCTGACGACAATACCGTTGAGTAGCGGGAGATGCCAGTTCGCGGCGAACGGGATCGCCACGATGGCTAATCCGAGAATGATTGTGGGTAATGTAAGTCGGGTATTGAGTTTCATAAGCGCGATGTTCTTTTTTTGTAACTGTTTCGCGATCATAACCCCTGTGAATGATCAACTATTAGCAATCAATGCGACTCTCTTAAGGTTTTCTTAAGGAATCCTTTCTGGATATTTCCCTGTTTCGCCCAGATAAAAAAACGCACTGCGCCGTCAAAGCGCAGTGCAGTTTTTAGATTAAAAACTAGGCTGTGTCCCTTAATCACCTGAGCTATAGTAACTGCCTGTTTCCACAACACATTGAACTATGGCTCGTTACGACCTTCCCGATGATGCATGGGCTCTCATCCAGCCCTTATTACCTGCTGAACCAGCAACACCACGGGCCGGACGCCCATGGGCAGAACACCGTATGGTCATCAATGGTATGTTCTGGGTGCTGTGTTCAGGCGCACCATGGCGCGATTTGCCTGAACGATATGGTCCATGGAAGACCGTTTACAACCGTTTTAACCGGTGGTCAAAGTCAGGAGTGATTAACATGATTTTCAACAAGTTACTTACGTTACTTGATACAAACAGTCTTATTGACTGGTCAGCGACAGCATTGGATGGCAGTAATATCCGTGCACTCAAATGTGCAGCCGGGGCTCAAAAAAACATCCCGATATCGCCGGAGATAATGGGCTGGGTCGCTCTCGCGGCGGTTTTGGCACCAAAATCCATCTGGCGACAGACGGAAGCGGTCTGCCGTTAAATATTGTGCTGAGCCCCGGACAAGCCCATGAAAGCCAGTTCGCACAACGTCTGCTGGACGGTATTGGTGTTCAGCGCCAGAATGGCAGCATGAAGCGACGTGGTCATGCCGTACTGGCAGATAAAGCCTACTCCGGACATGCGTTACGGAACGAACTGAAAAACAAGGGTATAAAAGCCGTCATTCCTCGCAAATCCAATGAAAAAATGGCCTCAGATGGTCGTTCACAACTCGATCGTGATGCTTACCGTAATCGCAATGTTGTTGAACGTTGCTTTGGTCGCCTGAAAGAATATCGTCGCATAGCCACACGTTATGACAAAACGGCGAGGAATTATCTGGCGATGGTTAAACTGGGCTGTATCAGACTGTTTTACAAAAGATTATGCAATTAAGGGACACAGCCTAATATATTCAATCAGTAGCAGTGACTAATGCCTACCACCCGCAGACTTCGTGCTCATTTTCGGTATCGTACGAACGCACGGTATTGACCAGATCTTTGACCACTTCTGCTGCCACATCCGGCACCAGTAATGTCATTGGTGCCTCTGTTTCATAATCAACAGAAACACCGTTGCTGTTATTGGTCACGGTGACGGTATAGGTTGCTTTACCCATGATTTACTCCTTGCCGGTGCGCACGACTTTTCGTTGATTTGCACTCTCCATCAGAACTTCCGGGGCAACGAAAAAATCGATATTAAAGTAAGTGTCGTCGGTCATCACTTCGATGTTATGCCATTTTTCCGGTGGAAAAACGCCAAACTGACCGGCTTCAATAATCATCACCTCTACTGGCTCCGGGCTGTGTTCGTCTGCGTATCCGAGATATTTGACCGCCCCCTGCATAACCGAAAGTCGAGGATAAACCCCGGCACGGGTCCCTTTATCAAGGTGGCGTTCGAAAATTCCGGCAGGCGCCGTTTCTTTGTTCCAGAATGGCGTAGAGCGTGTATGGATATGATTCTGTGGAATTTGAAGCATTTTTCTTCCCTTTTCCAGTCGACAACCAGCGAGTCATATTGAACCGCTGCTGTACACAGGGTACGCCTCAAAATATATATTTAAAATACCATTTATTGGTTATAACCGTACGATTATAAATGAAAAGCAGAGCGCAATATTAAAGGCCCGCCGCAATCAGCGGGCCGATGGCATCACGATTGAAGCGTGGCCAGACGGGCGGCAAAACCAACGAAAATCAGGCCGATAAGGGAATTCCCCACTTTAGCCAGTTTCTTCTTCGTACGGATATATTGCGTCACAAACGCGCCGGAGAAAATAAGGAAACTCAAATAGAAAAAGCTCACTATCTCAAGCGTAATAGCCAGAATAAAGAATGACAGCCCTGAATGCGGCGCATTGACATCAATAAACTGCACGAAGAACGACACATAAAACAGAATAGCTTTGGGATTGGTCAGGCTCAGGATTAATGCGCGCTTAAAAATAGCGCCAAACGGGACTTCCTCAGGCGCGGCGTCGCTTGCTTTCGATTTCAGTGTTGCATACAGGATCTTCGCGCCAAGATACAGTAAATAGAAAGCGCCAAGATAACGAACGATATTGAACAAAACGGGCGTTGTTTTAATCAATGCAGCAACACCGGCATAGGCCAAAAACATCAACACGGCATCACCAATAAACACACCGCTGGCGGCGAGATAACCCCCCTTTACTCCCCTACCGACGCTGTTTTTCAGCACAAATATCGTATTTGGCCCCGGTACCAGCACGATAAAAATAGCCCCCACCAGATACGTCCAGTAATTCAGAACTCCATACTCTGCGAACACGTTAACCTCTTCCTGAAAAAACACATGCACTTGCTGCGATACAATATGCTAACGAATGCGACAGGTGATGGAAAGAGCAGGTTATTAATTAAAAAACCCGCCACTGGTGGCGGGTGTGTACAGATAAGGTTAGCCCAGATTAATGGTGCAGCATCTCATCCACTACTTCTTCGCCCTTCAGCTGATAAGGGTAGTAGGTAGGCCAGTTTTCCATCTCCTCAAGTAAGGCGGCCTGCGAGGTATTTCCCATAAAGATATGGAAGTGGCTCGATTTACGCGGCGCGATAATATGATCGCTGAATTGCACGTATTTAGGCGCTTTGCTGTCAGCGGCTTTACACTCAAACAGATACCGTACACCTTTCTTGCCTGATTTATAGTGCAAGATTTTATACCCGGCATAATCGTATTTGCACGATGCGACCTGATTACCGGTGTGAAATTCCATCACGCCATCTTCGATGCCGATGGTGTCTACATTGGTTGCATAGCCTGTACGGTAATAAGCTTTAATTTGTTCTGCCGTTTTGCTTTTATCTTTCTCCGCTTTCTTTTTGAAAACCGGATCAAGTTCGCCACTGACCAGATACGGATAGACAGATTGCCACATGCCATCCCAGTCGGACAGCGCCCGGTTCTGCACCTGGTTATCATCAAATACCCCTTCCGACGCCTTTTGTTCTGCTTCACTCATCGGCGCACCATGGGAATGATGACCATGCGCCAAAACCTGCCCACTGACTAAAAGCATCCCCAGAGCGATTGTCAGTTTGTTAAAACGAATAGCCAAAATTTCACCCTCAAATCGTTTGCGAGTGAAATGTTATAATATAACGTAACAATTTAATCAATAGACATTACTGCACGTTATTGCCTCACGCTTCAATGAGTTTTCTGGAGCAGATCTGATCAAGCAGAGCCTGCTGATGGCTGATAATGAGCATACCTAATGGCCGACGCTGGCACTCTTCAAGCAGCAGTACCCAGATATCTTTTTGAATGGAAGGATCGAGTTGGGCGGTAATTTCATCGGCAATAAGAAAACGTGTCCGCGGATCCAGCGCGCGAAGTAAAGCAATTCGAGCCAGTTCACCGCCAGAAAGCTGTCCGGGACGACGGGTTAACCACTCAGGATTGATGTGAAGACGGGTAAGCAGTTCGGTATCAGGTCGCCAGGCATCATAAACCGCATCGCCGGTGCTACGCCGGGGGTTAAAGGTTAATTCCGGATGCTGTGGCACCAGTTGCACCGGGCAATACTGGTGCATTGGCAGCGGTTGGTCATCAACCAGAATGTCACCCGAGGTCGGTTTTTGCCAGCCCGCCAGTACGCGTCCCAGCGTTGTTTTGCCGGTTCCGCTGGGTGCACAAACCCCAATGCGTTCTCCGGGGCGCAGAGAGAAGGTCAGATTTTGCCATAGCACCTTTCCTCCCTGACAAATCGTCACTTCACGACAGCACAGCATCGCGCTCTCCAAAAAGTTGATTTCTTTCAGGCAGCGCCCGCCATTGGCGTTGCAGATGCTCGCTGATCTCTCCGCGTAACAGCTGTTCCCGGCTGACGTTATCCGACACCCTTCCCTGATGCAGCGCGACAATGCGGTCCGCGTGGCGAGCGGCCAGCGTGAGGTCGTGCGTTACCCATAAAACGCCAGCCCCTTGCTCACATTGCTCACGTAGCTGTTCAAGCAGTTGATTAGCCAGCGGTGCATCAAGCCAGGCGGTAATTTCATCAGCCAGAATATAGCGAGCCTGGCTCAGCGACGCGTGACAGGCCAGAACACGTTTCGCCATCCCCCCTGAAAGCTGGCGTGGGAAGGCATCTAATACGCGACTTTCCAGTTGGCTACGCTGGAGCAATCGTTCAATTTTTCCGGCATTCCAGGCCTGGCCGGAGAGCTGACTTGCCCTGCGCAGATGCTTTTCAATCGAGAGCAGCGGGTTAAGCGCCTGAACGCCTTGCGGGACATAGCTGAAAGTATTGCCACGACATTTGCGAATATCATCACTGTCCAGCGTTTTCCCCTCCAGGGTGATGGAGCCGTTGAAGCGCAAATTGTCCGGTAAGAGATCAAGCAGACATTGCAGCAACAGGCTTTTACCTTCCCCACTTCCCCCGACTAACGCCACCATCTGACCAGGCGCTACGTCGAAAGAGATATCCTGCAACAGCGAAGACCAGTTTCTCGCGCCGTACCAGCGATAACGCGCCACGTCCAGCGAGACCTGTCTTAAACTCAACATGCGTCACCTCGTAACCATAAACGATGCACTGCCCTTGCGAGCTGATCGAATAACATAACCAGACTGAATAGCATCAGCCCGGGAAACAGCACTAACCACCAGTCGCCATGACTGATAAACCTCAGCGCATCAGCCAGCAACAGGCCCAGCGATGGTTCATGCGGCGCCAGCCCAAAACCGAGGAAGCTCAACGCCGCGCTGTGCAACACCGCGTGGGGAAACATCAGCAAGGTTCCCGTTAACCACTGGGGTAACAATGCCGGGAGATAGTGATGCCGCCAGCAGTAAAAATGTCCGTGTCCCAGACGCCAGGTTAACGTCAGATAATCACTGTGGGCCACGCGCTGCGCTTCGGCACGCAGGATTAGCGCCAGACGCGGCCAGTGGGTCAACGCAACTGCCATAATCACCCCATTTTTTCCGCCACCCAGCGTGAAACAGATCAATATGAGCAACAGCAGATGCGGCATTGACAGCATGGCATCGGTAATCAGACGCATTAGTACATCCAGACGCGGATGTATACGTGAAACCGCCGCCATCAGTAATGCGATGAAGCCGCTGCACAACGCCGCGCCAATACCAATTTGCAGACTGGTTAACGCGCCCTGAAAGCAACGAATCCACAGATCGCGACCGAGGTTATCGGTGCCAAACCAATACAGCGCATCAGGCGGTAAATGACGGGCAAGCAGATTAACGCTCAATGGGTTTTCCAGCGTCGCTGCGCCATACACCGCAATGCATAGCAGGCAGCTAAAAGAGAGCAGAAGACGAATCAGCGTCGGCGTCGGATTATAGAGCATCAGGTCGCTCCAGAGCACGGTTCAACACATGGACAAGCCAGGTAGACAGCGAGTTGCCAATGAACACCAGTATGGTACTGAACAACACAATTCCCATCAGTAACGGCAGATCGCCGCGTAATCCGGCATCAATAGTGGCCTGTCCCAGTCCCGGATAAGCAAAAACTTTTTCCGCCAGCAGTGCGCCGCCCAGTAGTTCTCCCAGCGAGGCGAACTGCAGGCACAGCGCGGGCGTGATAGCGTGGCGCAGAACCTGATGACGCAGCAGCGACCAGCCTTTATCTCCCTGAGAACGCGCAAAACGGACAAAATCGCTTTTCATCACGCTGGCGATACTTTCCCGCGTATGAAGTGTAATTTGGCCAAGTCCCAATAAACTTAGCGCGCAAACGGGCAGCACTAAATGGCGCAGACGCTCAGCCAGCGTGGCCATATCGCCACTGTTGCCCGGCTCCCACGCGCAGCAGACCGGAAATACAGGCCAGCGCACGGCAAATAACGCCAGCAGCAGCATACCAATCCAGAAGGTCGGCAAAGACGAAAGCAGATAGCTGAGTCGACAGATTGCTTTATCCGGCCAGCGATTCAGATAACGACCCGCGACAAATCCCATTGCCGTTCCCAGTATGCCGGAGAGCAGCCACGCGCCGCCAAGCAAGGCAAACGAAGTTGCAAAGCGCTCCTTGATTACGCTGGCAACTGGTGCATTAAACAACATTGAGTAGCCGAGATCGCCCTGCAATACACGTATAAACCAGTGACCAAAACGCTCCCATAACGGCTGGTCTAATCCCCAGCGAGCAGCGATACGCGCATATTGTTCCGGCGGCACGTGCAGGAGATCGTTGCCGATATAGGCGCGAATCGGATCGACAGGAGAAAAGCTGAGCAGCATAAAAGTGCCAGCCGCAACCAGCACTAATAACACTATCAGCCGTAGAAAATGGCCTACAACAGACTTCATCAACGGCAGGTCCAGGTCCATTCATCCAGATTATTGAGCAGGGACCAGCTACCGTGGATCTCCGGCGCGCCTTTGCCCAGGTCAATACACGGATTTGCCAGATAAGTGTGCTGAATGTTCAGCAGCCATGCCCAGGCGGCATCGCCCTGCACCCCAGCCCCTTGCTTGCCATCCCACTCCACCTGTTGCCAGAAAGGCAACGCTTTTTGCCAGTCTGGAGCATCAATGGCCTGTTTAAGATGTTGTTCAACGACGGGATTGCTGTAATAGCCTGGATTGTAGTATTCCACGCCCGCGGCCTGATTGCTGTAGTGATGGAAAAGCTCCATCGGATCCAGGCTTCCCCAGCCAAACAGCGTCGGGTTCGCATGCATATGCCGCTCAACGGTTTCCCAGCTTCCGGATTGCAGCGAGACCTGAATACCCACGGGCTCCAGCATCGCACGTACGGCCTCGGCTAAATCCCGGCGCGTACTGTCACCGCTGGCGTACCATAGAGTCAGGCGAGCCTCTTTACCGTCTTTCACACGTACGCCGTCTTTCCCCACCTTCCAGCCGGCTTCTTCCAGAATCATCCGCGCTTTTTCGCTGTCGCCATCTTTGAACGCAACTGACTGTCCCTGCCATGGCAGGCCCTGAACCGCGCTATACGCCGGAATCGCATGACCTTCCATGACCTGATCGGCAAGTTGTTTACGATCGATGGCGTAGTTGATGGCGCGTCTGATGGCGATATCAGCCGTGATATCGTTACCGATCGGATAACCATTGGCGTCTTTTTTACCCGCAGGAACCATCGGGAACACAATGCCACGGTTTTCCACGCTGTCGCGTACCCAAAGCTTCAAATTCTGCTGTTGAGGGGCGACCGCCATCGAAGGCGCAATACGCACGAGTCCCAGTTGACCACTGCGCGCTGCGGCATAAGCGTTATCTTCATCAAGGAAGACAAACACCAGCTTACTGAAATCATTTTTCTTACCGGCATACCAGGGGTTCGCCTCCACGATCAGCTGCTGCCCCGGCTGAAAACTCACCAACCGATAAGGGCCCGCGCCAATCGGATTTTTGGCGAATGTTTTTTCGTCATACCGTTTTTCGGGAACAATACCCAAAGAGCCCAGCACGTTCACAAAGGTGCTCTGCGGGCTGCGCAGCGTGATTTCTACCGTGCGGTTATCTTTCAGGCTGGCATGAGTAAAGTTTCCCATGTCGATTTTGCCGCCGCTCTTTGCGGCTTTATTATAGGTGAACACCACATCTTCAGCGGTTAGCGGGGAACCATCGGAGAATTTAAGGTCAGGTTTTAACGTCAACGTCCAGGTTTTGCCGTCAGCACTGGTTTCAACTTTTTCCGTCAGCAGGTTACCCCAGCTCATATCTGCGTTTTGTTTTAATAATGGTGCATGCAAAAGCAAATAGCTGCCATGACTCCAGCCCAGCATCGGGTCAAACCCTTCCGTTGGCTCAGGTCCAATTGCCAGCTTCAACGTCTGCCCCTCGCTCACATTTTGCGCGGCGAGAAGTGGTGAGGTTAATGCGAGAGTCAATGCGCACGTAAGCAGTGCCAGCTTGCCTTTAATCATTATGTTATCCAGATTTGCGTTATTTTTATGCCGCTCAACGATTCAATGCCGTTAAACGGTCTCCTGGGGAAGGGATTATGGCGGACTGAAATGACGAAAAAAATGATGCGGCGCAGAAAAGTATGACGATTTTCTAAGATTATCATACTTTTTTCTGATACTCCTAATTGAGTACCCTCTGAATCACAGAAAATAGATTAAATGTTAGCCAGTCAATTAATAGCAAATTAATTACAACCTAATGATTACAAATACTAATTATTGGTCATTTCCGCTATTTACTTAGCTAAAACTAATGACAATTTATGTATATTTATTCAAGAAAAACACCAGAAGTGATAAGTTATGTAAACATATAATGATAATTATTTTTATTATCATTCCCATCAATTATCTTACTTCCTTTGAATTTTTAACAAAGGAAGTTTGACTATGCGTTTAAAACCTGTTGCTTCTGTTGTTCTGTCCTGTCTAGGATTTTCCAGTCCCCTGGCCTTCGCTGAAGATGTTATGGTGGTAACCGCTTCCGGTTACGAAAAGAAAATCACCAACGCTGCCGCCAGCGTCTCCGTTATTTCACAGCAAGAGTTACAAACCAATAAATATAATGATTTAGGCGAAGCCCTGCGTTCTGTTGAAGGGGTGGATGTTGAAAGCAGCACCGGTAAAACCGGTGGCCTGGAGATCAGCATTCGTGGCATGCCCGCCAGTTATACTCTGATCCTGATTGACGGTATTCGTCAAAACGGCAGCAGCGATGTGACGCCAAACGGCTTCTCAGCTATGAATACCAGCTTTATGCCTCCACTGGCGGCAATCGATCATATTGAGGTGATCCGCGGCCCGATGTCGACGCTTTATGGCTCCGACGCAATCGGTGGCGTGGTGAATATCATTACCAAAAAAAGTACCGATAAATGGAGCACCTCCATCAATACCGGCGTTAACCTGCAAGAGAGTAATAAATGGGGTAACAGCACGGTCGCCAACTTCTGGTCTAGCGGCCCGTTAATCGCTGGCGTACTGGATATGCAGGTTCGGGGTAGCACCACCCAACGTCAGGGTTCCAGCGTTACCTCCCTGAGCGATACCGCCTCCACACGCGTACCTTATCCTACCGAGTCAGAAAACTATAACATCGGCACGCGACTCGACTGGAAAACGAATGAAAGCAATACGCTATGGTTAGATCTCGACTCCGCCAGACAGCGCTATGATAACGATGACGGTCAGTTGGGTAACCTGACGGGGGGTTACGATAAAACGTTGCGCTATGAGCGTAACAAAGTCACCCTCGGCCACGATACCGCCTTAACGTTCGGCACCTGGAAATCCTCCCTCGGCTGGAATGAAACTGAGAACAAAGGACGACAATTAGTCTCCTCCGCACTCACGCCAGAGAACGCAGGCCGGGCCGGTGACGCACGTGAACTGAAGAACACCAACGTCATTCTGGACTCAGTACTGCTGACGCCATTAGGTGATTCGCACCTCTTAACCCTCGGCGGGGAATATTGGGATGCGCGCATGAAAGACGGTGTGGTGCTGGCCAATACCGGCGAAACGTTCCATCAAAAAACGTGGGCAGCCTATGTAGAAGATGAATGGCATATTCTCGACTCATTGGCCTTAACCGCAGGGACACGCTACGAGCATAACGATGTCTTTGGCGGTCATCTCAGCCCACGAGCGTATATGGTTTGGGACGTATCCGACGAATGGACGCTCAAAGGCGGCGTGACGACAGGTTATAAAGCACCATCACTGAGCCAGTTACATAACGGGATCAGCGGCGTAACCGCGCAAGGAACCGTGAATACGGTCGGTAATCCGGACCTAAAACCTGAGGAAAGTATCAGCTACGAAACCGGGCTGTATTACGAGAACGACACCGGGCTGAACGCCAACATTACCGGCTTCTATACCGAATACAAAAATAAAATTGTCTCGTATTCTATCGATGATAATACCAACAGCTATACCAACAGCGGCAAGGCAAGGACCGATGGCGTTGAATTTGCCAGCACCTTCCCTCTGTGGTCGGATGTGCTGACTTTATCCCTCAACTATACCTACACCCAGAGCAAGCAAAAAGATGGTGACAATAAAGGCGCGCCGTTAAGCTACACGCCAAAACATATGGCTAACGCTCGCCTGAACTGGCAGGCAACGGAAGATATGAATGCCTGGCTGAGCGCACGTTATCGCGGTAAAGCCCCACGCTTTACCGAAAATTACAACAACCTCAGCGCAGTACAAAAGGCCGTCTATGACGATAAAGGCGCTGATTTAAAAGCCTGGACCGTTCTCGACATGGGAATGTCTTATAAGCTGACCAAAGATCTGACGCTAAATACGGCGGTCAATAACGTGCTGGATAAAGACTTTAGCGAGGTTAAACTTTACCAGGTGGGCCGTAATAGCACCTACGCAGGAGATTACTATCAGACTGCACAATCCACTACCGGATACGTAAACCCGGGCCGTAACTATTGGGTATCATTAAACTACCAGTTCTGATTTAGTTTTTTCCTACCAGACGGGCTGTCAATGATAGCCCGTCTACCACTGGGTTTCATCAAATGCCCGGCACTGTTCATTTTGTCAGCCAGCGGGGCTCCTATATTTTTACCAGAGATAAAGCGGCAAGGAATATTTTCGTCCCCGGCAGAGAAAAATGACGGAATGAGAGGTAAAGCAGAACTGGGACAGAATAGTCTGGGTGAGGCTTTAATCGATAGCTTTAAATAGCCATTATGTTTTATGAGTCACGGAGCAACGGGTGCCCCGTGACAGTCATTAACTTACTTCAAATACTCTCCGCTGCGCAGCGCTTCAATACGTTTATCCAACGGCGGGTGAGTCATAAACAGCTCACTCAACGACTTGGATTTACCGTTGATGCAGAACGCCATCATGCTGGTCGCTTCCTGCGGCTCATAGCTGGTTTTCAGACGCTGCAGCGCGGCGATCATTTTCTCACGCCCCACCAGTTTTGCTGAACCGGCATCCGCATGGAATTCACGATGACGTGAGAACCACATGGTAATAATGCTCGCCAGAATACCAAACACCAGTTCCAGCACCGTCGCCACTGCGAAGTAGATCAATGGGTTGCCGTTACTGCCCTCACCCTCATCGCGGTTTCCGCCCATAAAGCCAGCGGCAATTTGCGCCAGAATACGTGAGATAAAGATAACGAAGGTGTTCACCACACCCTGAATGAGCGTCATGGTAACCATATCGCCATTGGCAATGTGGCTGATTTCATGCGCGATAACGGCTTCGGCTTCCTCCGGGCTCATGTTTTGCAGCAGGCCTGTACTTACAGCCACCAGCGAAGCATCCCGGCGCGCACCGGTAGCAAACGCGTTAATATCTGGCGCATGGTAGATTGCAACCTGCGGCATAGCGATCCCAGCCTGGCGAGCCTGATTCGCTACCGTATTCATCAGCCAGCGTTCTCTTTCATTGCGAGGCTGTTCGATCACTTCCCCACCAACGGATTTTAACGCCATCCATTTGGACATCAGCAGCGAAATGAAGGAACCACCAAAACCAAACAGCAGTGCCATGATCAACAAGCCTTGAACGCTGCTTGACTGAATCCCTGTCAGGCTCAATACCAGCCCGAAAACGACCATCACAGCCAGGTTCGTCAGCAGGAAGAGCGCGATTCGCATCATAATTTTCTTTTAACCTCAATTTAACAAAACGCACTATGCGATTACCCATATCGTATGGGTCTTATGGCTATTTTCAAGCATCCATAGGTGCTAAGTCACCAGAAAGACACAACTTTACATTTTATCGTATCACACTGACGTCTTCATGCGTTTGTTAAAAAAACAGGCACAATTTCTTGTGCCTGTTGGAGGTTATTTACTGGTTGCGGGCTGTTCCGCTGGCTTTTCTTTTTCAAGATGCGCCAGGTCAAGCGCAATTTTTACCGTTTCATCCAGGTAGGGATCTGGTTCCTGGTAATCCTTCGGTAAATCGTCCAGTTTTTTCAGCGGCGGCTTACCTTCTCGCTTAAACCGATCGTTGATACGCGCCAGACGCATTGCGTCATCTTCGTTATTCTCTTTCTCACGCTGAGCGTAATTGAGAGAAGCGATGTTGCGTTTATCCTTCATCGCATTGAAACGCGCAATATCCTTCATGATGTACTGGAACTCAGGATCGTTGGCAATACGTGCATTGTGCTCTTTTAACAATTCAGGTCCGAACGGCGTCAGATTCTCTGATTTGGTGTAAGACGCAGCATCAATGCTATCCCACGGCAGGGCGTTATCTTCAAACTTCTCACCGGTTTCCGTTTCTTCATTACCTGTCGGCATGATGATGTCCGGCGTAACGCCCTTACGCTGCGTACTGCCACCGTTTACACGGTAGAATTTCTGGATCGTATACTGAACAGAACCCAGCGCCGGCCATTCCGGACGCAGCATCTGATCATAAATACGGTTCAGAGAGCGATACTGCTGTACAGTGCCTTTCCCGAAAGTCGGTTCACCAACGATCAGCGCACGACCATAATCCTGCATTGCCGCAGCAAAAATCTCTGATGCCGAAGCACTGAAGCGATCGACTAACACTACCAGCGGACCTTTGTAGTACACAACGCCGTCGGTATCGCTGTCTTCACGCACTTTACCGTTATTGTCACGAACCTGAACCACCGGGCCGGAAGGAATGAACAGACCGGAGAGCGAAACGGCTTCGGTCAGCGCGCCACCACCGTTAGTGCGCAGATCGATAATGACGCTGCTGACGTTCTGTTTTTCCAGCTTCTGCAACTGAACTTTGACATCATCCGTCAGACCAACATAGAAGCCAGGGATATCCAGTACGCCGACTTTTTCTTTGCCAACGGTTTTCACGGACATTTTCACGGCGCGGTCTTCGAGACGAATACGTTCACGCGTTAACGTGACGGTACGCGTCTTAGTACCTTTACCGGCAGGCAGGATTTCAAGGCGAACTTTGCTGCCTTTGGGTCCTTTGATCAGCGCAACAACGTCATCCAGACGCCAGCCAATCACGTCGACCATTCCCTTACCGGTCTGACCCACGCCGACAATACGGTCGCCAACGCTTATTGCTTTGCTCTTGGCTGCCGGGCCGCCCGCCACCATGGAGTTAATGACGGTGTAGTCATCATCCATTTGCAAAACCGCGCCAATACCTTCCAGAGACAGGCTCATTTCAGTATTGAACTGTTCGGTATTGCGTGGAGAGAGATAATTAGTATGCGGATCGATCTCACGGGCGAAAGCCGTCATCGCCAGAGAGAACACATCTTCGCTGTTGGTCTGCGCCAGACGGCGAATCGCAAACTTGTAGCGACGCGTCAGCGTTTCACGAATTTCCGCATCGGTTTTGCCGGTCAGCTTCAGGCTGAGTTCGTCAAATTTAACCTTGCCGTCCCACAGCGCGTTAAGCTCTGCTTCGCTCTTCGGCCATGGCGCTTTGCTCCGGTCGAGGTTAAAGGTGTCGGTACCGGTGAAATCCATTGGACGTGCCAGTACGCTTAACGCGTACTGATAACGTTCAAATCGGCGTTTTTGCGCCAGATTATAGAGATCGTAAAAGACATCCAGCTTGCCGGTACGCAGTTCATCGCCAAGGACCGTTTTCTTTTTTGCATACTGTTCGATATCGCTCGCCAACAGCACGTTGTGGCTGTAGTCGAGCAGATTCAAATAGCGGTCAAAAATTTTTGCCGAAAACGCCTGATCCAGATCGAACTGGCGATAGTGCGAACGCGTAAAACGCGATGTCACACGTTCACTTACCGTCGCATGCTGGGTTTCTTCCTTTAAAACGGGGATTTGATCGGCACGCGTGATATCTTCCACAGCAAGTGCCTGGCCTGCTAATGCAAGCAGACCAGCTAACGCAGTAAGCCTAAAAAAAGTGTTCATGCCAGGCCTGGCCTCCGTTTCAGAACACCAGGTGTTCTGCGCGTACAATCAAAGACATACCCGAATTCAGCTGTACACGGACGCCATCTTTGGTGATTTCTAATACGGTGGCATCCATCGCATTATTACCTGCTTTCACCTTCAGAGACTGCCCTACCGTCAGTACTGAAATATCAGATACCGGGGTATGCTGTTCTTCACGAGGAGCACGCGGTGCTTTTGCTGCTGGTTTCTCAGCGCGAGGTTTACGCTCAGCGCCTTCTTTACGACGCGGTGCAGGACGCGGCTTACGCTCGCGACGCGGTGCGTCTTCTTTTTCACCGGCAGCAGCGGCTGCTTCGCGTTTTTTCGCCTGTTGCTCTGCACGTTGCGCCTGAACGCGGGCTTTAGCTTCTTCCAGCTGTTTGCGAGCATGTTCAACGTGCTGCTCATCCAGCTCACCACAAGGGTTGCCGTCGAGATCAACACGCGTTGCGCCCAATTTAACGCCATACAGATAGCGCCAGCTTGAAGTATAGAGACGTAAGGCAGAGCGGAGCTGCGTCTTGCTGAGGTTCATTTCGCCCTCAACACGCTCTACCAGATCCTGAAAAATGCCAATTTTCAGTGGGCGCGCTTCGCCTTCCGCACTAAAACACTGCGGGAAGCGTTCGGCCAGAAACGCGATGACTTCTTTACTGCTATTCAACTTAGGTTGATTTTCCATGAAATTTCCTGATTACAACGGACGTAGCCAACAAGCGCAGGCATGAACAGGCGACATTATAATGACGTCATCAGTAATTGCTACGTTATCCGTTGATTATCCTGCGACGCGCGCAAAGAATTTTTTGTAATCCGTCGTTGCAAGCACGGTTTCAAGTTGTGCCACCAGCGTTCGCAGCCCCTGTTCATCCTCGTCAGTAAAGCGGCCAAACGCCGTGCTATCGATATCCAGCACGCCGATTATCTGATTTTCGACGGTGATTGGCAGGACGATTTCAGCGTTGCTGGCGGCATCACATGCGATGTGTCCGTCAAAAGCATGAACGTCCTCAATGCGCTGAACCTGGTTCTGCGCTACTGCGGTCCCACACACCCCGCGTCCTACCGGGATCCGCACGCAGGCGATTTTTCCCTGGAAAGGCCCCAGCACCAGCGTATCGTTTTCGAGCAGATAAAAACCGGCCCAGTTTACTTCTGCAAGACGTTCGTACAACAACGCGCTGGTATTTGCCAGCGTTGCCAGAAAACTGGTTTCACCTGCCATTAATGCCTGAAAGTCACGGTTCAGATCCGTGTATAGCTCTGTTTTGTTCATTATGTAATCACTTAGTTGTCTTACTTAAAGCTGCAGCCTACTAAAATAAACATTAAATGCGTTAATGCTCAAGATCATTCCCGTCATGAGTTAAGATAACATTACTTCAACAATTTGATTCGCGATACATGGCCTTAACGACACCACGCATCACGCCGACTAAAAAAATAGCCATCAGGTCCATTGGTGATGCACTCCCTCGTGCGCATTACCATCGTTGCCCTGAATGTGACCTAATCTTTAGTTTGCCTAAAATGCGTTCGCATCAAAGTGCATTTTGCCCACGCTGTCAGGCAAAAATTCGTGACGGACGCGACTGGTCATTAACACGACTGGCGGCTATGGCTTTCACCATGCTGCTGCTGATGCCCTTTGCCTGGGGAGAACCGCTCCTGCACATCTATTTATTAGGTGTGCGCATTGACGCCAATGTGCTGCAAGGCATCTGGCAAATGACCCGACAAGGCGACCCACTCACCGCATCCTTCGTACTCTTTTGCGTTGCCGGTGCGCCCATCATTCTCGTGACCTCAATCGCTTATCTGTGGTTTGGCAATATTCTTGGGATGAACCTGCGCCCAGTGCTGCTAATGCTGGAAAGGCTCAAAGAGTGGGTGATGCTTGATATCTATCTGGTGGGCATTGGCGTCGCATCAATCAAAGTTCAGGACTATGCTTTTTTGCAACCCGGTGTAGGTCTGTTTGCTTTTATTGCGCTGGTGATCCTCAGTGTTTTGACGCTGTCGCACCTTAACGTTGAGCAGCTTTGGGACCGTTTCTACCCGCAAAGACCAGCCCGTCGGCCTGATGAAAAACTCCGCGTCTGCCTCGGCTGCCACTTTACAGGTTATCCGGACGCCCGAGGTCGCTGCCCTCGCTGTCATATCCCGTTGCGCTGGCGCAGGAATCAAAGTATCCAAAAGTGTTGGGCTGCTCTGCTGGCCTCGATCGTCCTGCTTTTGCCTGCTAATCTGCTGCCCATCTCGGTAATTTATGTCAATGGCGGCCGCCAGGAAGACACGATCCTGTCTGGCATAATGTCCCTGGCGAACAGCAACGTCGGCGTGGCGGCGATTGTTTTTATCGCCAGTATTCTGGTGCCATTCACCAAAGTGATTGTGATGTTTACGTTGCTCATCAGCATCCATTTTAGATGTGAGCAAGGATTGCGTACCCGCATCAAACTGCTGCGTATGGTGACCTGGATTGGTCGCTGGTCAATGCTGGATCTCTTTGTTATCGCTTTAACCATGTCGCTGATTAATCGCGATCAGATACTTGCTTTTACTATGGGGCCAGCTGCGTTTTATTTCGGCGCAGCGGTAATATTGACTATTCTTGCTGTGGAATGGCTGGACAGCCGCTTACTTTGGGATGCACATGAGTCAGGAAACGCCCGCTTCGCAGACTGAAGCGCAGATTAAAACTAAACGCCGTATCTCTCCGTTCTGGCTGCTGCCTTTCATCGCGCTGATGATTGCAGGATGGCTTATCTGGGGAAGCTATGAAGATCGCGGCAATACCGTAACCATTGACTTTATGTCTGCTGACGGCATTGTGCCGGGCCGTACTCCCGTTCGCTATCAGGGCGTTGAAGTGGGCACCGTGCAGGATATCAACCTCAGCGAAGATCTACGCAAAATTGAAGTGCGCGTCAGCATCAAATCGACCATGAAAGATGCTCTGCGCAAAGATACCCAGTTCTGGTTAGTCACGCCGAAAGCGTCGCTGGCGGGGGTTTCTGGCCTGGATGCGTTGGTTGGCGGCAACTATATCGGCATGATGCCCGGAACCGGCGAGCCGGAAGATCATTTCGTCGCCCTCGATACGCAGCCCAAATATCGTCTGGATAATGGCGATTTGATGCTGCACCTGCGGGCCCCTGACCTCGGGTCGCTCAATAGCGGTTCGCTGGTATATTTCCGCAAGATTCCGGTGGGCCGGGTGTATGACTACACCATCAACCCAAATCATCAGGGCGTAACCATCGACGTGCTGATCGAACGTCGCTTTACCAACCTGGTGAAAAAAGGCAGCCGTTTCTGGAACGTGTCCGGTGTGAATGCGGATGTCAGCCTCAGCGGAGCGAAAATCAAGCTGGAGAGTCTGGCGGCGCTGGTCAATGGCGCCATTGCTTTTGATTCGCCCGAAGACTCTAAACCCGCGGTGGCCGATGACACGTTTGGTTTGTATCAGGATCTCGCGCACAGCCAGCGGGGAGTGATCGTCAAGCTTGATTTACCCAGCGGCGATGGACTCAAGGCCGGCTCAACGTCGCTGATGTATCAAGGATTAGAAGTCGGGCAACTGACCAAACTGGATTTAAATCCGGGCGGTAAAGTGACCGGCGAAATGACGGTCGATCCCAGCGTAGTAACGCTGCTGCGCGACAATACGCGGATTGAATTACACAGCCCTAAATTATCGTTAAACGATGCAAATATCAGTTCGCTACTGACGGGCAAAACTTTCGAGCTG
The DNA here is from genome assembly GCF_000398845.1 of Citrobacter sp. KTE151. Classification (NCBI taxonomy): domain Bacteria; kingdom Pseudomonadati; phylum Pseudomonadota; class Gammaproteobacteria; order Enterobacterales; family Enterobacteriaceae; genus Citrobacter; species Citrobacter sp. KTE151. The sequence goes on along the minus strand of NZ_KB976063.1, from coordinate 1,196,584 downwards.
GTACCTGGCGAGGGCGAGCCGCGTAACCAGTTTGCGGCTATTCCTGCTGAGAAGTCGTTGTTACACGATCCGGGCGTCATGACGCTTACGCTGACCGCGCCGGAGAGTTACGGTATTGATGCCGGTCAGCCACTGATTCTTCACGGCGTACAGGTCGGTCAGGTGATTGATCGCACGCTCTCTGGCAAAGGTGTTTCATTTACCGTTGCCATCGAACCACAGCATCGCGCCCTGGTGCAAGGTGACAGTAAGTTTGTGGTCAACAGCCGGGTTGACGTCAAGGTCGGGCTTGATGGCGTGGAATTCCTTGGCGCCAGCGCCAGCGAATGGCTCAGCGGCGGCATTCGTATTTTGCCCGGTACCAAGGGTGAAATGAAAAAAAGCTACCCGTTGTATGCCAACCTGGAAAAAGCGATTGAAAACAGCCTGAGCGATCTGCCAACTACCACGCTCAGCCTGAGCGCCGAAACGCTGCCTGATGTACAGGCCGGTTCGGTGGTGTTATACCGCAAATTCGAGGTCGGCGAAGTGATTAGCGTTCGCCCACGCGCCGATGCGTTTGATATCGATCTGCATATCAAACCGGAATATCGCAACCTGCTGACCAGCAACAGCGTATTCTGGGCCGAAGGCGGGGCAAAGGTTCAGCTTAACGGTAGCGGATTGACCGTACAGGCATCTCCCCTGTCGCGAGCGCTCAAAGGGGCGATTAGCTTCGATAACCTAAGCGGCGCCAGCGCCAGCCAACGCAAAGGCGACAAGCGTATTCTGTATGCTTCCGAAACCGCCGCGCGTGCGGTGGGCGGCCAGATAACCCTGCACGCGTTCGATGCCGGTAAACTCGCGGCCGGCATGCCAATTCGCTACCTGGGGATCGATATCGGCCAGATCCAGACGCTTGAGCTCATCACCGCCCGTAACGAAGTTCAGGCAAAAGCAGTTCTGTATCCGGAATACGTGCAGACTTTTGCCCGTAGCGGTACCCGCTTCTCCGTGATCACACCGCAAATCTCCGCGGCAGGCGTCGAGCATCTGGATACGATCTTACAGCCGTATATTAACGTTGAACCAGGACGCGGTAACCCGCGCCGTGATTTTGAACTGCAGGAAGCCACCATTACCGACTCTCGTTACCTCGATGGTCTGAGTATTGTGGTAGAAGCGCCGGAAGCAGGTTCGCTGAATATCGGTACGCCTGTCCTGTTCAGAGGCATTGAAGTGGGGACCGTCACCGGGCTGACGCTGGGCTCGCTTTCTGACCGCGTGATGGTGGCGATGCGCATTAGCCAGCGCTATCAGCATCTGGTGCGGAACAACTCCGTGTTCTGGCTGGCATCCGGATACAATCTCGACTTTGGTTTGACCGGCGGCGTCGTGAAGACCGGTACCTTCAATCAGTTCATTCGCGGCGGAATCGCCTTCGCTACGCCACCGGGTACGCCGCTGGCTCCGAAAGCACAGGCAGGTAAACACTTCCTGCTGCTCGAAAGCGAACCAAAAGAGTGGCGTGAATGGGGAACCGCCCTGCCACGTTAATCTCTCCCCTTGCTCCGGCGTACATACTCGCGCCGGAGCACTTATGCTACACTGCGCACCTGTTTTTTTGCCGGTGGTACCAAGTGGCTTATTTTCCCGACGCCTTTCTAAACCAAATGCGTGAAGCAATGCCTTCCACGCTCTCATTTGATGATTTTCTCGCTGCCTGCCAGCGTCCGCTGCGTCGCAGCATCCGCGTCAATACGCTGAAAATCTCCGTTGCCGACTTCCTCACTCTGACAGCACCTTACAACTGGTCGCTCACTCCGATACCCTGGTGCGCTGAAGGTTTCTGGATCGAACGCGATGATGAAAAGTCAGTACCGCTCGGCAGTACCGCGGAACATTTAAGCGGCCTGTTTTATATTCAGGAAGCCAGCTCAATGCTGCCGGTCGCCGCGCTGTTTGCCGATGGTAACACTCCGGATCGCGTGATGGATGTCGCGGCAGCCCCCGGCTCCAAAACCACGCAAATTGCCGCAAAAATGAAAAATCAGGGCGCGATTCTGGCAAATGAGTTTTCCGCCAGTCGCGTCAAAGTCCTGCATGCCAATATCAGCCGATGCGGGATAGCCAATGTCGCGCTAACCCATTTTGACGGGCGGGTATTTGGCGCAGCGTTGCCAGAAGCCTTCGATGCCATTTTGCTGGACGCGCCGTGTTCCGGTGAAGGCGTGGTGCGTAAAGATCCCGATGCGCTAAAAAACTGGTCGCCAGAAAGTAATCTGGAAATTGCCGCAACCCAGCGCGAACTTCTCGACAGCGCCTTTCATGCCTTGCGTCCCGGCGGCACGTTGGTTTACTCGACCTGCACGCTGAACCGTGACGAAAATGAAGACATTATGCAATGGCTGATTGAGACCTACCCGGACGCCGTCGAGTTTTTACCACTGGGCGATTTATTCCCGCAGGCTGAACGCGCCCTGACCCCGGAAGGATTCCTGCATGTGTTCCCGCAGATCTACGATTGTGAAGGTTTTTTCGTCGCGCGTCTGCGCAAAACCGCCGCGATCCCTGCTCTACCGACGCCAAAATACAAAGTCGGTAACTTCCCGTTCAGCCCGCTTAAAGGACGTGAATCCGCGCTTGTCACTCAGGCCGCTAACGCCTGTGGATTGCAGTGGGAAGACACTCTGCGCCTGTGGCAGCGTGATAAAGAGATTTGGCTATTCCCAACCGAGATTGAACCCCTAATCGGCAAAGTCCGCTTTTCCCGACTCGGCATCAAACTCGCTGAAACGCACAATAAAGGGTACCGCTGGCAGCATGAAGCCGTCATTGCTCTCGCCAGCACAAATCACAGCCATGCGTTTGAACTGACCCTTGCCGAAGCCGAAGAGTGGTACCGCGGACGGGATGTCTACCCGCAGACCGCACCGACCACCGACGATGTGCTGGTTACGTTCCAGCATCAGCCGATTGGCCTGGCGAAACGTATTGGATCGCGATTAAAGAATAGCTACCCGCGCGATCTTGTCCGGGATGGCAAACTCTTTACAGGATAACGCACGTTTTTACTGGCGCTTTTGCTAACGTTGACTACGCTGAAAAATGGACGACCTAACTGGTCGTACCACAACCAGCAAATAAACGGAGAGCACGATGATGAAAACCAGTGTGCGCATTGGCGCTTTTGAAATCGACGACGCCGAGTTACATGGCGAATCGCCAGGGGACCGAACGTTAACCATTCCGTGTAAATCCGATCCGGATTTATGCATGCAACTTGATGCCTGGGATGCCGACACCAGCGTCCCGGCCCTTCTTAACGGAGAACATTCAGTTCTATTTCGCGAGCACTACGATCGTAAGTCAGATGCCTGGATCATGCGCCTTGCCTGATTCAAAAAGAACCCGTCGCCAGACGGGTTATTTCTTGGTTAATTTCCCTCATCTATCAACATCTTCTACACTACAGGTATGGCTTTACCATTTGAGGATGGAATGTTCACGCTGGTTCTTTTTGTGTGCTACCTGGGTGGCGGTTGTGAAGATATCGTTGTTGATGTCTACAAAACTGAGCAGCAGTGCCTGATATCAATGGACGATCAGCGTATTCGTAACGGCGGATGTTTACCCGCGGATGACTACATCGACAGCTTCTGGCGTCCGGCCCAGGAATACAGCGATTTTTGATTATTGCAGTTGCACCAGCGTCAACTCGCCGCCAAACACCGCACCGGTATCAATATAGTGCAGATTCTCGTGATCCAGCCGCTGACGTAGAGGCGTATGGCCAAACCAAAAGTGATCCGCGCCGCGAATGCCGTTGCCTTTATTCATCAGCCTTGTGCGATCCCACAGTACCCGCTGTAAATCGACCTCTTTTTGCCACTGATAATTATCATCAGGGTAATCTGCGTGAGCAATAACGTGTATGCCGTTCTGGCAACGCAGCTCCAGAATCCAGGGTAATTGCCGACACGTTTCAAGAGCGGCTGTCGCCGCTGGCTGCTCCGCCTGCGCAAACCACGAACCGCCATTCATAAACCACAGGAATTGCTCCCCGGTTGCCAGCGCGTCCAGCCCCATCTGTTCATGATTCCCTCTGACCGCGATAATCCAGCGTTTACGCAGTAGTTTCAGGCAACGCAGACTATCTGGTCCGCGGTCGATAACATCCCCCACTGAAACCAGCAGGTCCTGCCACGGATCAAAATGACACTGGCGCAATTTCGCCATCAATAATGAGAAGCAACCGTGGATATCCCCGACCACCCAAACATGTCGCCAGCGCGTCGCTTCCACTCTTTGATAAGCATTGTCAGGTAGTCCCATTTGACCTCCTGTACACAGTTCTCATGCAACTTTAATTTTAGCAAATACATCAGAAAGGCGGGGACGTTTCTATTTATATCCGAGACATAATTATTTATGGATATGTAATCGGGCATCCATTTTAATCCCATTCGCTGTAATAACGACAAGTGGTGTTGGTTTTAAATCGTAACAGTCAAGTATTCGTGAAAGTAAGTCATGAGGAACCTCCGATGAAGCCATAGCTTTCATGACAAACGATTTATCATTAATGGTCCGTAGAAGCAGGCTATTAAAAACTTCTTGTTTATATGCATTGAATTCATAATAACGCTTGGCTTTACAAAAAGCCTTAACTAACGATTCCCAAATTTGTATTTCTTTTTCCGGATCATGGTCTTTCATAAATCCATCATACCAACCCACAAGATCGTTAGGGAACACCTCAGCTAATACAAGCATCAATATTTCGATTCTATCTTTTTGCTCGCTATTTAATTTAGAATTATATTTTTCTTGCATAAGTATATCTTTCATAGATATCAAAAAGTTAGACTCATGATACTTTTCAATTTCAATAGCGATCTCTTTCTTTTCCACCAATATTATAGGATTAATACAATTGAAATTAAGTCGTGCATTTATCTTATTACATTCATCTAGAACTACCTTACTGCAAATTTCTATTGGTAGTTCAAAAAACTCTCTTCTATGGTTTACTCTATAAGGTTTTAAGCGAAGATGAATATTCTTTTCTGCTTCCCGATAATTTCCTACTTTACATGCCATAACCACATCGAATGGTAGTGGAACACCGGTCACTCCATTAAACAATTGCTTAGCCCGATGCTCAGGCATGTTCTTTGTAAACCCTATCTTAAAAAGATTATCCTGATAGGCATCATTCTTTAAAATATAAACATAACCATCTGAGTCATTCATATATCCATTCCATCTTTAATAATTTTATCGCTATAACCCGTTCATAATAAATCATAATCCTTAGATTATTATCAATTAACTTTATCTGATACCCCCATGACTATGAACAAATTAATATACTGTCATTTTCAATAGTACAACATTTAAATCATATCCATCTGCCACGTTACGAGAACATTTGCATAAAGGGATACAGATAGCACCGAGTCCAAGACCAAAGTGAAAAATGACAGAAAAGTACTTGGATATGCGGGCAAAAATGTTTAGATTGTTGTAGCAGGCATAAAATGCCGCACAAAGAATTTCGTGTGTTTTGGCACCGTGCTTTCTAACCTTTTGGTTTTTAAAGTATATAAAAAGAGACCGAATACGATTCCTGTATTCGGTCCAGGGAAATGGCTCTTGGGAGAGAGCCGTGCGCTAAAAGTTGGCATTAATGCAGGCTAAGTTACCCTGCCATTTAAGAATAGATGACAGCGCCAGGTTTTCCAGTCCGCGACTAAAGTGGCCTGAAAAAAAGGACGATTGTCACACATCCAAACGTAAAAACCGCAAGTTCTCCTGAGAGAGCCTTGCGGTTTTTTATTGGAAATCAGAACGCTACATCTGACAATTAGCAGAGCTTTTCTGCACGCTCCACAAACGGGGCGAGGCTCATTTTTTCGCCCGGTTTCGCCGGGTCGTCAATCTGGATAATCTCGATTGGCTTCGCCGTAGTTTTCCCACTCTCTACCTGCTGTCTGGCAACATCATTCAATGGGTATTGCACCAGCGTACTGGGATTGATGACATACAGCGCGTTACCAGGACGGCAGGTCAGCATCACCTCTTCCCGATTAAACGCCCACTTATCTTTGCCAACCTCAAAACGGCTGACGGTGATGACCTGTGGCGCAGCCAGCGCGGCCCCTGAACTTGCCAGTAGTAATAACGAGATAATGATTTTTTTCATGCGTTTCGCCAATCCATCAATCAGAAAGGTTCGAGGGTTGCAAACAGGCTGACAATCGCCAGCACAACGGCCCCAATTCCCCATTCCAGCTTAGTCATCCAAACAAAATAGAGTGTCATACTGCGGTTATCCTGCCGCATGCGTGGTACCAGAACATACCGATTCACCAGCGCAATCGCCACCATTAGCATCACCAGAGCACCTTTTAACAAAAGCAGTTGCCCGTAAGCCATGTGCCAGGGAACAGAAAAACCAACAATAAACAGCGCATTCAGGATGCCGGTAAGTAAAACTCCGATAACGAAAAGATGCCCGTAGCGAGAGAAACGCATCATAGTATTGATGGCCTGTTCCCGCCAGCGACCTTGCGCCATTTGCATACAGTAAAGTACGGGCAGCAAACCGCCGAACCAGGCGGCTGCGCATACCAAATGCAAGGCGTGGTTAACCTGCTGGATTGCCCCTGCGATACCGCTATGCAGCGTCGCGTGTCCGACGCCAGCCAGCAAAATAAACTGCGCAATCGTCAGCATTAACAGCCGTCGCGGCATGCTGCGCGGAACTATAATTACCACCACCAGCGTGACCAGTGCGAGGATAATCTGCCATAACCAGACGCCGCCAAACTGCGTTTGCAACACGGCGCCCCATATGTCACTAGAAATAACATCCCGCCAGCCTGAGCCCATTAAACCACCCTGGATCGCCAGCATCAGCGTCGCGCTGATAAAGCTCCACGTTGCGGCATGTCGTTGCAGACGCAAAAAACGACGCATCATTAAACGACGAACCGAAACGGGAGCCAGCCATGCGCCGTAGAGCGCACAGCCAAACACCAGCATCAACGTGGTAAAATGGATAAACCGTAGTGCAACCCAGGTAAATTCCAGCATTGGTTATTTCACGCTAAAGGTATATTGCCCCTTTGTCTTATGGCCATCCACGGAGACGACGTGCCAGTCGACAGTATATTTTCCGGCCTCAAGCGTTTGAGCAAGTGGAATAATCAGTTGTGTTTTGTCCTGTTCACTGCGTGATGCCTTACCCGTTTTGATCTGTTCTTTGTTTGGGCCTGTCAGCGTTGCGCCGCTGAATCCCGGCTCGACACCTTCAGAGAAATTCAGCGTCAACGCCTGAGGAGATACCGCAACATCGGCATTAGCCGCCGGGCTTTGTTTTGTCAGGTGAGCATGAGCCAGGGCGGCGGGAGTTGCCAGAAGGCTGGCGAGTACGATGAGAGCGTTGCGAAGCTTAGATGCAGATGAAGCCATTTCAACTATTCCTTTTTGTTATGTCTAATCTATAGAGAATAACCTTCTACAATGATCGAGTCGAGAATCATCATTTCGGTCTTGCCATTAATGCACACTCTTAGTAACTTTGCGCGCCGAAAGACAGAGAAAAGGAGAAGCCCATGAACATCAATCTGGCCAAACTTGAGCAAGCTGAAATGGATAAGGTCAATGTTGACCTGGCCGCGGCGGGTGTCGCATTTAAGGAGCGATACAACATGCCGGTTGTTGCCGAAGTCGTTGAGCGTGAACAGCCCGAACATTTACGCGACTGGTTTCGGGAAAGACTGATCGCGCACCGTCTGGCATCCGTTTCCCTTTCACGTTTACCCTACGAGCCTAAAGTTAAATAAAACTTATATTACGTTACGATTCCTTACATGATGCCTGCTACAGTATAAGTATATTCTTAATCTATACTTTAAAGATGGTTGTAGACACTATGAAAAGGAAATCATTATGTCACACTGGAAAATCGCAGCAGCACAGTACGAACCTCTTCAAACCTCAGTTACCGAACATGTCGCGCATCACCTGCAATTCATTCAGGCAGCCGCTCAATGCCAATGTGAATTGCTGGTTTTCCCCTCCCTTTCCCTGTTGGGTTGTATTGATGAGAATGACGCGCTCCCTGCCCCACCCGATGAAGCGTTGTTAGAACCTCTCGCGCATGCAGCCGTGACTTATCGCATGACGATTATTGCGGGGCTATCGGTAGAACATAACAATCGGTTCGTAAAAGGTATCGCGCTTTTCTCTCCCTGGATGACCTCCCCCTTAACGTTTCACCAGAGCCACGGGGCCTGTATCGCCAGACAGCAAAATGCCATCAGCGTTGTGGATAGCCAGCCGGAAGGTATCGATATCGACCCGGCGTACTCGCTATTCACCAGCAGTCAGTCTGTCAGTGAGCCAGAATTGCTCTCCTCCACATCTCGTCTACAGAGTTTCTCGCATAAATTTGCCATTGCGGTATTAATGGCAAATGCGCGTGGCAGCAGCGCGTTATGGGATGAGCAAGGTCGATTGATTGTTCGCGCAGACAGCGGTTCCTTACTCTTAACCGGTCAACGCACGCCACGGGGTTGGCAAGGTGATATCATTCCTTTACGCTAATCGTTTTGGGTCAGGAGCATGGCATGTTGCGCATAATAGATACAGAAACCTGTGGTCTGCAGGGAGGCATTGTTGAGATTGCTTCTGTCGATGTGGTTGACGGAAAAATAGTCAATCCCATGAGCCACCTGGTGCGTCCTGACCGCCCCATCAGCCCTCAGGCGATGGCAATTCATCGCATTACGGAAGCGATGGTGGCCGATAAGCCGTGGATTGAAGATGTCATCCCACAATATTACGGTAGCGAATGGTACGTGGCGCACAATGCAAGTTTTGATCGCCGCGTATTACCCGACATGCCCGGGGAGTGGATTTGCACCATGAAACTCTCCCGTCGTTTGTGGCCAGGAATCAAATACAGCAACATGGCGCTGTATAAATCGCGCAAGCTGAGCGTGCAGACGCCAGCTGGCCTGCATCATCACCGTGCCCTGTACGACTGCTACATCACCGCGGCACTGCTGATCGACATCATACAGACGTCAGGCTGGTCAGCAGAACAGATGGTCGATATTACCGGCCGTCCTGCGTTACTCACCACTTTCACTTTCGGCAAGTACCGCGGAAAACCTGTATCTGAAGTGGCTGAACGCGATCCGGGCTATCTGCGCTGGTTATTTAATAACCTCGACAGTATGAGCCCGGAGCTGCGCTTAACGCTGAAACACTATCTGGATAACGCCTGAGCAGACGCCTGCCCAGGCAGAGTCCCCTGCGCCAGTCCGATCAAAAACGCGTATTCCAGGGCCACGCCTTCGTATGATTTAAAACGCCCTGATTTTCCGCCATGCCCGGAATCCATATCCGTGCAGAGTAACAGCAGACGATCGTCCGTTTTCAGCTCGCGCAGTTTTGCCACCCATTTTGCCGGTTCCCAGTATTGCACCTGGGAGTCGTGTAATCCCGTCGTAACCAGCAGATGAGGATAATCTTGCGCTGTAACATTGTCATACGGGCTGTAGCTTTTCATGTAGGTGTAATACTCTTCGTCCTGCGGATTCCCCCACTCTTCAAACTCACCGGTCGTCAGGGGAATGGACTCATCCAGCATCGTGGTCACCACATCGACAAAAGGCACCTGCGCAATGACGCCATGGAAGAGTTCCGGGCGCTCATTAATGGCAACACCCATTAACATTCCTCCGGCGCTCCCCCCCATGCCATAACACAGCGAAGGCGCGCCATAACCCATTTTTAGCAGCGCGTCGCAGACGTCGAGGTAGTCATTGAAGGTATTTTTCTTGAGCAGAAACTTACCGTCTTCGTACCACTGCTGTCCTAACTCGCCGCCGCCACGCACATGAGCAATGGCATAAACAAAGCCGCGATCCAGTAAGCTCAAGCGGCTGCTGCTGAAATCGGCGTCCATGCTGGCGCCATACGAGCCATAGCCGTAGACCAGTAACGGGTTTTTCCCTTTCAGGAAATACTTTTGATGGTAAACCAGCGAAACCGGAACCTCGGTGCCATCACGCGCGGTGATCCAGACGTGTTCGCTACGGTAGTTCGCCGCATCAAATCCTGGGACCTCCGTCTGTTTGAGTACGCGACGCTCTCCGGTGTCCATATCCAGTTCAAACAGCGTGTCCGGTGTGGTCATGGAGGAATAGCCATAACGCAGGCGCGATGTCTCAGGTTCTGGATTATAGGCAAGCCATGTCACATACGCCGGATCATCAAAAGCGATACCGACCACTTCGCGCGTTTTACGATTAATCTGTCGCAGGCTGGTTAAGCCCCGCTGACGCTCTTCCACCACCAGCCAGTCTGTGAACAGCGTAAAGCCCTCCAACATGACGCTGTCGCGCGGCGGGATCAGCGTCTCCCAGGCTTGTTCATCACGCACACGGGTACGGTACAGGCCGAAATTTTTACCCTGCCGGTTGGAACGCAGATAAAACGTATGCTGATAGTGATCGAGGCTGTACTCGTGATCTTTACGTCGCGCTAAAAAGACTAACGGCTCGGCATCCGCCAGTTCTGCGTCAAGCAGCAAAACCTCACTGGTGGTCGCGCTGGCGATATGAATAACCACATAATGTAACGAGGTGGTTTTATGCAGACTGACATAAAACATGTCATCGGCTTCTTCATACACTAGCTCATCCAGTGATGACGGCGAGCCGACGGTATGCCGCCACACTTGATATGGGAGCAGCGTCTTTGCGTGTTTGCGCACGTAATAGAAGGTTTGCGAGTCATTCGCCCAGACCAGATCCGCTTCAACGTTTTCCAACACTTCCGGATACCAGTTGCCGCTTTGCAGATTGCGAAAACGCACGCCATATTGCCGACGAGAGAGATAATCTTCGGCCAACGCCATGATGGTGTTATCCGGAGATATCGCCAGTCCCCCCAGCGTATAAAACTCACTGTGGGCCGCGCGCTGGTTACCATCCAGCAAGGTGTCCCATTCATCCCACTCTTCACTGAAGGCAGACTGACGCTGATAAATGGCATATTCGCACCCCGGTTCATAAATATGCCGGTAGCGATAACCATTCTTCACATAGGGGGCGGAAGCATCCTGAGGCGGGATACGGTCGATAATCTCTTTCAAGATGCGATCCTGCAATGCCTGCTGCGAGGCCATGATCTGGCGGCCATACGCATTTTCTTGTTGCAGATAATCCAGCACTTCTGGCTGCGAGCGGGTGTCATCTCGCAGCCAGTAATAATTATCAACACGGGTATCGCCATGATTCGTCATGGCGTGGGGGATACGAGAAGCTTTTGGTAGCATGTCATTGTTCTTTTGCTTAAACATCCTATAAGGGTGGCAAAAGACAGCAATGATGCAAGCGAAACATGCACCTTAACGGTAAGTAATTAACCCGATAAAGCCTGTTTTTGTTCCTTGAGATCCTGTTCAATGCCTTCACGAACATCCTGCGGGATCTTCAACGCATCGCCCAGCGCGTTCAGATAGCTACGCTCCATAAAGTGGTCGATATCAATCGCCGCACAGCTCAGGAAGTAAATTTCCAGCGCCTCTTCTTCGTTGCGGATCCCTTGAGCCAGGCGCTGAGGATCTAACGGTTGTTCAATGGCGCGTTCGATCAGAACACGGCCCTGCTCTTCCACGCCTGCTTCACGGAGCTGCTGCTCAATGGCGGTACGTTCTTTGGCATCAATATGACCATCGCTTTTCGCCGCAAAAACCAGCGCCAGGATCAGTCGTTCGGTTCGCTCATCCAGCGGCGAGCTTTGTGCACCGAACTGCGGTTCACCCTGATGCGCCGCGCGAACCTTATCCTTGTATTTGTTCCATAACACGGTACCGGCAACCGCACCGCCGCCCACCAGAAGCGCGCTGGTGCCGTATTTACTCAGTAATTTCCGTGAAGATTTGTTGGCAACCAGTAATCCTGCCAGACCGCCTAACGCGCCGGGAACCAGAAGTTTACTCAGCCCTTGCTCACCAGAAGATGACGCGGAAGATCCTTTTTGCCCAAGAAGAGATTGAAGTTGATTCAGCCAGTTAGCCATGTTGCCCCTCAAGTACAGACGAATAATCATCAAAGCGTACCCGAGGGGATGTCAGGAAGTGTTCAGGTCATCAAAAGAAGTGCAAATACCTTCTACCTTCGTTACTGCGACTGATACTCCGCCGTTCCGGCTTTGCAGTCGACTTTTACCTGGTAGTGAATATCCGCGCTTTTACCGCGAACCGTGAGGGGAACTGACCATTTCCCATCTTTGCCCGTAATATCGGGCGTGTTGACCCAGGCGACAGGATCGGCTTGCCCGACGCGTTTTTGATCGTCAGCCCAGCGCGCGATGCGATTTTGCTGATAATCACGTTTCACGCTCGCCGCGATACCGTCAGCATTCAGTCCTTCGCACTTGGGGAACTGAACTTTCTTGCTTTCCATATTTGCCGCAAATACAGATACGCTGGCAGATAACAACAGCAGGCTCAACAACGCTCTTTTTTTATACATTCTTTTCTCCTTAATCTCCCCTTCGTCCTTCAGGTTGCCTGTTGCAACGTGAAAAGACGTCAGGGATTGCACAATGATTCAGGGAAAAGCATGGTACAAAACGTCAGGAGCGCAAGTCGTTTCAGGCAGCCTGAGTATCATCCTCAGCGTGCGCATCGTTTTCGACCGCCTGCGGAGAGGGCAGCTTGCCGTTTTTCAGAATGGCGCTCAGCACATCTTTCTGCTCAGCCAGCCACAGGGAAAGCGCTTCGCGCTGCTCGTCTTCCAGCGCTACCGGCGATTGCTCCAGCCATGTGTCGAGCAAATCTGCTGTATCAAGCATTTTGTCATACGCATCGGCTTCCTTTTTGCTGGTAAACGACATTTTTTCCTCACCTTCCCGAATGACTACGTATTTAACTTCAACCGCCATTTTTGCAGCCTCTTAAATTACCTGTATTTATGTACAGTATATTCTTTTTGCGCCTTGAAATCAACCTGGTAATAAAGACAGACGCAAACGTTTTCGTATATACTGCGCCCAGATAAAACAGGGGATTAATTTATGACGTTATTAGGCACAGCGCTGCGTCCCGCAGCAACGCGAGTGATGTTATTAGGTTCAGGTGAACTGGGTAAAGAGGTGGCGATTGAATGCCAACGCCTGGGTGTGGAAGTCATTGCCGTGGATCGTTACCCCGACGCGCCAGCCATGCACGTTGCCCATCGCTCATACGTAATCAACATGCTGGATGGCGATGCTTTACGCCAGCTCGTCGAGCGTGAAAAACCACATTATATCGTGCCGGAAATAGAGGCGATTGCCACGGATATGCTGGTAAAACTGGAACAGGACGGTCAAAACATCGTGCCGTGCGCCCGGGCGACGCAGTTGACCATGAACCGCGAAGGAATCCGTCGTCTCGCCGCCGAAGAATTATCTCTACCGACCTCTTCTTACCGCTTTGCTGACAGCGAAGCCCGCTTTCGCGAGGCCGTCGCCGAAATCGGCTATCCCTGCATCGTGAAGCCGGTAATGAGTTCCTCCGGTAAGGGACAGAGCTTTATCCGTACCGCCGATCGACTCACTGAAGCCTGGAATTATGCTCAACAAGGCGGCCGAGCAGGTGCTGGACGCGTCATCGTCGAAGGCGTAGTGAATTTTGATTTTGAAATCACCCTGCTTACCGTCAGCGCCGTTGATGGCGTGCATTTCTGCGCACCGGTAGGACATCGTCAGGAAGATGGCGATTATCGCGAATCCTGGCAGCCGCAGCAGATGAGTGACCTGGCGCTGGCTCGAGCGCAGGAGATTGCCCGTAAGGTGGTGCTGGCGCTGGGCGGCCACGGTCTGTTTGGGGTAGAGCTATTTGTCTGCGGTGATGAGGTGATTTTCAGCGAAGTTTCCCCTCGCCCTCACGACACGGGTATGGTGACCTTGATTTCGCAGGATCTGTCTGAGTTTGCCCTGCATGTACGCGCATTTCTCGGTCTGCCGGTTGGCGCAATCCGTCAGTATGGGCCTTCAGCTTCCGCCGTTATTCTGCCGCAGCTTACCAGCCAGAATGTCACGTTTGATAACGTACAGGCCGCTGTGGGCACAGGTATGCAAGTCAGATTCTTCGGCAAGCCAGACATCGACGGGAGCCGTCGTATGGGCGTTGTGCTGGCAACAGCGCAGAGTATTGAAGACGCGGTGACACGCGCGAAAGACGCGGCGGCACAGGTGAAAGTCGCAGGATAAAAAACGGGCCAGATGGCCCGTTTCAGACTCGCAGGCCCGGTAATGATTACCGGGCATTTTACGCAATTACAGCTTCGCGCCTTCTACTGCTTCACGAGCCAGCTTGGTAATGCGTGCGTAATCACCAGCTTCCAGGGCATCTGCCGGAACCAGCCAGGAACCACCGATGCACAGCACGCTTTTCAGTGCTAGGTAATCACGGTAGTTCGCTGGCGAAATACCGCCGGTTGGGCAGAAACGGACCTGAGAGAACGGACCCGCAATTGCCTGCAGCGCTTTAGTACCGCCGTTAGCTTCCGCCGGGAAGAATTTGAACTCTTTCAAACCGTAGTCCATACCCAGCATCAGTTCAGAAACGGTGCTTATGCCTGGGATCAGCGGAATAGTGCCTTCAGTTGCAGCTTTCAGCAGCGGCTCGGTCAGGCCCGGGCTGATAGCAAACTGCGCACCCGCTTCAGTGACTTCAGCCAGCTGTTGTGGATTCAGTACGGTACCCGCACCAACGATAGCGTCGGGAACTTCTTTTGCGATCGCGCGAATGGCATCCATCGCACATGCGGTACGTAAGGTCACTTCCAGAACGCGCACGCCCCCTGCAACCAGCGCTTTTGCCATTGGCACCGCGTGTTCCAGTTTATTAACCACGATAACCGGTACAACCGGGCCAGTGGTCAGGATTGCTTCTGCACTTGTCTTCCAGTTTTTCATCAGAGTTTTCTCTCGCCTGATTACAAAATAAGTCTTAAAAAGTGATACAGGTTGCGCCCTGCTCCGCACCGGACAGCTTTTCACGCAACGCGCTGAACATTTCACGTCCCGTACCCACGCGCGATGCGCTGAGATCAGGAATGTGTGGCTGACGGGAGGCAAGTTCCTCTTCATCCACCAGCAGCGTCAATTCACCTGTCTGTCCATTCACACGAATGATGTCGCCATCGCGTACTTTTGCCAGCAGCCCGCCATCATAGGCTTCCGGGGTTACATGGATTGCTGAAGGCACTTTACCTGAAGCACCTGAAAGTCGTCCATCGGTAACTAACGCAATTTTGAAACAACGGTCCAATAATACACCAAGTGGCGGCATGAGTTTATGTAATTCTGGCATTCCGTTCGCTTTTGGTCCCTGATGGCGCACAACCACCACGCAATCCCGGTCAAGCAGACCCGCATCGAACGCGGGTAAGACATCATGCTGACTTTCAAAGACAACTGCCGGCGCTTCAATAATCTGGTTTTCTACCGGTACCGCCGACGTTTTCATCACCGCACGCCCGAGATTACCGCTCAGCACTTTGGTGCCGCCGTGGTGGGAGAATGGTTGGTCAAAGGTGGCGATCACGTTGTTGTCCAGAGACTTCACCGCCCCTTCGCGCCAGTCCAGTTCACCCTCGTTAAGCCACGGTTCCATGGTGTAGCGGGATAAACCGAATCCGGCAACGGTGTTCACATCTTCATGTAGCAGACCCGCATTAAGCAGTTCACGCATTAACACCGGTACGCCACCCGCCGCCTGGAAGTGGTTAATATCTGCCGGACCATTCGGGTACAGACGCGCCATCAGCGGCACGATATCGGACAGATCGGAGAAATCATCCCAGTTAATCAGAATCCCGGCCGCACGCGCCATAGCCACCAGGTGCATCGTATGATTGGTAGAGCCCCCGGTCGCCAGCAGCGCCACAATACCGTTCACTACCACTTTTTCATCGATCATTTTACCGATCGGCATCCATTCATTGCCGTTGCCGGTCAGGCGTGTTACCTGACGGGCTGCAGCCGCTGTCAGCGCTTCACGCAGCGGCGCATCAGGATGTACAAATGAGGAGCCAGGCAGTTGCATACCCATAAACTCCACTACCATCTGGTTAGTGTTCGCCGTGCCGTAGAACGTACAGGTACCCGGAGCGTGATAAGACGCCGCCTCGGATTCAAGAAGCGCCATGCGATCGACTTTACCTTCAGCATACAGCTGACGGATACGCACTTTTTCTTTGTTCGCCAGACCGCTCGCCATCGGACCGGAAGGAATAAAGATTGACGGCAGATGACCAAATGACAGCGCAGCCATTACCAGGCCCGGGACAATTTTGTCGCACACGCCGAGGAACAACGCGCCGTCGAACATGTTGTGGGAAAGGCCCACTGCAGCAGACATCGCAATCACTTCACGACTGAGCAGCGAAAGCTCCATCCCATCCTGTCCCTGGGTCACACCGTCGCACATTGCAGGTACACCGCCAGCAACCTGGCCTACTGCATTGGCTTCATGCAGTGCTTTACGAATGATGGCCGGATAGTGTTCATACGGCTGATGCGCGGAAAGCATGTCGTTATAGGAGGTAATGATCGCGATATTGTTACGCAGCATGCTTTTCAGCGAGGCCTTATCGTCCGGCTGACACGCAGCAAAACCATGCGCCAGGTTACCGCATGCCAGTTGCGAGCGATGAACGGTAGTTGATTTCGCTTGTTCAATACGGGCGAGATAGGCGGAACGTGTGTCACGAGAACGTTCGACGATACGTTGTGTTACGCGTAACAAATTCGGATTCATAGAGGCTCCTAAAATTTATCTGTCAGAGCGTTGGATCAACAATGTGTTTCAGTTGGGTAAAAATAGCTGAATCGCTTGTTGGCCGTAGCTCAGGGGCAAAATCGTTTCAGGCAGTGTAATAAAAAAAGCCCCGCGGGTGAATCCACGCGGAGCTTAAAAGTGCAAAAATTATTCTACAATCTGTGTTAGATCATGTTACCGGTAAAATAACACCTATGGGCTAGATGATATTTTACTCGAATTCGTTCCAGGAACGACCATCTCGGGTAATCATCGCCACAGAAGCAACCGGGCCCCAGGTCCCTGCCTGATACGGCTTCGGCGCGTCGTTATCCATCGCCCAGGCTTCGGTAATTGAGTCGACCCACTTCCATGCTTCCTCAACTTCATCACGACGCACAAACAGCGCCTGAATTCCGCGCATTGTTTCGAGCAGCAGGCGCTCATAGGCGTCGGCAAGGTGCGTCTGGTTGAAGGTTTCGGAATAGCTCAGATCAAGCTTGGTAATTTGCAGATTATGCTTGTGATCCAGACCCGGCACTTTGTTCAGTACCTGGATATCGACACCTTCATCAGGCTGCAAACGGATGGTCAACTTGTTCTGCGGCAGATCCTGCCAGGATTCTCTGAACAGATTCAGCTCAGGCGTTTTGAAGTAAACCACCACTTCAGAGCACTTCGTCGGTAAACGTTTACCGGTACGCAGGTAGAACGGAACTCCCGCCCAGCGCCAGTTATCGATATCCACACGGATCGCCACAAACGTTTCCGTGTTGCTGCTCTTGTTCGCGCCTTCTTCTTCCAGATACCCCGGCACTTTTTTGCCCTGGGCAAAACCCGCGGTGTACTGACCGCGAACCGTTTTTTCACGTACGTTCGAACGATCGATACGACGCAGCGATTTCAGTACCTTCACTTTTTCATCACGAATGCTGTCGGCGCTCAGATCGGACGGCGGAGACATCGCAATCATGCACAGGATCTGCAGCAGGTGGTTCTGAATCATGTCGCGCATTTGACCTGCCTGGTCAAAATAGCCCCAACGGCCTTCAATACCCACTTCTTCCGCCACGGTAATTTCTACGTGATCGATAGTGCGGTTATCCCAGTTGTTCACAAACAGGGAGTTGGCAAAACGCAGTGCCAGCAGGTTCAGGACCGTCTCTTTGCCAAGATAGTGGTCGATACGATAAACCTGGCACTCTTCGAAATACTCGCCGACCTGATCGTTGATTTCACGGGATGTTGCCAGCGACGTACCCAGCGGTTTTTCCATCACAACACGGGCTGGTTTAGCATTCAGCTTTGCTTCACCCAGGCCTTTGCAGATCGCGCCAAAGGTGCTCGGCGGCATCGCGAAATAGTTAATGGTGGTACGTGATTTTTGATCCAGCATTTCGCCCAGACGGCTAAACGCGGCGGTGTCATTGACGTCCAGATTACAAAACTCCAGACGACCGCTGAGAGTCTCCCACAAACCTTCGTCGATTTTTTCTTTCATGAAGGTTTCGAGCGCTTCACGCACAACCTTGGTATAGGCTGCTTTGTCCCAGTCGGCACGCCCTACCCCAATGATACGGGTTTCCGGGTTAATCTGGCCGGCCTTTTCCAGTTGATACAGGGAAGGCAGCAATTTCCGCCGCGCCAGGTCGCCCTTCGCGCCGAAAATGACCAGATCACATGCCTGGGCTGTTTGCGTTACCGCCATGTCATTCTCCTCAATTAAGTGCCTGGTGCTTTTGCCAGACACTGGTTGTAATTTTATTACAGTGCACTGTACTGCTTTTACGTGAATCCGGAAACCGTAAACGCTTATCCAGCCGTGCTGTTACCGCGAACAGTCGCTTTATGGGCGTTTGCCGTCGCAAATTGGACAAAAAAGTCGTCTTTTTTCGTACCCCTGAAGACGTAAGAAAACCCGACTCCGATCATGTAATGAAAAAAAACAACAACTATTCTGTCCATTTTGCCCCGTTGCTGCATTAGCAGGGGTAATATCTATACACGAAATTATGCCCCGATTTCTCCGTATCATTGAAATCGTTTTTGCCCATGACCCATGAGTCTACCTACATCATGAATATGCTGGAAAAAATCCAGTTAAAACTGGAACAGTTGAGCAAGTCAGAGCGTAAAGTCGCCGACATTATTCTTGCCTCTCCCGAGCGGGCAATCCATTCAAGCATCGCCACACTTGCTGTGGAAGCCAATGTCAGCGAACCGACGGTGAACCGTTTCTGTCGCAGCATGGATACCCGCGGCTTCCCTGATTTTAAACTGCATCTGGCGCAAAGTCTGGCAAATGGCACCCCTTATGTTAATCGCAATGTGGATGAGGATGACAGCGTAGAATCTTACACGGGGAAAATCTTCGAGTCAGCGATGGCAAGCCTCGACCACGTCCGCCAGTCTCTGGATAACGCAGCGGTAAACCGGGCAGTAGATTTATTAACTCAGGCGAAAAAAATTGCCTTCTTTGGCCTCGGTTCTTCTGCCGCAGTGGCGCATGACGCAATGAATAAATTTTTCCGGTTTAACGTACCGGTAATCTATTCCGACGATATTGTTCTGCAACGCATGAGTTGCATGAATTGTAGCGACGATGACGTCATTGTGCTTATTTCTCATACCGGAAGAACCAAAAGTCTGGTGGAACTGGCGCAGTTGGCGCGGGAAAATGACGCCATGGTTATCGCCCTCACCTCTCCCGGCACGCCACTGGCGCGTGAAGCAACGCTGGCAATTACTCTCGATGTACCGGAAGATACTGACATTTATATGCCCATGGTCTCTCGACTTGCTCAACTGACCGTGATAGATGTGCTGGCTACAGGATTTACTTTGCGCCGTGGGGCAAAATTTAGAGATAACTTGAAGCGTGTCAAGGAAGCGCTCAAGGAATCGCGTTTTGATAAAGAATTACTCATCAAGAGTGATGACCGCTAAAAGCAATAACAATGTTCTACCCTTTTATCATCCGGGTCGTTCATTTACCGTTAAAATTTGAGAACGACCGGATTAATGTTCACGCAACACCAAGTTGTTTCAGTCAACGGAGTATTACATGTCCAGAAGGCTTCGCAGAACCAAAATCGTTACCACGTTAGGCCCGGCAACTGACCGCGATAATAACCTTGAAAAGATTATCGCCGCGGGTGCGAACGTCGTACGTATGAACTTTTCTCACGGCTCTCCAGAAGATCACAAACTGCGGGCGGATAAGGTCCGTGAAATTGCCGCAAAACTGGGACGTCATGTAGCTATTTTGGGTGACCTGCAGGGACCTAAAATCCGCGTATCAACCTTTAAAGAAGGTAAAGTATTTCTTAACGTTGGCGACAAGTTCCTGTTAGACGCCAACCTCGGCAAAGGCGAAGGCGACAAAGAAAAAGTCGGTATTGATTATAAAGGACTGCCTGCTGACGTCGTCCCGGGCGATATCCTGCTGCTCGACGACGGTCGCGTACAGCTTAAAGTGCTGGAAGTTCAGGGCATGAAAGTCTTCACCGAAGTTACCGTCGGTGGCCCGCTGTCCAACAATAAGGGCATTAACAAACTGGGCGGCGGTCTCTCTGCTGAAGCCCTGACCGAAAAAGACAAAGCCGACATCGTCACCGCCGCGCAAATCAGCGTTGACTATCTGGCAGTCTCCTTCCCGCGCTGCGGCGAAGATCTGAATTATGCCCGCCGTCTGGCGCGCGACGCAGGCTGCGATGCGAAAATTGTCGCCAAGGTAGAACGTGCAGAAGCCGTCTGCGACCAGAATGCGATGGATGACATCATCCTTGCCTCCGACGTGGTGATGGTGGCGCGTGGCGACCTGGGCGTTGAAATTGGCGATCCTGAGCTGGTAGGTATTCAGAAAGCGTTGATTCGCCGCGCACGTCAGCTGAACCGTGCGGTCATTACCGCCACGCAGATGATGGAGTCGATGATCACCAACCCAATGCCGACCCGTGCGGAAGTGATGGACGTGGCTAACGCCGTCCTCGACGGTACCGATGCCGTTATGCTCTCTGCAGAAACTGCAGCAGGTCAGTACCCGGCTGAAACCGTCGCGGCTATGGCACGCGTCTGTTT
Source organism: Citrobacter sp. KTE151 (assembly GCF_000398845.1). NCBI lineage: Bacteria > Pseudomonadati > Pseudomonadota > Gammaproteobacteria > Enterobacterales > Enterobacteriaceae > Citrobacter > Citrobacter sp. KTE151. The sequence goes on along the minus strand of NZ_KB976063.1, from coordinate 1,175,688 downwards.
GGGTGCTGAGAAGATCCCGAGCATCAATGTTTCTAAACACCGCCTTGACGTGCAGTTTGATAACGTTGAAGAAGCTATTGCCATGTCAGCGATGTATGCCGCTAACCACCTGAAAGGGGTCACCGCTATCATCACAATGACGGAATCCGGTCGTACTGCGCTGATGACTTCACGTATCAGTTCTGGTCTGCCGATTTTCGCGATGTCTCGTCATGAACGTACGCTGAATCTTACTTCCTTGTATCGCGGTGTCACCCCGGTTCACTTTGACAGCGAAACTGACGGCGTCGTTGCCGCCAGTGAAGCAGTGAACCTGCTGCGCGATAAAGGCTATCTGGTTTCCGGCGACCTGGTCATTGTGACGCAAGGCGATGTCATGAGCACCATTGGCTCAACGAATACCACGCGTATTCTGACCGTCGAGTAACGCCCCGTTTGATGTAAAAAAGCCTCTCGTTTGAGAGGCTTTTTTTTATTTCTTCGGATAAAGATCTTTGCGCTTATAAGGCTCAATTTCACCGGGTTTGCGCGTCTTAAGCAGTTTTAGAATCCAGGTGTATTGCTCGAGATGCGGCGTCACAAAGATTTCCACTTCTTCGTTCATTCGTCTGGCAATGGTGTGGTCATCCGCCGTCAGGATGTCATCCATCGGAGGACGAACCTGAATCGTTAAGCGATGCGTTTTCCCATTGTATACCGGGAACAGCGGCACCACACGGGCGTGACACACCTTCATCAGGCGGCCAATCGCCGGTAACGTGGCTTTATAGGTAGCAAAAAAATCCACAAACTCGCTGTGCTCAGGGCCATGGTCCTGATCCGGCAGGTAGTATCCCCAATATCCCTGGCGTACAGACTGAATAAACGGTTTGATGCCATCATTACGCGCATGCAAACGACCACCGAAACGACGACGTACCGTGTTCCAGACAAAATCGAATACCGGGTTTCCCTGATTGTGGAACATCGCAGCCATTTTCTGTCCCTGGGAAGCCATCAGCATCGCTGGGATATCTACGCCCCAACCATGAGGAACCAGAAAAATCACTTTTTCATCGTTGCGACGCATCTCTTCGATGATTTCCAGCCCCTGCCAGTCAACCCGATGCTGAATTTTTTCCGGACCGCGTATGGCGAGTTCCGACATCATGACCATCGCCTGAGGTGCAGTCGCAAACATCTCATCGACAATAGCTTCACGCTCAGCTTCGCTGCGCTCAGGAAAGCAGAGGGATAAATTGATCAGTGCTCTGCGACGCGAGCTTTTTCCCAGCCGCCCGGCCATTCTTCCGAGCTTTGCCAGAATTGGATCGCGAAATGATGCTGGCGTTAACGAAATGCCTGCTATCGCCGCCACACCAAGCCATGCACCCCAGTAGCGCGGATGGCGAAATGATTTGTGAAACTCGGGGATATATTCAATATTCTTTTTTTTCGTTTCCATGCTCTTCCAGTGTCTGGTGCGGCGAAAAGTAGATCTGCTGATAGTGTAGCGGCGCGCGATGCGCCGTACAAAATAAAAAAGCCGGCACGCATAGCGTACCGGCTCTGTCAGCGTGTTAATTAATCGAAACGCAACTGAGGAACAACCTCTTTCACCTGTGCCAGGTAATCGGTGCGATCCGACCCGGTCAGACCTTCTGTGCGCGGCAGTTTCGCCGTCAGAGGATTCACGGCCTGCTGGTTGATCCAGACTTCGTAGTGCAGATGCGGACCCGTTGAACGCCCGGTATTGCCAGACAGCGCGATACGATCGCCACGTTTCACTTTTTGTCCTGGTTTGACCAACAACTTACGCAGGTGCATATAACGTGTGGTATAGGTGCGACCATGACGAACCGCAACATAGTATCCGGCTGCGCCGCTGCGCTTCGCTACAACCACTTCGCCATCACCCACCGACAGCACCGGCGTCCCCTGCGGCATCGCAAAGTCGACACCTTTGTGCGGCGCAACGCGTCCGGTCACCGGGTTCAGACGACGCGGGTTAAAGTTGGAAGAGATGCGGAACTGCTTAGCCGTCGGGAAACGCATAAAGCCTTTCGCCAGTCCGGTACCGTTGCGGTCATAGAACTTACCGTCTTCAGCACGGATTGCGTAGTAATCTTTACCTTCAGAACGCAAGCGTACGCCCAGCAGTTGGCTTTGCTCACGTTTACCGTCCAGCATTTCGCGAGACATCAGTACCGAGAACTCATCGCCTTTTTTCAGTTTGCGGAAATCCATCTGCCACTGCATGGCCTTAATCACTGCGCTGATTTCAGAGCTGGTCAGTCCGGCATCTTTGGCACTGGCGACGAAACTTCCGCCCACGGTGCCTTTGATTCGGCTGTTAACCCAATCGCCCTGCTGCATTTCGCTGCTCATTTTGAAACCCGTCGCGGTGCGATCGTAAGTACGGGTTTCACGACGGGAGACTTCCCAGGTCAGGCGCTGCAAGTCACCTTCCGCGCCTAACGTCCAAGAAAGTTGCTGACCAATTTTCAGGTTACGCAGTTGTTTGTCGGAAGCCGCGAGCTGGCTGATGTCACCCATATCGATGCCGTACTGATTCAGAATACTGCTTAGCGTATCGCCCGTGGAGACGACATACTCATGCACGCCGGCTTCACCAGACGTTTTGTCATCCAGTTCGTCCTGTGGGATGGCTTCGTCTTCCTGAGCGGCCTGATCGATAGGTTCGCTGGCCTCAGGCAATAGTGAACGAATCTCGCTTTTTTCCAGCTCGATAGTTTTGACGATAGGTGCAGAATCAGGATGGTAAACATAGGGCCGCCAGACAGCGACGGCCAATGTCAGTACGGTAAGCGACCCCAGCATAACGCGATGGGGCCGCGGCAGATTATTAAATGCCAGAGCGACAGAGCGGGCTATCTGTTGCACGTAATCACTTCCTCATTAATCTCCTTTCAGGCAGCTCGCATACTGGTTGGCTAATTGGTTCAAAAACGCTGAATAGCTTGTTTTACCCAGTTTGATATTCGTTCCGAGCGGATCCAACGTTCCCATTCGAACGGATGTCCCTCTCGCGACGGCTTCAACGACCGCTGGCCTGAACTGTGGCTCAGCAAAAACGCAGGTTGCTTTTTGCTCAACCAACTGTGTTCTTATTTCATGTAAACGCTGCGCACCAGGTTGAATCTCAGGGTTCACGGTAAAGTGACCAAGCGGTGTTAGTCCGTAGTGTTTTTCGTAGTAGCCATAGGCGTCATGAAAAACGAAGTAACCTTTTCCCTTGAGCGGCGCGAGCTCGTTACCTACCTGCTTATCGGTTGCGGCTAATTGTGCCTCAAAATCCTTCAGGTTGGCGTCAAGTTTGGCTCGACTTTGCGGCATAAGTTCCACTAATTTTTCATGGATTGCAACCGCTGAGGCCCGTGCTATCTCTGGGGAAAGCCAAAGATGCATGTTGTAATCGCCGTGATGGTGATGCTCGTCACTTTTTTCACTGCCGGCATCATTATGTCCATGATCGTCATCATCGTCGTCAGCACCTTTCATGAGTAACGGCTTCACGTCATTGAGCTGCGCAATCGTTACCTGTTTTGCGTTAGGAATATTCTTGACTGATTTTTCCATAAACGCTTCCATCTCAGGTCCAATCCAAACGACTAAGTCCGCGCCCTGTAAGCGTTTTACGTCTGAAGGACGCAATGAGTAATCGTGTTCGGAAGCCCCGTCAGGCAACAGAACCTGGGTGTCAGTAACCCCGTCAGCAATGGCTGAAGCGATAAACCCCAGCGGCTTAAGAGAAGCCACGACAGCGGCATTTGCCGACTGTGTTGCACTACCCCAAAGAGCAGCGGATAATGCTGCGAAAAGAAGCGTATTTTTATGTAACATAATGCGACCAATCATCGTAATGAATGTGAGAATTGTGATATTATAACATTCTATAACTTCTGCAAGACTAAAATTGATATGACGACTTTGGTTTCACTGGAAAATGTCTCGGTCTCTTATGGTCAACGCCGCGTCCTCTCTGACGTATCGCTTGAACTTCGACCCGGTAAAATATTGACGCTTCTCGGCCCAAATGGTGCCGGGAAATCTACGCTGGTGCGCGTTGTATTAGGGCTGGTAGAGGCTGATGAGGGAGTTATCAAGCGTAATGGTCGATTGCGGATTGGCTATGTGCCGCAAAAACTGTACCTCGATACTACGCTTCCGCTGACGGTAAGTCGGTTTATGCGCCTGCGTCCCGGCACCAAAAAAGAAGATATCCTTCCGGCACTGAAGCGTGTTCAGGCCGGACATCTGATGAATGCGCCGATGCAAAAACTCTCTGGCGGGGAGACACAACGCGTCCTGTTGGCCCGTGCTTTATTGAATAAACCTCAGCTACTGGTGCTTGATGAGCCAACCCAGGGCGTGGATGTCAATGGGCAAGTCGCACTGTACGATCTTATCGACCAGTTGCGACGTGAACTGGATTGCGCCGTACTGATGGTTTCTCATGACCTGCATCTGGTGATGGCAAAAACCGATGAGGTACTGTGCCTGAACCATCATATTTGTTGTTCTGGTGCGCCGGAAGTGGTTTCCATGCACCCGGAATTCATCTCAATGTTCGGACAACGCGGTGCCGAACAACTCGGAATTTACCGTCATAATCATAATCACCGCCACGATTTACAGGGTCGTATCGTCTTACGCCGGGGAAATGGTCACTCATGATTGAATTGTTATTACCCGGTTGGTTAGCCGGGATCATGCTGGCCTGTGCCGCTGGCCCGCTCGGCTCGTTTGTGGTCTGGCGTCGAATGTCTTATTTCGGTGATACGCTGGCCCACGCTTCGCTACTGGGGGTCGCCTTTGGCCTGCTGCTGGATGTAAACCCTTTCTATGCGGTCATCGTCGTCACCTTGTTGCTGGCAGGCGGTCTGGTATGGCTGGAAAAACGCCCTCACCTCGCGATTGATACCTTACTGGGCATTATGGCCCACAGTGCACTGTCATTAGGGCTGGTTGTCGTCAGCCTGATGTCCAACATCCGTGTGGATCTGATGGCCTATCTGTTTGGTGATTTGCTCGCCGTGACGCCAGAAGATCTTATCTCCATCGCCATTGGGGTGGTTATCGTTCTGGCGATTTTGTTCTGGCAGTGGCGCAACTTGCTGTCGATGACCATCAGTCCGGATCTGGCATTTGTGGATGGCGTGAAGCTGCAACGCGTTAAGCTACTGCTGATGCTGGTCACAGCATTAACTATTGGCGTGGCGATGAAATTTGTCGGGGCGTTAATTATCACCTCGCTGCTTATTATCCCTGCGGCAACCGCCCGTCGCTTTGCCCGTACGCCAGAACAGATGGCAGGGGTTGCCGTTGGTGTGGGAATGATAGCGGTTACAGGCGGGCTGACCTTCTCGGCCTTCTATGACACCCCGGCAGGTCCTTCCGTGGTGCTGTGTGCTGCACTGCTGTTTATCTTCAGCATGATGAAAAAACAGGCGAGCTAATGCGTATTTTAGCCGGATGGAGGCTATCGCCTTATCCGGCTTTTTATTTCATGAACGAAATGACTCCCTTCCCGCGGTTTATTAAATGTTTATCCCCACAGCCACATAATCAGCGTTAGACTATAAAATTGATTTTGTAAATTTAGCAATTACAGTCAATTACCATAAAATCAATCAGTTAATGAAAAATCGCCTTGGACAATTTCGGGCAATGTGAGTCATTTCATCGCCCCAAATCATGCCCCGAACTGATTTTTGCCCCCAAATTTGCCCCCAAAAATTAACAATCGATGGTGGTCTAAGCTGCCGCTAATTTATGCACGTTCTGAAACTGCAACCATCAGCAGAATGTTTAAACCACTCTGGCAGCATGGCCGTGTAATTTGCTTAGCTGATGGCTGGTAAGAATGGAAAAAGGAAGACGACAAGAAACAGCCTTGCTTTATTCATCGGGCCGATGGTGCCGTACCGGCTGATAAATTTATACGACACGCGGTGACGCGTGCCGTTGGAAATGTGAAAAATCAGGGGCCCCAGTTAGCTCAACCAATGTGACGCAGCATTACATTGCCAAATTCATAGCTACCATTTGATATAATTGAAATTATCATGCTTTCTACTTTCAAAAACAGCCAGTGGCTACCTTTTACAACTCATTGATTATCTAAACTTTGATTTTAGTTTTGGGGAAGAGTTTTCGCCAAGAATCCAAGTTTTTCGCCGGCGCATTCAACGCGCTACCACTATTGGCAAACCTCGATGATAAAGCTTTTACTGCCGCTGAAGTCCGCTATGAGCGATAAGCAGACCTTAGGATAGTTCTTCTGGTATGCCATACCACGCTTCCAGCATGGGTTACTCTGCGTCGGGAAATTTGCAGAGCAGTAGTAATGTTACTTTTGTATTCTGTTAACGCGAACCACAGGAGGTTGCGTTTTGGTGTCAAGACTGCCGTTAATACTGATCATTTGATCGGGTTTTACCGTGCGACCGTCAAAGACAGAAAGTGGAATCAGTGTATAAATACTGCCGGTTTTGTCACGAAAAACAAATTTATCTCCACCTTGACCATCAATCAGATTCCCGCGCAGGGAGATGGTTGCACCATCATGCATACTTTTGGCTTGTTGAACCGTCATGATTCGCGCATCTTCTGTACCCCGGTACCCCTCATCCAGAGCGTGTGGTGGTGGCGGCGCAGTATCTTTTTTCAGTCCACCATTGTCATCGTCAGCGAAAACTGTCGGGATTAAAAAACAATATATTAATGGTATCACGTATAATTTCATTCCGTCCTTACCTCAGTAACAACTTGACTTATTAAGTCTGGTTGCTATTCCTTAATCTGGCAAACTGGAACTGTCTTAAAAAGTAATATCGTTACAAATCATCTAACTGGCGAGATACAAGCAAAACAGAGAGGTCAAACATGCCCAGAAAAAAACAGACAGTCCCCGGCATTGAAGAAAGTCATTACTTTCTGAATTTTGAGTCGAAATTTCATAAGGTTGGATTCGCTGTTTTACTCATTATTATTTCCCTGGCGGTATTAGGTGTTTTTTCGGATGGTTATTTCAGTAATGCCGTGAGTAAGAATACTACCGGAGAAGTGACACTGGATTTTGAGCGATTTGGTCGTTTGCAGACAGAGTTTAAATTAAAGATCTCGACTACAGGTCAACATTCTGAGGGGAACATTTATCGTATTGGTGGAGATTTCAATGCTTTCTATGAAACAGAAAATATCTGGCCTCTACCTGACAGAATGTACAGCAAGGGAGATGATCTGTACCTCGTGTATAATGCCAATAAAAAACAAGAAAATATATCAATCTGGTTACTTGTTACACCAGTAAAACCCGGAAGCGCCATGAGTGTGATCCAGTTAAATTCCGGCCCTGAAATTCGTTTCAGTCAGTTTATTTATCCATAGGAGATCATTATGGAAATGGTGCTGAGAGCCTTAGCAATTTATCTTATTTTACTCGTCGTATTTAAATTGTTGGACGCCGCGCATTATTACAAATGACCAGTTTTGACCTGATTTTATTATTGATTATTAGTGAAGCCACACAACAGGCATTACTTGGCAATGATTTTTCCATAACAGGGGCGATGCTCACCATTGTCACTTTGGTAGTGATCGATATATTTTTCGGATTCATTAAAAAACAGATGAGCGGCGCTGAATCTGCTCTTGATGGCTCACCGGTGATTCTGCTGGACCACGGCGAACCGTTAATGGAGAAAATGAAAATGGTTGATGTCTCTCTCGATGATATTCTGGTGGCTGCACGCCAGAGTCAGGGCATTACGGAACCAGGGAAAATTAAGTATGCAATCCTTGAGCGTAATGGCCATATTTCAGTCATTCCTGATGAGGATTAAGGGGGGAAATGAAAAAATCAGCGTACAACAAAACCAAAACCACTGGCGAGTTAACAAAACAGATCGCGAATACGTTCATTGACAGCGGATTATCCTTAACCACAGCTGAATCTTGCACGGGTGGACGTCTGGCTGCTGCGCTCTGCGCAGAGGCAGATACCGCCGCGTTTTATGATATTGGCATCATTACCTTTAGCAACAGTGCAAAACAGAAAATGCTTGGTGTGCAGGCCAGTACGCTGGAGAAATATACCGCTGTAAGTGAACAGACGGTGATAGAAATGTCTGAAGGCGCCCGGGTACGCGCCGGAACAGATATCAGTATTGCCATTAGCGGCTATGCGGGGCCTGACGGCGGAGAGGATGGTACTCCCGCGGGTACAATCTGGTTTGCGTGGAATTTCCGCGGGCAGATAGTAACAAAACGAACCATTTTCTCCGGCAGTTGTCAGGATGTCATTGAAAAAGCGATCTGTTATAGCCTTGAGGTTTTAGTGGAAGAAGTTTCAGCCTGGCAACGGCACTGACTGTGGTTTGTCAGTGCATGCATTGCCAGAAATAGTCTGAAAAGAACTTATTTTTTCGCTTCGACGCCGTTTGCATCAGATCTCAAAAGGAACTGCGCCGTCGTGTTCGGGAGATGCTTAAGAAGCCAGTCAGCCATATCGAGTTCTTCCGCCAGAATTGACTTTATGGCAGGTATGGACGCGGTGTCACCCGCTTTCTCAGCAGCAACCAGGAGCGAGGTATAACAAGCTATTTCAAATTGTTCAAATACATAGCCGCTGATCGCTCCCTTTACAATTTCATCAGAGGGTAACATGCCTCCAATCGACTGGCCAAACGCGGCCATTTTACTCATCGAGTCTTTTAGTACAGAACGCGAGATATCATTTCGCTTAAGAATCTCTTCCAGCACGGTAATCTGTCGTTTTGTCTCGGTCAGGTGTTGCTCTATTCTGGCACGTAAATCAGGATAATTATCGATACGGCCTGCCATTGATTCCAGCATGGATTCCGCTTGCTTTTCCATCGCATGCGCATCCCGTAGCCAATCATGGTAATGCTCAATATAATTCATCGTGATTTCCTCGAGTCAGTAATTTTATTTTTTCTCGGCCTTTTTATTGATATTGCCTACCGCAAGGTCGGTGAGTTTCAGGTCGGTATCTTTTTCTTCCTTAAGTGTTTCCGCGAGAAGTTTCACCGCTTTTTTATAACCCAGTTGTTCCGCTAGGGTGGCCAGAGTGCCGTAACTGGCTATCTCATAGTGCTCTACTTTCTGTGCCGCAGCGATTAACGCCGCATCGCGAACTTCATTTTTTTCAGTGCCTTCTATGGCCTCATTAGCTTCTTCAATCAGTCCTTCCATAGCCACGCATTTGATACGTTTAAGCTTAATTTCCGGCTCTTGTTCAAGGATTTGGTCTATACGCTCTATTTGCCCCCGAGTTTCTTCCAGGTGTGCATTAAAAGCCGCACTGAGTTTTTCATTTGACGCCGCTCTGGCAAGTTTAGCCAACCCGCGCGTTAATTGTTTTTCAGCACTATAGGTGTCTGAAAGCAGGTGAATAAATACATCTTCAATAGTTTTCATATTCATATGGATTCCTTCAGGGCTAGAGAAATACTGCGAGTCTAATCCAGACCCGCAGGACACTCTTTTTTATTAAAAGATGAGACTGAAACTAATAATCAGGAATTGTCAGACTTACGGCCACCACTGTGACTGTTCTGCCCGCCTTTCTTACCGGCTTCAGATGCACGTTGCGGATCATTTTTGAAGTTTCCCCCGCTGTGCTGACCACCTTTGCGGCCTGCTTCAGATGCTTTATCTCGGTTTTCAGCGAAATTACCGGAACCACCACGATGCTCTGCCATATATCACCTCATATATCGGTTATGCCAGTCAGATACAAAAGTGTATTTCGTACCCGTCGTTGTTCAGTGCTTAACGTTAGCGGTAATCCTGACTTAGTCAAATTTAATTCCGGCATCCACCATTTTTCCACCTTTATTTTTCAATACATTACAAATCTCTCGCTTGGCTTATTTTAAGGCTAACATGATATTAAAGACACGCTAACTCACCGACCACGCACAAAAAAATAAAAAATATTAAAACCAGGATTAATCTGATACGGAAATTATTAAGATACAAGCTGTGAATTTTGATCTACGCTTATTAGCTCTTCCAAGTAAATATAGAGAGGTGATGGAATGGCGGATAAATATAATGAGAAACAGGATACGAATATGACAAATTCAGAACGTTTTCCTGTTCCACCTTTTCCACACCAAAGACAACCTTTTCCGGGACTTGCCGGAAAAATGCAACCACGTCCGGATCATGGTGAAGAAAGTTATCAGGGAAGCGGTCGCCTTACTGACCGAAAAGTGTTAATTACCGGAGGTGATTCAGGAATTGGACGAGCAGTCGCAATTGCTTTTGCACGTGAAGGCGCGGATGTGGCAATCAACTACCTGCCTGATGAAGAAGAGGACGCTCGTGAGGTCGTCGATCTAATTCAGAAAGCAGGAAGAAAAGCCGTGGCACTCCCTGGTGATATCCGTGAAGAGACATTTTGCCAGCAATTGATTAGTCAGGTGGTTAAGACCTTAGGTGGGCTCGATATCCTGGTCAATAACGCGGGTCGCCAGCAATTCTGTGAGTCGATTGAGGAACTTACAACTGATGCCTTTGATGCAACATTCAAGACCAATGTCTACTCGTTATTCTGGATTACTAAAGCGGCACTCCAACATTTATCCCCTGGTAGCGTGATTATAAACACCTCATCAGTTCAAGCCTACGAGCCCAGCGAGATCCTACTGGATTATGCTCAGACCAAAGCGGCTATCGTAGCTTTTACAAAATCGCTGGCAAAACAACTGGCACCGAAAGGGATCCGGGTAAATGCCGTTGCCCCCGGTCCCTACTGGACGGTTCTTCAATGCTGTGGCGGCCAACCACAGGAGAAAATTGAGCAGTTTGGTGCTAATTCACCACTTGGTCGACCTGGTCAGCCTTCGGAAATTGCACCACTATATGTCACCCTGGCTTCCCCAGAGAACAGCTATACGTCCGGGCAGGTCTGGTGTTCTGACGGCGGGACCGGGACGTTATAACGAGTGATTGCACGAGATGAATAACGGGAGAACTAATGATGAAAGCAATGACTTATCATAGCCGTCTTCATGCCCGCAACCACACACTACCTTAACCCGGTATATAAACGCCGTAAGATATTGTTATTCGTGTAACGTAAAGTGCTATCTGTGGTTCGGGCCCCGCATACTTATCGGGGTAAACCCCAGTGCACTTCATGGTGACATCTTTGGCCATGAGTTTATGACAGAGGCCGTTGAGACAAAACCGGAAGTGACAGCGGCCAGTATTGGCGATCGTGTGGTAATACCCTTCTTCCCAGACACCCAGGAGATTAAATGGCTGACTTAAATGAACGCGTTGAAATCCTTGAGAGAAATCTAGACGATCTGAGACTCGACCTTCACGCATCAAAGATTGCTATTAGCGTTTTATCTACTGTGATAAACAGCATGAGTGCTGAACCTGGAGTACTTGAAAGATCTTATGATCAAGCCAAAAGTTCTGGTCCTCTTGTAAAATTCAATCATCCAGTAGAGGAAGGTTATGAGGATAAACTTACGGAGAGAATATTAAATATACTCTCGTCTACCTAAAACAAGCTTAACTAATCCAAAACTACCCCAGAGGATAAGCGGAATATCCTCTTAGGGTGAACGCATTCCGGACTTCCCCAGCCTGGGACAAACCGACCATAGCGGTGGGGTTCAGATATGCGCAATAATCCCTTCAATGAAAAATCTGAGCACAATAGTTACGTACGAACTGTCTGCTCATGGCACATAGCAGCCCTTAAGCGGTAACTCGCCATCATGGGGTGTCGGGGGGGCGGAGGTTCAAATCCTCTCGCGCCGACCAAAAATCCTTTAATAACCAGCCTGTTACGGCTGTTTTTTTATGTCTGTTTTCTGAAAGGGGAAGCTTCGGGGAATTACTGGGAAAAAGTCCGTCAAATGTTGTCTATTAATCGCTCTCGAACACAATGATTAAGGCCCCCTTCACTTTCGGAATTCATCAATTCACAAAGAAATCATTCCGATTTATTTTACAAGCTCCGTTTAAATCTTTAACGGTGCGCACCACTTTTTCTTACTGCCCAATACTTTTAGTCTGACATATGGCTGGAGGTTTCTATGTGTGGACGCTTTTCACAGTCAATGACACGAGAGGACTATCTTGCCCTGCTCGCTGAAGAAGGTGAACGCGACATTCCATACAATTTTGAGCCAACTAGCTGATTGAATGCGGCAAGATATCAAAATCCTTCTGCAGCTAAATTTATATAGCTCGCGGTTACGCGTGTTATATAGAATGTGAAAACAATGAAAATAAAGTAATAACTATTAAGGCAAATTGGCATCCTCGACTAATTTTGTCAATTTATCTATAGATAACGGCTTTGAGTAATACCATCCCTGTACACCGCACTCAGGGAACATTTCAGTTAAATAATTAACCTGAGTTGATGTTTCCACACCTTCGAATACGACCTTATGAGTTATATCTTTAAAAATCTCTACCAATCCTGATAATAAATTATTACTTATAGAGTATTCATCGATAGAGTCTGTAATTGATTTATCAATTTTAATTTCATCTATTTGTAAACTTGACAGCCAGTTTAAATTTGAATAGCCCGTCCCGAAATCATCAATGGCTATTGAAATACCTTTATCATTAAATAAAGAAATTACCTTTTGGAGTGAATTTAGATCCGCACTCTGTCTTTCTGTTAATTCCATCATTATCATTCCGGGCTTTATATTTAATTCATCGATCATCTGAAACACTTTTCTTTGAAAAGATTCAGACAAAAGGTCTTGTGAACTAACATTAATGCTTATAAAGACATTAAATTTTTCAGAAAGGGACCTAGCTTCTTTTACTACCATTCGAAATACAAGATTACTTACATCTTGAATTAAATTATGTCTCTCTGCAATAGGGATAAAAATATCAGGAGGAATGCTACCAATATCATGGTCATCCCATCTAATTAGTGCCTCTACACCAATAACCATACCGGTTTTTATTTTATAAATAGGTTGATATACAAGATATAATGATTCATTTCTTATGGCATTTTTTAATCTTGATACTAATGATTGTTTGCGTGCAACCTTTTGATTATAAACAACACCTAAAAGAACACCTGTTACAATAGATGTAAATGCAATCAACAATATCATTAACCAATTATCGAAACTCACCCACGGAAATTTAACTCCTCCCATGACACAGATGTCATGTTTTCCATTACAACTTTGCGTAGTAATAAGTCCTAACTGATAGGATTTATCATGTTTAGCCTCCTCAAGCAGATCGACCAGTTCACCAAACCTAAACAAATGAAGAGAATGATCTCTATTGCCGACAATTGCTGAAAATCCTTTCTCTTCATGGTCTGTAGCAAATCTGTTAAAAGCAAATGGTGAAATCGTTATAGCTAATTTTTGGTTGCTTAGTAAATCAGCTTTAACATTATTTTCCAACAACACGCCAAAAAACCACGTCAAGTTATCCTTTTCAACTTTTCTATCGTATATGTTGAGTAATAATGGTGCTGGCAACTTTCCCCACAACGCAGTACAAGTAATTGCCCCATTAGAAATAAATGATATATCCTTTATAAGTGCATAAGGCCATAGAGCGATTCTTACAGCATGAAGCTGTAGTTCACTACAGGGACTATAAGCATCAAACATCTCATAACCATCATTTATTTCATCAATCTGTTGAATGAGACTAACACTTCTATTCAATACTCGTTCTGTATATGAACCGATACGCTCCTTATATATATAATAAGTAGAAATCTCAGTTAACGACAAAAACAGCAAAAATGAAAATGTGATTGATATCACATAGGGCTTAAGTGTAGTCAATTTGTAGTTCTTTATCACACAAACCTCTTAATATATCCTAACCCTTTGTGACAACATACATTCCACTATCAATATACAATGTTGAACATACAATTAAAATAGATTATCGGCAACAATAGTTGTTTCTTTATACTTTCCATTAGAAACTGACATCATACTATAGTACAAAACTATATAAGTGAGATTTATGTCTCCATTTCAATCAAGTACATGTCTCCCTACATGTACAAACATCGTGAACATGATAGCATTCAAGGGGGCTGAGTATGATGAGGGAGCGTTCTTCCCCCGATGCTGGTGTTCGGGTAAAACCGCTCATGACACTGCCGGCGATCAACACTGACGCCAGCAAGTATGGGAAGGAACAGATTAGCTGTACTGTTCAGGAAATGTTTGAAGAGGCTGATTGTGGCTGGTTTCAGATTAATCGCCTTGAACCATCATATTGCTTAAGTACAATCCGCCGTGACTGGCAATCATTCAATACTCGCACTATCGAACGTTCGCCAGTTCGCCGCCGCCCGTTCTCGCATACGACGACGCGTGGCGTCTTCTCAACACCGCGCAGGTAATTTTTTGTATAGCGTCGACACCCCTACATCATAAATTATAGCCAAACGTTTTCTTGACTCACCTGCAGCAATCAACCTTCCAGCCTGAGCCCACTCTTCTGCGGTTAACTTTAGTCCTCTTGCACAAAAGACATCGATATATCAGCCAGCGAGGAAACAGAACTGGCGGCGTTGCGAAGCTATCGTACTGAGTTACGTCGAATCGATTTGTCTTCCGCCCCTGATATTAACTGTCCTGAATATTCGGTTGAGTAGGCCATTCAGGATTTGAGGTATCTACCCGGTTAAGCAAGACACGGTATTTCTTCCACTCCAGTAAAAGTGCGGTTTCAACCTTCGTTGCCATGCCCAGATCAACCGCATCCTGTAAGGGGGATATAGCGGATGTTGCGACCGCCAGAAGATTTATTTTTTCCTGTTCCGCCAGCATCAGAAGATGTTTATTTTCCGCATCGGTATCGTGGACCCACTGTGCTCCATCCCACTTAACAAAATGGCCTTCCGGCGCAACGGAAACAACATCGTCAGGTAACTTACCTAACTGGTCAATCGTGGTAGCTTTCCCGGTTTGAATGTCGTAGACAATTTTCCCGCGATGGTCCTCAACCAGTGACCATTTTTCTGACTTAAGATTAAATACAGCGACAAAACCGGCCTTCGCTGGCGGCGGAGAAATATTGGTACTGTAAGCAGGTAATCCGGTATTAGCAGGGATACACCCTTCACATTTCCCAATATATTCATTTGTATCTGCACGAAGGTTGTAGAGAGTAATAGTCCGGTTTTCTCCGGTCATTTCAAAAGTCATCAGGCAAGCCTCACAATATAGTTAAACGCAATATTTTTGACAGTGTTTTCCGCGTTACCAGTAGCGTTAACAGTGACGGAGTGTCCGTGTGAACCAATAGCAATGGAGTGTGCATGAGTGCCAATTGCAACAGAGTGCGCATGGTTACCCGTAGTGTTTGTGACGCCAGACCAGGTTCTGGAAGCGTTAAAGTTTACAGGAACACCATAAGTAAAATTAGAACCTGTAAAACTTTTAGCCGCTGTAGAGCCACCAAGTGTAAATGCTCCACTTGCTGTATAGAAGCTACTATTATCACTTCTGAAGTAACCGAGAGTACCAGTAATTTCCATAGTACCTCTGTTGTGGTTATGGTCACCGGTAGTGTTTGAAGTCTTAGTGCCGTAATCAAACGATGAAGTGGTTTTAGTTCCCAAATCCGTACTGGATGCGCTTGCTCCGTGGGTATGCGATATAACGCCATCCTGTTCATACGAAAGTGCCGCACGACCGTTCGGTTTACCCTTAATCGTCTGGCCTCGCATATCCGGGATAACACCCGATGGATACGCAATCGCAAGCAATGGATAGGCTGCTTTATCGAAAGGTTGCCCCTGCATTAAAGCATACCCTTGAGGAGTTGTATCAGACGGCCAGGGAATAGGTGCTCCGACCGGAAAAGAATCATCAGGCATCCAGGGAGTCCATGCCTGCGTTGAATGCTTGCTACGTGTATAACTGCGGGATGAATTGTACACGCGGTAAATCTGTGTCACTCCGGCGCTTCTCAGTACCATCAGAGAACCTGCATTATTCTCCGGGTAATTTAGTGCCGTACTGGTATTAACATTCATATCCTGAGCATACAGCCCCGGCGTCTGGAAATTGTCCAGATTTTGGTCTGCACCAATCATCAAGACTTGCCCGTTAAAAATATCCTGTGAGGTGATGTAAATATCATCTGTAAGCGCTTTTTCGTTTACTCTGCGCGTTGAAGGCACCGCGCCAGCTGCTAAATTTATCGTTTCTACCAAACCAAGGTATGTGATAATTTCATTTATTGAGTTTTTAGCAATCAACCCACGCCCGGTCGTCGTCAGATCCGTCAACATCAACGTATTTTTACTGCTAAAAAATGGCAATTTACTTCCGGAGGTAGACAGCCCGGACAGCGACGTCAGTATTTCATTTAGCGGCTGTTTATCCGCTAACGCATTGAGCATCGTGGTTGCAAAGTTAGGATCATTTCCTAATGCCTGCGCTAACTCAGCCAGCGTATCCAGAGCTTCAGGGGATGAGCCAACTAATGCAGCAACCGCAGCCTGAACGTACTCGGTATTCGCAATCTGTTTATTACTGACACTTAATGGCGGCGTGGGGGCAGTTGGAGTCCCTGTCAGATCCGGACTGTCCAGTGGGGCCTTCTGGTTTGCCAGGTCTTTGACTTTTTTAACGGCTTTCGGTGTCGCTGCATAGGCTTCACTGTCGCTGTCGTCATCGCTGCTTAACTGCACAAGCCCTTTCTGCGTGGTGCTGGCGTCTCCCAGCTTCAGACTTTCAGCAATATCCCTCGCTTCATCACGGTATCCCTGTGAGGCTACTGCCGCGCTTTCAGCGCCAACCATTGCGGCTTCGGCGCGCTGAGTATTATCAGCTACAGCAGCTTTCAGTTGCTCCGAAACCTTGCCTGCGGCTTTCTCCGCAGCGTCTGTCGCCGCTGTTTCAGCGGCCTCCACTGCCTCGTTCCGGGAAGTCAGCGCCTCATCTCTGGCCTGTTCTGCACGGGTGACACTCTCAGCGGCTGCATTTTTCTGTTTCTCAGCCTTTTCGGCTGACTGCAGGGCTGATGCTTCACTGGAAGATGCCGATTCTGCACTGGCTGATGCCGCAGCCTCTGATTTAGCAGCCTTTTCGCTGTACTCCCTGGCATGCTGTTCACTTAGCACTGCAGCTGCCGCGCTGTTATCACCCTGTTCTGCCGCCTGCGTGGCCGTAAGGGCGCTTTCACGCGATGAGGTTTCAGATACGGCTGCATTACCGGCATGTTCACCCGCTGTTTGTGCTGCTGCAGCAGCACTTCCGGCACTTCCTGCTGCTGACTGTGCCGAAACTCCCGCTTCCTCCTGCGCTTTCTGTACCGTATCGGCGGCGATTTTTGCCTGTCCGGCCTGCTCCGTCGCTGTCTGTGCAGACTTTGCCGCACTGTCCGCATCCGCTGCACAGGCCAGAACGTCCTGCGCGGTCTGTCGGGCATTATCATCAGCAGAGCGGGCAGACACATCAGCAACATCTGCAGAGCGTGCTGCCTGCTTCTGTGACTCTGCTGCAGCCGTTGCAGAAAGGGCTGCCGAATCCTTACTTTGTTCCGCTGACTGTGCAGCCTGTTCGGCGCGTTCCCGATCCTTTTCTGTTGCACCGCTCAAATCCACTACACGGTTTACAATTTCTTCAAAGCGTTTCATCACCTCCGGGCGCAGATCTGCATCTTTTGGTGCATCGAGAAACGCATTCAGGGTATCCGGCGCATCAGTCGGGGCCACGTAAATGTCGCCAGCCACAGAGGGCGGAAACCCTTCCCGCATCAGTGACACACTGTAATAACCCGGTTCAGCCTCAATGCTGTAGTGGCCGTTCGCGTCTGTAACAGTGGATGAAATCACCTCCACAACAACGGTCGGGCTGGTTTTCTTCGCATTCAGCTGAATAGTGCAACCCTGTACCGGTTTCCCCGCCCCGTCTTTTAATACGCCAGAAATTTGTACTGACATATGTCATTACCTCTTGTTTTCAGCAATAAAAAAGCGCCCATTCAGGCGCTCGTTTCTGGATTCAGGTATCAGTAAATGCTGATCCCCGTGCTGTTCTTCTTCACCACCATGACCAGCAGGTTGCTGATATCAGCCCAGGCCCCGCCGCCATACCCCCTGGATGACACCGTGAAGCTCAGCGTCACATTTCCACCTCCGGCTGGCATATCAAGAACCCTGCTGAATGATCTCGCTGTAATCGCGGGTTCTGCGTTGTATATCTCTCTGCCGTTGTGCTTCACCAAAAGCCCACAGTCTGTCCATATCTCGTTGCTTGTCTCTGATTTTGCCTTTCCTCCTGCAAAGGTGATGGGGGGAATGATTATCTGCCTGTCAAAATGGTGGTCATCCTGTATCTGAACCGTGAGGGTCCCATTCGGGTAATTAGCGCTTCCGGGGAAAGCCCGCCCCACGGCTTTAACGATATCGCCGACAATATTCTCTGCCCGCATTGTCCCGTTAATGGTGCAGTTTTCCGCTATCGTCACATTATTGAGGGTGCCGGAATTCGCGCTGATATTACCGCTGATATCCGCATTACGGGCAGTCAGCCTGCCGTCAGGCGTCAGCATAAAGGTCGGCGGGTTCCCGCCACTGGTGATGCTCGGGGCCGTCAGATATTTGAGGAACACCTCGTTCATAAATATCTGGTTGCCCTGCGCCACAAACATCGGAGTTTCATTGCCGTTCGCCGGGTTGATAAACGCGATACGGTCAGCCGCCACCAGGAACTGGCTCAGCTTACCTTCTTCCGTATCCTCCATGCTCAGGCCCAGACCAGCCACATAGTGCTTCCCGTCTTCGGTCTGTTCTATCTTCACGCCCCACATGGCATTCCACTTGCCGTTCGCGTCCTGCCACTCTTCCGAAAACTGATCCAGCCGGCTGGCGTTGTCTTCTGTCAGTTCCACCTTCTCCAGCAGTTCTTTGCCGAGGTGGCTTTCGGTGATTTCCCCTTTGAAGAAGTCCAGATAGCCCGCCGCATCGTTGCTGGCCTGGCCTTTAGCCTCCACGAACGCCGATTTCCCGACCTGGTTCACGGCACGGATATAGAAGTAATAGTCTTTACCTGGTTTGATACTCGCGTTTGCCGCAATCCAGTACAGCGCCGTGCCGAGATAACGCGCATCGCTTTCCACCTGGCGGATATCGGTTATCTGCGTATCCGTAAACCAGAATTCATACTGCACCGTGGGGTCATATACCGCCTGACGCGGGGTGGCGGTTATCTGGAAATAGCCGGGAATCAGCTCAACATAAGACGGTACAGCCGGCGCGGCGATACTGAAATCTGTGCTGGCAGGCTCACCCTGCTGGCCCTGGGTGTTCACCGCCCGCACCGTCAGGGTGTAGCGCCCCGGCGTCAGGTTGCGGAAGGTGTGCTCCGTTTCGGTCAGGGTCAGGCTGCTGGCCAGGCGGTCGCTGTTATCTTCCGCTTTCACCGTCAGGCGCAGGAAGAAGTTAACGCCTTTCACCACGCGCGGCGTGTCCCAGCGCGCCCGCGCCTGATACTGCCCGTCCTCTGCCAGAATCTCCGTGGTGAGATGCTGCACAGCGGGTGGGGTGTTCGTGATACCTGTGCCGGGCAACGGGTCAAACTTCGCACCGTTGTCCACGATGCTCTCTTTCTCCGGAACATGCTGCACGGCGGTGATGGCATACGTCCCGTCATCATTCTCCCGTATGGCCACGCAGCGAAACAGGCGCTGGCGCAGGTCCGGCAGTTTCAGCCCCCACACGCTGTACGCCGCCACGCCATCGGATAACTGGCTGACGGTCACGCGGTCCGGGGCCGGATGTGCAGTGACCGCGACGGTAACAGGCTGGCCATCGCTGCCCACCAGGTTCAGCACCACATTGCCGCCTGGCGGTATTTCCACCTCGCGGTCCAGGGTGAGCGTACGGGACAGGCTGTCGACCGACAGAACGCGTCCGCCCACGGTCACGCCGGCATAATCACTGTCGCAGACCTCAATGATATCGCCGGGAACATGTCGCAGTCCTTCGGCCCCCACGGAAAAATCCACCGTCTGCGTTTCCAGCAATTCGGTGGTGATGGCCCACAGTCCGGCGCGGTGCGCCTGCCCCCGGCTGGTACAGGCGAACGCGTCCATCTTCAGGACGTTGCGACCGTAGCGCCGGATGGCAGCGTCGTTTTCCACCAGTTCGGTGGACGTTTCCCAGCCGTTGTTCGGGTCGGTGTAACGGACCTCGGCGGCATTATGGCGCTCTTTCAGGGCGCTGAAGCTGTAGATGAACGGCGCACCGTCAGCGGGCATCACCACATTACTCTGCGTATAGGTCCAGACTTTATCGGCGGGCCGGTCCTGTACAAAGGTCAGGGTATTGCCGTTCCAGACCGGCATGCAGCGCATCAGGGAACAGAAGTCCCCCAGCACGTCCCACGCTTTACGCTGGTCCGTCAGATACGCATTGCAGGTGATACGCGGCTCTGTCCCGCCAAAACCGTCTGGAACAAGCCGATCGCAGTACTGTGCAATGGCATACAGCGCCCACTTGTCCACATCGGCAACACCGATGCGGCTTCCCATGCCATAGCGCGGGTGGGTCAGCATATCCAGCACACACCAGGCCGGATTATCTGTCCAGGCGGGTTTAAACGTCCCGTCCCACAGCCCGGAATACGTCCGTTTTACCGGATCATAATTCGACGGCACCTGTACGATACGCCCGCGCAGGAGATAGTTTCGCGTGACCTGTTGGCTGCCAAACTGCTCCGCGTCCACTTTTACCCCGATAACGGCGGTATTCGGATAGAGTTGTTTTACATCAATGATTTCGGTATAGCCCGACCACACCGTTTTGTTCTGCAGCAGGTCTGTCGTACTGTCATCAGTGATACGTTGCATGCGGACTTCAAACGGCCGGGGCGGCAAATCATCGATCACCACAGATGCCAGAAACTGCGTGGTTGTTTTACCTGTAATGGTGATATCCCGTTCCGTTCGCCACAGCCCGTCCCGGCGAAACTGGATCAGCATCTGTACGCTGGTCGGGTTGCGGTCGCCTTTGGTACTGGTACTGACCAGAGACTGCACACCAAAGGTAAAACGCAGACGGTCCACCGTTTTAGCGGTAATGGTGCGGGTCACCGGCTCTGACTTCTTCACCTCCACACCCAGCAGGGTTTCAGCACCTGAGTCTTCGAACCCCTCCATCGCGGTCTGCTCATCCTCCCCCACGCGGTAAACCACGGTGACACCGTGAACCATCGCATTACCGTCGCTGTCGAGGACCGGCGTTTTGTTAATTCTGACACTTTTCAGCCCGTCCACCGGACCTTCAATCGGCCCCTCGCAGATGGCATCAACAACGGTCAGCATCTGGCTGGATTTCAGGTCGTCAGGAGCCTCATGCGGCGTTTTACTGCTGCCACCACCCTTACCCATAATCTGTTCCCTCTGAAACGACAAAACCGCCCGAAGGCGGTTCTGTTTTAATATAAATATGCTGCAGTAAATCAGCGACCGATGATCACCACCTGCCCGCCGCCGCCCTCATCCCGTGTGCTTATTTCCTGGGAGATCGTGCGGGAGCCGACCAGCATTTCACCGTACAACACCGGCAGGGCATTCCCCTGCGCCACCATGTTGTCCAGTGACGAAAAATAAGTGTTCTGTTTGCCGTTATCGGTCTGCCGGGACGAGGGGATTTTTGCCTGCGGCGTCAGCATCTGCGCCACACCACCCAGCATCATGGCTGCCCCCATAGAAAACAGAACTGAGGATACCGAAATACCACCGGCAGATAACGCAGCCCCCCAGGCTGCCATTGAAGCGCCTGCCGTAAAAAAGGACGCGCCTATTGCCACAGCACCCAGCACGACCTGAAACAGGCCACCGGATTTTGCCCCTGCCATACGCGGGACAATATGAATAATGGCCCCGTCCGGCAGCGGTTCATGCAGACGGGCTGACACGCTGGTTTCATCCACATCCTGACCGGCGATGCGTATCTGATACCAGCCATCATTCATTTTCTGCCGGAAGCCCGGAACCTGTATGGCCAGCGCGTAAATGGCCTCGGCCCCCGTTTTTATACTGAGGCTGAAGCGGCGGCCAAATCGTTGTAAATCCCCGTGAAGGCAGAGTCGTGCCATGCCCGGTGTCGCCATATCGAGTGTGTGCGGCGTTGCCATTTTTCAGAATACCTCTCGCGTTTACTGAGCTGGTCAGGAATATGGTGCAGCAGTTCGCCGTCGCCGCAGTAAATCGCGGCATGGTTGGCAACTGATGAACCAAAACAACAAATCAGAATGTCTCCGGGCTGTGCCTCTTCAGCATTCACCCGATAAAAACCTGTCGCCTCCAGATTATCCAGATACAGATTCTCGCCCTGCTTCCACCAGTCCTCCCCCCGCGCAAAATCCGGCATCTCAATACCCGCCAGATGGTACGCATCTCGGAACAGGGTGTAACAGTCCGTCCCCCCGTGCTCAAATGCCCGCCCGGTGAGGAATGGCATGCAGCGAAATTTGTATATCCGGTCATCGCAGACCAGCCACCACGGCAGGCCACTTTGCACCTGCAGGCGGCGATCAACATCGCTGAGAAACGGCTGGCCATCGGGATGGCTGTGTACCAGGGCCACCACATCGCCTGCCGCCTGCGCCTGAAGGTAATCTGCCGGATCCATGCGGAAATACAGAGTCGGTTCAGCGGAAAGATTCTGGCAGGGAAAATACCGCTCCCCTGCGGGCGTGTTCACCACCCAGCCACACGATTCAGCCGGCGCGCATGCTACAGCATGCGCCAGGAGTGTTTTTTTCATGGGTGTATCCATCAGGAAAGACGGTTAATGGAGAGGAAACAGCCGATGCGCGGCAGGTTATTACGCAGCTCGCAGCCGGTACGGCATTTGCTGCAGGCATCTTTTGCAGGGTCTGTCGTGGGTTTATCAAACTCGTCCGCCACAGGTGGCCCGACATAGCCACACTCCTGCGAACGGTAGGTCCAGTTGCAGACATCAGCCAGCATGATCCGCGACGGATACACGCTACCGTCCGTTTCGGTCGGTGTGGCCAGCACGAAGGTCGCCGTGGTGGCTTTCAGCTCCGACAGTTGTTCAATCACCCAGCGGCTGACCACTTCCTGTTCCGGATCAGCCTCCGGATTGCCGCCTGTAAAGTTCACCGCATCGAGAAAACGGGCGTATACCACGCGCCTTACCACCGTGGCCCCGACGAGGCTCTGCACATCCTCCGCGAGTCCCGTGACCATGCCAAACAGGTTCGACACCGCCAGCGTCGGTCGGGAAGACGTCCCTTTCCCTACCAGATCAAATCCGGTTCCCTGTATCGGGTAAACGTCATACTTCCTGCCCTGCCAGGTGACCGGCTCTCCCTTCTCGTTTAGTTCATTTGAAAAGTAGTAACGCTGGCCACCAAAGGCCGTCAGGTCGATTACCCACAAGTCAATGCGGGCAGACTGCTCGGTTTTCGTGGTTTCGTTGAGGGTGTTCTGAGGAATATCCTGCATAAGGATCCTTAAGCAATAACCTGCTCAAATTTACATCTGAAATCAGAATACGTGACGTTGTCCGTAACAGACCATTCCCGGCAGACAACTTTAATCGTGCGGTTGTATTTTGGCGGTCGCCACAGAAAGGCTTTATATCCCCCGTGCTCGACCAGAAACGCTTCAAGTGCGGTGCGGGAATTGTCCGACGTTGTCCGGAAAACAGGCTGGAAGTTAATTAACTGATGGTTGAGTCCGGTCGGGCGACGTTGCTCATAGCCATCCCCAAATTTTATGGTTGTCACTGAAGGGGAAACAGAAGACGGCATCCCCTCCCTGGGTGCCCAATGAAAGGTTTTCACTTATCCTCCCGCCAGCATGCCGCCATCGCGGCCCTGAGTTCTCAGGATGCTCATGACGCGCGTATCGATCATTCTGACCAGCATCTGCGATGCCTGCGGCCCTATCTCCCCGTTTTGTCCGTCATTCTGGATGGCAATGTGATACACAGGTGAATAAGTAATCCACCCATTCATACCACCACCAGAGGAACCCGGGTCACCCAGCGCCCTGACGCCCAGCGTACCGTCAGGCGTTTTAGCAAGGGGCATAATGGCTTCCGGACCAGCTTCACCAAACACACCTGCCCCCTTTGCAAAAGCAAACAGGGTCGGGCTGTCATAGATGCCGTTACTGTAGGCACTTAATGAAGGTGAGTCATAAACACCGCCCTTCGCATTAAAACTAAAACTGCTGCCAAAACTGCTGATGGCCGTGCCGGTACTCGCGGTGGCTGCACCACCCAAAAGACTGCCGCCGATACCCATAATGGATTTCAGAATGGTGTTAGTAATCAGCGCCTGCGCTGCCATATCGACAAGGTTTTTAATCACCGACTGTGTCAGGGAGGAAAATAACCCAATCATCCCGTCCCGGAGTGTCTGTGTACCGTTCAGCATCCCGGTCAGCATGTTGGAGGTTCGCTCCTGGGTGGTTTCCATCAGGCCAATGGCGAGGCTGTTCAGGTTTCCCTGCGACTTATAAAGCTCCACCGCCGTCTGGTACTGCGCATCAGCGGAATCCTTGTCAGCCTTTTGCTTCAGCAGTTCGTACTGTTCTTTATTGATAACATCGTTCTGATAAAAAGCCTGCAGCAAAGACTGACGCTCGGCCAGTTGATTGCGCAGTTCTGCCAGCGGATCAACCGTGCCGGCGATATCAATCAGAGGGGCAGACATTGCCGCTGCCTGTGCCTGTAACAGTTCGCGGGCTGTACTTTGTGCCAGCGTGATTCTGGCCGTCTGGTATTCCTTTTCATCCAGAAGACGGGCATCCAGGAGCGACTTCAGCTCCTGGCTCGCTTCGCGCTCTTTCGTCAGAGAGGCTCTGGCCGGCGTATACTGTTCTGCCAGTTCGAGGCGCTGTTTCTGATAATTTTCAGCATTCAGTAGCAACGTCTTCTGAATATCAGCCTCGCTGGCCCCGTCAGCGCGGGCGGCTTCAAGGAGTTTTCTGGCGCTTTCCTGCTCCTGCAGGTTGATTCGTCCGAGACTTGAGGCATGCGCCGCTTCGATTTCACGCCGCAGTTGCTCATAATGGTTAACCTTCGCCTTTTGCCCCTTACCAGTATCCCCGCCTTCCCCGGTCCAGGGGGTATCGGGTTTATCGCTCCCTGTTTCATTCCTTGGTTTATCCGGCTTCGGCGAGGGATCGGTTTTCCCTGATTTAGCCTGCTCTATGGCCTCTTTGACAATTTTTTGCCGTTCCTTGAGGAGTTTTAACCCTTGTTCAACGGCATCCAGATCCCCTTTGTAGCGGGTTTTATCGTTCTGTACGCCTTTAAGCTGTCCGAACGGGTCGAAGCCGCTCAATCCATCGATACGGCTGTCCGCATCCTGAATTTCCTTAATCAGTTTATTTCGCTGAATAACCTGATTCTCAAACTGTTCATCAATATCCAGCTGTTTCACGTTGAGCTGGTTAAGCGACAGTTTTTTTAGTTCTTCATTCGTTTCAACGACAGCATTTTTCAGGTCAATCGCTGACTGACGGGCATTCTTCGCCTGATTATGGAAATAGAGCAACGCCGAACCTGCCAGCATCGCCGCTCCCACCGGACCGCCAACAAGTGCCAGCGCCCCTCTTGCCATACCTACTGCTGCAGAGGCTGCGCGGGCTGAAACGGAAAGCTGTTTATTGGCAGCATTCAGCTGGCTCTTTGCCTGGGTGGAGAGCAGTGTCTGCTCGGTTTCCTGCCGGATTAAGCGGTTAAACTCACTCTGATAACTGACGTTAAGGCCAAATTGTCTGGCACTTTTCTCCATTTCCCGATAACGCCCGAATTCTGCGTTATTCTGTGCCAGCGTGGCGGCGGTACTTTCCAGCGTTTTTCGCGCCATATCGGCCTGCGCCATCGCGCTGGCCCTGACTGCCTGCTGCTGCTCCACCCAGGCACCGATGTTGCCCCTGATACCTGCCGTCAGTTTTGTCGCCAGAACAGGAATCAGCGTATACAGCGCAACGTTGGCGACCGTATTAAAATTATCCGTCAGGCCATTAATGGCATCGGTAACGGTCTGAACACCACTGCGCAGCGGGCCGTTTCCGCTCTGTCCCACCTTAATAATCAGACCTTCAAAAGCCGAAGTCAGGCTGAGAAGATCGCCGTTGAGGTTATTTACCCTGATTTCGGCCTGCTCATGTGCGGTCTGTGTACCGGTCAGGGCGGCGGTCAGCGACTCCACCTTCTCGCGGTTCTGCACCAGGATGGATGCCGCGCTGAGGTTTTCCACCCCGAACAGCTTCACGGCCTGCTTTGTTGACTGGTTTTTCCCGGCCAGGTTCTCCAGTGCCTGACTCAGCCCGACAACAGAAGGCTTCAGGGTTTTATCGGTTCCCTTCTCCAGATTCAGGATCACGTTACGCAGCGCGGTTCCGGCCTCGCCGCCTTTAACCTCACGCTCCGCCAGTACCTGTATGGCGGCATTGAGGGTTTCAAAACCTACGCCAGCCTGTGCCGCTGCCACCCCGCCATTTTTAATAGCAGCAGCAGTATCGGCTATCTCCGACGAACCAAATTTCGCGCCGGCAGCCAGCACATTGATATACCGGTCGGCTTCACTGGCTCCCGCCCCAAACTGGTTTAACGACAGCGCCAGCGTTCGGGTGGCATCCGGAAGCGTGGTCCCTGCCGCCTGGGCCAGCGTTAACGCGCTTTTGGTCGCCGCCGTCAGCCCCGCAGAGGTACTCAGCAGTTCAGGCTTTGCCGAAGCCATCAGCTTAATGGCCTCGGCAGCCTGCGATGCGCTGTATTCCGTTGTGCGGCCCATTTCCTGCGCTGCCTGATCGTACAGTTTCATCTGCGCACTGGTGGCACCGGTGATGGCCTGCAAATCCGACAGCGACTGGCTGTACTGCCGCGTAGTGTTAATAATGGCGCCCAGCGATAAACCCGCCCCGGCAAAACCTGCCAGCCTGCCAGCCAGCCCTGATACCGAAGCAGAAACACGCTTATAGGCATCCTCCGTCTTTTTCGCATCAGCCTGGGCATTGCGATTAAACTGGCGTGACTGACTCTCTGCGCTGCCGTAGGCGCTCATCAGCTGCGATTTAAAGTTCGCTGCATTCAGATGCAGCCCAACGGCAAGAGAGGCAACGTCACCCATTACATTAATACCTTCATGACTGCCGCACACTGCGCATCCAGACTCGGATTCACGGCGGCGGTGGGGGATTTATCAGGGGGCGGATTACTGTCAGGCTCTTCCCGGCAAGGCTTTTTGAAAATGCCCTGCTTGAGGAAGAAAGCTCGCCAGTGGAAAAGCGTGTCAGCCGGAAGCGCCGCAATTTTTGACGGGTCAGGCTCGCCCCAGCGGTCGGCCAGCCAGAAAATCAGCTCCAGCCAGGGCGAGTCACTCAGTTTTTTTCGGCGGTTTCCAGCTTACCGATGGCGTGCTTTTTCACTTTGTCGATGGCATCCAGAAGCACAACGTTATCGTGTGCCGCCAGCAGCTCCTTCGCCGTGGGTTTGTCTTTGGCTTTAATCGGCGAGCCGTCAGGCTGAACCAGGCTGTCGATAACAATCTGTACGCTCAGCTCAGACGCCAGGCGGGCATTGCCAGAGGTCTGCGCCTCGATGAGTGCATCTTCATGATCAATAAGCTCAGCCGCCGTCAGCCGACGCAGGAAAACCTTTGTGCCTAAAATTTCAGTTTCAGTAGGCGTGGATTTCGTTTTGAGCAGTGCATTTTTCAGTGCGGAGAGGCTAAATTCAGACATGGTGTATCCTGTTTTTCAGACGAAAAAAAACCGCCCGGAGGCGGTGTATATCGGGAAACAGATTACGCTCCGGCATCTGGTGCCGGCGCGGCGATCCCCCATTTAATGTTGTTTTGCTTACCCTGCACCGTAATCTGGATAACTTCACTGGCAGGCGCTGTGATTTCGTTCATCTGCCAGCCTGAAAGCGCAAGGATCATTGAAGCCGTTCTTTTGTTCGGCAGCTCAATATAAAACTGAACGGTCTTACGCTGTTCTGCAGCATTGAGGAACGCGGTGAAATCTTCGTTTTCCGGGTCGTCAATGAATCCCAGCGATTTCTCCGGCCCTTCCGGCAGGTCTGACACCGACTGCTTACTCTTGTCCAGCAGGGTGGTACAGTCGACAAATCCTCCCGTCTGACCTGTCGCGCCCAGTGCCTTACAGTTAATCAGGGGTTTGAGCGCCGCCACAGCGGCCCCCACCTCGCCGAACTTCACCACCGTCCCGGCAGGAAGCATTGCGTACTCAGGGGATGATTTTGGCGTGTTATTTTCATCAGCCATAATGATTCTCTCTTAAATAGTGGGCAGCGGTTGCTACCTGTTCTGAATACCATTGCGGATTTCAACGGTCAGAATGCGCAGAACCTGCCGGACGTTGTAATCCAGTGCCGGACGGATGAATGGATCGGCAACCTGTTTCACCGTACCGAACTCTTGGGCCAGCGCTTTCATGTAATGCTTCTTGCTGGGGCCAACCCGAAGGGTGACCACCGTATTTCCGCGACCTTTCCGCGTGGATGAGCGAATTTTGATGGAATCACGCATATGCTGCTCTGCAGAGGATGCATCGTCGAAGCCGGCATGTTGTTTCATGTCGTCTTCAACCACTTTCAGCGCCTCACGCCCCGCGTCACGTAACACCTTCGTGCCGACCTTTTCACCGAGTGCGATAAGCTGCCGCTCCAGCTCGTCCAGCCCTTTTACGTCCATAGTGATCATGGTGAGGCATCCCGGTAGTGAAAGGTGAAATCCCGGACGAGCCGGTACTGAATATTGCCGCTGGTCAGTACCGATTTACTCTGCTGTATTCCACCCCGGACCACATTCTGCACGGGAAAGCCCTCCAGCTGGCCATGCACGATAGCGGTCCATTCCGCGCTGATTTTCTTATCCAGCTGTAACAGGCGGGTGTAGTCATTAAGCAGATAAATCGCTATCTGGAAGCGACCCGCAATCAAGCCTGTGCGCAACAGTCCGGCGTACAGCTCCGGATCGGAGATACACTGGTAAGTAATTCCCTCCTGCAGCTCATCAGGCAGGAGCAGAGGGTAAACATCCAGCCCGGTCAGGCGTTCAAGTGCTGCCTTTAATGCCAGCTCGATCATGACGTGCGTCTGCCTCCCCTGTGATGATGATGCGGTCCGCAAGACGTTCGACGTTACGAACGGTATAAACCCGGTCAGACGTCGTTATTTTCCAGTCGATATCAATATTCAGGTTCGGATGAGTGGTAAAAAGACACGTTTCAACAACCTGTTGTTGATCCAGTGTGCGGATCTTTCTGCCCGAGACCAGCTCGCGCTTCGCCCAGGCTTTCCCGGTCGTGACCAGTTGCTCCGGCAGCTGTTCACCCAGCGGTCCCCGACCGGATTGCATATACCCAATCGAAAGACGGCAGGTCATCTCTTCCGGCTTCAGGCTCATACGGTGTTCTCCTGCAACGGGAAAAGAAGATGCCGGACCGGAGCCGTCTCCAGCCACTGACCGGTGAAACCATTCAGATACGCATCCCCGACCAGATACTGCATGGCCAGCTGGATATCTTCATCCGCCACAAAACCGCGTACACCTTCCGGCAGCGCCTGCAGTTCGTCGTCGCTTCCCACCAGTTTGCAGTAGTAGTCACGTTCAATACTCTTCTGCGCAGCCGCCACCATTTTAGTGAGCATGCCGTCATGCTCCGTGAAATCCGGCTCCAGACGGAGCTGGGTTTTCACGTCATCCAATGTCAGTATCATGGTCATCGGCTCCCTTGCGGGGACTCAGCGCCTTTTCCGCATCTTCTGGCCATACCGCAATATGGCGTTCAACCAGTTTTTCTGCGTACTCAGTATCAAAACAGGCCGTATCACCGCGTGAATAACGATGATAGGGTCCCAGGAAAAAAACCGCTTTCCGCATCACTTCTGCTCCCGTCAGGACCGTGGCCCCGTTTGTTTCACTTCCGGTCAGATCAACACCTGTATCACCTGAACCCGCTGCAGTATTCTGACCGTCATCCCCGTCCACTGTATTTTCCGGCGTCAGTTCATCCGGCTTTTTCACATCACCGGCTGCAACCGCCGCTGCCGCTGCTTTTGCCGCTTTCGTCGTCATCGTTTTGCTCCTGAAAAGAAAAAACCCGCTGCTGCGGGCTTGGGGAATTACGTGCTTTTACGCTGTGCGACCGTGGTCGCACAGAGTGCAGGACCGGTTAAAACAGCACTTTTGTCCCGAGAACAAGACCTTCCGGATGACGGAAGCCGATATCGTGCTCCGTCACCACGCGAATCAACGACTGGTTACGGGAGAACGCGGAAACCAGATTTCCGTCCCCGTCCTGATAGGAGGCTTCCTGCGAAAACGACACCTTCATGTTGCCGTCTTCACCGATAACCACGTCATTAAAGTCAGCGAAGTAAATTTCCGACTCTTTGCCAGCGTCACCGAGGTTTGCCGGGATAGCGCTGGTACGCTGAATCTGAAATCCCTTCAGCATCCCCTGGGCCATTTCCGGGTAGACCTTATTACCGTTACCGTCGCGCAGCCCGAACAGTTTCATGTAGGTACGGTTCGACATGCCCCAGCCGCAGCTGATCATGTTGCTGTTCCCGTCCATCGCCATCAGGATGATGCTGTCGAGATAGGTATCAATCGTCTGCAGATTAACCTCTGCAGCAGCTTCCCACGGCAGCAGGCGGTTCCACTCAGTTGCTCGCGTTTTCATACCGACAGGCGTATCACCGGTACCGTCATCGCGCATAAAGGCTTTATCTTCACGAACAGAGATCGCGGTCAGAATATCCTGCAGGACCAGCTGCTCCACGTTGTAGCCAGCACGACCAATCAGCTGGTTTGAGATTGGAACCATTGCAATCATGGTTTTCGCAGTGAGTTTCACATCATCGAAGCGCGCTTCTGATGTTTTCGCATCCTTGCCTTCCCCGGTGTAGCTCGCCGTCGCACCACCTGCCAGACGCGGCAGCGCCATGTTGCCGTTCGGCAGCGGAATGGAGCGCGCGCCCAGCTTACGAACGATGGTGCGATCGCGCAGCAGTTCGATCACCTCGCTGTGCAGGTTTTGCGGAATAAGAACACCGCCTGACGCGGCGGCAGTGTTGATGGCCATCGAGACAGACTGGTCATTCAGTTCTTCAGCTGCAAATTTAGCAGCATCCTGAACGTTACCCTGTGCTGCCGCAATCGACATCACCAGACGGGTCATGCCTGCGCCGGTATATTGCTTTGGCTCAGCCTTAATGCTGATACCTGGAGTCTGCTGTGTGCCTTTAACCGGTTTGGCGACAAGCGCTGCAGCACGTTCAGCCGCTTCCAGACGCTCAATCTTGGCGCTGATATCCGTGAACTGCTGCTGCAGGCTGGCAAATTCGGTTAACTGCTCCGCAGTCAGCGTACCGCCACCAGTTTCTACTGCCGCCAGTACCTGAACCTTCTGATTAATACCCGCACGTTCACGACGCAATTCTTCAATATGATCCATGTTTTTCTCTCTTTTTGGCATAAAAAAAGCAGCCTGTTGGCTGCTTTCTGGTAATGACGCGTTAGCGCCGGGTTACATTCTGGTTTGCAGGTCCATCGCGGCTGCCTGCAACTTTATGGAAGTGGTTTGTTGAGGTTGTTTGTACTTTGCCGCAATGGCATTAATCGCGGACTGAGGATCCGAAACTTCATCAGCAAGACCAGCAGAAATGGCATCAGCGCCGAAATAGATTCCGGCCTGTGTGTTAATCACCGTCTGAGGGGCAAGTTTCCGGTATTCCGCTACAGAGGTAATAAACGTCTCGTACATATCGTCAATCATCCTCTGGAACATTCCCCGAGCGTCTTCACTCAGTGGCTCATGTTGTGTACCGTTATTTTTGTTATCTCCCCGAAAAATCGTGGTGAATGTTAACCCCATTTGCTCTTCCATCCTGGAAGTATCCAGGTGTTCCATGATCACTCCAATCGAGCCGACTCCACTGGTCTGGCTGACTACAATTTTGCTGCAGGCCGAAGCGATAAAGTAAGCCGCAGAATAGGCGCTGTAGTTCACAATTGCAGTAATAGGCTTAGTTTGACGTGACTGGAAAATATAATCGGCCAGTTCCTTGCATCCAACCGCCGCACCACCACCAGAATTTATATCCAGCACAATTTCACTGATGGAAGGGTCATTTAATGCAGCATGCACCTGGCTACGTATGCGCTCATAGCTGGTAAGTTCCGAACACATTGCAGTAATTTGCCCACGACGTGGAACCAGAATGCCGTGAACAGGAATAACAGCCATTCCACTAGCTGGTTGAACCAAATCTGGCGCCTGATTGTTATCAGGATTCTGTGTCATGTGAATTCCAGCCTCTTCTGATAATCCCTGAATACGGGGAACCAGCACAGCTTTTACAGAATCCATTGTCTGTCGTGTCACGTAATGTGGAACACCAAAGACCATAGCCGCCAGATGCGGCAGATTAATTAAATTTTTTGTCATGATGTTTACCAGGTCAGCCCGCACTGCGGGTGATATTCAGTTTCTGGACAGAATAGAGTTGATTTCTGCCAGTTGTTTTGCTGTTGGCGTGTTATCGCCAGGTAAGATTTGTTTACTGTCGACCATATTCAGAGGCGTCAGGTATTTGTCCCCTCCGGCGATGGGTGGAAGGTTCTCCATGCGGCGAATGTCGTTAACCGATAACCAGCCCCACTGGCGGCCTAATGCATAAGATTCATAGCGTGACTTCTGATCACCGCGCAGCAGGCCAGAAACATTGAATTCAATGTACAGATCACTGCGCTCGCTGGGTAAAAGCAGATCGCGCATTAATGCGCCTTCATGGCGCTTCAGCCAGGCCAACAGCGTGTACATCACAAACTGCAGCCCCTGGTGCTCAATGTTGTTATTCGTGGCTTTCGCCAGCATCTGCACCATATGGGGCGGGATTTTATAGAGCCGGCACACTTCCTCCACGCCCCATTGACGGGACTGTAACAGCTGCGCTTTCTCATTATCCTGAGATAGCTGTTTGTAGCTCATCCCTTCCTGAAGCAATGCAACAGAGAATGCGTTCCTGACGCCGGAATATCTGTCCGTCCACTTTGCCAGCAGGCGGTCGATAGCATCCTGGCTTTTGATCGTCGGAGCGTCTTTTGGACGTTCAATAACGCCGCTCATCGTTGTACCACGGCGAAAGACCTGAGAAGCATGCTCTTCCACGGCGAGGTTTAGCCCAAGAACATCCGCGTTCGTCTGGATTGGGGAACTGCCGATATAGCCATCCAGTGAGAAGACCTTCACATGATGCATCATGCGCATTGGCAACGTTTCGCCAATTTCGGGTAGTTCATAATATGGCATCCCATCCGGGCCTTTCAGGACAATGACCTTTTGGGGATTAACCGGGATTAATTCGCGGGGATAACCTTTCCCGTCCCTGTCGATGATCGAGTAGCAATTTCCCTCCAGGCCAAGCAGGCCCTGCTGCTGTTCAAAGTATTCAAATGAAGTGTCTTTTTTGTTGGGCTCGGAATGAATCAGATCATATACAGGGTGGTCAGTCGCCCGTTCACGGCCTCCGTTAGCGCCTCGCCTGTAAAGTTCACACGGCAGCTGCGCCACCGATTCTGCCAGAAGCGTTACACATGCCCGGACCGCCGATAACGCCATTGCGGTTTCAGAAGTGATAACGATCCCCGCCTTGCTCTGGCTGGAACTCACACCACCCAGCATCGCCTGCCAGAAACTACCACCAGACTGAGATTTACCCCGAAACATCTGGGGAATGAACATTATTCACCCCCTGATTTAATTACGCTGGCAGACATTGATTTCGCGATTAAAAATGACCACAGCAGGCAGATTGAACCGCCAGTAATAAGCCCGGCTGCAGGTGAAATAAGCCAGGCACCGGCAGACAGTAACGCGGCTCCGGCGAGGCCGATAAAAAAACTTAAAAACGTCATTAGCATGCTACATCTTCCTCGTCGTAAACGGATGAATTACTCGCCCGGCTATTCAACATTGCCCGTCCGATTGCCATAATCAGCGAAACCGCGCCATCGATTTTGTTTTCGTTATGCTCTTTGATGGGTTTAACCACATCGTCATTACCGGGCAAATACTTCCCGACGACGTTGCTGATACACCAGCTCATAATCGGGTTCCCGTCGTGATGAAAGCGGCCTGACTCAATGGCGGCTTCCAGCTCCTTCGTCGGATCAGACATATTGGTGTAGTTCTGAACAATAGTGATCGGATTAAGGCTTTCATCAGCCAGATCATGTGAAAGCCCCGTCGCGCCGAACGGGTCAATCGGTGACTCACTGACTGGGTTGAGCTTGTTTGCCGCCTTGGCCTCTTCAAGGATGTAGCGGTAATCAACTTCAGCGCCATCAGTAACTGTAAGCAGTCCCATTTCAACCCATTTCTGAAATCGCTCCGCAGTACGACGATCTTCGTTCTTTTCAACGCTGAATACTGCGTCGTAGGGAACCCAGAAGCGGGGAGCAACGCTGTAGTAATGTGTCTTGCCGTCAATTTCCCTGGTGAACAACCGCGCCATACTGTTCATATCCAGCTTGCGCGCCAGGTCGAAAGACAGAACACATGGCTGTCCTTCGAATTGCTCCAGCGTAAGTGTCTTATCCTCACAGTTCTGCCAGGAAACCAGGTTGTAGAAAGCAGCACGGGCTGCAACCCAGATGTTGAGGTGTTTAGTTTTAAATACACCAGCCTGACGGGCGTTATTAATAGCTCTCTGTTGCTGGCTGAGGAGAAAGTCACGATAGACCGACACGCCCATATTCGGGTTAGCTTTTTCCAGCACTTTAGGATCGGTCCAGTCATCCCCCTCGTCGACGGTGTATATCACGCCGAACAATTCCTCATTCGGTACTGTGCCATTCAGCATCTCAATCACTTCACGCCGTTTGTCGTAGCATGGCCCCTCAATGTTGTAACCCGCCGTCGTGATCGCCCACATTAGTGGTTGTCGCCGCGCCCCCATACCCGTCAGCATAGTGGTGTAGAGCGAATCTGTGGGATGTTCGTGATACTCGTCAACAATCGCACAGTGCGGTGAAGCGCCGTCCCCAGGGTTACCAATCAGCGGCTCAAAACGCGCGCCATCTTCTGGCCGGCTCAGGTTGGACGCATTAACTTCAATCCCGAACGCTTCCACCAGCAGCGGGGTGCGCTTACACATCAGACGAGCTGGTCTGAATACTTCCCACGCCTGTTTTTCAGTTGTGGCCCCGGAATATACTTCAGCGCCAAACTCGTTATCACAGGTAAAACAGTACAGCGCCACACCTGCCGAAATAGCTGATTTCCCATTTTTACGCGGTATCTCCGTGTAAACCTCGCGAAATCGTCGAAGCTTCGACCCTTTCTGGACCCAGCCAAAGGCGCAGCACACAATAAACAGTTGCCATGCCTCCAGAGTGATCGGCATCCGCTTGAATGCCCACTCTCCTTTTGTATGTGGCAACAACTGGATAAATTTCGCGGCCTTTTCTGCCATGTCTTTATCGAAGCGGTAACGAAATTTCTTACTCTTTTCAGCCGCCATGTCATCGATATGACGCTGGCAGGCCTGAATGACAAACTGGCACGCCGGAATTTTCCCCCGCACAACGTTGCGGGCGTATTGATTCGCGGCGTTTACGTTGGGGTACGATTTCCGGCTCATGAGTTGATCATCTTCAGGAATGGGTTAGAGGCTTTCTTCTGTCCGGCAAGGCCGATCAGTCGTTGACGACTGCTGGGGTCAAGTCCAAGCATGGAGCCGGTAGAACTCATCTCCGATTCCTGCTCTTTCTTTGCTGTTAGCTCAGGGTTTTTTATCTTTCCCCCCATAGCACCAGTGATAGACAACCCATCTCTGGCGATATTTTTAA
The DNA here is from genome assembly GCF_000398845.1 of Citrobacter sp. KTE151. Taxonomy (NCBI): domain Bacteria; kingdom Pseudomonadati; phylum Pseudomonadota; class Gammaproteobacteria; order Enterobacterales; family Enterobacteriaceae; genus Citrobacter; species Citrobacter sp. KTE151. The sequence goes on along the minus strand of NZ_KB976063.1, from coordinate 1,139,785 downwards.
CCGCCCTGCGCCAGAACTCGTAGGCAACACACCAGCGCTCGAGTACGGCAAGATCGGTAACACACAGTAATCCCTGCCCACATAATTCTTTCGTGGTCAGTTCCCACATGACGGACGCCATTGGCAGACCTTCATCCTCAGAAAACCAGTCAGGTGGTGCCACGCCTTTAATCGGTGTGAATACAGGTTCCTCTTTATTCAGGGCTCGTTTGCCGGGGTTCCCTGCCAGCTCCTTGCGCGCCGTTGGCTTGGGGCGACGCCCGGAACGCCCCGCCGTTCCAGCCATAAGCGACACTCCTGGTTAAATTTCATTTTTCGCGGGTATAAAAATACGAGGAAGCGGGCAGTCCTGAAAGGCGAAAGGGGTCAGGGATTGTACTGAACCCCATAACCTGGACACTTTTTACATTTCTCTTGATGCCCGGTATTCCACCGGGCTCATACCTGTTTTGAGGCTGATCCTTTCATTATTGAAGTAACAGATATAGCCTTCTATATCCTGCATCAGCACATTCACTGAGTCATACCGGTTACGGTGATACATCTCCACCTTCAGATGGCTGAAGAAGTTTTCCATCACCGCATTATCCAGGCAGTTCCCTTTGCGTGACATACTCTGGGTCACTCCGGCATCTGCCAGCATTGAACGCCACATCGGCGTCCGGTACTGCCAGCCCTGGACGCCCTTCT